>JAVBNN010000048.1:0-22362 GCA_031551525.1 Acidaminococcales bacterium
ATATTTCTCTTTTTGCATTTTGTGCCTCTGGGCCTCTGGATATCGGCCCTTGCAGCCGGCGCGAGCGTTGGCATTTTCAACCTGGTAGGTATGCGCCTCAGGCGCGTCAACCCCAACCAGATAGTATTGCCTCTGATAAAAGCCAATAAGGCAGGGCTCGAGGACGTGAACACCGACCAACTGGAAGCGCATTACCTGGCTGGCGGTAATGTGGACAGGGTCATCGATGCTCTGATCGCCGCGCAACGGGCACAGATACCGCTGACACTGCAACGGGCCTGCGCTATCGATTTGGCAGGCCGCAACGTGCTTGAGGCGGTGCAAATGAGCGTAAACCCAAAAGTCATCGAAACGCCGGCTATTTCGGCGGTTGCCAAAAATGGTATAGAACTCAAGGTAAAAGCGCGAGTTACCGTACGCGCCAATATTGACCGGCTGGTCGGCGGCGCAGGCGAGGCTACCATAATAGCGCGTGTCGGTGAAGGTATAGTTACTAGCGTCGGCTCCAAAAACGCGCACATGGAAGTGCTGGAAAACCCGGATCATATCTCGCGTACCGTGTTGGAAAAAGGACTTGACGCCAGTACGGCTTTTGAAATACTCTCCATCGATATAGCTGACGTTGATGTGGGACGCAATATTGGCGCCCAACTGACGACCGAACAGGCGGAAGCCGACAAGCGCATCGCCCAGGCCAAAGCCGAAGAGCGCCGCGCCATGGCGGTTGCCAAAGAACAAGAAATGAAGGCTTATACGCAGGAAATGAAAGCGAAAGTTGTGGAAGCCGAGGCTACAGTACCCCTGGCTCTGGCCAGCGCTTTGCGCGAAGGAAAGCTTGGCGTGATGGACTACTACAACATGAACAACATAATTGCCGATACAGATATGAGGAAAACTATCGCTACGGCCGGGCCGGACGAACAACACTCCAATCCTCTCGATAGCGGTAAATAGCTATGGATACAGCTGAATTAATCGTAATGGGGATATGGCTGCTGGTCATGTTCATATTTCCAATGTTCAGCAAACGCGACAACAAAAAGCGCCCGCAGGCAGAGCAAGACAGGGCTCCCCAAAACACACCTCCGCGTGATATTGCCGAAGAAGAGCGTAAACTCAAAGAATGGCTGGAAAACGTCTTCGGTAAAAGCGAAGACCCGGCGCAAAGCCAGGCAGACGGCGAATATTACGAAGAGGAGACGTCGGCGCAGTATGAAAGGCCGCCTGCCTTAGAGCCGCGTCCCGCCTATATACAGGGGTTTGACCTGGGGCAGGTGGAGTATAGTTTAGACGCATCCTCCGCTGAACCGGAAATAGCGCCGCAACGCTGGGAAAACCCCTGGCGTGGCAGGATAGGCAAAAATCAGATGGCTTACGGCATGGTCATGGCGGAAGTATTTGCCAAACCGCGCGCTTTTAGACCGATCGAGCACGTCTGCCTCTACGGCAGGAAACACACATCAACGTAACGTTTTTGAGGAGACGTCACATGCATACAAAGTATTTCAAGGAATATAGCAAAAACCTCCAGCGGGACATGGAATTTAAAGTATACGGACAGGGCGGTAAACCCGCCCTGTTTTTCCCGTCACAAAACGGGCGGTTTTACCAATACGAAGATTTTGGCCTTTTGGAAGCATGCAAGGAGTTTATCGACAGCGGCCGGTTGCAGGTAGTGTGCGTGGACAGTGTAGATGAAGAAACCTGGTCGGCGGAGGACAAGCACCCTAGAGAGCGCATAGTATACCATGAACTGTACGTAAAATACATATTAAATGAGATGCTGCCATTTATCCATAGCTTGCCCAAAAAAGAAGAGGGCGTCCGGGCCCCCAAAAAACTGCTCTTTTCCGGGGTAAGCATGGGAGCGGCACATGCCGCAAATTTCTTTTTTCGTTTTCCGGCTTTGGGCGACGCGCTGATCGCCTTGAGTGGGATGTATAGTACCCAGCCGTTTTTGGGGGATTATATGGACAGAGATGTTTATTTCAATTCAGTTGCCGACTATCTGTCCAATCTTGACGACCCTCGGGCTCTTGAGTCTTATCGCGAAAGCCGGATAGTTATCTGCTGTGGGCAGGGCGACTATGAAGATCTGATGGTGGCGGAGACGCTAAAAATCAAAGAAGTACTGGAAAGTAAAAACATACCGGCCTGGATAGATTTTTGGGGGCATGACGTCAATCACGACTGGGATTGGTGGAAAAAGCAGCTACCATATTTTCTGGATCATGTTTTGTAATGCGCTCTGTAAAAAACAATCTGCGGGTATGACCGGGAGTTGGCTGGGCCCAGCCCCGGTCTTCCTGTGTATAAAAGCAAAAAAGGGCATGAAAGAGCTGTGTTGGTGGCGTATTCATGATAGAGCGATGAACTGGATATATCGTTTTATAGCCGGAGTATTTGAAGTAGTATGGGCGATCGGTTTAAAATGTACAGAAGAATTTACCAGCCCATAGCCTTCTATTCTTACATTGGACGCTATGGCAGTGAGTTTTTACTTTTTATCGAATGCAGTGAAAAATCCACCTATAGGTACGGCTTATGCTGTGTGGACGGGTATCGGCGCCATAGGCACCTCGCTGGTCGGCATCATACTTGTGCATGAAGCCATTACCGTGGTGCGGTTGTTTTTTCTCGGGCTTATTTTACCGGAATTCTTGGCTTGAAAATTTTTAGTGCTTGACAGTACAAGGAATATCAAATTGCCTGGCGAATAATATTATTCAAGAGTTGTGCCGTAGACACGGAGGACGGTTTTGTTGATGAACAAACTGGAACAATATCAAAGGGAGTTACGCCACCTGGATGAACTGGCGCGCCTGTCCACTCCCGTACATGCTTTGCACCCTTTGGCCAAAGTAACTGCAACCGTTGCTTTTTTCTTTGTGGTAGTATCTTTCCCGGAGCAGTACTTATTGAGCCTGGCGCTGCTTTTAGCCTATCCTGTTTTTTTATCTACGGCGGGCAATATACCTTGGGATTTTCTCCTTTTGCGCCTGGCGCTGGTTTCGCCATTTATTCTAAGTCTGGCGGCGTCTAGCGCTTTGTTTGAATATTTTATCCACAAGGATCCATCTGCGGGCGCGATGTTGTTTACCAGCATACTACTCAAGCTTTCCCTGGCAGTGCTGGCCGCGCTCCTGCTTCTGGCTACCACGGGCATTCCCAAGCTGGCCGCTGCGCTCTACCTTCTCCCTATACCCCAAATATTCGTCAACCAACTGCTATTTTTGTACCGCTACCTGAACGTGTTGGCAGAAGAAGTGCTGCAGGCGGTCGAAGCATATAGCCTGCGCTCGGTAGAAAAGGACGTAGCGCGCAAAGTGTGGGGCTCGTTTGCTGGACAGATATTGTCGCGTGCTTCAAACAGGACGGAAAGTATCCAGCACGCCATGTTGTTGCGCGGTTTTTCTGGCAGGCTACATTTTTTAGATTTACAAAAGGCAGATTTTTGGGATGTAACCTATGTATTTTTAACAATAAGCACTTTTTTAACGATACGGTTGACGGCAGTGTAAATCATATGTTTATGTGATGACCCGGAAAGGCGTGAACATAGTTGTCTACTATCATTAAACTGGAAGAACTCAGCTACATTTATCCCTGCGGTCGGCAAGGGCTGTCTGGAGTCAACTGCGAAATAGGAGAAGGTGACTCGGTAGGCCTCTTGGGTGCCAATGGCGCCGGCAAATCTACTCTTTTATCAATATTGGCCGGCCTTTATATGCCTACTAACGGGCAGGTGACGGTAGATGGTTTTCTATTGAATAAGGCCAATCTGAAGACTATACGCAGAAAAGTCGGATTGACATTTCAAAATCCTGATAATCAGTTGTTCATGCCGACCGTGATGGATGATGTGGCCTTTGCCCTTTTAAACCGTGGGTGCAATAAAATACAGGCTGCTAATGAGGCGCGTGAAGCGTTGGCTATGGTGGGCGCGGAAGGGTTGGAATTAAGAGCCCCTTACCAGCTATCCGGCGGAGAAAAGCGCCTGGTCGCTATCGCTGCTGTACTGGCCATGCAGCCGTTCATCCTGGCTTTTGATGAACCAACGGCAGACCTCGATCATTTTGCCCGGCGGCAATTGATAAATGTTTTATCCAAGAGGCGTGAGACCAAGATAATAGCCACCCACGACCTTGACATGGTGATGGACTTGTGCGATAAAGTAATAATTCTCAACGCGGGCAGTTTTTTGGCCGCGGGCAAACCGTCAGAGATACTGGGTGATGCAGAGTTGCTTGCCCGGGCTCGGCTGGAAACGCCACTGCGAAGGCGGGTCTGTACGGTGTGTGGACAGTAGTAATGATATGCCTTTAAAAAGCGCTTTAAAAGCGTTTTTTTGCTTTTTATCCATTGGTGGAGGCAAAAATTGCATGTATAGCTTTGCTATTGCCTGATAATAAATTATAATGTAATTAGTTTATAAAGTTTCACAAGGAAAATCCGGACAAAAAACTGACAGGTGTTATTATTATGCAGGATAAACAAGGTTTTTTTACCTGGCCGTTATTTCTCGTGACGCTGGGCCATTTCACTACTGACCTCGGTCAAGGCGCGATGCCTGTGCTACTACCATTTTTGAAAGAGTCGTTCAGCCTTACCTATACGCAAATCGGCGTGGTCGTACTGGTGCAAAACTTCACGTCGTCAGTCATACAACCTCTGTTTGGTTACTTTATCGATAAAGTATACTGGCCGTGGCTGTTGCCAGGCAGCATTCTACT
The DNA here is from genome assembly GCA_031551525.1 of Acidaminococcales bacterium. Classification (GTDB taxonomy): domain Bacteria; phylum Bacillota; class Negativicutes; order Acidaminococcales; family JAISLQ01; genus JAVBNN01. The sequence continues at coordinate 4,734 of JAVBNN010000048.1, forward strand.
GGCATCGGTCGGCATAGCGCTGACCGGGCACACTACCGGATACAGCTGGCTTTTGGCGGCGGTAGTCGTTTATGGCATGGGGAGCGCGAGTTTTCATCCACAGGGAGCGGTGGCCATGAACTATATCAGTGCCTCCGGCGGGCGCGGTAAAAGCATGGGCACTTTTTCCGTCGGCGGCAACCTGGGTTTTGCCATGGGTTCGCTTTTGATGGTTTTCCTGCTGACGAAAATCAACGGTGGAATAGGAAACACATCGTACTTTTTGTTTTTTGGCTTATTTACAACTATTCTTATTTCCGCCAACTTAAAAAAAGTGACGCCGGCCGCTGATATTCTTCCACAGGGGAAAGACAGGGCAGCTGACGAACAGGGCATTCCCTGGGCGTTGCTTTCCGTGCTACTGCTCTTTATATTTATCAGATCCACCATCCATGTCGGGCTGCAAACCTATATACCGCTTTATTATATCAATTACCTGGGTGAAGATCCGGTATATGCCAGTTATATGGTGTCGCTGTTTTTGCTGGGCGGCGCGGTAGGCACTTTTATCGGGGCTACACTTAGCGACCGGCTGGGGCGGAAAATGATTATTATCAGTTCCATGGTGATCAGTCTGCCTCTGGTCTTTCTCATTCCCTACGTTAGCGGTTTCTTATCCCTCCTGTTAGTATTTTTAGCAGGCGGGGCTCTAGTTTCATCTTTTGCTACCTCGCTTGTTCTTGCTCAGGAAATGATGCCGGACAATGTTGGCATGGCTTCCGGGCTGACCGTTGGTTTTAGCTTGGGCCTGGGCGGGCTGGGGGCCACTATTTTGGGTGTGCTGGCCGATTCTTTCGGGTTGCCGGCAGTCATGTGGGTGCTGGGATTGAGCCCTATATTGGGACTTTTGGTGGCCATGCGTTTGCCTGGCAAGTTTGGGTTGGGTGCTTGACGTGGGTGAAAGAGAAAGTTTTCACATAAATGTTACACATGGTAAAAAGGTTTTTTGTTCTATGTGGACGAATATTATAAAATTGAGCAGTACCTTTTGTCAGGAGGTAAGAGCGTGCTCGTCGGTACAGGCATAGATATAGTGGAAGTAGCGCGGATAAAAAAGGCCATAGATTCTGGCGGTTTTGCCGAAAGAGTCTTTACTGCCCATGAAATAGCATATTGCGAAGAACGCAAGAGTCAGAAGTATGCATCTTACGCAGCGCGTTTTGCCGCCCGAGAAGCTTTTGTCAAGGCGCTCGGCAGTGGTTTTCGCAGCGGGGCGTGGACTGGCATCAGTGTGAAAAACGATGAAGAAGGCTGCCCCTATATTTGCCTCGCGGGATTTTACGAAGAGGCCGCCCGGGAACTCGATGTAGCAAAAGTACATCTTTCCCTGAGCCACACCGCCGAGTGGGCGGTGGCTCAGGTAATACTGGAGGGTAAGTAATGAAAGCGGTTTTTGCTGAAGAAATGCGTGAACTGGATCGACGCACGGTGGAAGAAGCTGGCATGCCATCGCTTTTACTTATGGAAAATGCCGGACGGGCCGTAGCGGAAGCGGCCATGTCAATGCTAACGGAAAACAACACCGCGACCAGAAAGGCATGCCTGTTTGTCGGTAAAGGGAACAATGCCGGAGACGCTCTGGTTGCCGCTCGTTATCTTATAAACTTCGGGTTTTCCGTGCGGTTGCTGTTATTTTCAAACCCGTCGGATTTTGCATCTGATACCGCGCTAAATTTCAATATATTAAAAAGCATGCAGGCGGATATGCTGACCGTGAAAAGTGAGCATGACTGGGATCGAGCCCTGGTGTACGGCACCTATGCCGATCTTTTGGTGGACGGGCTATTGGGGACAGGCCTGCGCGGACCAGTCGAAGGATCGTTTGCGAGAGCGATAGAATTGATGAATTCCTGCGGGAAAAAGATACTGTCCATAGATGTGCCGAGCGGGGTGAACAGCGATAGCGGAGAAGTAGGCGGCCCGGCTGTCCGGGCTACGCAGACGGTCACTTTATGCTTGCCCAAAGTGGGCCTCTTGTTGCCGCCAGGCAATATTTACACCGGGCGGCTGGTTGTGGCGCCGATAGGTATGCCGGCCAATATCATAGAAAACGCGCCTGTTCAGCAAACGATAGTTACCGGGGAATTAGTGTCTGGTCAATTGCCTGGGCGCAGGCTAGATGCCCACAAAGGCTCGGCAAAGGCGGCGGTTATCGCTGGCGCTCCTTCCACCAGCGGCGCGGCGGCGCTCTGCGCTGAAGCAGCTTTACGGTCAGGAGCGGGTGTGGTACGCTTGTTTGCCGCAGGCAGTATTGCCGGCGTACTTGCCGTCAAACTCACTGAAGTCATGGTCGAAAGCTGGCCGGAAGGCGGGCAGGGACTGGATGAAACGGCTACAGACCGGATGATTGAACAGATCGGCGGCTACGACTCATTGGCGCTCGGACCTGGACTTGGACGCGCAAACGGCACAAGTGCGGCAGTTTGTCGGTTGGTTGAAAATACGGATAGGGTGATGGTTATTGATGCTGATGCCCTGAATATCCTGGTTGGAAAAACGGAAATACTTATGAAAACGCGCGAAGTGCCTGTTCTGACGCCACACCTTGGTGAAATGGCGAGATTAACCGGCATGACAGTCGAAGAAATACAAAAAGAAGGAGTTGTGCGAATAGCGAGGCGCTTTGCCGGGCAATGGCGCGCAGTAGTAGTCCTGAAGGGCGCTCCTACCGTGATAGCGCTCCCTTCCGGCGACATATTCATAAACAGCACCGGCAATCCGGGTATGGCTACTGCCGGGAGCGGGGACGTGCTTGCCGGTGTTATAACAGGTCTTTTGGCGCAAGGCATGGATCAGGCTGCTGCTGCGGTAGCCGGGGTATATTTGTGCGGACTCGCTGGCGACCTGGTGGCAAAAGATGGTATGATAGGCATGGCGGCCGGCGATATTTTGGCTGCGCTGCCGGCTGCGCGGCAAGTGCTGGCGCAAAACGGCTGATTTTTATAGATAAGTTCAAGGGGAGCCATCATGCGGCTGCGTTTAACCAATAAATACAGTTTACTGATCCTGGCCGTGCTGGTCGCAGTTTGTCTAGCGATAAACTGGCCTTGGCAGGCGTCCATACCGCCTGCTGAAGAAAAGGATCTCCTGGTGAGGGTATTTTATATCGGCCAGGGCGACTCCATACTGATAAAAAGCGGTAAAGATGCCGTTCTGGTAGATAGCGGCGTGCCGCCGGAAAAGGATAACCTCGTCCGTTATCTGAAAGAAGCGGGAGTACGGGAACTGGCGCTGTTGGTCGCAACCCATCCGCACGGCGACCACATCGGGGGAGCGGCGGAAATTTTAGCGAAGTTTCCCGTCAAAGAAGTTTTATATAATGGACAACTCAGCAACAGTGCTATGTTAAGACATATAATGCAAACTGTAAAAGATAAAAATATACCTTTTACAGTTGTCAAGCAGGGATACAGATACAAACTCGATAAGGGCGCTTATCTTGAGGTGTTGTGGCCAGGGGAAAAACTCATAACAGATACCGGCAGCAGCAACAGCAATAACAACAGCATGGTGCTGAAACTGGTAAAAGATGATTTTAGTATGCTCTTGGCGGCCGATATAGAAAAAGCGGCGGAGAATATACTGGTAACTACCCAAAAAGACAACCTGAAGAGCAATGTACTAAAAGCGCCGCACCACGCCAGCGAAAGTTCATCCACCGCGGGCTTTGTCGAGGCGGTAGGCGCAAAAGACGTGGTGGTTAGTTGCGGAATAAACAACGACTGGGGTTTTCCAAACTATAAGGTGGTGGAACGCTACAAAAAAGCCGGCATGTCTATATATGTAACAGCTGCGGACGGCGCCGTGACGATAAGATCTGATGGTAAAAATTACCAAATAACGAAGGAGAAGTGATTTTATGACCATCGAAGTTATAGTGGACAGGATAGATGGCAATACTGTTGTGTTGATGACCGGCAGCAACAAGGACGATAGCATGAGATGCCCGATAAATCTTTTGCCACGTGATATTACGGAAGGGGACATATTGCGCGTAAGTTTTGAAATTGACCCGGTGGCTACGGAAAAAGCGCGTGAAGAAGCGGCGGTACTTTTGCAAGAACTTATGTCTAAAAAGTAGGGGGCAAATATTTCATGTGTGCGAAGGGGGTGAGTGTTTGCTGATGCGGGCATGGTGTTTTTTACTATGTATAGTATACTTTTCTTTTTCAGGAGTGGCTCAGGCGGCGGGCGAGCCTGAACTGATCAGTATCCGGTGGTCGGTGCAGTCGAGCAGTGTAGACGGTTCCAAGGTTATGCGTATCGTGGCCGACACGACTTCGCCCGTAAAAGTAAGCTGTAGCTATGAAGAGAAAGGCGAACCCCGGATTATCGTCGATATAAAGGGCGCGTTGCCGGGTAAAAATATAGGCGTATTGCCGATAAAAAGCGAAAAAATCAAAAAAGTTGAAGGCAAGAGGGGGCCATACGATTCGACCCAGCTGATCATATATTTGTCTGAGCCGTTTCCTAAAGAAGCATTTAAAGTATTTACCTTGAAAAAAGACCCTGCTAACAAAAAACCGGACAGGGTAGTCATAGATGTGTTTGAAAAAATGCCCAAGACATATAAGATCACTCCCAGTTTGAAAGACAAGACCATAGTCATAGACCCGGGGCATGGCGGGAGCGACCCCGGAGCGATCGGGCTCAACAAAACCTTTGAAAAGGACATTACTTTATCTATTAGCCTGAAACTGCGGGATGAACTGGTCAAAAAAGGTGCCAAGGTAGTTATGACCAGAACGACCGACCGTGATGTGCACAGCAAGAATGCCAGCGATCGCGAGGAACTGCAGGCGCGGGTGGATGTGGGTGGCAAGGCTGGAGCGGATGTATTTGTCAGCGTGCATTGCAACGCCAACGCCAAGCGCGATGTAGGCGGCCTGTCTACCTATTATTATGCAAAGACCAAATATGATTTTATACTGGCTTCCAATATCCAAAAAAATCTGGCTGCCAGTTGCGGACTGGATGATAAAGGCGTGCGGCAGGCCGAATTTTTTGTGACCAAACGCAGCGGCATGCCGGCGACTCTTCTGGAGATCGCTTTCATATCCAACCCCAAAGAAGAAAAATTGCTCAAAAGCAACTGGTTTCAAAACAAAATGGCGACGAGCATAGTAAAAGGACTGGAGGACTATTTTGAGCAGGCGTCTGGGGGTGGCGGCAAATGAAAAATGCCAGATACATAGTATTATTGCTCGTCCTATCACTTTCTTTCTCTGTAGCGGGCTGTCTGGAAACCACCTCTTCACCCGTTAACAATGGCGGAAAAACCTCTGGCGGAACTGTTTCGCCACAACCGCCGGTCAAGCCCGAGGAAGGCGAAAAGGTGGTTTTAAAAGTCTACCGGATCGCCCCGGACGGAGAGAACCTCACGGCGGAAAGCTGCGAACGCGAGCTGAAAGCGGGACAAAAACCGGAAGAAGTGGCAGTAAATATTTTGCTGGGCGAGGCGCCGAAAGACAAAAAACTTTCCAGTGCTTTTCCGGCAGGCGTTAAACTGCGTGGTTTAAAGGTGGAAAACAGTATGGCAGTGGCAGACCTTAGTAAAGACATCATAAAGCCGGGTGGTTCTATGCCGGAAATGCTTATGGTATATTCGCTGGTCAATACTTTGACCGAATTTCCCGCAATAAAAAATGTGCAAATATTGATAGAAGGTAAGAAAGTAGAGACGATCAGTGGGCATATGGATGTATTTGACCCGCTGAAAAGAAACGACAGCCTGGTCAAAAAATGATTTTCAACCTACACAGATATCCAGGTCAGTATCTTGAAAAATATGCAGCGAACTTTTATAATTTAAAATATAGGGATTCAAGAAAAATATTACAGGGGGATGTCCAATGTACTTGAAAGACGAAAACAAGATCTGGGTGGCAAAAGGGGACGACCGTATTTTTATGATCCCCAAAATGGCTAATAGGCATGGTTTGATAGCGGGAGCGACAGGTACCGGCAAGACGGTTACCATCAAGGTCTTGGCTGAGTCTTTTAGTAATATGGGAGTGCCGGTATTTCTTGGTGATATCAAGGGCGATGTTTCCGGTATGTGTAAAGCGGGCGAACCCAATCCGCATATTGAAAAACGTGTCACAAGCATGGACATAAAGGACTTCTCTTATACCGGATACCCGGTGAGGTTTTTCGACGTATTCGGTAAAAAAGGCATCCCGGTGCGGACGACCATATCCGATATGGGTCCGGACTTGATGGGGCGTATACTGGAACTTAACGATACGCAGTCCGGCGTATTGAATATAGTTTTCAAAATAGCCGACGACAACGGCCTTTTATTGCTCGACCTCAAAGACCTCCGCTCCATGGTGCAGTATGTGGGTGACCACGCAGCGGACTACAAGACTACTTACGGCAACGTTTCCGCACAAAGCGTTGGCGCCATCCAACGCAATCTATTGAAACTCGAGAGCAACGGCGGCGATATATTCTTCGGTGAGCCGGAGCTCGACCTGAAAGATTGGCTAGCGACCGATGCTAACGGCAAAGGCTACATAAACATCCTCGACTGCGTGCAACTTGTACAAAGCCCGCTTCTTTACTCCACATTCCTTCTATGGATGCTGTCTGACCTGTATGAATTGTTGCCGGAAGCCGGCGACTTGGATAAACCCAAGATCGTATTCTTCTTTGACGAAGCGCATCTTCTTTTCGATAGCGCCTCTAAAGCGCTTCTGCAAAAAATAGAGCAGGTGGCGCGCCTTATTCGTTCCAAAGGCGTCGGCGTGTATTTTATCACTCAAGTACCTTCGGATATACCAGATACGGTGTTGTCGCAACTAGGCAACAAAGTACAGCATGCACTGCGCGCTTACACCCCGAAAGACCAAAAAGCCGTCAAGGCTGCGGCAGCGTCCTTCCGCGCCAATCCGGCCTTCGACTCGGAAAAAGTGCTCGGCGAACTGGGAACAGGAGAAGCACTGGTATCCATGCTGGATGAAAACGGCACCCCCGGTATAGTAGAGCGGGCATTTATCCTGCCGCCGACCAGCTACCTGGGTGTTGCGGAAGATTCTCTTGTGACCCAGCTGACCCAAAGCTGCCCCCTCTATGCCAAATACAGCGCTACTGTTGACCGCGAATCGGCCTATGAAAAAATTCAGCAAAACGCCCAAACCGAGCAGCAGCGCCAGCAACAGGCCGTTCTTGATTCGCAGCGCCAGAAAGATGATGCGGAAAAGCAAAAAGAATGGGAGCGCCAGCAAAAAGAACAACAAAAACAGGCTGACGCCGCCGCAAGAACCCAGGCCAGGGAAGCCGCCAAACCGTCTATCATAGACAAAATGGTATCGAATGCCATTTCGATGGTAGGCCGCGAAGTAACGCGCGACATCATGCGCGGCATATTCGGCACCAGGAGAAGATAACAAAAAAAGCCGCCATTCGGCGGCTTTTTACTTGTTTGTACCTTTTGAGTATTTGAAACTTTTATTTGGGCAGCGGAATTATGCAAAAAGGATGTCCGGCGGGGTCGAGTAAGACCTTCCAGTTTGCCGTAAACTGCGTTTCGGCTAAAGTGGCGCCGCAGGCCAGTGCGTGTTGTATTTTCCGTTCAAAATCGGCGTGCTCGACATAAAAGTCTATATGCAGCATTTGCTGCTGCAAGCCTTTACTGGCTGGCCAGGTGGGTTTTTCGTAGTTGTCCACTTGCTGGAATACCAGGGACGTGCTTTTTTTGAGGGAACTTTTTACGATAAACCATTTTTCCCCTTCAAAATTCTGGCATTCTTTTGTCCAGCCGAGCAGTTTATGATAAAAAGCGGCTAACTCTTCCGCATTGTCCGAGTCTAAGACTATAGCGCCTAAATACATAAAAACACGCTCCTTGTGTTTATTCTATATACATTCTCGGTACTCTAGCTGAAATATTGCAGGTCAGTTCGTAATTTATCGTGCCGGCGAGTGCGGCGAGCTCTTCGAGCGATATACATTCTCCGCCATCCTGTCCGACCAGGACGGCCAGGTCGCCCGCTTGGGCGGCCTCGTCAGACCCGAGTGACACCATGAACTGATCCATGCAGACATTGCCTATAACGGGATAAGAGCGACCGTTTATCAGTACACGAGCCTGGTTCGATAGGCGGCGGCTGTAGCCGTCGCCATACCCGAGCGGCAGGGTGGCGATGTATTCATCGCGTTTGGTATGGTAGGTTGCGCCGTAACCTACCGGCGACCCGGCAGGCAGTTTCTTGACATAACTGATGCGACTGGTCAGACTGAGCGCCGGTTTTAATTCGACATAGCGCCGTATCTCATCTGAAGGATAGAGGCCGTACATGGCTATTCCCAAACGCACCGAGTCGAACTGGCTGTCCGGCAGGGAAAATACGGCGGCGCTGGCCGAGGCGCTGACCAACGGTGGACGCAAACCAAGGTCTTCAAGATTTTTCAGAAGAAGATTAAAATCAGCCAACTGTTGTTTAGCTTGTGTGAGGTCTTTTTTGTCCGCGCTGGCAAAATGAGTGAATAAAGAGGCCAGATCAAGGCCGGGACTGTTTTTGATAACTTGGGCCAACTCCAGTGCTTCTCGTTTTTTGGCGCCAATGCGGCCCATGCCGGTATCTGTTTTTAGGACTATACTGACTGGACAGCCAGTTCTTTGCGCCGCCCGGCTGAGCGACGGCAGGTGTTCTGGCGCGCAGACCGTCACAGTAAGATGGTTTTCCGCGCAGAGCAAGGCTTCTTCGTCGGCGATAAGCCCAAGCACGATGATCGGGGCAGTGATACCGGCAGCGCGCAGTTCAACCCCTTCGTCCGGGATGGCTACCGCCAGCCTTGTAACTCCTGCCGAGAGTGCGGCGCGGGCGACTTCTATGGCGCCGTGTCCGTAGCCGTTGGCTTTTACAACGGCGATCACGTCGGTTCCCGGTTTCAACTGCTGTTTTATGATAGCGATATTATGCTTTATAGCCGATAGGTCTATAATGGCGCGAGTGTGGCGCATAGTGCCGATGCTCCTTTTATATGGTATAATATAGCGTAAAATGTTGGTTAAAACATGTTTCCAACAAATATATTATAACAAAAGGTGCTTTAGTATGTTGAAAGAAATTTTCTGTCCGAATGAAGCTGCAACCGTGCGCTTCGGTAAAGCGCTGGGAGCGCTTTTAGAGGACGGCGACTGCATATGCCTAATAGGCGACCTTGGCGCAGGCAAGACCACCCTTGCTAAAGCCGTGGCAGACGGTATGGGCTTTGGCCAGGCGGCAGTGAAGAGCCCGACCTTTACCATATTAAATATATATGACGGTAAAACGCCTCTCCGGCATTTTGACCTTTATCGAATAAACTCTCCGCAGGAACTGTACGCAGCAGGCTTTATGGAAGAAATAGGCGCGCGGGGCGTCAGCATCGTCGAGTGGAGCGATCTGTTTGAAGAATTTATGCCCGACGGGCGTTTGACAATAAAGATGACGCAGCAGGGGGGCGGGCGCATCCTCGCGCTTTTGCCTTCAAGCGTGCGCGCCGAAGGACTTTGCGAGGAGGCCCTATATGCTGGTTTTGGGGATTGATACTTCAAGCTCTACTTGTTCGCTGGCTCTTTATGACGGAAAAAAAGTTTTGTCCGACTGGAGTGTGGACAACGGTCTTACCCACTCGGAAAAGCTCATGCCACAGCTTGAGATGCTGTTGGTTGCCGCTGGCGTTGATAAAAAAGATATAGGCGGCCTTGCCGTGTGTATCGGGCCGGGGTCTTTTACCGGCCTCAGGATCGGCCTGGCCAGCGCCAAATCCATGTGTTACGCCTGGAGCGTACCTGTGGCCGGGGTGCCTCTGCCGGTATCGCTGGCCTGGAATGCGCCCCTGCCGGGAGTCCTGCTGTCGCCGCTCATCGATGCGCAAAAAGGCGAGGTATACCAGTCTCTCTACGAGTGGAGGCGCGAAGCGGACGCCGCAGTAAATTTGCATGAAATAGCGCCAGTGGCGATTAGGCCATACGCCGAAGCGCTGGCTGTTTTGGCGGACAGCGGACGCCAGTGCGTGGTACTAGGCGATGTGTTGGATGGCGCTCTGCCTGCCAATGTGGACGTTTTACCGCCGCATGTAGGCAAGCCGCGGGCGGTGAGTGTGGCGATAGCCGCCTATGCTCGCTTGTCTACAGGCGAAAGTGACGACCTCTTTACGTTACAGCCACTTTATTTAAAAAGATCGGAAGCGGAAATACTATGGGAAAAACGGCAGAAAAAATCACCATAAGGGAGATGACCGCAGCGGATACCGCCGGCATGGCCAAGGTGGAGGAAGATGTTTTCACCTCGCCATGGACGGCTAAGATGTTTGTCGAAGAATTTGACAATCCCCTGACGCGCTATCTGGTGCTGGAACACAAGGGAGAAGTGGCTGGATTTGCTGGGTTTTGGCTGATCGCCGGAGAGGCGCAAGCGACCAATATCGCGGTTTTGCACAAGCACCAAGGCAAAGGCTGGGGGCAAGAGCTGGTCAACCGTCTGATGGCTCTGGCGGCGGAAAACGGAGCGGATTCTTTTATTTTGGAAGTACGCAAGTCAAACCTAGGCGCACGCAATTTATATGAAAAACTCGGCCTTGAGATTGTCGGTGAGCGCAGACACTATTACATGGACAACGGGGAAGATGCGCTGTTGATGGCCAAAGAACTAAAAGAGGATAATCATGGATGAAAAGGACACAATCATACTCGGCATAGAGACCAGTTGCGACGAAACGGCGGCCGCACTGGTGAAAAATGGGCGGGCAACACTTTCAAGCGTTATATCATCGCAAATACCTGTCCACAGAAAATATGGCGGAGTGGTACCGGAGATTGCCTCTCGTGAACATATCGTGGAAATATTGCCGGTCATACACGCCGCTTTAGAGGAAGGTGGCGTGGCGCTCTCTGATGTGGACGCGGTAGCTGTGACCGCTGGTCCCGGGCTTATCGGGGCGCTCCTGGTCGGGGTGGCGGCAGCCAAAGGCCTGGCTTTTGCCATTGATAAACCGCTGGTTGGTGTAAACCACCTGGAGGGGCATGTCTTTGGCAACTTTTTGACGCATCGGGAACTGGAGCCACCTTTTATAGCGCTGGTGGTATCGGGCGGACACACCTCGCTTTTGCACGTTGTGGATTATGAAAGCTTTCATTTGCTGGGAGAGACACGCGACGACGCAGCCGGTGAGGCTTTTGACAAAGTGGCTAGAGTATTGGGGCTACCGTATCCGGGCGGCCCGGAAGTGGAAAAACTCGCTCAGTCCGGCAACCCGGCTGCTATCAACTTTCCTCGCGCCAGTGGCGTAGGTGAGTGCTCGTTTAGTTTCAGCGGACTTAAGTCGGCTGTGATAAACTACCTGCACAACGCCCGGCAAAACTCCGTAGAGATAAACCCCAATAACGTAGCTGCCAGTTTTCAACTGGCAGTTGTGGATGTTCTTGTGGATAAGTCTTTGGCAGCCTTAAATAAGACAGGTCTTGATAAACTTGTATTAGCTGGAGGGGTCTCAGTCAACAACTCCTTGCGACAGGCCTTGCAACAGGCTGTGGATAAACGTGGAGCGAAACTGTATTACCCATCACCGCTTCTATGCACAGATAACGCTGCGATGGTTGCCTGTCGGGGATACTATCTGTTTAGGCAAGGTAAAATCAGTACCCTTTCACTGAATGCCTGGCCGAGCGCCCGCTTGGGCATGTGATAAGGGCGCACAGGAAAAGTTTTCTGCTTGTTTTGCACAATGTTTTTTTATAGCGGACAAGAAAATTTCGAGCCTAAAGTCCTAGAGACAGCAAAATTCCTGTGCACAACCCTGTGGACATTGTGGATAACATTGGGAAAAGTTGTGGAAGGAGATTTGTAAAGAGCAAAAATGTATTTTTTGTTCAAAGTATATTTGCGTAAATCAAAGAAATATGGCAATAATGATTGTAATATAGGTATAAATTTTGTTCATAATATTTTTTTGCGCGAAAAGCGGTAATTTGACTGAATACGTACAAACAATCACTATTTATTCTGGTTAGTAAAAAAAATTTATAAAACCCCCAATAGGGGTTGATTTTTTTGTGTAAATTAGGTATCATAAATATCGAACTGGCACTCGTTGGACGTGAGTGCTAACAAAACAAATGCATTACGCTGAGTAATGAGGAGGTAACTGATAATGTTGAAACCACTTGCAGACAGAGTTATTATCGAAGCCCTAGCCAAGGAAGAAAAAACCAAGAGCGGCATAGTCCTGCCTGACACAGCTAAAGAAAAACCGCAGGAAGGTAAAGTAGTCGCCGTAGGCGCGGGGAAAATTCTCGACAACGGCCAAAGAGTCGTTCCTGACGTAAAAGCAGGCGATAAGGTAATCTTTTCCAAATACGCCGGAACTGATATAAAATTGGACGGCAAGGAATATCTCATCCTTAGCGAACGCGACATTCTTGCTATTATTGAATAAAAGAGAAAATTTTGGAGGTTATGACAAATGGCTAAACAGATAATTTTCAACGAAGAAGCTCGCCGCAGCTTAGAGCGCGGTGTTAACGCCCTGGCCGACGTGGTCAAAGTCACCCTGGGCCCTAAAGGCCGCAACGTCGTCCTGGATAAAAAATTCGGCGCACCGGCTATCACTAACGATGGTGTGACCATCGCCCGCGAAGTAGAACTCGAAGACCCGTTTGAAAACATGGGCGCCCAACTGGTAAAAGAAGTTGCCACCAAGACCAATGACGTAGCTGGCGACGGCACGACTACCGCTACCCTGCTCGCCCAGGCCATGGTACGCGAAGGCATGAAAAACGTAGCCGCCGGCGCCAACCCGATGGTTGTTAAAAAAGGCATCCAGAAGGCTGTTGACGTGTTGGTCGAAGAAATAAAATCCATAGCCAAAAAAGTCGAATCCAAAGAAGCTATCGCCCAGGTAGCATCCATATCAGCCGCTGACGCGGAAATCGGCGGCCTGATCGCCGACGCTATGGACAAAGTCGGCAAAGACGGCGTCATCACCGTGGAAGAGTCCAAGACCATGGGAACAGAACTTGAGACCGTCGAAGGCATGCAATTCGACCGTGGCTACATCTCCCCCTACATGGCTACCGACCCGGATAAAATGGAAGCCGTTCTGAACGATCCTTATGTTCTCATTACCGACCGCAAAATAAACGTCATCAACGACCTGCTGCCCGTCCTCGAAAAAGTCATGCAGCAAGGCAAAGAACTTCTCATAATCGCCGAAGACGTGGAAGGCGAAGCCCTGGCGACCCTGGTTGTCAACAAACTGCGCGGCATATTCAAAGCCGTAGCCGTTAAAGCCCCCGGCTTTGGCGACAGAAGAAAAGCCATGCTGGAAGACATCTCCATCCTGACCGGCGGTTCGGTCATGACCGAAGAACTCGGCCGCAAACTCGACAGCGTGGAAGTAGCCGACCTCGGTCGTTGCCGCCAAGTCCGCGTGACCAAGGAAATGACCACCATCGTTGACGGTGCCGGTGAGAAAAAACTTATCAATGCCCGCGTGGGCCAAATCCGCGGCCAGATCGAAGAAACTTCCTCCGATTTCGACCGTGAAAAACTACAAGAGCGCCTAGCTAAACTGGCTGGCGGCGTAGCCGTCATCAAAGTTGGCGCGGCTACCGAAGTAGAACTCAAAGAAAAGAAACTGCGCATCGAAGACGCCCTCAACGCCACCCGCGCGGCGGTCGAAGAAGGCATCGTATCCGGCGGCGGCGCAGCCTTCATCGAAATACAAAAATCCCTCGACAAGCTTAAAGCCGAAGGCGACGAAAAGACCGGCATCGACATCGTGTACCGCGCCATCGAAGAACCTGTCCGCCAGATCGCCAACAACGCCGGCATGGAAGGCTCGGTAGTCGTAGCCAATGTTAAAGCCAAAGGCAAAGGCGTCGGCTTTAACGCCCTGACTGAAGAATACGAAAACATGATAAAGGCCGGTATCGTAGACCCGGCTAAAGTTACCCGCTCCGCGCTTCAAAACGCGGCCAGCATAGCGGCTATGATCATCACCACCGAAAGCCTTATAGCCGATAAACCGGCCAAAGACGGCGGCGGCATGCCTCCGATGGGCGGCATGGGTGGTATGGGTGGCATGGGCGGCATGATGTAAGCCTGTGTTCCCATTTTGCAAAATGTGATTAATTAAAATCGCCCGGGAGTTTTTTTAAAACTCCCGGGCGATTTTTGGTTCAGCATGCCCGAAAAATCTTTTCGCGCGGTTGGTTGGGGCGGCGGCAGGTATTGCTGGCGAGCAGGTGGTTTATTTCTTCTATAAGGGACGGGAGATCATTTATGCTTTCTATGACGAAGTCGGCGCCGCAGTTGATGAACTTGGCGGCGGTGTCTTCCAGGGCCTTTTGGCGTTTTAAGGAGGGAAGATTTTCATATTCGTTAAAACTCAGTCCGAGTTCCGAACTGCCGACGAGCACGCCGACTGACCAGGCGCCGGCGTTCATGGCTTCTTTTATGTCGGAAAGGGTGTCGCCTACTTTGACAACGGACACAGTTTGGGCTAGATTGAGGTTTTGCATGTTTTTAAATATCATGTACGGCCAAGGGCGGCCAAAGCCGTCGGTTACATCTGGCGTGACCAGGCTGTCCGGGATGTAGCCATGCTGAGCAGCGCCGCGAATGACTGTGTCCATCATGCTACTGGTATAGCCGGTGGTGGAACCGATCTTTATGCCGTGCGTGCGCAGTTTGTCTACGGTTTTCAGCAATCCCGGCAGCGGTTGGGTGTATTCGCTGAGCGATTCTAGCAGGAGAGGCTCAAAACTGCGATAAAGGTTTTCGATGTCTGCGCTGCCAGGCGTGTTGCCATGCGCTTCCCGCCAGGCAGCTTTCACGCGCGGCAGGGCCAGCAGGGTTTTGATGTGATCTTTTTTTAGCATACCCATGGGGCCGCGTGCTTCCTCGACAGTAATGGGAACTCCATGTTCTTTGAAGGCCATCAGAAAGGCGCGTAGCGGGGCGAAACAGCCAAAATCTACAGCCGTTCCCGCCCAGTCAAGTATTACTCCGGTTATTTTATCCATGCCGTCCTCCTGTTATATATTTTTTTATCACGCGGCAAAGTTTTTCTATATCGGCCGGATATATTTCACCAATGTTGCCTATGCGGAAAGTGTCGGCGTCAGTCAATTTACCGGGATAGAGAACAAAGCCGCGCTGCTTGACATAGGCGTAAAACCTAGCAAAATCAAAGTTTTTTTCCGGGTAGAGAAAGGTGGTGATAACCGGCGACTGAACTTCTTGACTTATATAGGGCCGGATGTTAAGCTTAGCCAGCCGTTCGCGCAACAGGCTGTTGTTAATGCGGTAGCGGTCATGCCGGGCGGCGATTCCACCTTCTTTTTCCAGTTCGGCCAGCGCTTCGGCAAAGGCGGCGACGGTATGGGTCGGCGAAGTAAAACGCCACTTACCATCTTTGTCCATTTCCTGCCACTGGTCATACAGGTCGAGCGACAGGCTGTGGGAGACGCCCCGGCAATTAGCAAGGTTTTCTTTTTTGGCCAGGACAAATGAAAAACCGGGTACGCCCTGAATACACTTGTTGGCGCTGCTGATGAGAAAATCGATGCCCAGTGCGGGAACATCTATCGGTATGCCGCCAAAGCTACTCATGGCGTCCACTATGAGTATTTTTTTATAACGTTTGGCCAGATGGGCGATTTCTTCCAGCGGATTCAATATGCCGGTGGTGGTTTCGCAGTGCACCAGCGCGACGTGGGTGAGTTCAGTGTCTTTTTGCAGGATTTTTTTAAACTCGACTAAATTGGGCCGGCAGTCGGGCGAAGTGGATAAAACTGAGTAGGTCAGTCCAAGCCGCCGCGCTATTTCCACCATACGGTCGCCATAAGCGCCGTTAGTGATAAACAGGCACTTATCAGTTGGCCGGATGGCGCTATTTAACACGGCTTCCACACCGAAAGTGCCGCTGCCCTGCATAAGTACGGACGTATATTCTTCCGGGCCGGCGCTGGCGATAGAGAGGAGCTGGCGGCGTATGCCCTGGGTCAGTTCTTTATACTCGGTGTCCCAGGTGCAGCGGTCTTTGGTCATGGCTTTTTTGACCGTCTGGCTGGTGGTCAGCGGGCCGGGCGTAAGCAGTTTATAGTTGTTCATGATTTCCTCCTATTGCTGTTGAGCGGCCTGGAAAAATTTCTGGTGCTGGGCCAGCAGTTCCACCGTCAGGGGTTGGGCAAAGGTTTTTGGATTGGCCGGTTTATTGATGGCGGTGACCGCTTCGCCTTGATAGAGAGCGACCGGATAGTATTTGATCAATTCTGGGCGGCCTTTTTCAATAATGGTTTTAGCCATTTCCATAGCGAGCGGGTTGGCGGCAGTGCCTTTTTTGATCACGGCCAGGCCTTCAATGAGCGAGTAGTTGCCCTCCAGAGGGTCGATAAAGTCAATTGGTTTGCCGGATTCCTTATCTGCCACCGCCTGGTGGCGCAGGCCGAAGCCGGCCGCCACTTCGCCGGCCCGAACTTTTTTGATTGGGCCGGAGCCGGAGGTTTCTATATGCGGGCCGCAATTTTTCGCCAGGGCGGCGAGCACGGCCTGGCCTTCCTGCTGGGCATACTGGGCGAGCACAGCCTGGACAAGCAGCCAGGCGGTGGAGGAGTTCATGATATTTGGTATGGAAACAAGATTTTTATATTCCGGCTGGGTCAGGTCTTTTATAGATTTAGGCAAAGGCAGGTTTTTTTCTTTTATAACTTGGGTGTTGACAAAGATGGCTCCGGTATTGGCCAGGATGGGAGCATAATAGTCCGGCGTCTTAGCCAGTTGCTTGGTGGAAACGGTCAGCGGGGCGAACATCTGGTTTTTTTGCTGGGCGCTTTCTATGAAGTAAGAGCTCATGGTTATAAGATCGGCTTCTATCTTGCTGCCTTCGACCAGCAGCTTGCCGCCCAGCTCGGACGTACCCATGGTCTTGAGGACATATTTCCCGGAAAAACCGGCGGAGTTTAAAGAGTCTTCCATTGTTTTGACAGCTTCTTTATCGGCGTTGGTATAGATGACCACATCTTTGTCCGGGGTTTTGGCGGAGGCGGACTGTTTGGCATCTCCCCCCGCGCAGCCGGCGGACGTTGCCGCGGTTACAAGCAGGCAACAGCCCAAAATAAGGGTTTTCCAGGTTTTCTTCATTGCAAATCGCTCCTTTTTCTGTGCTGCTCCTCAATGAGGAGCATATTTTTTCGCCAACACGGCGGAGGTCATTTTTACTAAGATATTAGTAAAAAGTATGAGTATTGATAAAACAAATATTTCATTGAAATTGGCATAATGCTGCAATTCTTTTATCTGGCTGGTGACTACCGAAGTGCGGGCGGTCACCAGAAAGACCAGAGCGCTGATGGTGACCGTGGCGTTTATAAAATAGTAAGCGGCCATTTCCAGCAAAGTGGGCCAAGAGTTTGGTATTACCACTTTAAATAGAGTGCGTGACCAACTATCGCCCAACAGGGCGCCGGTAGTCTCCCAGGCCGGGTTGAGTTTTCCCAGCGCATTTTTGGCCATCAGATAAGGGGTGGCGAAAAAATGCACGATGTTGCAACAGATGATAATGGCAAAAGTCCCTTTTAGTTCGCTGTCGTTGAAAA
>JAVBNN010000033.1:0-54314 GCA_031551525.1 Acidaminococcales bacterium
ATGGTCTTTGGAATTTCAAGGCCCGGCTGTTGTACGGCACTTTGGTCGGCTGGTACAGCAAACTGGCTTTTTCTTGACTTTGCCGGTAGGTTGATTATAAAATAAAGAGGTCAAGTAATAGCTCAAAGGAGGAAATATACATGAAAAAGCATGTAAAGACAGTAAATAAAGGCGACCTTGGTAAAACCGTCCGTACTGGCGGCTGCGGCGAGTGTCCGTCGTCCTGTCAGTCAGCCTGCAAGACTTCTTGCACGGTAGGCAACCAGGTCTGCGAAAGAAAATAGATCAGTGGCCATTTACAGCAATTAAAAACATATTTTATAAAATTCCAGACTTGCTGATAAAAAGAAAGCTGGAATTTTTTGTTTATAAAAGGAGAAGTATTTTGCTTATACATAAGTTTTGCCTGGGCGACATCCTGGTCGTGCTGGATATAAACAGCGGCGCTGTGCATCTGGTGGACAGGCTGCTCTATGATCTTTTAGATGTGTTTGACGGAAAAAATTTGGCGGCGGCACAAGCCGCTTGTCAGGATAGATATAGCGACGCAGATGTGGACGAAGGGCTGGCCGAACTCACTCAACTAGCCGCCGAAGGGCTGTTATTTACTCTGCCCGCGTCGGCGGGGGATTTTTTTTCCGAACAGCCAATAGTAAAGTCGCTGTGCTTACATATAGCGCACGACTGCAACTTGCGCTGCAAGTACTGTTTTGCCAGTACCGGCGGTTTCGGCGCGGTTCGTTCCCTGATGTCCAAAGAAACGGGTGAGGCGGCGGTGGAGTTTGCTATTACCGGTAGTGGGGCGAGAACTAATCTCGATATAGATTTTTTCGGCGGCGAGCCGCTGATGAATCCCTCGGTGGTAAGGCATCTGGTGGATTATGTGCGCCGGCGGGAAGGGGAGACCGGAAAAAATATCAAACTGACCCTTACTACCAACGGCACACTTTTGACAGATGAGATGTTGGAGTTTCTTAATGCGCGGCGGGTACTTTTGGTACTCAGCCTGGATGGGCGGCCAAGGGTACACGACGGGATGCGGCCGTTTCCCGGCGGAGAGGGTAGTTACAAGAGCGCGGCAGGAGCATTTAAAAAGGCGATAGATTCCCGCCAGGGGAAAAACTATTACCTGCGCGGAACTTATACCAGCGAGAATCTGGATTTTGCCGAAGACGTCGTGCATATGAGTTCTATTGGCAAAGAGCTGTCCATGGAGCCGGTGGTGGAAAAAGAAGGGGCCTACCGTATAAAAGAAGCTGATTTGCCCAAAGTCTTTGCCGAATATGAAAAACTGGCCCATATATATTTGGATAAACGGGAAAAAGGTGAGGGATTCAATTTTTTTCACTTTAATATAGCATTGGACGGCGGGCCTTGCCTCTTAAAACGGCTGGCCGGCTGCGGCGCCGGACACGAGTATTTCGCCATAACGCCGGAGGGTGACATTTATCCTTGCCACCAGTTTGTGGGGCGGGAGGAGTACAAACTCGGCACTTTGGCGACCGGCATAGTGAAACCCGAAATAACGCAGGAATTTCGTCACGCTCATATTTTGAACAAACCGGCCTGCCTTTCTTGCTGGGCGCGTTTTTATTGCAGCGGCGGCTGCCATGCTAATGCCGATTTGATGAATGGCAATATATTCGAGCCTTATAAACTGGGCTGTGAGATACAAAAGAAGCGTCTTGAATGTGCGATAGCAGTACAGGCAGTATTAGCTGCCGAAGGTGACACGGCAGGTTAGCGGATTGTTTCCGGTAATATAGCTGAGGAACAGGCCGCGTTGGCCTGCTTTCCTTTTGTTGAAAAAGCAGGAATTTTCAAAATTTGCACGAATATATTACCCTATCTAGGATTGTCCGTTGCTTGGGAAAAGAAGCGGATGAAACAATGGCCAGACTGTAAATAACAATAAAACGGAGGTTGGTAAAAATGGCAACAAAAGTAGGCATCAACGGTTTCGGGCGCATTGGGCGCAATGCTTTCAGGGCGGCGCTGAACGATCCGGCAATAGATATAGTGGCAGTCAATGACCTGACCGACGCCAAAACTTTGGCGCACTTGCTTAAATATGACTCTGTACACGGTATTTTCAACGCAGAAGTAAAAGTAGACGGCAATGATATCGTCGTGAACGGGAAAAAGATCAAAGTATTTGCCCAGACAGATCCGTCCAAACTGCCCTGGGGCGCGGAAGGCGTCGAAGTAGTGGTCGAGTCGACCGGTCATTTTACCGATGCGGAAAAAGCCAAAGCGCATATCGGGGCGGGTGCGAAAAAGGTAATAATCTCCGCTCCGGCTAAAAATGAAGATATAACCATCGTTCTTGGCGTTAACGAAGATAAATACGATCCGGCCAAACACCATATTATTTCCAACGCTTCCTGCACTACCAATTGCCTGGCTCCTTTTACCAAGGTGCTGCACGAAAAATTCGGCATAGTATCCGGCTTGATGACTACTGTTCATTCTTATACCAATGACCAGCGCATACTCGATTTGCCGCACAGTGACCTGCGAAGGGCGAGGGCGGCGGCCTGCTCCATTATCCCGACTACTACCGGCGCGGCTAAGGCTGTGGCCCTGGTGCTGCCGGAGCTCAAAGGCAAACTCAATGGTTTTGCCATGCGTGTCCCGACGCCGAATGTATCCATCACCGATCTGTCGGTTGTCCTGGAAAAACCGGCTACTGCGGAAGAAATAAATGCCGCGCTGAAAGCTGCTGCCGAAGGGCCGCTGCAAGGCATCATGGGTTATACGGAAGAGCCGCTGGTTTCACGCGACTTTAACGGCGACGCCAGAAGTTCGATCGTGGACGGCCTGTCCACCATGGTTGTGAACGGCAATATGGCCAAAGTAGTGTCCTGGTACGACAACGAATGGGGCTACTCCAACCGCGTGGTCGATCTGGTAAAATACATGGCGGCCAAAGGGCTGTAAGCGAAGGGGTATTATGGAAAAAAAGACGATCAGGGATATCGCATTGGAAGGCCGCAGGATACTGGTGCGCGTAGATTACAACGTACCCATGGAAAAGGGTGTTATAACCGACGATACCAGGATAACGGCTTCCCTGCCGACCATAAAATATTTGCTGGAGGCGGGCGCATCGGTCATCCTCATGGCTCATCTGGGACGTCCGAAAGGCAAACCCGACCAGGCCTATACGTTAAAGCCGGTTGCCGAACATCTGGCCAAGTTGTTGGGTCAGCCGGTAGCCTTTGCCGAAGATTGTATCGGAGAGGCGGCCGAAGAGGGCGCCGATAAGCTACAGCCGGGCGAAGTGCTGATGCTGGAAAATCTGCGTTTTCACAAAGAGGAAGAGGAAAATGACGGGAGTTTTGCCAGTCAGTTGGCCGGTTTGGCCGATATATATGTCAACGACGGGTTTGGCGTGTCGCATCGCGCACATGCTTCAGTAGATGGGGTAACCAATTACTTGCCGAGTGTGGCCGGCCTGTTGCTGGAAAAGGAAATGCGCTTCGTCGGGCAGGCTGTTGAACAGCCTGTGCGTCCTTTTGCCGCGATCGTCGGCGGAGCTAAGGTATCTGACAAAATAGGCGTCATTGACAATCTGTTGAACAAGGTGGACTGCCTCATAATCGGCGGCGGTATGGCCAATACTTTTTTGGCCGCCCAAGGCTTTAACATGGGTAAGTCGCTGGTGGAGGAAGACAAGCTTGTCCTGGCGAAAACCCTGCTTTCCAAAGCGGAAAAGACAGGGGTGAAGCTATTATTGCCGGTGGATGTGGTCGAAGCGGAGAAGTTCGCCGCTGATGCCAAACACGCAACTTGCGCTGTGGGAGAGATGCATCCCGACTGGATGGCACTCGATATAGGCGCAAAGACCCGTGAACTTTACGCTGCTGCCTTGAAGGACGCTAAAATGGTAGTCTGGAACGGGCCGATGGGCGTTTTTGAGATGGACGCTTTTTGCGGCGGTACGGAGGCGGTGGCCAAAGCGATCGCCGCGTCTGGCGCGACCAGTATCGTGGGCGGCGGCGACTCGGTGGCCGCTATCGAAAAACTTGGCCTGGCCGATGAAATAACTCATATATCGACTGGCGGCGGCGCTTCGCTCGAGTACCTCGAGGGTAAAGTATTGCCGGGCATTGCCGCGCTTGATGACCTCAGACAGGTGATGATCGCCGGTAACTGGAAAATGCACAAAACCATCGACCAGGCGCTTACGTTGGCTGACGAGATAGTCGAGCGCACCTTCGGCGCCCGGCCGGAAGTGGTCATATTTCCGCCTTTTACCGCCCTAGAAAGCGTGGCGGCGGCGATAGACGGCAAACATGTCGGCTACGGCGGACAGGACTTGCACTGGGATGACCAGGGGGCCTTTACCGGGGCGGTATCTGGGCCGATGCTGGCTGATATTGGCTGCCAGTATGTATTGGTCGGGCATTCCGAGCGGCGGCATGTTTTTGGCGAAACAGACGAAATGGTGGCTGGCAAGATAAAAGCTGCTATCAGAAGCGGTCTGTCAGCAGTACTGTGCGTCGGCGAGACGGACGCTGAGCGGGAAGCGGGTAAAACCGCCGAAGTAGTAACGCGGCAGGTAAAAAGCGCGCTCAAGGATGTGCTGGAAAATGATTTGCTGACGCTGGTCGTAGCCTACGAGCCGGTATGGGCGATCGGAACAGGCAAAACAGCCAGCCCGGCTGATGCCGGGGCGGTATGCAGCCAGATACGGGAACTGCTCGGGGAGATGTTGCCCGCAGCCAGCAGGTTTGTACGTATCCTCTATGGCGGCAGTGTGAACGGCAAAAATATAAAAGATATAATGGCAGCCGACAATATCGACGGAGCGTTAGTCGGCGGAGCTAGCTTGGATGCGGAAGGGTTTTCGCAGATAGTAAGATATTGAGGAGACAGGATATGCAGGCGACAAGACCGCTGATGCTGATGATACTGGATGGCTGGGGGTTGCGGGAGCAATGTAGCTGTAATGCTGTGAAAAAAGCCCATACTCCGAATATGGACAGGCTTTGCGCCACCTATCCTTATACCAGCCTGGCGGCGTCCGGCGGCGCGGTCGGATTGCCGGACGGTCAGATGGGCAATTCGGAAGTCGGGCATCTAAATATCGGCTCCGGGCGGATAGTTTATCAAGACCTGACCAGGATAACCAAAGCGATAAAAGAAGAGAGTTTTTTTGCCAATGAAGTATTGCTCTTCGCCATGCGTCAGGTACGTGAACGCGGCTCGGCGCTACACTTGATGGGGCTGTTTTCCGACGGTGGCGTGCACAGCCACTTGGAGCATATGTTTGCGCTAGTGGAGTTGGCCCGGCAGGAGGGCCTTGCGAAGGTATATATACATGCTTTTCTCGACGGGCGCGATGTCCCGCCGCAAAGTGCGCTGGGTTTCGTGGAACAGGCGGAGCGTGAACTGAAAAAGATCGGCCTGGGCGAAATTTCAACGATCAGTGGGCGTTATTATGCTATGGACCGGGATAACCGTTGGGAACGGGTCGAGAAGGCATACCGCAATATCGTGTACCGCGACCAGGAATCAGCGGATAGCGCGGTCGCAGGGATCGAGAAATCTTACGTAGACGGAATAAATGATGAATTTGTCAAGCCGTTTTGCGTGTCGACCAGTACGGATAAGGGCCTCTCTCACGAGGACGGCGTGGTATTTTTCAACTTCCGGCCGGATCGGGCTAGGGAGCTGACCAGGGCTTTGGCGGTGGAAGATTTTTCCGGTTTTAAACGTGATAAAGCTAAAATAATAGATAATTATGTCTGTGTGACTGAATACGATGAAACATTTGGCTTGCCTGTAGCCTTTCTGTCTGAACGAATAACGGATACGCTAGGGCAGGTGTTGGCAACGCATGGCTTAAAACAGCTGCGCATCGCCGAAACGGAAAAATACGCCCATGTCACCTTCTTTTTCAATGGCGGTGAAGAAGTGCCTAATGAAAAGGAAGACCGGGTGCTCATCCCGTCGCCCAAGGTGGCCACTTATGACCTCAAACCGGAAATGAGCGCTTTTGAAGTGACGGACAAGGTGCTGGAACTATTGCAAGAAGATATATACGACGTGGTGATAATGAACTATGCCAATGCCGATATGGTAGGACACTCCGGCATGCTGGCCGCGGCGGTCGGCGCGGTGGAAGCGGTGGACAAGTGCCTCGGCCGGGTGGCTGACTGCGTGGTGGCGAAAGGTGGGACGCTCATCATAACCGCCGATCACGGCAACGCGGAACAGATGTGGGACGAAGATACGGGCGTGTCTTACACGGCACACACATGCAACCAGGTGCCTTGCATACTGGTGGACGACAGCCGGAAAACAGCCGCGCTGCGTGAGGGTGGCATACTGGCTGATCTGGCGCCGACTATGCTGGATATATTGAAAATAGAAAAACCTCCTGCTATGACGGGCAGGAGTCTGTTGGGATAAACTTTAAAGGGGGAAAAAGCTTTTGACTACTATCATTGACGTTTACGCCAGGGAAATTATGGATTCGAGGGGCAACCCGACCATAGAGGTGGACGTGGAGCTGGAAGACGGCAGCGTGGGCCGCGCCGCCGTGCCTTCAGGAGCCTCCACCGGCGCCCATGAGGCGGTGGAACTAAGAGACGGCGATAAAAAACGCTACCTTGGCAAAGGTGTGCAAAAGGCCGTATATAATGTCAACGAAATCATCGCGTCCGAACTTATTGGTCTTGACGCCACCGAGCAGGTGGAGATAGATCAACTGCTGCTGGAGATCGACGGTACGCCGAACAAGGGACACCTCGGAGCCAACGCTATCCTCGGCGTATCGCTGGCGGTAGCCAAGGCGGCGGCGCACTCGGCCAACCTGCCACTTTACGCCTATCTGGGCGGCTGTAACGCTAAGGAACTGCCTGTGCCTATGATGAATATATTGAACGGCGGCGCGCACGCAGACAACAATGTAGACATACAGGAATTTATGATCATGCCGGTCGGAGCATTATGCTTTGCCGAGGCGCTGAGGATGAACGCGGAGATATATCACAATCTCAAGTCTGTGTTGCACGCCAAAAAGCTCAGCACTGCCATCGGCGACGAGGGCGGCTTTGCGCCCAATCTCAAGTCCAATGAAGAAGCGCTGGCGGTGATTGTCGAGGCGATCAAAAAAGCCGGTTATAAACCGGGCAAAGACATAGTGCTGGCTCTTGACGTGGCGGCCAGCGAAATGTATGATGCTAAAGCCAAGAAATACCGCTTCGACGGGGAAGGCAAGGAATTTACTCCGGCACAGTTGGTAAACTATTATGCCGCGCTAGTGGACAAGTACCCCATAATTTCCATCGAAGACGGCCTGGCTGAAGATGACTGGACAGGCTGGGCGGCTTTGACCAAAAAACTAGGCGCGAAAGTTCAACTGGTAGGAGACGACCTCTTTGTTACCAATGTAAAACGTCTGGCGGATGGCATTAAAAAAGGCGTGGCCAACTCTATACTCATCAAGGTCAATCAGATCGGTACTCTGACCGAGACGCTCGATGCTATCGAAATGGCCAAACGCGCGGGCTATACCGCAGTGATCTCGCATCGCAGCGGCGAAACGGAAGACTCGACTATTGCCGATATAGCGGTGGCGGTCAATGCCGGGCAGATCAAGACCGGCGCTCCGGCCAGAAGCGACCGTGTCGCCAAATACAACCAACTGCTGCGCATTGAGGAAGAACTGGGCGGCGCGGCCCAATACAGGGGCAAGGATGTATTTTATAATATAAAATAACTGTTTCGTATGCTGACCGCAGGCGCTAGCGCCTGCGGTCAGTTTGTGTAATATTCGAGAAAAATAATTGCAAATATATTTGACAGGTGTAAACCTCTCTGGTAAACTAAAAGCAATTTAAAAAATAAATGCTATGATAAAAGACAAGTAGCTTGGATGCAAGCCTTAAGAGAGACGCTGGGTGGTGCGAAGCGGAGGCGGGCGCCGGAGTCGAATACACTTTTTGAGCAGCCTGCTGAACTCCCTCGGGGGACAAGGCCAGGACGGTCGCCGACGTTAACCGGCTGGGATATCGGGCAAACGCCCCGTATCCGAGAAGAGTGGCTACTGCAAAAAGGGTGGTACCGCGGGAACATCCCGTCCCTTATGGACAGGGCTTTTTTTATTTTCCGTAAAAAATACACAAAAAAGAAAGTAGGATGGTAGAATGGTAGTAGTAATGCAAACGGGTGCGGCCAAAGCGTTCATCGACAAAGTGATCTCTGCGATTCACGGGGCGGGCCTCGACACTCATGTATCAAGCGGAGAGGCCAAGACGATCATCGGCATCGTCGGCGACAAGACCAGATTGGCCGGTATCGAGTTTGAAGCGTTTGCCGGAGTGGAAAAAGTGTTGGCGGTCACGGCCAGCTACAAACGGGTAAGCCGGGAGTTCACCGGCGGAACCAAGGCGGTATGGGTAGGGGACGTTGCCATAGGCGACGGTTCGGTAGTGGTGATGGCCGGGCCGTGCGCGGTCGAGAGCCTGGAGCAACTAATGGAATCTGCGCAGGCGGTGAAAAAACACGGCGCGCAGTTTTTGCGCGGCGGCGCCTTCAAGCCGCGTACTTCGCCGTATTCTTTTCAGGGCCTTGAGGAAGAAGGCCTTAAAATGCTTTCACAAACGGCCAAAGAGACCGGCCTTAAAATAGTGACGGAAGTGATGGACGTACAGCATATAGACCTGATTTGCGAACACGCAGATATGTTGCAGATCGGGGCGCGCAATATGCAGAACTTCCATCTTTTGCGCGCGGTGGGCCGTTCCGGCAAACCGGTATTGTTAAAACGCGGCCTGGCCGCTACCATAGACGAGTGGCTGAACGCAGCCGAATATATCGCGGCGGCCGGCAATACAGACATAGTGCTTTGTGAGCGGGGCATCAGAACGTTTGAAACGTACACCAGAAATACGCTCGACCTGTCGGCGATCGTTGCGGTGAAGACCTTGAGCAATCTGCCGATCATCGTTGATCCCAGCCACGGCACCGGAGTGCGCAATATGGTGAAACCCATGTCGGTGGCGGCGGTAGCGGCCGGGGCGGACGGTTTGATGGTGGAAGTGCATCCCGACCCGTCGCGGGCACTTTCTGACGGGCCGCAGTCGCTTAACCCGTCGGATTTCGGTCGGCTGATGTGCGAAGTGGATAAGATAGCGAAGTTTCGAAGGGAGTTTGATTTGGCGCAATGACCAGGACCAATATCTTGATTATCGGCCTCGGGTTGATCGGCGGGTCTATCGCCAGAGACCTTTCGGCGCGTAAAGGCGAATACCGGGTGCTGGCGGCGGCTCGCAGGCAGGAAGTGCTGGATGAGGCCAAACAGTCCGGCTGGATAGAAGAAGGCTGGACCGATGAGGTGGAGGCCGCCAAAGTGGCCGACATAGCTGTGCTGTGCGTGCCTGTTTGCAGCATGCCGGATATAGCTCTGCGCATAGGTACGGTTATGCCCAAAGGCAGTGTCATAACCGATGTAGGCAGTGTAAAGGGATTTTTGCTCGATAAAATAACCGGACGGTTGCCGGATGGTGTAAGCTATGTGGCCGCCCATCCGATGGCCGGTTCAGAAAAGAGCGGCTTGGCTGCTGCCGAAGAGGGTCTATTCAAAGGCCGTCCGTTTGTCATTATCCCGGCTCCGGGAACGCCAGGGGCGGCGACAGACAAAGTATGCGCCCTGGCGGCGGCGCTGGAGGCCAAAACGATGACTATGTCGGCCGACAAGCATGATCTGGCGGTAGCCATGATCAGCCATATGCCGCATGTGGTGGCCGCCGCCCTGATGCTGGCCGCAGCCGGGGACGAAGACACGGACAAAGTAAAGGAACTGGCCGCGGGCTGTTTTCGTGATATGACCCGCGTGGCGGGTGCGGATGTACGCATGTGGACAGATATTTGCCTGACCAATGGCGAGGCGGTTGTCAGCCAGTTTGAAAAATTGCAGGCGGTGTTGTCAGAGGCGATCGGTCATGTGAAGTCAGGCGATCAGGAATGGCTGGAAGGGTTTTTTGGCCAGGCCAGGGACAACAGGGTGGCCTTCGGGTTGGCGGCCGGCAGGAAAGAGGAAAAGCTATGATAGTAACGGGCGGGACTGTTTTACAGGGTGTGCTAACCGTGCCGGGCGACAAATCCATTTCCCACCGCGCGGTCATGCTGGGCTCACTGGCCCAGGGAGAAACGAAGATAACGGGATTTCTGGCTGGTGAAGATTGTCTGTCTACTATAGACTGTTTCCGGCAATTGGGTGTGGATATAAAAAGGAGCGGCGACCGGGTCACGGTAAAGGGTGCGGGCCTGTATGGGCTGAAAAAACCGGAAAAAGCGCTTTATGTAGGAAATTCCGGTACCACGATCAGGTTGATGAGTGGCATACTAGCCGCCCAGAATTTTATCAGCGTCATCGACGGGGACGCGTCCATACAAACACGGCCTATGCAACGAGTGATACAGCCTCTGTCTTCGATCGGGGCGCTTATTTTTTCCCAGCCGGGGGGCAGGGCGCCGTTAGTATTCAGGCCGGCGGAAATGCTGACTGGCGGGGTGTGCGAGTTATCGGTAGCCAGCGCCCAGGTGAAGTCTGCGTTGTTACTAGCCGGGCTGTATAGCAATTCCCCGGTAACGGTCAAAGAGCCTAGTCTGTCGCGCGATCATACTGAGCGTATGCTGAAAGATTTTGGTATAAAGCTGACGTATAATGATGACGGCAGTATAACGCTGCCGGTCAGGCAAAAAATGACTGGTTGTACGGTAAAGGTGCCGGGTGACATTTCTTCGGCCGCCTTTATGCTGGCCGCCGCCGCGGTGTGTCCGAATTCCCGGGTGACGGTGAGAAATGTGGGGCTCAACCCGACACGTGCTGGCATTATAGAGGTGCTGCAGGCCATGGGGGCAGATATCACTATAGAAAAAACCGGGCGGGGCGCGGAGCCGGTGGGTGACATCACGATTAAATACCGTCCGCTCAAAGCCACTCGTATGATAAAAGGAGCGATGATTCCCCGGTTGATCGATGAAATACCGGTGATAGCGGTTCTGGCGGCCACTGCAGAAGGGCGGACCGTGATAAAGGACGCAGGAGAACTGCGCATAAAAGAGTCTGACCGGATAAGTTTGATGGTCAAGGCTTTGCGGGCGTTTGGCGTTGCGGTGGAGGAATTGGAAGATGGGATGGAAATAACCGGCCAAAAACTTCCTTTGCGGCCAGTATGCGGAGAACTTGATACCGCGGGCGATCACCGCCTGGCTATGTCTTTTGCCGTGGCTGGTTTGGCGTCGGCGGGTAGGACTTCTTTTGGTAATGATACCTGTGTCGCTGTATCATACCCGGATTTTGCCAGGCAACTCAAGGCGCTGGGCGCGGATATAGAGGAGGGGGCAGAATTATGCTGAGATTTCTTACTGCCGGTGAGTCGCACGGACCGGCGCTTACTTTAATAGTGGAAGGGCTGCCGGCCGGTCTTATGATTTCAGAGGCTGTTTTTAACGAGGCACTGGGCAGGCGTCAAAAAGGCTACGGGCGCGGGGGCAGGATGCAGATAGAACGCGACCAGGTGGAGATCCTGTCAGGTGTCCGCTTCGGCGTGACACTAGGCAGCCCTGTATCTTTGGTGATAAGAAACCGCGACTGGGAAAACTGGCAGGAGGATATGTCTGTTTGCGGAAAAGCAAGGGACAATAAGGCTGTGTATGAACCGCGCCCCGGACATGCCGACCTGGTGGGAGTGTGGAAATACGGGCATAAAGACGCCCGCCCGGTTCTGGAGCGCGCCAGCGCACGTAAAACTGCCGCCAGGGTGGCGGCTGGCGTGCTGGCTGGCTGCATTCTTGAGGCGGTGGGCATGCGGACCGCGGCGCATGTTAGAGCTATAGGCGGAGCGGCTTTGCCGGAAACCGTCCGTCCGGGCGTGGACGAGATATTGCGCTATGCATATGTTTCTGATGTATCATGCATTGACGAGCCGACGGCTGCGGCGATGCGCGCGGAGATAGACCGGGCTAAGGCTGGCGGCGACACGGTGGGCGGAGTAGTGGAGGTAATAGCCGAAAGGGTGATACCGGGCCTCGGCAGTTATGTGCACTGGGATCGGCGGCTCGACGGCAAGTTGGCCCAGGCGCTGATGTCCATACCTGCCTTTAAGGCGGTAGAGATAGGCGAAGGGATAAAAGGGGCGGCAAGCTTTGGCAGTCAGGTGCATGACGAAATACTGCCGGACGGGGAAGATGGCGTTGGACGCGGGAGCAACCGGGCCGGTGGGCTGGAAGCAGGAGTGACGAACGGCGAGGCGCTTGTGGTTAAAGGATTTATGAAACCTATACCTACCCTGGTCAAACCGCTGGCGTCCATTGACTTGCGGACGGGTAAGGCGGCGACTGCCGCGGCCGAACGTTCCGATACTTGCGCAGTTCCGGCGGCAGCGGTAGTGGCTGAGTCCATGGTGAAATGGGCGCTGGCGGCTGAGGTTCTCGAAAAGTTTTCATCAGACACGCTGAACGACTTGATGGCTTCGGTGGGGCACTATCGTACGAGACTGGCACAGGAGGGACACGGACCTTGCAAGTGGTAAAAGTAGAACTGGGAGACAGAAGTTACCAAATAAATATAAACTCCGGGGCATTTGAAGAATGCGCGTCTTTTTTGCTGCAAAGAGGATATTCACGCAAAGCGCTCCTGATAACAGATGAAAACGTGGATAAACTTTACGCGGATGATTTTATGACGGCTTTGGCTCCAGCGAGATTTTCCATCGCCAGGGTGGCGGTTCCGGCTGGGGAAGAGGTGAAAAGCCTGGTTTGGGCGGATAGGCTGTATACGGAAGCCATCCGGCACGGCCTCGACAGAAAGTCGCCTGTTATTGCGCTGGGCGGCGGAGTGGTCGGCGATCTGGCCGGTTTTATCGCGGCGACCTATATGCGTGGAGTGCCGTTTATCCAGATACCTACGACCTTACTGGCGCAGACTGATTCGAGCGTGGGCGGCAAGGTGGCGGTCAACCACCACTCCGGCAAAAACATGATCGGCGCTTTTTACCAACCGGACGCGGTATTTATCAATACAGACACTTTAAAAACGCTGTCTGACAGGGACTATGCTTCCGGGCTGGCCGAGGTGGTCAAATATGCCTGTTTGGCCGGGGAAGACTGGCTGGAGTTTTTGGCAGCCAATAAAGAAGCTTTGCTGGATAAAGAAACCGGTGTGCTGGAAGAAATGGTGGCGCGCTGCTGCCGGTACAAGGCTGACATAGTGGCCGAAGACGAGAAGGAGGCTGGCAAACGCATGTGGCTTAATCTCGGGCACACCTATGGCCATGCGGCTGAGGCTGCCGGCGGGTTCAGCCGCTATACGCACGGCGAAGCGGTGGCGATAGGACTTTATGGGGCGTTGCTTTTGTCGGAAGAGATGGGGTTGTCCCCGCTTGGTTTGGCAGACAAGGTGTGCGCCCTCTTGCGGATATTTTCACTGCCGGTCAGGGCGGATGGTATGTCTGTAGAAGAGATACACCGTTTTTTGTCCAGCGATAAAAAGGCTTCCGATGGGCAACTGCGCTGGGTGCTGCTGCAAGGCGCCGGAGTTCCGTTGATTTCTTTTGCAGTGCCGGAAAGCATGGTGCGGCGGGTACTGCAAAAACTTATTACTTAAAAAATATATTGACAAAAAACCTTAGTCAAAGTACAATAATTTCGTTGCCAAACTTTATAATGCGGAAGTAGCTCAGTGGTAGAGCATCGCCTTGCCAAGGCGAGGGTCGCGAGTTCGAATCTCGTTTTCCGCTCCAGAGTACTTGCTTCGGTTTGCCGCCGGGGCTTTATTTTTTGCTGTTTTTTTACGATAAATTAAGGGGAAAGTAATCAAAAAGCCGCTTGCTTGTCTTTGACAACTGTTTGTGTTATTATATTATGAGCAATCTAGTGAAGACAAATTAACAATTGCTATTTTTAAGGAGGCAGTTTTCTTATATGAATGTAACAACTGAGAGGCTGGAAGACAATAAAGTAGCTTTAGATATTACCGTACCGCAGGAGGATGTTGCCAAAGCATTCGACCGCGCTTGGAAGAATATCGCCGCCAAAGTGGCTATCCCTGGATTCAGGAAGGGCAAGGCTCCCCGCAAGATCATCGAGCAGCGTATCGGCTTGCCCGCGATCAAGGAAGAGGCTTTTGAACTTTTGGCAGGTAAATATTATGCAGAGGCCTTGGAACGCGAAAATCTCGAGCCGGTCAGTCAGCCGTCCGTGGATATTGGCCTTCTTGAGGAAGACAAGGACATGCAGTACAAAGTGACTGTAACAGTAAAACCGGAGGTGGAACTGGGGCAGTACAAAGATATCAAAGTCGAAAAGACTGTCCGCCCGGTGACTGAAGAGGATATCACCGAGAGTATCGACAGGCTGCGTGAACGTAAAGCGGAAATGGTGGTAGCCGAAGGGGCCAAACTGGGCCAAGGAGATTTTGCCATCATAGATTTTGCCGGGTTTATCGACGGCCAGCCGTTCAGCGGCGGAGAAGGCAAGGGCTATCCATTGGAGATAGGCTCGGGCAATTTTATTCCCGGTTTTGAAGAGCAGCTTCTGGGCGCCGCGGCAGGTGAAGAACGCACGGTAAATGTGAGTTTCCCGGAAGATTATTTTGCTAAGGAACTGGCCGGCAAAGCGGCTGAGTTCAAAGTGACCGTACACGATGTGAAACGCAAACAGTTGCCGGAATTGACAGATGAATTTGTCAAGGAAAACAGCAAGTTTGCCACAGTCGAAGAATGGAAAGACGACTGTAAAAAACGCATGGAAGAAGCGGCTGAGCGTTCGGCGCAGACCGAATATGAGAATGGAGTCATAAAAGCGGCGGTGGATAATGCCAAAGTGGAGGTCCCCAGTGTTATGGTGGAAAACCGTATTTCCGAGATCATCGAAGATACGGCGGCCAATTTGAAAAGCCGCGGACTGAATTTTGAGGACTATCTCCAATATACAGGAAAGACTATTCTTGAAATGCGTGATTCTCACCGTGACAACGCGAAAGAAGACGTGAAAGCGGAACTGGCGATGGATGCCATTGTCAAAGCGGAAGACCTTAAGGTAGAGCCAGCGGAGCTGGAGAAAGAACTGGAAATGATGGCCGCCCAGTACAAACGGCCGGTGGCGGAAGTGCAAAAAGCGCTTATCACATCGGGCAATATAACTGCGGTGAACCGTGCTATCCTCAGGCGCAAGGCCGCCCGGATGATCCTTGATACGGCGGCCAAAGAGCAGTAAAATAATGTTGAAGACCCGAAAGGGGGCGTGAAATTTGAGTTTTGTACCTATAGTAGTAGAACAGTCTAACCGCGGAGAGCGCGCGTATGACATATATTCCAGGCTGCTGAAAGACCGCATAGTCTTTATCGGCGGGCCGATACACGATACCATGGCCAACCTGGTCATAGCACAGCTCCTTTTTCTCGAGTCGGAGGACCCGGACAAGGACATACATCTTTACATAAACAGCCCGGGCGGTAGCGTTACAGCCGGTCTGGCCATCTACGATACCATGCAGTACATAAAGCCGGATGTTTCGACTATCTGTATCGGCATGGCGGCCAGTATGGGAGCGCTGCTTTTGACGGCGGGCGCGAAGGGCAAGCGTTATTCCCTCCCGTATTCGCGCATCATGATACACCAGCCACTGGGCGGGGCTCAGGGGCAGGCTACCGACATAGAGATACACGCTCGCGAAATACTAAGGCTGCGTGACGTGGGAAATGAAATATTGGTCCGGCACACCGGCCAGCCACTGGAGAAAATACAGCACGATACCGAGCGTGACTACTTCATGTCCAGCGAAGCGGCTAAAGAGTACGGATTGATCGACAAAGTGATCGTGCGCGGCGAAAAACCCGCCAAGGCATAGTGTCGCAACGAGGTGAGTGAAATGATCAAATTTAATGGTGACGACAAAGGACAACTCAAATGTTCTTTTTGCGGCAAATTGCAGGACCAGGTGCGCAAATTGGTGGCCGGTCCGGGAGTATATATCTGTGACGAATGCATCGAACTGTGTAACGAGATAATTGCCGAGGAACTACAGGAAGCGGCGCGTTCCCTGACCGGGAAATCCGTGCCCAAACCCAAGGAGATAAAAGCTATTCTGGACGAAGATGTAGTAGGCCAGGAGGAAGCGAAAAAATCCCTTTCGGTAGCCGTGTACAACCACTATAAACGCATAAACAGTATGACGGAAACCGGCAAAGTCGTAAATAAGCGTGATAAAGCAGAAGACGTGGAGCTGCAAAAATCCAACATCGTCATGCTTGGTCCGACCGGCTGCGGCAAGACGCTTCTCGCGCAGACCCTGGCCAGGATACTCGATGTGCCGTTCGCCATAGCGGATGCCACTTCTTTGACAGAGGCCGGCTATGTGGGCGAAGATGTGGAGAACATTCTCCTTAAACTCATTCAGGCGGCTGAATTCGATGTAGAGAAAGCCGAACGCGGTATAATCTACATAGACGAGATAGATAAGATCGCCAGAAAGTCGGAAAATCCTTCGATAACCCGTGATGTTTCGGGGGAAGGCGTGCAGCAGGCGCTTTTGAAGATACTCGAGGGCACCGTGGCCAGTGTGCCGCCCCAGGGCGGCAGAAAGCATCCGCACCAGGAGTTTTTGCAGGTGGATACTACTAATATCCTCTTCATCTGCGGCGGCGCTTTTGCCGGCATAGAAACCATCATCAGCAACCGCGTCGGCAAAAAAACCATGGGTTTTGGCGCGGATATCAAAAGCAAGAAAGACGAGAACAAGGACGACATGCTAAAGCATGTCCTGCCGGAAGACTTGTTGAAATACGGCTTGATACCGGAATTCGTCGGACGCCTGCCGGTAGTGGTGACGCTCGACATGCTTGATGAAAGCGCGCTTATAAGTATACTGAAAGAACCGAAGAACGCGCTGGTTAAGCAGTACCAGAAGTTTTTGCAGATGGACAATGTGGAGCTAGAGTTCAGCGAAGAGGCTCTTGCCGCTATCGCGAAAGAAGCACTGCGTCGCAATACTGGTGCGCGCGGTCTCCGGGCCATTATAGAAACTATCATGCGCAACGTCATGTACGAAGTGCCGTCGCGCGACGACGTCAACAAGTGTGTAGTAACCGAAGAGGTTGTTGCCAATCGCGCCGAACCGGTATTGGTCTGCGAAGGCAGTAAGAAGAAGAAAAAAGAAGCGACGGCTTAGCATGCAGGCAAGGGGAAAGGGTCAAGCACTCTTTCCCCTTGAACTGCCTTGTTTTGCTTTTTCAGTTTGTCGAAAGGGGGAAGGATCATGGATAGCGAAAATATCAAAGTATATCCGCTGTTGCCTTTGCGCGGCTTGTTGGTCTTCCCGGCCATGGTCATCCATCTGGATGTCGGGCGGGACAAGTCCATCAAGGCGCTCGAGGCGGCAATGGTGCAGGAAAGACATATAATGCTGGCTACCCAGAAGGAAGCTCAGACAGATGAACCGTCCCCGGAAGATATTTATGAAGTGGGTACGGTCGTACAGATAAAGCAGCTGCTCAAATTGCCGGGCGGTACATTCAGGGTATTGGTGGAAGGCATGTGCCGGGCCAAAATACTGGAATTTATGAATGCAGATGCTTACATCACGGTTAAGGTGCAGCAGTTCCCGGAAGAGGGAGCAAAGAGCGCCGAAGCCGAAGCGTTGAAGCGTATGGCAGTAGAACAGTTCGAGCAATGGGTAAAACTCGGCAAAAAGATACCACCCGATACACTTTTGTCTGTGATGGGTGTGGAGGATAGCGGCCGGTTGGCGGATATGATAGCCGGGCACCTGTCGCTCAAACTCGAGGACAAACAATTTTTGCTGGGCGCGGTGGATTCTATTGACCGACTAAATTTGCTGTGTGATTTTCTCAGCCGGGAATTGGAAATACTCGAAATAGAAAAGACGCTTTCGCAAAGAGTTCGCAAACAGGTGGAAAAAAACCAGAAAGAGTATTATCTGCGCGAACAGATGAAAGCGATAAATAAGGAATTGGGAGACAAAGACGGCAAAACGGGAGAAATTGAAGAGTTCCGACGCCGTATGACGCAGCAGAACCTGCCCGATGAAGTAAAGGAAAAACTTGGCAAAGAAATAGAACGACTGGATAAAATGCCTGGGATGACGGCGGAAAGCGCCGTCATTCGAACATACATAGATATACTTTTGGAGTTGCCCTGGGTGGCAGCATCAGAAGATAACCTCGACATAGAAGCGGCAGAACGCATGTTAGATGAAGATCATTATGGCCTCGAAAAGGTCAAAGAGCGAATCATCGAGCACTTAGCCGTGCGCTGCCTGACCGAGGAAATGAAAGGGCCCATCCTTTGCCTGGTCGGGCCGCCCGGTGTCGGCAAGACCTCTATTGCCAAATCGGTAGCCCGCGCTATGGGACGTAAGTTTACCCGCGCCTCTTTGGGCGGGGTACGGGACGAAGCCGAGATACGCGGTCACCGGCGCACATATGTGGGCGCCCTTCCCGGACGCGTCATTCACGGGATGCGCAACTGCGGCACTAAAAATCCGGTATTTCTGCTCGATGAAGTGGACAAGATGAGCAGCGATTTTCGCGGAGACCCATCATCTGCACTGCTGGAAGTGCTGGATCCTGAGCAGAACAATACTTTTAGTGATCATTATGTGGAAATCCCTTTTGATTTATCAAAAGTATTCTGGATAGTGACTGCGAATACCACCCATACCATACCAAAGCCGCTGCTTGACCGTATGGAAGTAATTTCCATACCAGGCTATACCGAAGATGAGAAAAAAGAGATAGCTCTTCGGTATCTTTTGCCCAAACAGGTGAAATTGCATGGCCTGGAAGGGCTTATCAATATCACGGAAAAAGCCATACCGTCTATCATCAGGGACTACACACGCGAAGCCGGGGTGCGCGAACTGGAGCGCAGCATTGCCGCGGTGTGCCGCAAGGCGGCCAGAAAAGTGCTGGGCAAAAAGCGGCGCGGTAAAGTAACGGTGACCGTTGCCAACATAAGTGACTTCCTCGGTGTAGCCAAGTACCACAACACTGATAAGCGTACCGCTGCTGAGGCTGGTATCGCTACAGGTCTTGCCTGGACCAGTGTGGGCGGAGATGTGCTGGAGGTAGAAGCTTCAGTAACCAAGGGAAAAGGGGAACTTTTCCTCACCGGTCAACTGGGCAATGTAATGAAAGAATCGGCACAGGCTGGTTATACCTATATAAAACGCCGGGCCCAGGAATTGCACCTGGCGGAAGATTTCTACAAAGACCTCGACATACACATACACCTGCCGGAAGGCGCCATACCAAAAGACGGCCCTTCGGCCGGCATAACCATGGCGACTTCCATGATCTCCGCCCTGACCGGCAGGAAAGTGGCGGCGGATTTGGCGATGACTGGTGAAATAACCCTGCGCGGACGGGTATTGCCGGTCGGCGGCATAAAAGAAAAAGTGCTGGCTGCACACCGATACGGTGTGAAAAGGGTGGTATTGCCGGAAGCTAACGAACGAGATCTTGACGATCTGCCGGGCAATGTAAAAAAGAGCCTGACCTTTATGCCAGTCAGCCATATGGATGAAGTGCTGGCGGTAGCCCTGGAGCAGCCCGATGCCTGAGTGGGATTTTATCAAAGCGCGCTATGTGACGTCCGCGGTAAAACCTGATCAGTATCCGGAAGGCGATCTGCCGGAAATAGCCTTCATAGGACGCTCCAATGTGGGAAAGTCTTCGCTCATCAATTCTCTTTGCCGCATGAGGGGTCTGGCTAAAGTGAGCCGTTCTCCGGGCAAAACGCAGACTATAAATTTCTTTGAAGTAGAGGCTAAGGCTACGCGGGATGATGAAGTGCTGCGTGATCAGTTTTTTCTGGTGGATCTGCCCGGCTATGGTTTTGCCAAGGCATCTAAAGAGGATAAAAAGCGCTGGGCGGAATTTATCCGGTTATATATAACAAGGTCGGAACGCTTAAGACAGCTTTTTTTGCTGATCGACATCCGGCACGACCTGATGGCGAACGACCGGGAGGCTTATCAATGGCTGAAGGCGCTTGGAGCGCCCCTGAGCATAGTTTTGACCAAGGCGGACAAAGTATCGTCCACTATCGCCGCCAAGCAGAGGGCGGCGATAAGCCGTGATCTGGGCATTGCCGTCGGCGATGCTACAGTTTATTCGGCAGTGAAAAATACCGGACGGCAAAAGTTGATCGACCAAATAATGGCCGGTATAAAATAAAAAGAATACGCGGCAGAGGTGGTCGACTAAAGCCGCGTGGTCGCCGTAACAGGCGGCGATGTTTTGGGGTGGTTTGTCATGGTAAACGTACACATCATAAGAGTAGCCATGGTGCTTGCTGCGGGTCTGGGAGTAGTTGTTTTTCGGTTGCTGCATTTTCCGTTACCGTGGCTGCTGGGACCGATGGTGACAACATTATTATTAAAATTGCATTATCCGGACAAGGTTATGTGTTCCATACGCTTTCGGAATTTAGTCCTGATACCTCTGGGCTATGGCGTAGGTACGCATGTCACGGTGGAGGCCTGCCGGGAAATGCTGAACCAGTCGGCCGGCATAATTGTCACTACCTTTATGTCGATAGCCTTATGTGTTCTCCTGGCCTGGTGGACTTCCCGCTCGGCCGATGTCAGCATGCAGAGCAGTGTATTGGGCAGTATGCCCGGCGGTTTGACGCCAATGATTCTGATCAGCGAGAGTATACCGCACGCCGACATAAATGTTGTGGTGATGCTGCAATCGCTCCGGCTTATATCCACAGTTTTTGCCATACCTTTTTTGGTGTTTCAAAGCGCGGGTGTGACCCCGGACGTGGCCCAGGGCGCCCTGCATCTCGTTACTTTAGAGGATGCGGGGATACCGCTCTGGCAACTTATCCTGGTAGCTATCAGTGGTCCCGTGATCGGCACGTTCATACGTTTGCCGGCCAAATTTCTGGTCGGGCCCGTGATATCGACAGGTATTTTTGCCATTTACACGGGCACGCCGCTGCCGGAAGCTCCTTATTGGCTGACTTCCCTGGCGCAGGTGGTGACCGGCGTTTACTTGGGGACGTGCATAGATCCCTTCCAACTGAGTAAAAACCGCAGGCTCCTGCCGACAGGCATAGCCGGAGTGGTGGCGCTGATCGCCGGCAGTCTTCTGATGGGCTATGCGCTGAGCTTTTTTTATGGTTTCAGCCCGACTACGGCTTTTCTTGCTACAGCTCCCGGCGGGGTAGCCGAAATGTGCATAACCGGCATGGTGCTGGGGGAAAATGTAGCGGTTATATTGGCGTACCAATTGTTCAGGCTGCTGTTTTTGTGTTCGGTCATGCCGCTGGTATTGCAGTGGTATTTTAGCCGCAAGGAAAGCATTGCCGGATAATATTGACAGAACGTTTTTTGCTTGTTATGATTGCTATAAATTCAAATATTGTTGCGATGAAAAGAAGGAGTAGCCGGTTTAGCCTCAAGAGAGGGCGCCCGTCGGCTGGGAGGCGCCTGGCATAGGGCTGGTGAAGGTCGTCTTTGAGCAGGCCGGCGGAATAAAGTAGGCCGGTCCGTGTGGGCGCGTTAAGCCTTTGAGCTGCCTGGCGACAGGAAGCAAGGTGGTAACGCGGGAAGCCCCGTCCTTGTAAGGACAGGGCGATTTTTATTTTTTGGAGGAATAATCATGGAAAAGAACATCCCGACAGTTTATGATCCGCGCGAAGTGGAAGAAAAATGGTATGGTTACTGGGAACAACAGGGTCTTTTTCATGCTGTGCCGGATAAAAGCAAGCAGCCTTTCAGCATAGTCATCCCCCCTCCTAATGTGACGGGGCAGCTGCACATGGGGCATGCCATAGACAATACGCTGCAGGACATACTCATCCGCTGGCGGCGCATGCAGGGCTACAGCGCTCTGTGGATGCCAGGGAGCGACCATGCCGGCATAGCTACTCAGATCAAAGTGGAAGAAACTCTGAAAAAAGAAGAAAATCTCAGCCGCTATGATCTGGGACGGGCTAAGTTCATCGAACGGGTCTGGCAGTGGAAGGAAAAATATGGCAGCCAGATAACCAATCAGCTAAGAAGGCTGGGCGCATCCTGCGACTGGGAACGCGAGCGATTTACCATGGATGATGGCTGTTCCGAGGCGGTACGCGAGGTATTTGTAAGCCTGTATGAAAAGGGCCTTATTTACCGCAGCAGGCGCATTACCAACTGGTGCGTGAGCTGTCATACGGCGCTCAGTGATATAGAGGTGGAACACGAAGACAGCTCAGGGCACTTGTGGCATGTACGCTACCCTTTGGCCGATGATCCCGGCCGGTTTATTACTGTCGCCACCACCAGGCCGGAAACCATCCTTGGCGATACCGGAGTAGCAGTCCATCCCGCTGATGAACGCTACAGGGAACTGCTCGGAAAGAATCTTATATTGCCGGTAGTGGGGCGCGTCATTCCCCTGGTGGCGGACGAATATGTAGATCCTGCCTTTGGGACAGGCGCGGTGAAGGTGACCCCGGCGCATGATCCCAATGATTTTGATATGGGACAGCGCCATAATCTAGAACAAATAGTGGTTATAGACCCTAAAGGCTTAATGACTGAACTGGCTGGCGAATTTGCCGGTATGGACCGTTACCAGTGCCGCAAGTCACTGGTGGAGCGCCTGGAAAAAGAGGGATATTTGGTAAAAGTGGAAGAACACCAGCACTCGGTAGGGCATTGTCAGCGCTGTCATACGGTGGTGGAACCGATGGTCTCCTTGCAGTGGTTCGTAAAGATGCAGCCCCTGGCTGAAGCCGCCCTGGCCTGCGTGGAAGACGGGCGAATACAGTTCGTGCCCGAACGCTTTACCAAAATATATACACACTGGATGGACAACATCCGCGACTGGTGCATTTCCCGCCAGATATGGTGGGGGCACCGTATACCGGTTTGGTATTGTAAAAGCTGCGGCAAAATCATTGCCTCACGTATTGATGTAGATGTTTGCCCGGATTGCGGCGCTATTCCAGTGCAGGACGAAGACGTCCTCGATACTTGGTTCAGTTCGGCTTTGTGGCCTTTTTCAACTATGGGCTGGCCGAAAGAGACTGAAGAACTGAAATATTTTTATCCGACCAGCGTTTTGGTCACTGGCTATGACATCATCTTTTTCTGGGTAGCACGCATGATCGTTATGGGTATGGAATTTCAAAAAGAGATACCCTTCCGCCATGTATTTATCCACGGGCTGGTGCGCGACGGACAGGGACGGAAAATGAGCAAATCACTCGGTAACGGTATAGACCCCCTTGAAGTGGTGGAAAAATACGGCGCGGACACACTGCGCTTTACCCTGATAACCGGCAATACGCCAGGCAACGATATGCGTTTTTACTGGGAGAGAGTGGAGTCTAGCCGCAACTTTGCCAATAAAATATGGAACGCAGCCCGTTTTGCCTTGATGAATCTTGAGGATTACGGCGATGGGGCTATCCGTGCTTCGTATACCCTGGCCGACCGCTGGATACTTTCCCGACTTAACTCGACGGTCGGTGAGGTGACAGGTTTGATGGAACGCTTTGAATTGGGCGAGGCAGCCCGGTTAATGTATGAATTTATCTGGAACGAATTCTGCGACTGGTATATCGAACTGGCCAAACCACGACTGTATAATAAAGAAAAAGTTGCCGAACGTGTGGCCGCGCAAACCGTGCTTTTGACGGTGCTCGACGGCTCAATGCGCCTCCTGCATCCGGTGATGCCCTTCATAACTGAAGAAATATGGCAGTGCCTGCCTGGTCGCTCGGGCAGTATAATGGCAGCCGACTGGCCGTGCGCTGATAAAGGGCTGCTGGATAAGGGCGCTGAAGAAGATATGCAGGCGATCATGGAAGTGATAAAAGCGGTACGCAATATGCGGGCTGAGATGAACGTACCACCTGGGAAAAAGAGCAGCGTTATCCTGCAGGTGGCTGATGAAAGACTCAAACAGATCATAGAAGATAACGTCGGCTATGTAAAAGGGCTGGCTGCAGCCGAGCCGCTCGACGTGTGGCCGCTAACGCCGGAAAAACCGGAAAATGCCATGACAGCTGTCACCGCCGGGTGTGAGGTATATCTCCCGCTACGCGGTCTGATCGACGTGGATAAGGAAAACCAGCGTCTGGGCAAGGAACAGGCTGGTCTTGAAAAAGAAATAGCCCGCATAGAAGGAAAGCTTTCCAACCAGGGCTTTTTGGCTAAAGCCCCGCCCGATGTGGTGGACAAAGAAGAGGAAAAGTGCCGGGAGTACCGGGAAAAACTCTCTGCGATCAATGAACGGCTGGAATATCTGAAGAGTATTTAGGATGTTATAAAGCGTGGAGGCTGACCGTGGACTATAAAGAGGCATTGGAGTATCTTTCATCGCTGGCATCGTTTGGCATCAAGCCGGGGCTAGGGCGCATGGAAAAACTGCTCGATCAACTGGGCAATCCGCATAAACAACTAGCCTGTGTGCATATAACCGGGACTACCGGTGAAGGTTCGGTCACCCGCATGCTGGCCGCGATACTGGGGGCGGCCGGTTATAAGACCGGCGCGTTTACTTCGCCGCATCTGGTCAAATGGAATGAACGCATTTTATTGGATGAAGACGATGTGTCCGACGAGAGGCTGGCCGCTGCTTTGACCAAAGTGCAAGAAGCGGTGGAGAGGGCCGAGATGGCGGATGACCCGCCGACACAGTTTGAAGTGTTGACCACGGCTGCTTTTTTGATCTTCGCCGAAGAAAAGGTCGATATAGCCACCATAGAGGTTGGTATGGGCGGGCTTTTGGACTCCACCAACGTCATAACGCCGCTCTGTTCGATCATAACCAACGTTAGTTTTGACCACATGGACCGCTGCGGTTATACTTTGGAAGACATCGCGGTTCACAAGGCCGGGATCATCAAACCGGGGGCACCGGCGGTAACGGCGGCGGAAAGCGTCGCTCTTTCCACGATCATTGACAAAGCGGTCCCGCTGAAAGCCGAACTATATGCTTTGCGCCGGGATTTTACCGCTTTGCCGCTAGGTGGCGACCTCTCTAAACAAAGATTTTTATTCCGGCAGGGCGATTACTCGGGCAACTTTGAACTGGCTTTGGGCGGCGATCACCAGGTGGCCAACGCGGCTTTGGTGGTCATGGCGGCCCGTCTTTTGGCGGATAAATTCTCATCTCTCGACGATGCGGCCATACAAAAGGGATTGGCTGCGGTAAAGTGGCCGGGACGACTGGAACAAATCGCAGAAAAGCCGGACACAGTGCTGGATGGCGCACATAATGTTGGCGGCGCGACCGCCCTCAGAAACGCGCTCAATAAATACCGGCTCGGGCAGCCGACTGTGTTTGTCATGGGAATGATGCGCGATAAGGATATTGCAGGAGTAGTGTCTGAGCTGGTGCAGCCCGGGGATACACTTTTTGCGGTGCCGGCTGACGACAGTGAGCGGGCGGCGGAACCTGAAGTGATAGCTTCTTTTACCAGCCAGCCGATAAAAATATTTTTCGACATAGGAGAAGCGATAGGTGAA
This sequence comes from Acidaminococcales bacterium, assembly GCA_031551525.1. Lineage (GTDB taxonomy): Bacteria > Bacillota > Negativicutes > Acidaminococcales > JAISLQ01 > JAVBNN01. Next base: position 25,511 of record JAVBNN010000033.1, read on the forward strand.
GCTCGTTCGCTGGCCGGAGAAGACGGTCTGGTGGTTATCGCCGGTTCGCTGTATTTGGCGGGCCGGGTAAAAAGTTTGTGGACAAAAGAAAATTAGTTGCTATAATATTGTCGTATGATGAATATAAATTTTAGGTGAGTAGATTTTTATGCTGGTAAAAACTCCAAGGCTTATCGACATAGCAAACTCCCGTGTTTTGGAAACCATGATATTCGTGGTTTTGGCGGGGCTAGCTTTTTGTTTGCCTATTTTTCCCAAAACCGCGACACATTTGTTGGAAGCGGCTATACTTTTGGCTGTGTCGGACAATGTCTTGTCGGGCCGCTTTAAGCTGGCGACGCCGCTTTCTTTCAGGCTTTTGCTGTTGTTTGCCGGGCTGGCCTGGCTGTCGCTCGAAGTTTCGCCCAAATATTATGAGAGTTATTACAATTTCAAAACACTGATACCCCAATACTTATTTATTTATTGGCTGACTATATCTTACATAAAAACTTCCCGCCAGGTTTACGGGATGCTGGGGGCGGTTCTGCTGTCGGCCTTCTTTGTATCCGGCTATGGGGTCTATCAGTATTTTTGCGGCGGTACCATGATAACTGCCGAGTGGGTGGATTCCGCGTATTTCCCGGCGCTTAAGACAAGGGCGTTCTCTACTCTGGGGAACCCTAACATACTGGCTTCGTTTTTGGTCACTGCTATTGCGCTGTGCCTGGGGGGCATACTGGGCCATGACCGTCTCAGGGTGAGGGGGCCGCTGGCAGTGCTGGCACTGGTTAGTACAATATGCCTGATACTTACCTTTTCCCGTGGCGCCTGGGTCAGCCTCTTGGTAGTAGTGCTGGCGGCCGGGGTTATGTTCAGCCGCAAGCTATTGCTATTGTTTGCCGTTTTTTTTGGCATAGCCTGTTTTTGGATGAAAGACCTGATTTTTACCCGCTTCATATCGGTTTTTCAGGGCGGGGACACTTCGGCTACCTTGCGGCGTGCCATCTGGGACAGTACATATGCTATGATCGAAGATTTCCCTCTTACCGGAGTAGGCTGGAACGCCTATCAATTTGTTTATCACAAGTATGATTATTTCATCAATAATCCGGATAATATCATATACCACGCGCACAATATGTACCTCAACATAGCGGCGGAACTGGGTTTGCCGGGTTTGGCGGTTTTTCTGGCGCTCCTGGCATTGCACCTTTACATGGCTTTTGCCACATTAAAAAACGCCTCTACACCTCTGGAAAAGGCATGTGCTATAGGTTTTTGCGCGGTGTTGTTTGGCATAATAGTAGGCGGATGCACAGACTATACCCTGTTTAATATGGAACTGGCGTCCATGTTTTGGTTGCTCAACGCTCTGACTTTTTCTGTATGGCAACAGAACAGGCAGGACAATAGTAATTCTGTTTGACTTGTGTGGGAGGCGGTTGCCGAAAGAGAAACTTTCGCTGTCGCTTCCCGTTTGTATTTTGGGGCTGCTGATATTTGTTTGTATAATTTATTGAAAAATTTATTTATACGACTTAATGCATTGAAAAATAAATCATTAAATTATGTATACAAAATAATATCTTAAAAATACACACAACCCACCTTTTTGTATAGACAAATGTAATTTACATGCTATAATTTATTAAAAATCCAACTAAATTGTTGGCTTGAAAGTATTTAAAGCTATCATATCGGAATTAGATAGATAGCTTAAATACTGGTTTTTTTATTGATTACCGATATTCGCCAGCAGGATTTTGTATACTTCTTACCGAAATTTGCAGTCAATGGAGAACGCTTTAATAAAATCGTTTGGGGCGTCGGTAAAGGGTACAAAATAGGCTATCGTTTGGAGGGTATGGAATTGCTGAAACTTAGCGAAGTAAAAAAGATACTTGGGGCGAAGACCATCTGTGGTGAAGAGTTGCTTGACCAGATCGTTGTATATAATGCCTGCGGGGCAGATTTGATGAGCGACGTGCTGGCTTTTACCAAAGAAAAGACTCTGCTTTTAACGGGGATGACAAACTTGCAGGTCATACGTACGGTAGAGATCAGCGATTTGAGCGGAGTGGTATTTGTGCGGGGCAAAATGCCGAGGCCGGAAGTAGTTGAGGCTGCGGTGGAACAAAACATTCCGATACTGGCGACAGATTGCACCATGTATGAAGCTTGCGGACTATTATATAAAGAAAACCTGCCTGGTTGTTCTCGTAAAGAAGGAGCCGTACTGAATGCCTGAACTACACATGAATATCAGCTACGAGCTTATTGCCGGCGATTTTGACCGCGCCGGCGAGGCCTCGAGCAAAATTAAAAAAACATTGCAGCAGATAGGCGTGGCCGCCGCCACTATCCGGCGTATAGCTATCGGTACCTATGAAGCGGAGATGAATGTGATAATCCATTCACACGGCGGGACTGCGACTGCTGAAATATTTCCGGCTTACACTATCATTACGATAGCGGACAATGGTCCGGGTATACCTGATATTGGCCTCGCCGAGCAGGCCGGGTATTCCACTGCTCCTGATTATGTGCGCGATCTGGGTTTCGGCGCCGGTATGGGGCTTCCCAATATGAAACATTGTTCGGATGATTTTTCCATACAGTCCCAGATGGGTATAGGAACAAAGATAGTAATGCGTTTTAACCACGGGTGATGCGCCAGTTGAAAATGTGTGGTGATTGAGCTTGCAAAATAACTATTTTCATTCGGTAAAATTAAATAAAGATAGCTGCAAGGGCTGTGTCACCTGTATAAAATTCTGTCCGACGCAGGCTATAAGGATACGGGACGGAAAGGCAGTCATCCTGGAGTCGCGCTGCATAGATTGCGGCGAGTGTATCAGGCGTTGCCCCAACCATGCTAAAAGCGCCCAGACAGACAATTTGGCGGATATCAAAAAATTTAAATTTAATGTGGCCTTGCCTGCTCCTGCCTTATATGCCCAATTCCCGCCGGATTTGCCGCTGGAGAAGATTTTTGCCGCTCTCTTGAAGCTTGGTTTCAATGGGGTGTATGAAGTCGCGCTGGCGGCTGAATATGTTACAATGGAAATAGAAAATTATATAAAAAATACTCCCAACCTTCCAAAACCAATGATCTCATCAGCCTGCCCGGCGGTCATACGGCTGGTGCAGGTACAGTTTCCTTCACTTATAGACAATATAATTCCTATTTTGCCGCCTATCGAAGTGGCTGCAACTGAGGCGCGCAAGCAATTTGCGGCCAAGACGGGACTTGACCCAGAGGAGATAGGTATATGGTTCATCACACCCTGCCCGGCTAAGGTGACCAATGTGCGCCAGCCGGTCGATGTAGTGTCGACGGATTTGAACGGGGCGATTGGCATAACCGAAGTGTATGGCGATTTGAAAAAATTGCTCGGAAATATATCGCCGGAAGAAATTGAAACGGCCAAAGCCAGTTCTTACGGAGTAGGCTGGGGGTATGCGGGCGGCGAGATCCGCGCGACCGGCATAGTGAACTCACTCATAGTGCACAATGCCAAGGATGTGGTGGATGTTCTCGAACAGGTGGAAATGAACAAGATGGAGGATGTCGATTATATAGAGTGCCTGGCTTGTCCGGGCGGCTGCATCGGTGGACCGCTGGCGGTGGAAGACCGTTTTGTGGCTGAGAAAAATCTGAAACTCCGGGTACGCCGTATGCGGGACAAAGAACCGCGCGACCGCAAAGAAACTCTTTTGGCCCAGGGGACTCCCATAACGAGTAACTGGCAGGAACGTCACTTGGAGATAACTCCGCGGCCGAGGATGAAGCTGGATGACGATATAGTGGTAGCGATGCAAAAACTCGTAAAGATAGAGGAAATAGAGGCTGACCTGCCAGGTCTTGACTGCGGCGCCTGCGGGTCGCCCACCTGCGCCAGTTTGGCGGAAGATATCGTGCAGGGGTTGGCCAGTGAAACAGACTGCATATTTAAACTGCGCCATATGGTAAATAATTTGGCCGGGGAAATGATGAAAATCTCTACGAATTTGCCGATAAAGGCAGCGAATGATTCGGATAAAAAAAGGGAGTGATATAACTGATGACTACAGCAGAAGTTATTGAAAAACTGGGGTTGGAAGTAAAGTCTGCCGTCGAATCGCTAGACGGGGCTATAGAAGGGTGTTATGTTTCCGATCTTTTGAGCAATGTCATGGGACAGACCGGGGAAGGCGTGCTGTGGGTGACCATGCAGGGTCATCCCAATATAGTGGCCATCGCTTCACTTTTGGCTCTCTCGGGCATAGTGGTTGCGGGCGGTGCCGCTATTGAGCAGGAAACTATCAATAAAGCGGCGGAAAATGATGTGCTTATACTGGCCACGGAAAAGTCGTCATTTGAAGTAGCCGGGCTGCTTTATCAAATGGGCCTGAGAAACGCCGTGAAGTAATGCAAAGCTGGCTGGCGGACTTTCATATACACTCGCTCCTGTCGCCCTGCGCCGATATCGAGATGACTCCCCATCATATAGTTTGTCGCGCCGCGGAAAACGGGGTCGGCCTTTTAGCTATAACCGATCATAATGTTTCCGGCAATGTACGGGCTGCCCTCGCAAGCGGCCAGGAGTATGGCGTGACTGTGTGGCCGGGACTTGAAGTCGAATGCCAAGAAGGTGCCCATATAGTGGTATTGTTTGATGGTATGCGCAAATTGCTGACTTTTCAAGGGGTCGTAGACCAAAATATGTCCGGTCTTAAAAACAACCCGGAAAAATTTGGTGGGCAGTTCGTCGTTGATGAGAATGACGATTTTGTTTGTGAAGAGGAGCGCCTTTTGTTGGCGCCGGTGGCTCTGACAGCAAAACAGATAAATAAATTGGCCGGAGAAATCGGAGGGGTTGCTATCGCCGCCCATGTCGACCGGCCATCTTACAGTATATTGACCGCTCTTGGCTTTATAGGTCCGGACGATGGTTTTGCGGCGGCAGAACTTTCACGCCACGCGCTCAAAGAACTGGGCGAAAAGAAACTTTGCCGTCTGGTAGGCGGATTGCCTTATTTGACTAATTCTGATGCCCATACGATGGATGAGTTTTTATATGGTCCGAAAAACCGCGTATACATGCATGAGCCGACGATAAAAGAATTCAAGCTGGCTTTAGCGGGTAGCGATGGGCGCATGGTAGAAGCGGGACAATTTGCCGAAAAAAAATAACGGACTTTTAGCTTTGTATATTTTAAAAGCTGCCAAAAAACTTCCGATGCTGGCCGTGTAAAGCCGGAAGATGGCACACCGGCGGAACTCGGTGCGGGTAGAAGGGTGTTTTATCAGCAGCTTTATTATTAAGGAGGTTTTTAATCTATGGTTCAGGGAACATGTTGCTGCGGGGAAGAAAAGAAAAAACTCAAGGAACTTGATGCCGTATTGGATAGGTACAAGGGGCAAAAAGGCGCCTTGATACCCATATTGCAGGCAGCGCAAAACGTTTATGGCTATTTGTCCAAGGAAGTAATTAAAAACATAGCGGAGAGGACGGGTATCCCTACCAGCAAGGTATATGGTGTGGTAACTTTTTATTCACAGTTCCACCTTAACCCTCGCGGGCGCAATATCATCAGGGTATGCCAGGGCACGGCCTGTCACGTACGAGGTGGCAAGGCCATACTGAAAAAAATCGAAGACAGACTGGCCGTAAAAGCTGGAGAAACCACCGAAGACCTTCGGTTCACTCTGGAAACTGTGGCCTGTATAGGCGCTTGCGGACTGGCTCCTGTTTTAATGATAAACGACGATACCCACGGACGGCTGACGCCTGAGGCCGTGCTGGATATTTTAGCTAAGTACGAGTGACGTCATGCGCGATCTTTCATTGCATATTTTGGATCTTGTGCAAAATTCTGTGGAAGCCGGGGCCAAACACGTTACTCTGACAATAAACGAAGACCTGGCGGACGATTGGCTGGATATAGAGGTAAAAGACGATGGGCGGGGTATGTCTGAAAAAATGCTCTTGAAGGTAAAAAGCCCGTTCACGACCAGCAGGACGACGCGTAAAGTGGGTCTTGGGTTGCCGCTTATAGATATGTCTACACACAATTCCGGCGGCAGCCTTACGATAGACTCCCGACCGGGAAATGGGACAAAGGTATTTGCCCGCTATAAATACAGTCATATAGACAGGCCGCCACTTGGCGATATAGCAACTACCGTCAAAATTATCGTGGTCAGTTACCAGCAAATACTATTTCATTACGAACACCAAAAAAATGGGGGCACATTTGTTTTAGATACCGCTCAAATGCGGGATATCCTGGGGGAAGACGCCGATTTCAGTGAAAGCGCGGTCTGCGACTGGCTGGACGGTTACCTCAAGGAGGGTTTGGCGGAACTAGATTAAGAACGGGGGATAATAGCATGAAATCATTGGAAGATTTGAAAAAACTCAAGGAAAAGCTGCAGTCGGATACAAAACTGCGCGACGCTGACGGTATAAAAGTGATAGTGGGCATGGGAACCTGCGGTATAGCGGCCGGGGCGAGGGAAGTGATGGCCGCTTTAATGGACGAAACTAAAAAAAGAAGCCTTGTCGGAGTATCGTTCCAGCAGACCGGCTGTATCGGCAGGTGTGAAAAAGAGGTGCTGGTGGACGTTGTGCGACCGGGCGAGGCGCGCATAACTTATGGCAACGTCAAACCAGCCGACGCGGCGAGGATAGTAGCAGAACATGTGGTAAACGGCCGTATAGTGGAGAATTTGGTAGTGGCCAAACTGGCTTGACGATACAGCAGGTTATTTAGCGTTTATGGAGGGAATAAAATGCAACATATAAGGGCACACGTACTGGTCTGTGGGGGTACCGGCTGCGTATCCTCCGGATCAAAAAAAGTCCAGGAAAAATTTGTGGCGGATATAGCCGCCAAAGGCCTGGCTGATGAAGTAAAAGTAGTGGAAACCGGCTGCCATGGTTTTTGTGAAATGGGGCCTCTCGTTATAGTTTATCCCGAAGGCACTTTCTACGTTCGGGTCGGAGTAGAAGATGTGCCGGAAATAGTGGAAAATCACCTCTATAAAGGCCGTATAGTCGAGCGGCTACTTTATAAGGAGCCGCTGTCTCAAGAAAGCGTGCCCAATTACAGTGAAATAAATTTTTACCGCAAACAGCATCGTCTGGTCTTGAAAAACTGCGGGCATATCAACCCCGACAGTATAGAGGAATACATAGCCGCCGACGGTTACGCTGCGCTCGGTAAGGCGCTTACCCAGATGACGCCCCAAGACGTCGTTGAAGAAATGAAAAAGTCCGGCCTCCGGGGACGCGGTGGCGGAGGATTTCCCACCGGGATGAAATGGCAGTTTGCCAGCGGCTCGCCCGGGCCGAAGAAATATGTGGTCTGTAATGCCGATGAAGGTGATCCGGGCGCTTTTATGGATAGAAGTGTGCTTGAAGGCGACCCGCACCGCATCATTGAAGGTATGGCCATTTGTGGCTATGCGATCGGCGCCGATGAAGGTTATGTCTATGTACGCGCCGAATATCCTTTGGCGATAAAACGCCTGCGGGCTGCGATCGAGCAGGCCGAACAAATGGCACTCTTGGGCGATAATATATTCAACAGTGGTTTTAGTTTTAAGTTGCACATAAAAGAGGGCGCCGGCGCGTTTGTCTGCGGTGAGGAAACGGCGCTATTGGCTTCCATAGAGGGAGAACGCGGCATGCCGCGTTCGAGGCCGCCATTTCCGGCAGTTTCAGGACTGTGGGGCAAACCGACCAACATAAACAATGTCGAGACTTTCGCCAATGTTGCCAACATCATAAACGGGGGAGCCGACGAATATATAAAGATTGGCACGGAAAAATCCCGGGGTACTAAAGTATTCGCCCTGACGGGTAAGATCAATAATACTGGTCTTGCCGAAGTGCCGATGGGCATCACCATGCGAGAGATCATTTACGATATCGGCGGCGGCATAGTGGGCGGTAAAAAATTCAAAGCCGTGCAGATCGGCGGCCCCTCGGGCGGCTGCCTGCCGGAAGAGTTGCTCGACTTGTCCGTGGACTACGATTCGTTGATCGCAGCCGGCGCCATGATGGGCTCCGGTGGCCTTGTCGTCATGGATGAAACCACCTGCATGGTGGATGTAGCCAAGTTTTTCCTCAACTTCACCCAGTCGGAGTCCTGCGGCAAATGCACACCCTGCCGCGAAGGCACCAAACGGATGCTGGAGATACTCACCCGCATCACTGAGGGCCAGGGGAAAGAAAGCGATATCGAGCTTCTTGAGTATCTCGCCTATAACATAAAACAAACCGCTCTGTGCGGACTGGGGCAGACAGCGCCTAACCCTGTCTTGAGCACGCTCAAATATTTCCGGCATGAATACGAAGCGCACATCAACGAGCAGCGCTGCCCGGCCGGGGCTTGTACCGCACTGGCGTCCTATACGATCACGGACGCCTGCAAAGGTTGTGGCTTGTGCAAGAAAAACTGCCCGGTCGATGCGATCACCGGTGAGCCGAAAAAACTGCACATCATCAACCCGGAAATTTGCATAAGATGCGGCGCCTGCATGCCTAAATGCCCGTTCAAAGCGATAAAGACAGGCTGATTTTGAAAAAGGAGCGTTAAAATATATGGAAATGGTCAACGTTACAATAGATGGCAAAACCATCAGCGTCAACAAACAGGCTACGGTTTTGCACGCCGCCAGGAAAGCGGGCATAAAGATACCTTCGTTGTGCTATCATCCAGAGCTGCGCCCGGAGGGAGCCTGCCGGGTGTGTGTAGTAGAAGTGGAAGGGGCCAGGAGCCTGGTGGCGTCCTGCGTATACCCGGTAAACGAAGGTATGGTAGTCAGGACGAACACCGCCGCGGTTAGACAAGCCCGCAAAATGGTGGTCGAACTCATTTTGGCCAATCACTCTAAAGATTGCTTGTCCTGCGCCAGGAACCAAAACTGCGAATTACAGGAGATCGCCGCGGAAGTCGGCGTCAGGGACGTGCGTTTTGAAGGTGAACGCAAACTGCACAAGATAGACAACAACAATCCGTCGCTAGTACGCGACAATGAAAAATGCATACTGTGCGGTCGCTGTATCAGGGCTTGTTCGGAGCGTCAGGGCACGCACGTCTATAGCTTTATCAACCGCGGTTTTGATACCACTGTGTCGCCGGCCTTTGGCTATGGCCTTGACCAGGCGCCCTGTACCTATTGCGGTCAATGCAGTGCGGTATGTCCTACTGGCGCTATAGTGGAAAAAGACGACACAGATAAAGTTTGGGCGGCGCTCAGCGACCCGACTAAGCATGTGGTCGTCCAGACTGCTCCGGCGGTCAGGATAGGCCTTGGAGAGACGCTCGGCATGAAGCCGGGCAGTGTGGTCACCGGCAAGATGGTGGCGGCGCTCCGCCATATGGGCTTTGACAAAGTATTCGATACGGATTTTTCTGCGGATCTGACCATTATGGAAGAAGGTTCAGAACTTATTCACCGTTTGCAAAATAACGGCAAATTGCCTATGGTAACTTCGTGCAGCCCGGGGTGGGTAAATTTCGCCGAGATAAAATACCCGGATCTTTTGGATCATCTTTCAACAGCCAAATCTCCTCAGCAGATGTTTGGCGCTCTGGTCAAGACCTATTATGCCGAAAAGAGCGGCATCGACCCGAAAGATATTGTGTCGGTTTCCGTCATGCCCTGCACGGCGAAAAAAGCCGAAGCAGTACGGCCGGAAATGAACTCCAGCGGTTACCGTGATGTGGACTATGTAATTACTACCCGCGAACTGGGGCGCATGATAAGGGAAACCGGTCTTGAATTTGATAAACTGAAAACCGAAGAATACGATGACCCGATGGGTATCAGCACAGGCGCCGGCGTGATTTTCGGATCTACCGGCGGCGTTATGGAGGCGGCACTTCGGACGGTCTATGAAGTGCTGACGGAAAAAGAACTTGGCGCAGTTGAATTTAAAGCAGTACGTGGCCTGGAGGGTTTCAGGGAGGCCACGGTAAATATTGCCGGCATGGATGTCAAAGTAGCTGTGGTGCATACTTTGCAGGAGGCAGACAATATCATGCAACGCATCAGAGAAGGTGAGGCCGACTACCACTTCATCGAAGTCATGGCCTGCCCGGGTGGGTGCCTCGGCGGCGGCGGGCAGCCCATCCCGGTGAATCGGGAAATACGGGTGCAGCGGCAGGCGGCTATCTACGACTGCGATGAGTGCATGACGCTCAGAAAATCTCATGAAAATCCGGCGATCAAGGAACTCTATGATAGCTGGCTGGGCAAACCGCTGGGTGAGAAGTCCCACCATCTTTTGCACACCCATTATCATGCCCAACATCGGGGCTGAAGAAGGGACCAGTCGGGTATCACGTTCCTGTCTGTGCCGGCATGAAGCTAGGCAAGACAAAATTTTGAAACGAGTATTTACTGCTGGCACAACAAAATAAATAATTGCCAGGATATTGGCATGATCAAAAATACCTCTTGAAACCAGCCCCTTTATTTATAGGGGGTTGGTTTTTTTTATGAATAAAACAATTTTTCGCATATAAAAAATAATTATTTTAAGAACATTTTAATAAAACTTTATTTAGAAATATATAATTCTGTAAAAATATACAGTGCGCGTTTCCTTAAAAAGCGCATTTTGCTGCGCTAATGGTAGTGCATAAATTGGCATGCCAGTTGCTTATTATAAGATAGTCAAACGCGGCAATCCCTTTAGCAAATAGTCTTGCTACAAGAGAAAAAATTACTGGCATCAAAAAACTTGATAAACGCAGTACAACGCACTAAATGCCATGCTGTGTTTGAGGCATACAAGAGAAAGGGGGCGAAAGAATAATACATGCGCCGATTGGAAATAGGATAAATGGATGTGTAAACGTTAGTCAAAGGAGAAGAAAAATGAAAAAAGTTATTATTACTGCTGCTCTTACCGGCTCCGTTCCCCCAAAAAACAGATTTCCGCAGTTGCCTGTGACTGTAGATGAAATCATCGAAGACGCGCTACGCTGCTATGATGCTGGCGCGGCGATAGTGCATATTCATGTTCGGGATAAGATTACCGGATTTTCTGGACATGATGAAGGCCAGTTTCGCGCTATTAATGAAGGGATAAAAACCAGATGCCCCGACGTGATTGTTCAGTTGTCCGGCGGTGGTCGTTTTGAGCTGGATGACTATTTGCGCAACAGTTCTTTGCGCTGCCATCCGGAAATGGCTACATGGACACCGGGGTCGGTCGGTTTTCCCACCGGCGCCTATATAAGCATGACCGAGTTTTACACAGAACAGGCCAGGTACATGTTTGAGCATAACATCAAGCCGGAAATAGAATGTTTTGACACCCACATGGTAAATAACGCCATAAAACTCCACAAAAAAGGTTTGCTGAAAGCGCCTTTGTACTTTGACTTTGTAATGGGCGTCGAAAACGCGCAGGTACCCACGATACATCAGTTATCTTATCTGTTGAGCATGTTGCCGGAAAGTTCTGAATGGAATATAGCTGGCGTAGGCCCGAACCAGGTCAGCACCATACTGTGGGGCATGGGTAGCGGCGGGCATGTCCGCGTAGGTATGGAGGACAACCAGTTCCTGTATAAAGGGGTTGAAGGTAATAATCCTAAATTTGTGGAGCGGGTAGTCCGTATAGCCAAAGAGGTAGGGCGCGAGGTCGCCAGTTGCGAAGATGCGCGCGCTATACTGGGGCTGCCGTCGAGAAAAAAGAAAAAATAAAAACTTGCAGGGTGTGTCATATGAGGGAAATAGACTAGTAACATTATTCATTAAGTACATGTTTGAGCCGTTTTACCGGAAAGGCGCTAAAACGCGCGAACTTTAATTATGAAAAGAGGGATGACACATGATAACAAAAATAAATCATCTGGCCATCGCTGTGCGGGACATGGACAAAGCCATAGCGTTTCACCGCGATGTCCTCAAGCTTCCCTATAACGGCCGTGAAGACGTGCCGGAGGCCGGTTGCAGCGTGGCGTTTTTTGAATGTGGAGAGGTGGAAGTGGAATTGGTAACACCACTTGGAACGAACGGTTTTGTGACTAAACATCTGGAGAAGTTGGGCGAAGGTCTTTACCATATAGCCTATGAAGTTGATTCCATCAAAGATTCGCTGGATTATTTTGCTGCTAATAATATCCCTTTGCGTAACCGTGAGCCAAAACCTGGTTCTAGAGGCAGTAAAGTCGGTTATCTGAATGCAGAAGGCGCATGTGGAGTAGTAACCGAACTGGTGGAAATGCCTAAATGAAGAAAAGCCTAAAACGCGCGCCTCTTAATGCCAAATAAACAAGGGAGGGTTCGTATATGTTGGCTATTGTCGGTTTTTTAACGATATTTTTTATCCTTTTCCTGATCATTAAAAAATACACCTCTCCGTTGGTCGCGTTGTCCATAGTTCCCTGTATCGCATGTGTGATTGTAGGGCAGGGGGACAAGCTGCCCGGGTTTGCCACCAGCGGCGTAGCTAAAATCGCGACTACCGGCATCATGTTCATTTTTTCCGTAACTTTTTTCGGAATTATGAGCGACGCCGGCGCGTTTGATGTTTTTATAAACAAAGCTATTCATTTTTCCAAAGGCGATCCGGTAAAAGTTCTGGTGGCCACGTGGATATTTACCATGATAGCCCATTTGGACGGTTCCGGCATTACTACAATTTTGTTGGTGGTGCCGCCGATGCTGCCCATAGTAGAGCGTCTGCAAATGACCAAATTATATTTTTGCGCCATCTTTGGCATGAGCACCGGCATTATGAACGCAGTGCCCTGGGGAGGGCCGACTCTGCGGGCGGCTACCGCCTTGAATATGGACGTTATGGATCTATGGGTGCCTTTTATACCTACGCAAATTTTCGGGCTTTTAGTGGTGTGTGCTTTTGCGGTGTACTGGGGTCGTAAAGACAAGGCCCGCCTTTTGAAAGAAGGCCTGCTGCACGATAGTGACAGTTTTAACGCGGCAGATTATATTATCCCGCTGACGCCTGAACAAGAAGTGCTGAGGCGGCCCAAGCTGCTGGTCGTCAATTGGATACTCATAATTATCGTTCTTGGCATGATGTGCGCTAACATAGTGACGCCGCTCATTGCGTTTATGTTTGGTGTTGTACTCTCGCTGATTATCAATTATCGCGATGCTACTGTGCAGAGGAAAATGGTCGATGAAAAAGGAAAAGACGCGCTCTTGTTATCTACTGTTATTTTTGCCGCGGGCATAATGATGGGTGTATTGGGTGGGACCGGCATGTCTAAAGCGATGACGGTGGCTTTGGTTGGCGTCATTCCCGCTTCCTTCAGTCCGTTTATTGCACCGATCGTGGGATTTTTCTCTATCCCGCTGCATCTGTTATTTGACCCTGACTCTTACTACTTCGGCGTAATGCCCATTATTGCCGAAGCGGCACAAGCTTTCGGTATTCCTCCTGTAGACGTCGCGAGGGCCTCTATTATAGGGCAGACGACAACTGGCTGGACACTATCGCCAATGGTGGGAACGTTTTTTCTCTTTATCGGTATGATGAAACTGGATATTGGCGACTGGCAAAAATGGGCTTTGAAATACTATATGATGGTCACGACTCTTATGACAATATTTGCTATGGTGACAGGTTTATTTACTCTGTAATTTCCATCGGCAAGTGCGTCTGTGATATAACCGTTTTTCCCGAGGCAAGGGCAAAAAGAAGTAATACAGTTAAAGTTATGCATCTGCAAATTTAATGTTTGATAAATATGACTGTAGTTAAGTTGCTGAGAGTTGTATTGAGAATATCTACCGGGTTCGTTCGGGGCTGCCGTTATTGCGTCCCGGCCAACCTCTTTTTTTATCCTTTCTTTTCTGTCTGCTTGCCTGGCGGGGGTGGTTTAAAAACCGAGAATTTTCTTTATTTACCTCTGGCAATCGACGTCTTTTTCTGTTACAATAAATACTATACGGTTATTTGACAAACAAGTTACATAAAAAGCTGAAAAAGCACGTTAAAAAACGCGTATTGTTAGCAGGAATTTTTGTAAAAATGTAGAAATATAAATGAGTAGTTTGACTGAAGTATAAGTGCTTTTTCACTACTCGCGCCAAACCAAGTTAATAGGGCCATCTGCGGCATATGGACGCAAAAAAACAAGATTTTTTTGTGAAAATATGTTATATGACAGTTTACGGCCAGGCTCTTTCCAGAGACCGGGTGATTAGTGGGCTGGCACTTGGTGTATTGAATCCGCTTTAATTTAATTTAAGTAGGTTCATTTCTAGGTGGCTAGCTTTTTTATTTTTTCTGTGTGCGTAAATCCCGGGTTTTGTGGTATAGCCGCTTTAGCGGTTTCCCATTTCATAAAAGATATAAAAACTAAGGAGGATTCAGAAGAATGATTGAAATTCGTGATCGCATCCGTAACAAAGCGCTGCACGCCAAGATTACCACCGCGGAAGCTGCCGCGGCGATGATCAAAGATGGCATGAACATCGGCGCCAGCGGATTTACCCCCGCAGGCTACCCGAAAGCAGTGCCGCTTGCTATGGCTGAAAGAGCCAAGAAAGAACCGTTCCGGGTCAATCTGTGGACCGGCGCGTCTGTCGGTAAAGAACTCGACGGAGCTTTCGCCGAAGCGGGCATTACCAAAAAACGTCTGCCTTACCAGACCAACGATGCTCTGAGAAAGCTTATCAACACGGGCAAAGTCGATTATCTCGATCTGCATCTCAGTCATGTCGCGCAGATGTCCAGGTATGGTTTCTTGGGTGGCGGCGTGGATGTCGCTATTATCGAAGTTTGCGCCATCACCGAAGACGGCGGCTTGGTCCCGACTACTTCAGTTGGCAATAGCCCCTCTTTCGTACAAAGCGCCAAACAGGTCATTGTCGAAGTTAACGTAAGCCAGCCTTGTGAATTGGAAGGAATGCACGATATATATATTCCGCTCGATCCTCCCAACCGTCAACCTGTGCCTATCGTAAAAGCTGATGACCGTATCGGCACTACCTATATCCCCTGCGATCCCAGCAAGATCATTGCAATAGTTCCCTGCGATATCATCGACGGTACTCGCGATCTGGCGCCCATTGACGACGATGCAAGGGCCATGAGCGGACACCTGATCGAATTTTTGCAGAACGAAATCAAACAGGGCCGTCTGCCGAAAAACCTCCTGCCGCTGCAATCTGGTGTCGGCAGTGTGGCGAACGCTGTTATCTCCGGTCTGGTCAGCTCTCCGTTTGAAAACCTGTCGGTTTACACGGAAGTTATCCAGGACGGTATGTTTGATCTGATCGACGCCGGCAAGCTGGTAACTGCGTCAGGTACTTCGCTTAGCCCATCGCCTGGCGCCCTGAAAAAATTCTATGCCAATATCGAAAAATATTGCCCAAAGCTTGTGCTCCGTCCGCAAGAAATTGCCAATAGCCCTGAAATGGCTCGCCGCCTCGGCGTTATCGCCATGAACACTGCTATTGAGTTCGATATTTTTGGTCATGTAAACTCCACCCACACTGTAGGCACCAAGATGATGAACGGTATCGGCGGTTCCGGCGACTTTGCCCGTAACGGCTACCTGACCTTTTTCTTCACTAACTCGGTTGCCAAAGGCGGCGCTATATCGTCTGTCGTTCCCATGTGTTCGCACATCGACCACACTGAACACGATGTTGATGTATTCGTCACCGAACGCGGCGTGGCTGACGTTCGCGGCCTGAGCCCGAAAGAACGCGCCCGCGTTATCATCAAGAACACTGCGCATCCTGATTATCAGCCGCTCTTGATGGATTATCTCGAAAGAGGAGAAAAAGCCACTGGCTTTGCTCATACACCCCATCTTATCGATGAGGCGCTTTCATTCCATACCCGGTTCATGCAGACCGGCAGTATGAAGAAGTAAAAGGAGGATTTTGAGAATGGGAAATGACAAATTGAAAGCCGGGATGAAGGCTTACGAAGCTTCACTTGAAAAAGTGCTGGCCAAATCTCCCGAGCGCACCAACATGGAGGCAAACAGGCTGTACACTCCGCTTGATCTTGCCGAAGGCTTTGATTACGAAACCCATCTGGGTTTCCCTGGCGAATACCCCTTCACCCGTGGTGTTCAGCCGACAATGTATCGCGGCCGTTTCTGGACCATGCGTATGTACGCTGGTTTCTCCACCGCCGAAGAGTCCAACAAACGCTACCGTTACCTGCTGGAGTCCGGTGGAACAGGTCTGTCCTGCGCATTCGACCTGCCGACCCAGATCGGTTACGACTCTGATGACATGATCGCCGAAGGCGAAGTCGGTAAAGTCGGCGTTGCGATAGACTCCCTGAGAGACATGGAAATCCTCTTTGATCAAATTCCTCTTGACAAAGTATCTACTTCCATGACCATCAACGCTCCGGCCTCCGTTTTGCTGGCCATGTATATCGCCGTTGCCGAAAAGCAAGGCATAGGCGCTGATAAACTTACCGGTACCATCCAAAACGATATACTCAAAGAGTATGCCGCTCGCGGTACCTACATATTCCCGCCTAAACCGTCCATGCGTTTGATCACCAACATATTTGAATATTGCTCCAAAAACGTGCCGCAATGGAATACCATTTCCATCTCCGGTTACCATATCCGTGAAGCAGGCTCCACTGCCGCGCAGGAAATCGCCTTTACCATCGCCGATGGTATCGCTTACGCCGAAGCCGCCATCAAAGCCGGCATGGACGTAGATGCTTTTGCTGGCCGTTTGTCCTTCTTCTGGAACGCCCACAACAACGTGCTGGAAGAAGTTGCGAAATTCCGCGCTTCCCGCCGCGTATGGGCGAAAGTCATGAAAGACCGTTTTGGCGCCAAAAAAGCCAAATCGCAGATGCTGCGCGTCCACACCCAGACTGCCGGCTCCATGCTGACCGCGCAACAGGTTGACAACAACATCGTACGTGTTGCTCTCCAGACAGCCGCTGCCGTTATGGGCGGTACCCAGTCCCTGCACACTAACTCCAGAGATGAAGCCCTGGCTCTGCCGACCGAAGCGTCAGTACAGATAGCCCTGCGCACTCAGCAGATCGTCGCTTATGAAAGCGGCCTGGCCGACACTATCGACCCGCTGGGCGGCTCCTACTACGTAGAAGCTCTCACCGACAAGATCGAAGCCGAATGCTGGGAGTACATCAAGAAAATAGATGAACTCGGCGGCGCGCCGACTGCTATCGAGCACGGCTACATCCAAAAAGAGATCCAGGAAAGCGCTTACAAATGGCAAATGCAAGTTGAAAAAGGCGAACGCGTTATCGTCGGTGTCAACAAATTCCAGGTCAAAGAAGAAGCTCCGAAAAATCTCCTGCGCGTGGATGCTTCGGTTGGCGAACTGCAAAAACAAAAACTTGCCAAACTGCGCGCCGAACGCGACAATGCTGCTGTTGACAAAGCTCTTGAAGCTCTCGAAGCAGGCTGCAAAGACGAAAACGTCAACCTCATGCCGCTTATTCTGGCCGCTGTTAAAGCCTACGCAACCGAAGGTGAAATCTGCAACCGCATGCGCAAAGTATTCGGCGAATACAAAGCTGCGACAACTCTGTAAGAGAGATTTTAGGGAGGGACTATAAATGGATAAACGTATTAGAGTATTGGTTGCGAAACCGGGCCTTGACGGTCACGATCGCGGCGCAAAAGTAGTTGCCCGCGCTCTTCGCGACGCTGGTTTTGAAGTTATTTACACAGGCATCCGCCTGACCCCGGAGCAGATCGTTGAAACGGCTCTTCAAGAAGACGTCAACGTTATTGCCCTGAGCTTGCTCTCCGGCGCGCACAACACCCTGTTCCCGAAAATTGTTGAACAGCTCAAAGCTAAAGGCTTGAAAGACGTTCTCATTATCGGCGGCGGCGTTATTCCCGACTCCGATATCCCCGGTCTCAAAAAGGCTGGCGTTTCGGAAATATTCACCCCGGGTACTCCGACCAGCAGCATAGTAGAGTATATCAAAGCAAACGTAAAATAATAACTGGCAAAAGTGTATATCTAGCAGCCGGGGGACTCCCGGCTGCTAGATTGTACCTTGCGCGGGGCAGACGAAACCCTTACTTAAGGCGGTGATATTAAGGAATGAATATTGTTGAAGGCGTATTGGCCAAATCCAGGCTGGCTGCGGCACGAGCCATAACTGCCGTGGAAAATGAGTATCCAGAAGCCGTAGATATTATGTGCCAACTTTATCCTCATACTGGCAATGCATATGTTATTGGTATTACCGGGCCGCCGGGCGCGGGTAAGAGTACTCTGACCGATAAACTGGCCAAAGAGTACAGAAAACGCGGTAAAACGGTCGGCATAGTCGCTATTGATCCGACCAGTCCCTATTCCGGAGGCGCCATTTTGGGTGACCGCATCAGAATGACTGATATATGCATGGATGAAGGTGTATTTATCCGCAGTATGGCTACGCGGGGCAGTTTAGGCGGTCTCTCACAGAAAACCGCCGACGCGGTGAAGATATTGGATGCTTTCGGTTTTGATATCATAATTATTGAAACAGTAGGCGTTGGCCAATCAGAAGTAGATATAGTAAAAACGGCAGACACTACCATGGTTGTGATGGTGCCTGGACTCGGCGACGATATTCAAGCTATAAAGGCCGGTATCCTTGAGATCGGGGACTTGTTCACTATCAACAAGGCTGACCGCGATGGCGTTGAGAAGGTGCACATCGAGATAGAGATGATGCTTGAACTCAATCCCAAGGCTGAAGGTTGGAAACCGCCGGTGAACCGTACTATCGCCAGTAAGAATGAAGGAGTTGTCGAGGTGGTTGATTCCATAGAGGAACACGCTAAATACCTCAAAGACAACAATGAATTAAAAATTCGCAGGGCCGAACGCATAAAGACGGAGCTTTTGTCTATGCTTAACGACAAGGTGAATCGTTATATAATGAACAAGGTTGTCAGTGCGGACGATTTTGAAAACACTGTCCACAAACTGCAGAAAAGGGAGATAGATCCTTACTCTGTGGCGGATAATATTGTTTGCAAAATCCTTAAATAATCAATATAATATAAGTCAGTTGATAAATAAATTTGAAAATCCGAGGAGGTAGTTATTGTGTTTAAAGTGCTACATATTGATCATATCGGTATTGCAGTAAAAGATCTGGCTGCTACCAAAGACTTTTACACCCAAATGCTCGGTGTCGGCCCTACCCAACCTGACGAAGTCGTAGAAGAGCAGAAGGTAAAAGTAAGCTTCTTTAAAATGGGCGACGCTGAAATGGAATTTTTGGAGACTACTGCTCCGGATGGCCCGATCGGCAAATTTATCGAAAAAAATGGCGAAGGCATTCAGCACATCGCTCTTATGGTAGATGACATCAGGGCTGCTCTGGCTACCCTGAAAGAAAAAGGCGTACGCCTGATCGATGAAAATCCCCGTTATGGCGCTGGCGGCAAGGAAATCGCTTTCCTGCACCCCAAAGCCACTGGTGGTATTCTGCTCGAACTGTGCGCACCTAAATAATAGTTGACGGTTTGGAATTACAACACAGAACAACCTTATAGCATACGCCCTTTATGGTGTATATAGAGATCCACAATAAGTATGGAGGTGCACTAATTTGTCAACTCAAAGCAGAATTGAGGATTTACAAAAACGCGCGGCAAAAATCATTGCAGCCGGCGGCCCCAAACGTGTTGAAAAACAACACGAAAGCGGTAAACTGACAGCTCGTGAAAGGATCGACATCCTGCTTGACGAAGGCAGTTTTGTTGAACTTGACCGTTTTGTAGCACACCGTTGCACCAACTTTGGTCAAGAGAAAAAAGAACTCCCGGGTGAAGGTGTAACCACTGGCTACGGCACGATCGATGGCCGCCTGGTTTATGTCTTTGCACAGGACTTCACTGTTGAAGGCGGTTCCCTTGGTGAAATGCACGCGGCTAAAATCGTTAAGGTACAAAACCTGGCTCTCAAAATGGGTGCTCCGGTTGTTGGCCTCAATGATTCGGGCGGCGCCCGTATCCAGGAAGCTGTTGACGCTCTGTCCGGTTACGGCAAGATTTTCTTTGCTAATACCATAGCTTCCGGTGTTGTCCCCCAGATCTCGGCGATCATGGGACCTTCTGCTGGCGGCGCGGTTTATTCCCCGGCTTTGACCGACTTTATCTATATGGTAAAAAATAGCAGCAAAATGTTCATAACCGGTCCGGAAGTCGTTAAATCGGTTACCGGTGAAGTCGTTACCCAGGAACAACTGGGCGGTGCGATGACCCATAACCAAACCTCCGGCGTTGCCCACTTTGCTGCTGAAAACGATGAAGACTGCCTCAAGCAGATCCGCTATCTTCTCAGTTTCCTGCCGAGCAACAACATGGAACCTGCTCCGATTATTGAAACCGGTGACGATCCGATGCGTGTTTGCCCGGAACTCAATACCCTTCTCCCGGACAACTCCAACCAGGCTTATGACATGAAAGATGTTATCAAAGCAGTAGTAGACAATGGCGAATTCTATGAATCGCAACAATACTATGCCCAAAACATCATCACTTGCTTTGCCCGCATGGACGGCCAAACTGTCGGTATTATCGCCAACCAGCCTAAAGTAATGGCCGGTTGCCTCGACGTTAACGCGTCTGATAAATCCGCACGTTTCATCCGTTTCTGCGATGCTTTCAATATCCCGCTCTTAAACCTTGTTGACGTACCGGGCTTCCTGCCGGGTGTTAACCAAGAATATGGCGGCATAATCCGTCACGGCGCTAAAATGCTTTATGCTTACTCGGAAGCCACTGTGCCTAAAGTCACCATGGTTACCCGTAAAGCTTATGGCGGCTCCTACCTCGCCATGTGTTCGCAAGACCTTGGCGCAGATCAGGTAATTGCCTGGCCGACTTCTGAAATAGCGGTTATGGGACCTGCCGGCGCGGCCAACATCATCTACAAAAATGATCCTGATGTAAAAGCCAAGACCGACAAATATGTAGAAGATTTTGCTACCCCATATCAAGCAGCAGTCCGTGGTTTTGTTGATATCATCATCGAACCGAAAGACAGCCGTGCGACTATTATCAATGCGCTGCACATGCTTGAATCCAAACGTGAAACCCGCCCGGCAAAACGCCACGGCAATATTCCTCTGTAATAGCGCCGGTTTTGACAGGTAAAACAAATAAGAAAAAATTTGTGAGGTGACGTTATGGGATTCTTTGGCAGTGCTCCTGAGAAAAAAGAAGAAAAGCCGAAAAAAGCTGCTGCTCCGGCGGCAGTAGAGGCAGCTCCTGCTGCCAGCAATAATGACATAATCGCCGTTATTGCCGCCGCTGTTGCCGCCTGCGGTTACAGCGCAACACAGATCGCCTGCATAAGCCGTTTAGGCGGTGGCGCAAGCTGGACCAGTTACTCGCGCGTTGAAGCTGTAACTGTCCGCAAAGAAATGTTTTAAAGTTAATAAAAACACCTATAAATGATTATGAGGAGGCTATTCACGAATGAGAAAATTTAACATTACCGTTAACGGTCAAGCTTATGAAGTTGATGTTGATGAAGTAGGTGGCGCACCTGCACCTGCTCCGCGCGCTGCCGCCGCTGCTCCGGCTGCTGCCCCTGCCGCCGCTCCTGCTGCCGCTCCGGCTGCTGCCCCTGCCCCTGCCGCCGCTCCTGCTGCCGCTCCGGCTGCTGGTTCGACCACTATCAACGCTCCGATGCCTGGTAAAGTTCTGGACGTCAAAACTGCTGTTGGTAAAGACGTAAAACGCGGCCAGGTTCTCTTGATCCTCGAGGCCATGAAAATGCAAAATGAAATCATGTCCCCGGTTGACGGAAAAGTTTCCGACATCCGTGTAAATGCTGGCGGGAACGTTTCTACTGGCGATATCATGGTTGTTATCGGCTGATAACTTCTTTTTCAATAAAAAACCTCTCTCTTTTACAAGAGAGAGGTTTTTTAATTGACTTTCGATGAGTATCGCCCGACCGAAAACTGTTGCACATTTGCCGTGGGAAGCGGCAAAATCGAATACGATGATAGGACACCTTTGAGCAAAAGACGTAACCCTTTCCGGCGAGTATAGTCCACTTATTCGAGGGCGGCAAGTTTGTAAACGAAGAGTGCTACAGTTTTTGTTATTTCAGGAAATTCACTGTTCTTTTATTGACAATATGAGGGATGTACTTACTAGACCCAATACTATAAACAGGTAAAAAGATATATTGTAAGAAAACGTGGTGGCGTGTATTTCTCCCACTGCGTATGGGCCTATAAAAGAAGAAATGAGTGTCGCACTGCTGGTTAATCCATAGTTTTGCGCAAAATATTTTACGCCAAACATTGTACGGGCAAATATGCTACTGGTGGTGGTTATTCCGCCATAGGCAAGGCCGCATAAAAGAAAAGCCGGTACGATCAGCAGCGGCAAGCGAAAAATAGAAGACAAAATAAGCAGAGTAAAAGCAAGTGTATATGAGAGACAAATAAGCAGCAAAACTTTTTTGAGAGAAAGAAAATCGGACAGTAAGCCAAAAGAAACGCGGCCAGCCGCGTTTCCAAAAGACAGTATACCCATGGCCAATACGGCGGCGTACACAGTACTGCCCATGTCTATGGCAAGTGGCATGGCATGTCCGATAAGCCCCAGCCCGCCCGCCAGGATAAATATCCGGGCTATCCAGAACAACCAGAAAGAAGGCGTTTTAGTGGTTTGACGCCAGGGGATATCAGGCGTATATTGTGGTGCGCTTGCCGATAAGTCTTTGGCGGCAACAGACAAATGGTCAGTAGCAGGTTTTTTTAAACATATAACGACCGGTAAAAACAGTAAAAAGAAAATAGAGCCCAAAAGGCGCATAGTCGTACGCCAGTCATAGTTATCCAAAAAATTGGTTGCTACATAGCCCAAGATTACGGCGCCGATACCGAAAGAACCTTGCAAGAGTCCGGAAACAAGGCCGAAACGCGATAAAAACCATAAATTACAAATATAAAAAGCTCCATTATACACGATACCCATGAAAAATCCACAAATGCCACCGTAAAAAACATATAAAAGAACGATACTGTTGGTATAAGAAGAAATAATAAAAGAAGAGAAAACCATGCCAAGGCAGACTATTAAAAGCCTCCTGGTGTTGAAACGGGACAGGAAGTATCCGCCGGACATCACGCCGAGAGTCAGAAAAGCCATGGCAAAGGTAAACACAAGCGAAAGTTCTTCCCGGCTCCAGCCGGGGTCGTTTTCCAACGGGGCGATAAACACTGACCATATGTAAATGAAGCCCAGAGTAGACATGGCCAGCATTGCGGCGAGTAGAACACGTAAGCCTTCTTTGCTGGTGGCAATATTTTGTGATTTAAACAAAGTATTCACTTCCTGTAAGGGAAATTGGCTGCTATTTTAGTATATTACACAATAAGTTTATCTTAAAGAAAAAAATATGCAACAAGAAGGTGGTAACTTACTGGTATTTATACTATATTTGAATAAGTGTTGTATGAAAAGCTATTAGAAAAAATTTTTTTATTATATAATTAAACAAACAAATATAATTTATCTGAAGTTTGCCTGGGAGGGATAAGCATAGCCAACTGGGGGATATTTTTTGTAGTTGTAATTGTAAGTTTTTTATATATTACTGGCTGGGTCCGCATAGCATTTGTATCCATTGGTGGGGCAATTTCTTTATTGCTTCTTGGTGTTGTGCCATGGGTGGATTTTTTTAACGGATTATTCAGTTCGGTAGTTTCTTTGTTCATCAGTATGTTTATTATCTGCGGTGCTTGCATAGATACAGGTTTTTCACGCATGGTTGGCAATACCATAGTGAGTGTGACCGGTAAAAATGAAAAGCTGCTGATCGTTTGTATTATGATACCCGCTACAGTACTGTCTTCGGCGGGGGCGAATACAGGTACGATAGCATGTTTGATGCCGGTGGCGCTGGGGGTATCTATGGCTTCAGGCATACCTGCCGGACGTCTGTTGATGCCGCTGGCGTTTGCAGCCGGATTAGGCGGTATAGTGACGCTGGTTGGTGGGATCCCCAATATTATAGCAGCAGCAGCATTGAAGAGGGCGGGGTTTGCACCATATAGCTTTTTTGAGTTTGCCAAGATCGGCGTACCTACTGCAGTGGCCGGTATTTGCTATATGGCGATGATTGGGCGTCGGTTTTTGCCGCATGGCCATGAAAGTGGCGAAAGTGGCGCGCCAAACGAGGAAGAAGATATGGATACAGCAAAGATGTTTATCTGCGGGCTGGTGTTATTGATGGTCGGCACGACCATGTTGCTCAACCTCTATCAGGTAAGGCTTGAAAAGGCAGCCACACTGGGGGCTGTTATCTGCATAATAACCGGTTGTATAAAACCGCAAAGGATATTAAAAAGCATAGATTGGACAGCTATAGCGCTGTTGCTTTGGTCTATGTTGATTGGTGTGGTCGTTGCAAAAAGCGGTTTTGATAAAGTCTTGATAGATTTTTTACTGACAACACTTGGTACACAGGAAGAAGAGTGGATCATTGTCCTGTTGTTATTTACTGTTTCTTGCGGTATATCGCAATTTTTACCCAATAGTGTAGCGGCAACATTATTATCGCCAGTGGGCCTGATGCTAGCCGAAAAATTGCAGGCCAGTCCACAATTCATTTTATTGGTGATAGCTCTTGGAACATCCTGTGCTTTCGCCACACCGATCGGATCGGTATCAAATATATTTATCTTTGAGCGCGGCGGTTATAAATTTACTGATTATATGAAATGTGGACTGGGTATGAGCCTTGTCTGTTTATTGGTTGCATTGTTAGTTGTTCCGGTAATATGGGATTTTTTTTAGCAGCAGTTTTTATGTAGGTGGTGGTGGTAGTAACATGAACGAAGCTATAAAAAAATATATAACAGGCAACACCAGAAAGCTTTTGGATATGTTTTCCGAAGGTGTAGTAATAACTGATGAAAATATGGTTGTTTTATATGTAAATCCGTCTTTTTTGGAGTATGCCGAAATGATGCATGAAGATTTTGTTGGGCACAGGCTGCCGGATGTCAGGCCTAATGCCATACTGCCCGGCGTCATGGCCAGCAAAAAGCCTGCATTCAATGTACATAGGATAATTCCGCGCGGAGATACATTTACTGAGTCGTATGTTGATGACATACCCCTCTTTGAGAACGGAGAAATAGTCGGGGCGCTCATTGTTGTGCGTGACGCAAGGGTTCTGCAGGATCTGTTTAAGAAGATAAAAGAACAAAATGAACAGGTAGAGCGGCTGGGCAAACATCTTCGCAGTGTTTTTACGGTAAAATGCAGCTTTGACAATATTATAGGCATGGAGGCACCTTTTGGACAATTGGCAAAAAAGGCCAGTAAATCCGATGGCGCAGTATTGTTATTGGGCGAGAGCGGTACAGGCAAGGAAGTTATGGCTCAGTCCATTCATAATGCAAGTGAGCGTGCTAAAGGTCCATTTGTCGATATAAATTGCGCCGCTTTGCCGGAAAATTTGTTGGAGAGCGAATTGTTCGGCTATGCCCCGGGGGCGTTTACCGGCGCCAGTAAATCAGGTAAGATGGGTTTATTTGAAGTGGCAAACGGGGGTACGGTATTCCTTGATGAAATAACAGAATTGCCGGCTAGGTTGCAGGGGCGTCTTTTACGGGTACTGCAGGAAAAGCATATGCGCCGTTTAGGTGAAAACAAGAATATAAACGTAGATGTGAAAATAATCGCGGCTTCCAACAAAAATATCGAAAACCTTGTGAATCAGGGCAGTTTTCGAGAAGATTTATTTTTCCGGTTGGCCATGTTTGTTATAAACATACCGCCGATCAGGGAAAGGAAAAAAGATCTGTCTGCGTTTATCAAGCACTTTCTTTCGAATCACTGCCAAAAGATGCGGCACAGGAAAACCTTTTCCGATGACGCGATGCAGCTTTTACTGGGCTATAGTTGGCCGGGCAATGTTAGGGAAATAAAAAACGCAATAAATTATGCTTGTGATGTGGCCGATGGTGAACTTATAGTGCCAGAGGATCTGCCTGGGTATATTTTTAAAAGATCGACAACGGGTGATTTGGATATTGATATGATACTAAAAGATAAACGACATATAAAACTGGTGGAAGTAATGGACAATGTTGAAAGAGAATTTTTGCGAAGGGGCTTGATAGAATTTGGGCACACCCTGGAGGGGCGTCAAAAAATGGCGAAGGCTTTAGGAATATCTATTGCTACACTTTATAATAAATTGCGCAAACACAAATTAGCCTAATGCTATTATATGTTATAATAATTTATAATATGCAATGGCGCGGTTGTTTACAAGACTAAAGAAAAATTGTTATAAATTGTTATAATAGTTCAATTGATTTAATTTTCAGAAATAATAAATAAAAAACGCAAAACACGCTTAAATAGGCGTGTTTTGCGTTTTTTATTTAGATGGTATGCTTTTTGCTTAATCACAGTGTATGGAATTATTTTTAACGCGTGCTTGACGCAAAAACTGGAAAAATTTTTTAGGAGGAGGGTTGCCTGTGGCAGAAGAGATGATTTTGGTAGAAAAAAAAGACGGCATTGGCATCATAACGATCAACCGGCCCGAGGTACGCAACGCTCTCAACAAGGAGGCGTGGGCAAAACTCGGCAAGGCATTTGCAGAGTTTGACAAGGATGACGAGGTAAAAGTCATCATACTGACCGGTGCGGGCGATAAAGCATTTGTAGCCGGGGCGGACCTCAACGCTTTGAAAGTACGTAGCGCTGTTGAAACATTTGACGGTGAAACACCGGCTATCGTAGCAGGGGTCGAGGCGGTAAGCAAACCTACTATTGCCATGATAAACGGCTTTGCTTTAGGAGGAGGGCTGGAGGTCGCTATGGCCTGCGATATCAGGATAGCGAGCATTGACGCTAAACTGGGGCAAACCGAGATAAATGTTGGCATATTGCCTGGCGCAGGTGGCACACAACGTCTTTCAAGGTTGGTCGGACTGTCAAAAGCTAAAGAATTAGTCTTTACCGGTAAAATAATTTCCGCGCAAGAGGCTGAAAGCATCGGCTTGGTCAATCAGATAGCTGCTAAAGAAGAACTTTTAGCGCAAACCATGGCTATGGCGAAAAGTATTGCGGAAAAGAGCCCGCTTACGTTAAAAATCGCCAAGGTGGTTATGAGTAAAGGTTTTGATACAGACCTGGCTAGTGGTATGAACCTGGAGCGGCTTGGACAGACTTTTATTTTTGGTACGGACGATCATTTAGAAGGTATAAATGCTTTTTTGGAAAAACGGACGCCGGAATTCAAAGGGCGTTAGAACGTGAAAGGAGATGAGCATGTGGGAGTAGGCATAGTAACTATCGGCTCATATGTACCATATTGGCGGATAGAGAGGAAAACTATCGGCACTGCGTGGGGCAGGGGCTCGATGAAAGGCGAGAAAAGCGTTGCCAGCACCGATGAAGACAGCCTGACTATGGGTGTGGAGGCAGCGATAAGATGTTTGGCTGACGCCAATCGGGAAAATATCGGAGCGCTATATTTTGCTTCAAATACCGCACCATATCTGGAAAAATCAACGGCCAGCATGATTGCCAATGTATGCGACCTGCGAGGGGATATATTTACGGCCGACTTGTCTGGTAACACTAAAGCCGGCGCCAGTGCGCTTAAAATGGCTTTAGCCATGGCAGGAGGTATGGGAAAAGATGTGTTGGTAAGCGCAGCCGACACTCGCGCCAGCTATCCTAAGTCTGACCAGGAGCAGTTATTCGGTGACGCGGCGGCGGCGGTTCTCGTCGGCAGTGGTGACGTGGTAGCGGAATTGGTGGACGCCTATTCGGTAAACAATGAGATCATTGATGTTTGGCGCAATGTCGGCGAACAATACGTCAACTTAGGCGAAGGGCGTTTTATCATGGATAACGGCTATACTGCCGCCATGAAAAAGGCCGTAGCCGGGATACTCAAACAAAGCGGCAAAGAAGCCAAGGATTTCAGCAAAATAGTCCTTTCTACACCAGGCATGAAGGATGGCGATTCTATCGCTAAAAAGAACGGTTTTACACCGGAACAGCTGCAAAATAATTTTATGCTGGAAGTCGGCAATTGTGGCGCGGCGCAACCATTGTTGCTCCTGGCCGATGCCATAGAGAACGGCAAAGCGGGGGATCTTCTCTTGCTGGCCGCTTACGGCAACGGTGCGGACGCATTTATCTTCCGGGTGACCGATAAAGCCCAAAAACTCAGCAAAAAGCATACGGTTAAAAGTACTGTTGAGACCAAACGCACTCTTGCATCTTATACCAAATACCTCTCCTTCCGCGGGCAATTGGAGGCGGTGGCTGGCGAACCATTCCGCACCTTCCCCTCTAACGCTGCCTATTGGCGAGAAGGCGACGGTATAATGAAACTTATGGGCTCAAAATGTAACAACTGCGGTTCAGGCATCTATCCTGTGCATCGCATCTGCTATAACTGTGGTTCCAAAGATGACTTTAAGAAAGTCAATCTCTCTGGGCGGACAGCCAAAGTATTTACCTACTCCATCGATAACCTGGCCGGATCAAGCGAAGACCCGGTGGTAGTGCAGACGGTGGCCGATGACGAGGAAGGTTTCCGCTACTATCTCATCATGACCGACTTTGATGCTAAAGAGGTGGCGATCGGACAGGAAGTGGAATTCACTTTTCGTAAAATGTACGTCGGCGGCAATTATATAAACTACTACTGGAAATGCCGTCCGGTGAAAAGGGGGAGCGCACAATGACAATAAAAGATCAAGTAGCGATAATCGGCATGGGCTGCTCCCGTTTTGGCGAACGTTGGGACGCCAGTGTATCAGATCTTGTTATAGAATCCGCTTACGAAGCTTATGCCGACGCGGGTGTC
>JAVBNN010000028.1:0-46121 GCA_031551525.1 Acidaminococcales bacterium
GGCCCGTGCGCGGCGCAAATACCGCTTTTGGGGCGTAACATGCTCTTGCCCGGCTCTACCTAGTAGCCGGATATATAGTAGGGTGGGTGCCCTTATAGATGATTTTCCCATTGAAAAAAGCGACCCTGTACGCGTTGAAAAACGAGCGCGAAGCAATTTTGCTGGCTTTGCAAAAATTGGGTGAATTTATGCCGATAGCCAGGGAAGCGGATTCCGGACTCGACGGACGCGAGGGCGCGGCTGAAGAAGCGGCCCGGACTGGCGCAGCGCTCAAATTCATCTCTTCACACCAGCAGAATAAAAAATTTTTTGAGCCCAGGTTGCCGGTGTCTTTGTCAGAGTTTTGCGTTGAAGACCACGCGGCGCAGGAATTGGCCGGGCGGGCGGAAAACGCACAGGAATGCCTTACGCAGCTCAAAACGGAAATTTTTTCTTTGAAAGCGCAGGCTGGGCAGCTTATTCCCTGGCGTGATCTTGACATACCGCTTGATAAGCTGATAGGGACAAAAAGTACGGTGTTTTTAGCCGGTTTTATGCCGGAAGAAGACGCACAGCGCCTGGATGAAGATCTGGAGTGTTTTGTAGCTTCAGTAGAGTTGTTTGGCATTTGCCCGGATGGGCAGGCGGTGTTGGTGGTAAGCCATGTGGCGGATGCGAAAGAGGTAGCCGCCTTGCTGAAAGAAAAAGGTTTTACCGAGGCGTTGTTTCCTTGCTGTGAACTGCCGGCCGGGGAGTTGTCGGACAAACTGCTGCAAGAGGCCGGGGAGCGCGCTGTGGAAAGCCGGGGGCTACAGGAGCAGATAGAGCAACTAGCGCTTGAGAAAGAAACGCTTCAAAAATTTTACGATAAAAAAAATACTGATGCGCAAAGGCTGGCGGTACGGGGCGAAGAAACGGCAGAAACTTTTTGCATGAGCGGCTGGGTGCGTTTTGATCGGGAGAGCGAGGTAGAAAATGCTGTAGCAAGCGTTACCGACGCCTATGAACTTTCCTTCCGCGATCCGGTGGAAGGAGAAGAACCGCCTTCCATGACGGTCAATCAAAAAATCATAGAACCCTACCAGGCGATAACCAATCTTTATTCGCGCCCTTTGCCTACGGGTATAGACCCTAATCCTCTTATGGCACCTTTTTATTTTATATTTTTTGGTATGATGTTGTCTGACGCCGGTTACGGTTTGGTGGTGACTGTTTTGCTTATAGCGGTCAACAAGTTTCTAAAACCGCGGAGTGTGACTGGCCAACTAGTGAATGTGGTGCTTATGGGTGCCATTTCTACGGTGTTTTGGGGCGCCATGTTCGGCGGCTGGTTTGGCGTGGAGTTAAAACCGTTGATGTTTTCCCCGATGAATGAGCCGTTAAAGATGCTTATTCTGTGTTATGCGTTGGGGGCGGTGCACCTGGTGGTAGGCATGGCCACAAAGATGTACATGGAAATCAAGCGAGGGAATCTTTTTGGCGCCATAGTCGATCAACTGTCCTGGCTGATCCTCTTGGCCGGACTCGTCCTTTATGTTCTTTTGCCCAATCATGTGGTCGGCAGGTATATGTCACTGGTCGGGATGTTGACTATACTTTTGTGTGCCGGACGTATAAACAGGGGGCTCATCCGCAAACTGTTGGGTGGGATGACCAGCCTTTATAATATTACTGGTTATCTGAGCGATATTTTGAGTTATTCACGTCTTTTTGCTTTGGGTCTGGCTACCGGCGTCATCGGCATGGTCATAAACACCATCGCCGGCATGCTGTGGAAGGCCGGCATCGCCGGGCAGATAGCGGCGCTGGTGGTTCTCGTGGGCGGTCATACTTTCAATATAGCGGTCAATGTTCTGGGCGCTTATGTACACACCAGCCGGCTGCAGTTCATCGAATTTTTCGGCAAATTTTACGAGCCGGGCGGCCAGGAATTTAAGCCGCTGGCGTTTCGGACCAAATATGTAGATATAGCAAAATAATCTGACTGGTTACATCATTTTAAGGAGGTTATTCATACTATGGAATTTTCTACTGGTACAACTTTGGCAGTTGCGGGCGCAGCTGTCGCCGCTTTGTTCGCCGGCTGCGGCTCGGCTATGGGCGTTGGTATAGCAGGACAGGCCGCCGCGGGCGTAGTCTCGGAAGATCCGGAAAAGTTCGGAAATACTCTCATCTTACAGGCTTTACCTGGTACTCAGGGCATATATGGCCTGCTTATAGCGTTTATTATATTGTTAAATATTGGCCTTATCGGCGGTGAGGTAAAAGCGCTTACCACAGATCAAGGTCTGGCTCTTTTATACGCTGGTATGCCGATCGGCATAGTGGGGCTGATATCCGGTATCTATCAGGGAAAAGTCAGCGCAGCTGGCATATATCTGTGCGCTCGCCGGCCTGAAGAGACCGGTAAAGGTATAATTTTTGCCGCTATGGTCGAAACTTACGCGGTGTTAGCCCTTTTGATTTCCTTCCTCATGGTCAACGGCGTAAGTCTATAAGGACGGGAGGGGAATTTTGTGGCGGTAGATAAGATACTTCAAAAGATAAAAGCCGAAGCCGAGGCCGAAGCTGCAGCCCTAAAAGCTGCGGCAGAGGAAAAGGCGGCGGTTTCGCGTGAACGCCTCTTGGCAGAGGCTAGGGGCAAGGCGGAAGAAATAGCCTGCCAAGCCGAACTTGATGCGGAAGAAACTGCCCGCCGCCAGATGTTGATCGCCGAACTCGAAAGCCGCAAAAGTGTTTTGGGCGTCCGGCGCGACGTTTTGGACAAGGCATTTTCTTTGGCGGAGAAACAACTCAATGAATTGCCCCGAGAAAAGTGGGAAAACTTGATCGTGAAGCTGGTACTTGGCGGCGTGGAAACGGGCCGGGAAGCGTTACTGGTGCCGTGCCTTGACCGTCCGAAATATGAAGAGGGGTTGCTCGATAAGATAAACGAAGCTTTACAAAAAGCCGGTAAACAAGGTGAGCTTGTATTGTGTGATCAGGCGGGTGATTTTTTCGGCGGCGTGGTGATAATAGGTAAAGAGTGTGATTATGACGCCTCTTTTGCGGCGCTTTTGAAAAGTGTGCGCGGTCAGTACGAACAGGAGGCTGTAAAGCGTCTGTTTGGGGCGGAGGTGTAGTTATGCCGCAAGCCAGTTACCCTTATGCAGTAGGACGTGTCCGCGCGATGGAAAACGGCATGCTGGACACGGCTAAACTAAAGCGCATAGCGACTGCCGAACTCGACGAGGCCATGAGAATACTTGCCGACAGCGGCTACGGCGATGCCAGCCAGGGGGACATGGAAAAACTCATCAAAGCCCGGTTGGTGGAGACAAGAAAGCTGGTTTGGGCGATAACGCCTAACGCTGAGATAACCAGCCTGTTTTTGTTACCGCTCGATGCGCATAACCTTAAAGTATTGTTGAAAGCGCGTTTTTTAGGCGTGGAGACGGACGGCATGCTGGAAGAAGGCGGCGTCTTTCCGTTGGAGACTTTGAAAAAATGTGTCGCTGAAAAAAACTATTACGCTTTACCCGAAACGTTAAAGAAAGGGCTGGAGGAGTTGGAGCGCCAGGCACTTCGGCAAGTTTCTCCGCGCCAAATCAGCGCTGCGGTGGATACCGCCATTTTCAGCTACATAGAGGCGGTCATCGAAGAGGAAGGCAGTGATTATGCCAGGGAATATTTCAGTGCCATGGCCGATCTGACCAATGTCCGCACTTTCATAAGGGCGCGCGGTCTGGGCTGGGATGCGGAAATGCTTGCTCCACTCCTTGTGCCTTGCGGCGATATCGGCCAAGAGCACTTTATAGCTTCATTGTATGCGCCCAATGAGCAGCTTGTTTTTAGGTTGAACCGTGGTCGGCATGCTGCGGTGATAGTAAATGCTCTCGAAGAATATATGGCAAAAAACAGTGCGGTAGTGCTAGAAAAGCGCATGAACACTGCTTTGATGGCAGTGATAAAAATGGCAAAAAACGATATTTTCGGGCTGGGACCCATAGTCGGCTACCTGATGGGCCGGGAAGCGGAAGCCAGGGCGTTGCGACTGATTTTTGCGGCCAAACGCGCTGGCGTGGAGCCTGAATTACCTGATCTTTATGTTTAAGAGAGGGGTTCTGTCATGAAAAACAAAATTTCCGTCATCGGCGACCGTGATTCGGTTATGCTGTTTCAAACCATAGGTCTTGATGTTCGCTACGCCGACAGCACCCGTGAAATAGAGACCGCCATACATGACTTGGCGCGCCAGGGCGCTCCTGTTATATATATTACGGAAAACGCGGCTCTGCTGGCAAAAGAGGCCATAGAACTTTACAGCAAAGATACTTTTCCGGCTATTATACCCATTCCGGGTAAGGGCGGCACGGTCGGCTTCGGGATGGACGGAATAAGAAAAAATGTGGAAAAGGCCATAGGCGCCGATATACTGTTTGGAGAAGGAAGGTAGGAAACGCCAATGAATGGACGCATTATAAAAGTTTCCGGGCCGCTTATTGTTGCTGACGGCATGGCCGACGTTCAGATGTATGATGTCGTTTATGTCAGCGATAAGCGCCTGATTGGTGAAATCATCGAACTAAGGGGCGACAGGGCCTCTATCCAGGTATATGAAGAAACGGCCGGCCTCGGTCCCGGCGAGCCGGTGGAAACGAGCGGTGCGCCGTTGTCTGTTGACCTTGCGCCCGGGCTGATCGAAGGAATATTCGATGGTATACAGCGCCCGCTCAATGTTATCCGCGCGATAGCGGGCGACCGGATAACCCGCGGCATAGATGTGCCCAAGTTAGACCGAGAGAAAAAATGGGTCTTTGTGCCGGTGGCTAAAATCGGTGAACGCCTGGCGCCCGGCGACATTATGGGCACGGTTGAGGAGACGCCGGCCGTGCTGCATCACGTTATGGTTCCGCCCAACGTGCAAGGCACGGTGGAATGGATATTTTTCGGCGAGGCGACTATCGTTGAGCCGGTCTGCAAACTGCGAAAAGATGACGGCGAACTCTTGGAACTGCCTATGCTGCAGCGCTGGCCGGTCAGAAAAGCCCGTCCGTTTGCAGCCAAACTGCCGCCCAACGAGCCTATGGTCACAGGGCAAAGGGTAGTAGACACTCTTTTTCCCATTGCCAAAGGCGGTGTGGCGGCTGTACCCGGTCCTTTTGGGTCAGGGAAGACGGTTATCCAGCACCAATTAGCCAAATGGGCGGATGCCGACATCATAGTATATGTTGGCTGCGGCGAGCGCGGCAATGAAATGACAGATGTTTTGATGGAGTTTCCGGAACTGAACGATCCGCGTACCGGGCTGCCGTTGATGAAGCGCACCGTGCTTATCGCCAATACTTCCGATATGCCGGTGGCGGCTCGCGAAGCGTCCATTTACACAGGCATCACTATCGCAGAATACTTCCGCGATATGGGCTATAAAGTGGCCATTATGGCCGACTCCACCTCCCGTTGGGCGGAAGCCCTGCGCGAGATGTCCGGGCGGCTTGAAGAAATGCCGGGCGAAGAAGGCTATCCGGCTTATCTCGCTTCACGTATGGCTGAATTTTACGAGCGGGCGGGCATAGTGACTTGCCTCGGTGGAGATAAACGTATAGGAGCAATATCCGCCATCGGCGCGGTTTCTCCGCCGGGCGGCGATATTTCCGAGCCTGTATCGCAGGCTACTTTGCGGATGGTCAAGGTTTTCTGGTGCCTGTCGGCATCACTGGCCTACCGTCGCCATTTTCCGGCTATCGACTGGCTGCAGAGTTATTCTCTTTATTCAGACCGTTTGCGTGAATACTTTAACAATCAGGTGGCGCCCGACTGGAGCGAGTTGGTTGCAGGCTGTATGGCCGTTTTGCAGGAGGAGGCGGAACTTGATGAGATAGTGCGCCTGGTGGGTGTGGACGCGCTCAGTTCGAAAGACCGACTGACGCTTGAATGTGCGCGTTCTATTCGCGAAGACTTCCTGCATCAAAATTCTTTCCACGAAGTGGATACTTACGCCTCGCTTTCCAAACAGTATGGTATGCTCAAACTTATTAATACATGGTATTGTAAGGGTTTGGCGGCACTAGAACAGTATGTTCCTTTTAACAAAATCCTTACCATGCCGGTGATCGAGGCCATCGGCCGTGTGAAATACACGCCGGAAGAAGAATGTCAGGCGCGTTTTGCTGCCCTTTTTCAACAAATGGACGAAGAATATCTGGCGATGACGGAAGGGGGCGGTGCTGATGCGTAAGGATTATAAAACCATTCGCGAAGTTGTCGGACCGCTGATGGTCGTAGATAATGTAGAAGGTGTAAAATACGACGAGCTGGTGGAAATACACCAGGCAGACGGCGCTGTGCGCGCCGGAAAAGTGTTGATAGTGGACGGCGAGCGGGCGGTAGTGCAGTTGTTTGAAGGCTCGCAGGGCTTACAAATATCCACATCCAAGGCGCGTTTTCTTGGCCATGGCATGCAGCTCGGTGTAGCGCCGGAAATCGTCGGACGGGTATTTTCCGGTACCGGTAAACCGATAGATGGCGGTGCGGAGGTAATTGCCGATGACTTTCGCGATATAAACGGCGTACCGCTCAACCCGGCCGCGCGCGACTATCCGGCAGAGTTTATCCAGACCGGCATTTCGGCCATAGACGGCCTCAATACTCTGGTGCGCGGGCAGAAACTGCCTGTATTTTCCGGCTCCGGACTGCCGCATGCTCAACTGGCGGCCCAGATCGCCCGCCAAGCGCGTGTACGCGGCACGGGCGAAGGTTTTGCCGTAGTGTTCGCCGCAGTCGGCATCACCTTTGAAGAAGCAGACTACTTCATGAATGAATTTCGTCGCACCGGCGCACTTGATCGCGCCGTCATGTTCATCAATCTGGCCAACGATCCGGCGGTCGAGCGTATTTCTACACCACGCATGGCTATAACTGCCGCCGAGTATCTGGCCTATGAACTCGGGATGCATGTTCTTGTCATCATTACCGATATCACCAACTACGCTGATGCCTTGCGCGAAATATCCGCTGCCCGCAAAGAGGTGCCGGGCCGCCGTGGTTATCCGGGCTACCTTTACACAGATCTGGCGACCATGTATGAACGGGCTGGGCGTATCAAAGGGAAAATGGGCTCTATTACTCAGATCCCCATCCTCTCTATGCCGGAAGATGACAAGACTCACCCTATCCCTGACTTGACCGG
This sequence comes from Acidaminococcales bacterium, assembly GCA_031551525.1. Lineage (GTDB taxonomy): Bacteria > Bacillota > Negativicutes > Acidaminococcales > JAISLQ01 > JAVBNN01. Next base: position 7,148 of record JAVBNN010000028.1, read on the forward strand.
TTATATCACGGAAGGGCAGATCATACTGTCGCGCGAACTGCATAGAAAAGGACTGACTCCGCCGGTGGACGTTCTGCCGTCGCTTTCGCGCCTTAAAGACAAGGGCATCGGCAAAGGCAAGACCAGGGAAGACCACGCCGACACTATGAATCAGCTATTTGCCGCCTACGCGCGCGGAAAGGAAGCCAAAGAGCTGGCCACGATTCTCGGCGAATCAGCCTTGTCTGATGTGGATAAACTGTACGCCCAGTTTGCCGATAACTTTGAGTGCGAGTATGTGTCGCAAGGTTATGAAACCAACCGTTCTATCGAAGACACGCTGGAACTAGGCTGGAAGCTCTTGTCTATACTGCCCAAGTCGGAACTCAAACGTATACGTGATGAATATATAGAAAAATATTTCCCGGGGAGCAGCGAGGTGAAGGAGGCGTAAACTGTGGCAGTAAAAGTCAATCCCACTCGCATGGAGCTCACCCGGCTCAAACGGCGGCTGAAGACTGCGGTGCGCGGGCATAAGCTTCTTAAAGACAAACGTGATGAAATGGTGCGCCAGTTCATTATCTTTATAAAACGTAACCATCAGATACGCAAGGAAGTGGAAGCGGCCCTGGTGGCAGCCATGGGCAGGTTTGCCGTAGCCAGCGCCAATATGGGACCGGATACCATGGCCGAAGCGTTGTTTTATCCGTCGCGTGAGGCGGTATTTGAAGTGGGTCGGCGTAATGTGATGAGTGTGGATGTACCACAAATAAAATATACCGGCGGCGAAGAAAAGGCAGACTTGCCGTATGGTTTTGTTTTTACCTCCAGCGAACTTGATGGCGCCGTGCTGGACTTGGCCGAGGTGCTGCCAAAACTTATCGAGTTGGCCGAGGTAGAAAAAATTTGCAACCTTTTGGCTGACGAAATAGAGAAAACCAGACGCCGCGTAAATGCCCTTGAATATGTGATGATCCCGGAAACGCAGGAATGTATAAAATACATCACTATGAAACTTGAGGAAAATGACCGCGCCAGTCTGGTACGCTTGATGAAGGCCAAAGAGATATTGATGAAAGATGCATGAATAAACAACCGTACTTTGGCACTTTGGTGTTGAAGAACGGTTGTTTTGTTTGTTGCAATTTCATGCGGATGCGTAAACTTCTACTGTTTTTATTTGTGTGTTGCGCATGGTAAAAAGTTTTTTTCCTTTATTGAAGAAAATTTGCTATAATATTAAAGATATAGCTTTGCCAGAAATTAACAGGCGGGGGGAATAGTTTGGCTATATATAAAGAGTCCGGTGTTTACACCAGTGTGGACAAGACATTGCGCTGGGGCAGCCTTTTGTTGATGGTTGGCTTGGTGGGTCTTGAGATTTACTATGTCATGCAGGGTGCTGTGCACTTGGATACATGGTTCTTTGCTATAGCGCTCATCGCATTGTGGTGCTGGCGCTGCGGGTTTGATTATACTTACAGTTACAATCCCAAGGAGTTTATAATCGAACGGCGGGGCCTGGGCATGGAAAAAATTTATAAGTATTCTTTTACTGATATTGAAAATATCTCTTATGAGTGTGATAGAAAACTCTTCAAGCGTGATGGCATCGATAAGTATGCCAGCAGATTTTCTTCTTCCGATGCCAACGACCTGCGGCTGGCTATAGTGCAGCAAAACGGCAAAAGAATCGGTGTGATGTTCAAGTCTACGGGAGCACTTCTCGATAAGATGAAAAAATTGCAGCCGGCTAAATTTGCCCCGGCCTCGAAACAGGGTAAGGGTGTGTGAAGTTTCTTTGCATAGTACTTTGCCTGTTTGAGAGGGTTGATTATAGGATAGCGGGTTTGCCGCTGGTTGTGTTGTAAAGTCGTTCGGCGAGGCGGGATGTGGTTTGAATATTAAACAAATGCCTCTGGATGACCGGCCGAGGGAAAAAGTGTTGGCGAAAGGCGTTTTTGCCTTGAGTGACGCCGAACTTTTAGCGCTGCTCATAAGAACCGGAGGGCGGGACAAGTCGGCACTCGATCTGGCGCGGGAACTTGCCGCGACGCCGGAAAAACTGGCCGCCCTGTCGGCTATGAAACCGGCCCAGTTAGCTATGACCAAAGGTATCGGCCCGGCCAAAGCGGTGACGATCGCCGCAGCGCTCGAGTTGGGGCGCCGCGTGGCTAAGGCTCAGCCCCGGGGGCGCTTGCTGGTAAATTCAGCCAAAGAGGCGGCGGATATTGTGATGCCGGAACTCAGGCATGAAAGCCGGGAGTATTTTATTTTACTGGCGCTTGGCAGCAAAGGGCAGGTGCTCCACCTGGAGCGTGTTGCCCAGGGGACGCTCACTTCTTCGCTGGTGCATCCGCGTGATGTTTTTTATACGGCAATCATCCAGCGTGCCGCTGCTGTCATATTGGCGCACAACCATCCTTCCGGTGATCCCTCGCCTAGCGAAGACGATTTTACGCTTACCAGGACTTTGGTTGAAGCGGGCGGGATAATGGGTATACCGGTGGTAGACCATATAATCGTCGGTGACGGAGTGTATTACAGTTTTCAAGAAAAAGGCCATATGAAGTAGGAGGAAAAAAGAATAATGTTTGATATTTTTAAGTCGTTTTCACGCGATATGGGTATAGACCTTGGCACAGCAAATACGCTGGTGTATGTAAAAGGGCGCGGCATCGTGATAAGAGAGCCGTCGGTAGTGGCTATCCAAAAGGATACAAATGAGCTTTTGGCGGTGGGTGAGGAAGCCAAGGAGATGATCGGCCGTACGCCGAGTAACATTGTGGCCATCCGTCCTTTGAAGGATGGAGTGATAGCTGACTTTGATATTACCCAGGCCATGCTTAGGTATTTTATAAAAAAAGTCATTGGCGGCAAGGCGTTTGTCCGTCCCCGTGTGGTGGTGGGCGTGCCTTCCGGCGTGACGGAAGTGGAAAAACGCGCTGTCATTGATGCAACGGTGCAAGCCGGCGCGCGCGAAGCATACTTGATAGAAGAGCCGATGGCGGCGGCTATTGGGGCGGGGCTTCCCGTGCAGGAGCCGACCGGTAATATGGTCGTCGATATCGGCGGCGGAACGACTGAAGTGGCGGTCATTTCGCTCGGCGGCATAGTTGCCAGCCGCAGTATCCGCATTGGCGGCGATGAGATGGATGAATCCATCGTGCAGTACATAAAGAAAAATTATAATCTTTTGATCGGCGAGCGTACGGCGGAAGAAGTGAAAATAAACGTTGGTTCCGCATTGGCGCCGACTACAGAAGAAAAATACGAGATCCGCGGGCGCGATCTGGTGACCGGCCTCCCGAAGACCATAGTCGTTACATCGACCCAGGTACAGCAAGCTTTGAGCGAACCGGTGGCAGGTATCATCGATGCGGTGAAAAATACTCTCGAACGCACTCCGCCGGAACTGGCTTCGGACATCATGGACAGGGGCATCGTTATGACAGGGGGGTCCTCCATGCTGCGCAATCTTGACAAGCTTTTGAGCATAGAAACGGGAATGCCGGTGCACTTGTCCGAGGACGCTCTGTCTTGTGTGGTAATAGGAACTGGCAAGGCGGTGGAAGACGTAGATATCTACAAAAAAGGCTTTATAGCTTCCCGGCGCAGTTAAAAGGGGATATATTATGCGAGGGTTTTTTGCGAAAAAAAATATAGTATTGATGCTGGCCCTCCTGGTGTTTACCTTATTGACCATTTCAGCCGCCAGCGGTAAATATAATTTTACAGCGGTCAAAAGAATTCTTATGGGTGTGGTAAAGCCGATAGAAAGCGTTTTGACCGGCATGAGCGAGGCGGTATTGAAAGCCGGGCGCATGGTGGGTTTAGCCGCTTCCAACTATGAAGAAAATGAAGAGTTAAAAAAAGAAATCGCCAATCTGAAAAAAGCTAATATTGATTCTATCGAGATATGGGCGGAAAATCAGCGTTTACGAGAACTGCTTGGTTTCAAGCAGAGCCAGAACCGTTATATACTTTTGCCAGCTAGAGTGGTGGGGTTCAATCCTAGCGGACTCGCGGGCAATATAATCATTGATAAGGGTGAAAAAGACTATGTGACCAGGGATATGGTGGTTATAACCGCCGACGGGCTGGTAGGCAGCGTAGCTGAAGTGTACAGGAACAGTGCCCGGGTACAGCTTATCCTGCATCCACAGACAGCAGTGGGGGGGATTGTGCAACGACCTTTATCACGGGTGGCCGGGATAGTAAGCGGCAATGCCAGCACGCCTGATACGCCGGATCTGATAAATCTGGCGCGTGATGCTGATGTACAGGACGGGGACGTCATACTTACCTCGGGTTTTGGCGGAATATATCCCAAGGGGCTTATAATAGGCACTGTGCAAAAAGTGGTGAACGCTGAGGGCGGGTTGCTCAAGTATGCGGTCATTTATCCCGCGGTGAATTTTTCTCGTTTGGAAGAAGTGATGGTCATTACCAACGTGACTCATTTTGACACTACACAGCCTCTTTCCAACCAAAAGGCAGGTGGCTAGAGGTGAAAGCTTTCGCTGGCTGGCTGGCGGCTGTGCTATTTATAGTAGCCCTGCAAGGTTCGGTTATGCATTTTATAACTATAAACGGTGTGCGGCCAGATCTGGTCTTGATATTTGTTCTGTTGAGCGGCGTTTTGTACGGCCGTACCCAGGGACTGGTCGTGGGTTTTTTTTGTGGTTTGTGTGTAGACCTTATGAATAGCGGGATGTTTGGTTTTTATACCTTTGCTTTTATGCTGGTAGGTATACTTACCGGTATGGCACAAAAAAATGTTTTTGAAGAAAATTTTTTTCTGCCGTTCACTATGGTGGCTGCGGCGAGTTTGACAATAAAGGCGCTCTGGCTGTTGGGCATTTGGACAGGCGGGCACCGTATTACCGCTTGGGGCGGATTGATGGCTGACGTATTTTCATCTACTGTGTACAACATGGTAGTGACTTTGCCGATATTGTTTTTGTTTATAAAGGTAAAAAAGTTGGTTAATCAATAATATTTGTTTTGTATTGCCTGTTTGTCGGATACAACAGGTTTCACACAATTGTTTCCCGTGCGGACAGGAGGAAAGTAATGCTGTCCAAAAAGTATGCATATCGGTTTGAAATACTGGGAGTATTGTTTGCGCTCGTTTTTTTGGTGCTGATGTCACGTGCTGCCTGGTTGCAGATATATGAAGGGGATTACTATAAAGGCCAGGCAGATGGGAACCGGATACGCTTGACTCCGATCATGGCGCCGCGAGGTCTTTTTTATGACCGCAACGGTGTTCCTCTGGTTACCAACAGGCCGAGTTTCACTGTGGTAGTAAACGCCAAGGAGAACCGGTTTACCCCGGAAATAGCTGGGAAGTTGGCCGATATACTCGGCTTGCCGGTAGACGAGATAAGTAACAAGGTAGAAAAAAACAAGAACAACTATGAGCCAGTAGTGATAAAAAGCGACCTGACGCCGGAAATAGTCACGCGCCTGGAAGAACGGCGCGGCGACCTGCCTGGTGTGATGATCGTCATACGTCCCTTACGCATTTATAACTGCAACGAATTGGCGGCGCATACCCTTGGCTACGTGGGTGAGATAAGCGAAGAGGAACTAGCACAACTCAAGGACAAAGGCTATAAACAGGGCCAGATAATAGGAAAACTCGGTCTCGAAAAATACTATGACGGTATTTTGCGCGGCGAGGACGGCGCCACGCGGGTAGAGGTCGACGTCGCCGGTCGGGTCGTCCATCAACTGGGTAAAAAAGAGGCTATGCCGGGTGAGAGCCTTTATCTCACACTGGATGCTGACATACAAAAATCTGCCGAACGGGCCGTATCAGAACACTTGGCCTGGCTAAGGTATAACGGCAACTATAAGGCGCAGGCTGCTGCGGTGGTCGTTATGGATCCACGCAACGGCGCGGTTTTGGCACTGGTGTCATGGCCGACGTTCAACCCTAATAGTTTTGTTTCCGGCATTTCCCAAAAAGAATGGGACAAAATAAGCAAAAATCCTTACAATCCCATGTCTAATAAGGCAATTAGTGGTGAATATCCGCCCGGCTCCGCATTTAAAGTGGTGACTGGCGCGGCGGCGCTGGAGTTGGGTAAAGTAACTGCGGGAGAGGCCATATTTGACGGCGGTTTTCATCGTCTGGTGCCGGATAAGGGCAATGCTGGCGGCGGGGCTTTGGGCTGGATAGCTTTTAACGAAGCGTTGGCCAAGTCGGATAATGTTTACTTTTACGAAATGGCTTACCGCCTTGGTATCGCTAATCTGGAAAAATACGCACGGGCATTTGGTTACGGTAGTCTGACCGGCATAAATTTGCCAGGGGAATCTGAAGGTTTGGTTGCCAATCCTGAATACAAGAGAAAACTTTTCAATGAAGACTGGTATTTGGCCGAAACCTTTGATGCCGGTATCGGACAGGGCTTTCAATTGGCTACTCCTTTACAGATGGCAATGGCAATAAGCGCAGTCGCTAACGGCGGCACCCGTTACAAACCATATCTGGTCAGTAAGATAGTGTCAGACAAAAACGAACTCATTCAGACTTTTGAACCGCAGGTAGCTGGCACACTGCCTGTTTCCCAGTACAATATCGAACTGATAAAAAAAGGACTGCGTGATGTTGCGCAGGAAGGCGGTACGGCTGGGCAATTGGCCGGTTTTACTGTGCCACTGGCCGGCAAGACGGGTACTTCAGAAAACTCTATGGGACAGGATCATGGTGTATTTGTGGCCTATGCGCCCGCTGATAAGCCGGAAATCGCGATAGCCGTGTTGGTGGAACAGGGCGGCTATGGCTCGAAGGCAGCGGTGCCGATAGCGCGCAGGATATTTGAAGATTATTTTCACGTAAAGCCTTGACGGGCGGACGGTAAAAAATATCAAGCGGCGGGGCTGTCATAACGGCTTTGTCCAAGGGCGGTTAATCATGGATAATGAGATAGTATTGAAAGGGTGTCGGGAAGGGCTTTTGCTGGTGGTGACAGGTGAGCCGACTTTTCCGGAAGTATCGGGCGTGCTCAGGCATAAGCTGGAGGCGGCCGGAGATTTTTTCACAAAGTCGCCTGTTCCTATGTTGCTGAAGTATAAAGGCACTTTGGCACTTTTGCCAGAGCAGCACCGGGAACTGAAAGAACTGGCGGCGCGGTTTGGTCTTGTTTATGACGACTCCTCTCCGGGCGGGGAACCACTAAACCAGGATGAACCGCGCCCCGGAAACTGTGTGGCGCCAGAAGATGCCGTCATGGAAAGTGTGCTTACTTTGAACCGCACTTTGCGGGGCGGTCAGGAAATAAAATTTAAGGGAACTGTGATGGTGGTGGGGGATGTAAATCCTTCAGCCCGCATTTTTGCCGAACATAATATAATAGTGACTGGGGTATCACGCGGCGTGCTGCACGCAGGAGCGCTGGGGGACAGCCGTGCGAGGGTAATGGCGGGGCGTTTCCTGAGCGGGCAGATACGCATAGCCGACTGCATAGTGCGGGCGCCGGATGAGGATGTACCACGGACCGGGCCGGAGCGCGCGCTGATAAAAGACGGGCAGATAATTATAGAAAGCATACATCGTTGAGGAGGTTAAACATGGGAGAGGTAATAGTCGTTACATCCGGTAAAGGCGGCGTTGGCAAGACAACTACCACTGCCAATATCGGTACAGGCTTTGCTATGGCCGGCAAAAAGACCGTTTTGCTGGATGCCGATATAGGGCTGAGGAATCTGGATGTGGTTTTAGGGTTGGAAAACCGCATAATTTACGATTTGGTAGATGTTATTGAGGGCAATTGCCAGTTAAAGCAGGCACTTATCCGGGATAAACGTTTTGAAAACCTATTCTTGTTGCCGGCCGCCCAGACACGTGATAAAAGCGCGGTGACTGAAGCCCAGATGGGGGCGCTGTGCGATGAGTTGCAGGAAGAGTTTGATTATGTGGTTGTAGATTGTCCTGCCGGTATAGAGCAGGGCTTTAAAAATGCCATAGTGGCGGCAAACAAAGTGGTGATAGTTACTACGCCGGAAGTTTCTGCCGTGCGTGATGCTGACCGTATCATCGGAATATTGGAGGCAGGGAAAAAACCCAGTCCACGTCTGATAGTAAACCGCATCCGTCCGCACATGGTGCAAAAAGGCGATATGATGAGCGTTGATGATGTTGTGGATATTTTGGCGATAGAATTGTTAGGCGTGATACCGGAAGACGAATATATAGTCGTGTCGGCCAACCGAGGAGAGCCGGTCGTGGCTAATCCAACTTCGTTGGCAGGGCAGGCCTATAAAAATATAGCGATGCGTTTGCTGGGTGAGAAGGTGCCGCTCATGGAATTAAAACCGCCTGATACTCTTTTGGATAAGATTAAAAAAATGTTTGGTTTTTCTGAATAGGAGGGGCAAAATGGATCTTTTTGTAGAATTCCTCCAAAAACTTTGGGTCCGCATCATGGGGCGGGATACAAACCAGACACGCAGCCTGGCGAAAGAACGCCTGCGCCTGGTTTTGGTACACGACCGGGTAGACATATCGCCGCAGTGTATGGATGCGATCCGCGAAGAGATGCTCAAAGTGGCTTCAAAGTATATGGAGATCAACGAACAGGAAACGGAGATAAGCCTTTTGGCTGATAACTCATCCATATCACTGGTGGCCAATATGCCGGTGATAAGGATAAAGCGGGCGGCCAAGTCAGAGATTGCCAATAAGTATAGCTTGGCGGAGTAATATATGTTTAACAACAGGCTGTTTCGCAATATGGATTTTGTGTTGATCGGCGCAGTGGTTTTATTAAATATCATCAGCTTGGTTATGATCATGAGCGCCACGCACGCCAATAGCCCTACTGACGATACCCACTGGTATGTTCAGAGACAGGGCCTTTTTTTCATAATCAATATTATTGTGGTGTTTTTTTCGCTGCGCTTTGAGTACGACCAACTGGAGCGTTTTGCTACACCTTTGTATATTTTCAACATGGTTATGCTTTTGGCGGTAATGTTTGTCGGGCAGGCGGCCCTCGGCGCGCAGCGCTGGATACAGATCGGCCCGGTGAGTCTGCAGCCCAGTGAGTTTTCCAAGGTGATAATGATAGTGGTCATGGCAAAAATACTTAATGACCGCAAGGAAAAACTTACTACCGTATGGGAAGCTTTGCCGGTTTTTGCGTACATGCTTCTGCCGTTTTTACTGGTGGTAAAGCAGCCCGATCTTGGTACAGCGCTGGTATTTGTCGCTATCGTTTTAGGGATGCTGTATATCGCCGGTATTCCGGGCAAGCTTTACGGTTATCTGTCTGGCGGCGCGTTACTCATGGCGCCGGTGTTCTGGCATTTTCTCAAAGATTACCAAAAAAATCGTATCATGGTCTTTCTTGACCCGGATAAAGACCCTTATGGTTCGGGTTACCACCTCATACAATCGAAGATCGCGATAGGCTCGGGTATGCTGATGGGCAAGGGGCTGTTTTTCGGGACGCAGAGCCAGCTCAATTTTTTGCCGGAAAACCACACGGATTTTATTTTTGCCGTTATCGGGGAAGAACTTGGTTTTATCGGAGTGCTCGTAGTGTTGGCGCTCTACGGTGTGATACTTTACCGGGGGATAAAGATTGCGATGGAAGCCCGGGACGATTTTGGCGCGCTTTTGGCGGTGGGCATAGTATCCATGCTGTCCTTTCATCTTCTGGTCAATATAGGCATGACCATGGGGATAATGCCAGTAACCGGCATACCGTTGCCCTTTATGAGTTATGGGGTATCGGCGCTTACGACCAATATGCTGTGTGTAGGCATACTTCTTAATATACATATGCGCAACCAGTCGCTGTTTTTCTAATGTGGCGCTCTGTGGCGCTTTATTTTGGGGGTCAAATGGAATACAATATCCTTGATAAAGTGGAAAAACCTTCCCGCTATGTGGGAGGGGAGTTCAATTCAATAGTGAAACAACCGGACGGGGTCAGGGTAACGTTTGCCCTGGCCTTTCCCGATATTTACGAAGTTGGTATGAGCTACCTTGGTTTTAAGATACTCTATCACCTTTTGAATAAAGTTGAGTATGTGGCCGCCGAGCGCATATACGCGCCTTGGACTGATATGCAAAGGGAACTTCGTGCGGCAGGGCTACCGCTATCTTCTATGGAGACGGGGCGGGCGCTTAAAAACTTTGATTTGGTGGGTTTTACCTTACAGTACGAATTGTCTTACAGCAATATTTTAAACATGCTCGATATGGGCGGCCTACCACTGCTGGCTACCGAACGGACACTGGAGCAGCCCTTTGTGGTGGGCGGCGGGCCGTGTGTATATAATCCTGAACCACTAGCCGATTTTTTTGATTTTTTTATTGTGGGCGAAGGAGAAGAACTTATAATAGAGGTGGCGCGGGCGTTTGACGAATGGAAGACGGCTGGGCGATCTGGCGGGCGCACGGGATTTTTGCAAAGTGTGGCGAAATTGACGGGGATATATGTGCCGTCTTTCTATAAACCTCAATATGGCGAAAACGGGGATTTCGAGCGCCTCGACAGACTTTCGGGAGATGCTCCCGCTGTCGTATATAAAAGGATAGTAGAAGATATGGATGCGGTGGACTATCCTACCGCGCCGGTGGTTCCTTTTAGCGATATAGTGCATGACCGCATCATGCTGGAAGTTTTTCGCGGCTGTACGCGCGGCTGCCGTTTTTGCCACGCCGGCATGGCGTACCGTCCGGTGCGTGAGCGCAGCCTGCCTGTCTTGAAGCGGTTGGCAAGAGAAGCGGTGGATAATACCGGCTATGATGAAATATCGTTGGTGTCCTTGTCGACTGCCGACTACTCGTGTCTGCAACCGCTGGTAGCTGAGTTGATGGATGAGATGAAGACTGAACGGGTGAGCGTTTCTTTACCGTCCCTACGCATAGACAGTTTTTCGGTAGAACTGGCGAAAAAAATCCAGACAGTTAGGAAAAGCAGTCTTACCTTCGCGCCGGAAGCCGGTACGCAAAGGATGCGCGACGTGATAAATAAAGGCGTGAGTGAGGAAGACCTCATGAATGCGGTCGGTGCCGCTTTTAAAGCGGGCTGGACGTCGGTGAAACTGTATTTTATGATCGGCCTGCCCGGAGAGACTGAAGAAGATGTACGCGGGATAGCAGACCTCGCCTATAAAGTGCTCGATTGCTATCGTGCGGCGACCGGCAGGAAAAACGGCCAGGTGACGGTGAGCGTTTCGTCTTTCGTGCCGAAACCCTGGACGCCTTTTCAGTGGTCGCGCCAGGATACTCTTGAGGAGATCCGGCAGAAACAGGCGCTGTTAAGAGAACTGTTGAAAAACAAAGCGATAACTTTTCAGTACCATGATGCCAAAACCAGTATGCTCGAGGGTGTGTTTGCCCGGGGAGACCGGCGCTTGGGTGCGGCTCTTCATACGGCATGGCAAAAAGGCGCGCGTTTTGACGGTTGGTCGGAATATTTTGCTTTTGATGTGTGGCAGGAGGCACTGGACGCGCACGGCCTTGCTATGGATTTTTATAACGGACGCGTAAGGGGAGATAGTGAAAAATTCCCTTGGGAACATGTTTCACCAGGCATAGACAAGGGTTTCCTGCGGCGCGAATATGAACGCGCGCTGGCGGCGCAACTGACTGAAGACTGTCGCCGCGGTGCGTGCAGCGCCTGTGGTGTTTGCCCGGCTCTTTCGGCGCGTATAGTAGATCACAGCGATAAGGCGGTGGAGGGATGAAGCTGCTGATACGCATGACAAAAGAGGGAAACTTGCGTTTTATTTCCCATCTCGAGTACTCCAGGACGCTGGCCCGGGCAGTAAGGCGGGCCGGGCTGCCTATTGCCTATTCGGAAGGGTTCAACCCGCATATCAAAATGTCGCTGGCTTCCGCTTTGAGCGTGGGCGTGGCGAGTGTCGCCGAATACGCTGAATTTGATCTGGCTGCGGAAATAACGCCGGAGCAGGCTAAAGCTGCTTTGAATGAGAGCCTGCCGGACGGGATAAGGGTATTGGCGGCTGCCGTGGTGGAAAAAAAAGCCCCTAAACTCATGGCCAGCCTGGCCGGTGCGGACTATGAGGCGGTGGTTGATTGCGTTGGTGAAGACGCGGGGCGCATACTGGCGTCCATAGACGCTTACAATAAGGCTCCGTTTGTGTTACACGCAAAAAAGACGCCACCTGGCAAACCCAAGCGGGAAGTGGATATGAAGGTTTTTGTAGAAACAGTAACCGCGGAGAGAACGGATATAGGAATAAGCATGAGCTTTTTTTGTGTAATAACGCCGGAGGGCACGGTAAAGGCGCAAGAGGTGCTGTTGGTGCTGGAAGAGTGTTTTGGGGCGCCGTTTGCAAATTGCACGGCGTATATTACCAGAAAAGAGTTGTATGCAGCTGGCAAAAGCCCTTTGATAACGGGAGGCGCCCCATGAAAAACCGTATATTGGTGAGCGTTACGCCGGAGGAGACCTCGATGGCTCTTATGGAAAACGGCTTATTGCAGGAGTATTTTTTAGAACGCAACAACGAAGAGCATATAGTTGGAAATATTTTCAAAGGCCGGGTAAAAAATGTTCTCGATGGTTTGCAGGCGGCGTTTATTGATATAGGACGCGACCGTAACGTCTTTTTTTATAACAGCGACAAATTGCCGCTCTCGGAAGGTCAAACCATGCTGGTGCAGGTGGTAAAGGACTCCATGGGCAGCAAGGGACCGCGGGCGTCTGATGCTATATCTTTGCCTGGGCGGTATGTTGTGTTCCTGCCCTTTAGTAATTATATCGGCATATCAAAGAAGATCGCCAGCCAGGAAGAGCGGGCGCGTCTTAAGGAGCTGGCCGACAGCAGCCGTCCGGAGGGGATGGGAATCATCGTCAGAACCGTTGCTGAGGGAGTTTCGGGCGAGGAGCTTAAAAGAGAGATAACCAGGCTGACCGGATTGTGGCGGGCGATCGAAGCGCGCGCCGCGCGTACTTCTTCACCTAGCCTCCTGTACCGGGAGGTAGACTTGCCGATCAGGATAGTACGCGATTATCTCAACGAACGGATAGACGAATTGGTCATAGACGACCAAAACGCTTACCAGCGGGCGTGTGAACTGGCTTCGTACATATATCCGGATTATACGGGGAAAATGGTGCTTTATGAGACGACAGAAGGCATTTTCCAGCATTACGGGATTGCCGGGGCGATAAAAGAACTCTCGAGTCGTACGGTAAGTCTGGCGTGCGGCGGGTATCTGGTATTTGACCATACGGAAGCGCTGACGGTTGTAGACGTGAATACGGGGCGCTTCAAGGGGGCGGGCAGCCTTGAAGATACCGCTACCAGAACCAACCTCGAGGCGGTTGAGGAGATCGCCCGTCAAATCAGGCTGAGAGATATCGGTGGAATAATAATAATAGATTTTATTGATATGAATGACCTCGATAACCGGCAAAAAGTATTGTCTGCGCTGGAACATTCCTTGCAAGGAGATCGCATGAAGCCGCGTGTGTTGGGGCTGACCGTGCTCGGTCTGGTGGAAATGACCCGCAAAAAAGCCCGGCAAAACACTATGGCCGTCATGTTCACTAACTGTCCGATATGCAACGGCAGCGGATTTGTAAAATCTCCAGAGGCGGTGTGTGTGGAAATCTGCCGCCAGGTGCGGGCCACAAAAAATGCCAGACCGCTTTTACTGCAGGCGCATACAAGCGTAACGGAACGGTTTATCAAATATGATCTGGAGCGTGTAGGCATGGGGCGTCGAATACGTGTCCAGGCTCTTGACGGCATGCATCCGGAAGGGTTTATACTGCTTGATGACGGCGTTGACAAATGATGATGGAAATGCTATCCTATATTGGCATAGTTATAAATACTCATGCTCCTTATGGGCAAAAGCCCTAACCGCGCGGAGAGGTTTTAAATGCCTTGCGCTACCGTATCCGGCGAGTCTGTAGATAAAAGGAGGTGTAATGATGTACGCGATAATTCAAACAGGCGGCAAACAGTATAAAGTCAGCGAAGGGGATACCCTTTTGGTGGAAAAACTCGCTACCGCTGAAGGTGAAACAGTAGTATTCGACAAGGTGCTAACCCTTGTGAACGACGCAGGAGTAACGATCGGGCGTCCGTTGGTAGACGGTGCTGCGGTAAAGGCGAAAGTGCTGGAACATGGCAAAGGCGATAAGATATTGGTTTTCAAATATAAAGCCAAATCCAACTACCGTAAACGCCAAGGCCACAGGCAGCCGTTTACCAAAATTTCCATCGAAACGATTCAAGCCTGATGATAAACCTCCGTATTGGACGCAATCAGAAGGGGCACATATATTCCTGTGAAGTCAAAGGCCATGCCGGACTGGGGGACAAAGGCACAGATATAGTCTGTGCGGCCGTTTCTGCACTTACCCAGACTGCGCTCCTCGGACTTGGGAAATATTTAAATTGTCCGTTGGCTTATGATGCCAAGGAAGGCGCTTTGAGTTTTACGCTTACCGGAGCGCCGGATGTTAGGACAGACGCTATTTTAGAAACAATGCTGCTCGGACTTTCAGAGATTGCCGGCAGTTATCCGAAAACTTTAAAAATCGAGCAATATAGGGGGTGAACCACATGTTTAAATTTGACTTACAATTGTTTGCACATAAAAAGGGCGTTGGCTCTTCGCGTAACGGTCGTGACAGCGAATCCAAGCGTTTGGGCGTAAAAAGCCACGCCGGTCAGATCGTGACTGCCGGCAGTATATTGGTGCGTCAGCGCGGGACGAGATTTCATCCGGGCGTGAATGTGGGCATTGGGAGAGACCATACTTTATTTGCCAAGATACCCGGTCGGGTCGCTATCGAGCGCAAGGGCCGCGAAGACAGGCAGATAAGCGTGTATAGCGCAGAGTAAATAGCATGAAAAAACAGGCGGTTTATCCGCCTGTTTTTTATTTGCCATGATGAGAAGCGTGCCTTTGCCGAAAGTCACCATAACCCGATCAGTTTCCAATATAAAAGCAACAGGGGAAAGATCAGCACAGTGGTCATAACGGCTTTCCCGATTAATAGTTTTACCAGATAGACCATTTTCAAGCGTCTGTACGAATAAAGAAAAAGCAACACGGCGTATTGGTAAGGAAGTGTATACTGATCCATGCCGTAAATGAAAGAGTAGAGCATGGCCCGTGGGTCGATCCCGACCTTTAGGGCAATCTCGGTCAGCGGTATGCTAAGGGCGGCAAGACCGGTCATGGGGGTAAGGAAAAACAGCGTCAATATGCCGAAAAAGTAACTTACCCAGAGGTACAGTATTTTTTCCTGTATGCTGAACAGTTGCACCACAGTTTCCGCTAGTTGTTTGGCCACGCCTATATCTGCCGCAACCGAACCAATAGACATGGCTCCGCCGATGAAAAACAAAACGGACAGGTTCATTTGGTCAAAGTCTTTATTACTGAGAAGGTTTAGCCCAGGCAAAAAGAGGAAGGTGGCGATAAGAGTCATGCCCCAGGCGACGTTTATCTGGTGCCAGGAGTCGGTGGCAAGAAAGATGAGGGTAAAGAGAAGTAAGATAATGGCTTTTTTTTCGTTTAAGCTTATGGGGCCGAGTTCGTGATATTTATCCATTATTATGGCAATATTTATATTTTTGTTGGCCGGACGCAGGATGAATAGCATCAGGGCGAAAGACGAGAGTGAATATAAAAGGGCGGGCAGGAAATTCTGCCAGGCATACTCGAACCAGCTGACCGAAATACCGCTGGCTTGCGTCATGATTTGTATGCTGCTGGGGATTTGCACGCAGCCGGTCAAAAAGCATAGAGAGGGAGGGGCTACCGCCAAAAAACAGGTCAGCATTATGGATGCGGATTCTTTAGAGTTGGCGTCAAATTCCAAGGCGTTGGCAAGGCCAATACCGAGGACACAGAAGATGGACACTTTGCCAAGAGCGGTGGGAATGAGCGGTGCAATGATAAGCCCGCACAACACCAAGCCAAAGAGCGTGTTATAAAACCGGTTGCCGGAAACGAGGATGCATTTATAGGCTAGCCGGTTGGCTAAGCCTGTTTTTAAAAGCATGTGACCGATGATAATTCCGGAAAAGCACAGCCAAGGCACAGTACTGCCCCAAGAGGCAAAAACAGATGACGGTTTGGCAATACCGGATACGATGTACAATATGGGCAGGACTATTGCTACCATCGTAGAGGAGACAAAGCTGCTTGCCCAGCAATAGACGGCCCATACAGTAATGGCGGCGTAAAGCGAGAAGTTTTCCGGCAATCCCTGCTTTCCGGCTAGATAGTAAACAGTTACAGGCAGTATGAACATAAAAAAATTTTTCAGCATATCGAGCGGCAACTTCATCAAAATATCTCCAAAAACAAATAAAATATCTGCTGATTTATACTTTACCTTATAAATCAGCAGATGTAAAAAAAATTATAAAAATAAAATAATTAATGTATAGTGGGTGGGGTTTCTTTTACGACTGGCGGTTCTTTTTTGGTAGAAAGACGGGTGACAATTTCCTCTGCTTTTTTCATGGTTATGGCAAAATCATTCCAATACATGCGCTTGCCGGTTATAGCAAGTATGCCTGCTTTATGCAATGTCCTGCGTACATGCGGATTGGCTTCGGTAATAAATACGCGGACTTTTTTCTTGGAAAGTTTCTTTATAACTTCGGTAAGTGTTTCAAGAGCCGTTATGTCGACGAATGGAACATGGTTGAAGCGCAGGATGAGGACGTGTGGGTAGGTATTGGTGTGGGCGAGCGCCCGCTCGAAGTTCTCTACCGCGCCAAAAAAGAAGGGACCTTCTATGGCATAGACTAAAAGTCCTTTCGGCAGGCTGCCCGATTTGAGTTCCGGCAGGGAGCCTTTAAGTTCGGCACCTTCTACTTTATGCACTTCGATAGCGGTGGCCATGTTTTTCATAAAATGCAGTATAGCGAGCAGTACGCCGACATTTACTGCGACCACCAGGTCTGTGAAGATGGTGAGAAAAAAAGTGACTACCAGGATGACCACGTCGGGCATGGGCGCTTGGCGCAGCATATAGACAAAGTGTCGAATGTCGCTCATGTTGTAGGATACTACAAACAGTATGGCAGCCATGGCGGAAAGCGGTATATGCGCGGCCAAGGGTGACAGAAAGAGCAATATCAATACAAGTCCTAGTGCGTGAAAGATGCCGGACAAGGGGCTGTTGCCGCCGTTTCTAATGTTGGTAGCCGTACGCGCTATCGCTCCGGTAGCGGCTATGCCGCCTAAGAGCGGGGCGCAGATATTCGCGAGGCCCTGGCCTATGAGTTCCTGGTTGGAGTCGTGCTTGGTGCCGGTCATACCGTCGGCGACTACCGCTGATAAAAGAGATTCTATAGCGCCCAGCATGGCGATGGTGAAAGCCGGGCCGATGAGGTCGACCATGCGGCTCCAATTCCAGGCGGGCAACGTGAGAGACGGCAGTGCCTGCGGTATGCCGCCGAAAGTGCTGCCGATGGTCGCTACGCCGTCAAACTGAAAGGTGTATTGCAATATTGTTGCCATGGCCATGGCGACTAGCGGGCTTGGTATGCGGGAAAAACGTTTTATTTTTGGGAAAAATACTATAGTTAAAAGCGACAGGATGGCTAAAGCGGTGGTTTCGATATGAAATGCGGGTAAGGCCTCTAGGAGTCCCCAGACTTTTTCGTGAAAATGCTCGCCGCCGGTCTTCGGCAGGCCAAAAAAATACTGCCATTGGCCAAGCCAGATGATGACCCCGATACCTGCTGTAAAGCCTACTATTACCGGTGTGGGGATGAATTTTATTACCCCGCCGAATTTGGCGAGGCCCAAGCCTACGAGTATAAGACCGGCCATTATGGTGGCGATCTGGAGCCCCTCCAGGCCGTGCGCGTTGGATATACCAAGTAAGAGTACGATGAATGCGCCGGTAGGGCCGGCTATTTGAAACCTGCTGCCGCCAAAGATGGAAACAAGGGCGCCGGCAATAATGGAGGTATAGATGCCCTGCTCCGGTTTGGCGCCTGATGCTATGGCAAAAGCCATGCCGAGCGGCAGGGCGATGACGCTTACGATAAGACCGGCGACAAGGTTTTTCAGCCAGTTCTTTTGGCGGAGCAAACCGGCCTGTTTTGCCTCTAAAAAGGCAATCATTGTGTAAATCACCTCATAAATGTAATAAAAAATAACTTATATAATGCAAAATAATACGATACGTAGCTAATATTAGGCAAATTTTTGCTATTTGTCAACTTTATTTGGCATTTAATTTAGTATCTGGCGGCGGGCAGATACGCGATGATAGTAAGCTGCGCCCTTTGCGAGACCGTCAAAAGACGCGGCGGCGGCGCAACAATTAATATTTACAAACAGGCTAAACTAGCATAAAATAGTAATACTAAAGCCTTTGCGCGTCGGCCCGTGTAAGCAAAACCCTGAAGCCAAGGACTTCGGGGTTTCTGTTTCTTGCTTCGGCCAGGGAGGGGAAAAAACCAGGAGGTTTGGGATGGATAAAAATGAGTTGTTTACTGATAAAGAAGTCATCACGCTTTTGCGCAAGCAGCGGCATGATTTTATAAATCATGTGCAGGTCATTTACGCGTATCTGCAAATGAACAAGCAGGAAAAGGCCGAAGAGTATATAGATAAGCTGGATATAGCGCGTCCGGAAAGCGGGGCCGAACTCCGGGCATTGCTTGACGGGGCGCAAAGAGCGAGAGAGGATTAATTTGACATGTTTATAGATCGGGCAAGGATATATGTGCAGGGTGGTAAAGGCGGCGATGGTATGAGCGGTTTTCGCCAGGAAAAGTTTGTCCCAAGGGGCGGACCTTCTGGCGGCGACGGTGGGCGCGGCGGCAGTGTGGTGCTGCTGGCGGATGAAAACCTCAATACGCTGGTAGATTTCCGCTATAAAAGAAAATTCGAAGCCAAGCCGGGTGACCGGGGCGGTATGAGCAACCGTTTCGGCGCGGCGGCCGAAGATATAGTGATAAGAGTACCGCCGGGTACGCTGGTCAGAGACGACGGCACAGGCTTTTTGCTGGCCGACCTGACCGGGCATGGTCAAAGCTATGCAGTAGCCAGGGGTGGACGCGGAGGACGCGGCAACGCCAAGTTTGCCAATAGTGTGAACCGCGCTCCTACTTTTGCGGAAAAAGGCGAACCGGGTGAAGAGCGCTGGGTGCGCCTGGAACTGAAACTGCTGGCCGACGTGGGGCTGGTCGGCTATCCGAGCGTAGGCAAGTCGAGTATTATATCTCGCGTTTCAGCGGCCAGACCGGAGATAGCGGCCTATCATTTTACGACACTGACGCCTGTTCTAGGTGTGGTCAGCCTTGGCGAAGGGAAAAGCTTTGTTTTGGCCGATATACCGGGACTCATCGAAGGAGCGCATAAGGGTGTGGGTTTGGGTCATGATTTTCTAAGGCATATAGAACGCACCAAAGTATTGCTGCATGTCCTTGATGTTTCCGGTCTGGATGGGCGCGATCCGGTGGAAGACTTTGACAAGATAAACGCGGAGCTCTTGCTCTATAGTGAAAAACTCTCGCGGCGCCCGCAACTGGTTGCAGCCAATAAGATGGACCTGCCGGAAGCTCAGGACAATTTTCCGCGTGTGGCGGAGTATGTAAGAGCCAAAGGATATGAGATCATGCCCATATCGGCGGTGAGCGGGGAAGGCATGAAAGAGCTTATTTATAAGGCTCAGGCTATGCTGGACGATTACCAGGAAGAGCCGGAAGAAGAGATAGCGGCTTTGCCGGAAGAAGACGGGGATGCTTTTGTTATTTCGCGGGAGGACGATGGGACTTTCGTGGTTTCCGGCAAGAATATCGAACGACTGGTTGCTATGACCAATTTTGACAACGACGAGGGTTTGCGGCGTTTTCAGGCCATCTGGCGACGCATCGGCATCGAGGCCGAACTTAAAGAACGGGGTATAAAAGAAGGCGACAGTGTAAGGATAGCCGACATGGTTTTTGATTATAAAGAATAAATGAGCGACGTTTTGGCATACCGACGGACGCAGAAATGGAGCAGCGACATGTTGACGCGCGATACTCTTCCCACGGCAAAACGCCTGGTAGTAAAAGTAGGAACCAGCACGCTGACTGATGCCAGCGGCCGCCTCGACCGTGCCAGCATGGATAGCTTGGCTCGCCAGATAACGGACCTTTTCCGGGAAGGCAAAGAGGTGGTTTTGGTCACTTCGGCGGCGATCAGCGCAGGTATGCAGCGGATGGGCTTGAAAGAACGGCCGTCGACTATACCCGGTAAACAGGCTGCGGCAGCAGTGGGGCAAGGTATCCTTATGCGCGAATATGAGAAACTGTTTGCCGGTTATGGGCAAATGGTCGGGCAAATACTCATGACGCGTGAGGATTCGGTAAAACGCACACGTTATGCGCATTTGCGCAATACCTTCAACGCGCTTTTGGAACAAGGTATAGTGCCGATCGTGAATGAAAATGACGCCGTAGCGGTCGAAGAAGTGAAAATAGGCGACAATGATACGCTGTCTGCCCAAGTGGCCAGTATAGTGGATGCCGATCTTTTGCTCATACTGTCTGATGTAGACGGGGTATATGATGCCAATCCATCGACAAATGCCACGGCCAGGCTGCTCAGCGAAATACCGGAGATCACTAGGGAAGTGGAAGCGGCGGCGGGGGGCGCGGGGAGCAGCCGAGGAACCGGAGGGATGTTCACCAAGATCGAAGCGGCCAAAGTAGCGGTAAGCGCTGGTATTTGCATGGTGATAGCGTCGGGCGGCGAAGAAAATGTGCTAAAAAGAGTATTACGGGGAGAACCTTTGGGCACGCTGTTTTTGTCAAAAGAGAGCAGGTTGCAGTTTAGAAAGCGTTGGCTGGCTTTCGGAGCGCGTGTAAAGGGTAAGATATTTGTAGATGCTGGCTGTGCACGGGCGCTTAAAAACAATTCGAGCCTGCTGCCGGCAGGTGTGGTGGCAGTGGAAGGCAGTTTTGAAACAGGGTCTACAGTCAGCGTGGCGGAAAAAGACGGACAGGAAATAGCGCGTGGATTGGTCAGTTACAGTGATGAAGAAGTGCGCAGGCTAAAAGGCGCAAAAACCAGTGACATAGCTGCCATAATCGGCCATAAAGCCTATGATGAGATAATACACCGGGACAATCTTGTTTTAATGTCGGGGGGTAAGTGATTTATGGATGTAAAAGAAAACATGGAAAAAATAGCCAGAGAGGCTCGAGAAGCTGCTTTTCACCTGGCGGCTGTGTCGACAGAGCTTAAAAACAAAGCTCTTTTGGCGATGGCGGACGCGCTTTTAAAAGAACAAAAAGATATACTGAAGGAAAACGAAAAGGATATGGCGGCGGCTCGTAAAAGCGGTATGTCACAAGCTATGCTGGATCGTCTTTTGCTTACTGACAGCCGAATAGAGGGCATGGCCGACGGTCTCAGGCAGGTAGCCGCGTTGCCTGATCCAGTGGGCGAAGTGTTAAGCGGACGGCAGGTTCCCAATGGTTTAAAAATAAATAAAATGCGGGTACCGCTTGGCGTTATCGGCATCATATATGAAGCCCGCCCCAATGTGACTGCCGACGCGGCCGGGCTTTGCCTGAAAGCTGGTAATGCCGTCATATTGCGTGGCGGGTCGGAAGCCATAAAATCCAATATGGCCATCGCCAAGGCGCTTTATAAGGCCGGAGATGCCGCCGGGTTGCCTAAAAACTCCATCAAACTGGTCGAAACTACTGACCGCCAGGCGGTGGATGTGCTTTTGCGCCTCAATGGGTTGGTCGACGTCATCATACCACGCGGCGGGGCCGGGCTGATAAAAAAAGTGGTGGAAAACAGCTCGGTGCCTGTTATAGAAACCGGCTTGGGTGTCTGCCATACTTTTGTCGATGAGTCGGCCAATCTCACTATGGCCGCCGATATAGCATTTAACGCGAAAGTATCCCGACCGGCAGTGTGTAACGCTATGGAAACGCTCTTGGTGCATGAAAAGGTGGCGGGGGATTTTCTGCCCGGCATCTTGAAGCGGCTGACTGAAGCGAGTGTCGAAATATTTGGCTGCCCGGGGGTGTGCGCCATATGTGGCGAAGCCAAAACCGCGACCGAGGAAGACTGGTTCGCAGAATACGCAGACCTTAAGCTGGCGGTGAAAATAGTAGCCAGCCTGCCGGAGGCTTTGGCTCATATAGAAAAATACGGCAGCAAACATTCGGAGGCTATCGTAACGGAAAACTACAGCAATGCTCAAGTTTTTTTGCAAAAAGTAGACGCCGCAGCGGTTTATGTGAATGCTTCAACTCGCTTTACCGACGGGTTTGAATTCGGCTTTGGCGCGGAGATCGGCATAAGCACCCAAAAACTGCACGCCAGAGGGCCGATGGGCTTGGCGGAGTTGACCAGCACGAAGTATGTGATTATGGGCAATGGGCAGATAAGGTAAATAGTATTAATAACGCATGGATCGCATCCGCTTACTTTGTAGGCCGGGTGCGGTTTTATTTGGATGAAAATGATGCAAAACAAACAAAATCTTGTGTTTTTATTTAAAATATACTAAAATTACACTGCACAGGGTAACAGATACGTTGGCCCCGGGGCATTCCCATGAAGCAAAATAGGTATCAGGCATTAAAGTTTCAACATATAATTTATGCATTAACTAAATCAACAAAGGGGTGTATCTAGTGGAGAAAAAGTTTGTGTTAAAGAAAGTTGTGTCCGGTATGAGCGTACTTGCTATGGCCGGCGGCCTGCTGATCGGATCGGCCGAGTTTTCCAAAGCAGAGGCGATCAATATCGGCAAGGTCGGTAAAATCGGAGGCGCAGTAGTGGGCGGCGTTGCCGAAATGGATAAGGCGAAAAAGCAGATGGATTACTATGAGAACGACGGCCGCAATGAAATGTTTGAAGGCATCAAGCAAGAAGACGGTGTGAACAATGATCCGACTTTAAACAAGATACTGGATAATATTATGATAAAACTGTCTGCGGTTATCGGTGAAAAAGAAGCATCGATAAAAGAAAAACCGTATAATTATTTTATCAATCCGGAAACAGCTTTTAATGCTTATTGCACTTTGGGCCACAATATTTCAGTAAATACTGGTGTATTTGGTATATTTGGCAATAATGAAGATAAGATTGCGACAGTAGTAGCGCACGAACTGATGCACGGGCAGCGCAACCATCCGATCAACGGCGCTAAAAACAGGATGGGCATACAGTTTGCAACTGAACTGTTGCAGGCGAGTACGGGCGGCGGCAATGCTAAACTGGCAGGCATGGTGTCCAATTATGCCAAGGTCGCCGGTGTGACCAAACCGAATGAATGGCAAGCTGACAACGATGCTTATGGCTATGTCGTAGCGGCCGGTTACAATCCCGGCGCTCCCGCTGCCGTATGGCAACAGATCATAGATTTGGTGGGTGTTGGCCCCAAAAAAGGGATGTTTGACGATGTGCTGAACCCCTCTACCCACCCGGACGACAAAGCGCGCCGTGACAATTACAGTAAAAAACTGACTGAGCACAGCCAGGGCAAAGTTGTTGTGGATGCCGCGACGGGTGAAGTAAAAGTAAACGGCAAAGTATTCATGAAACCTGCCAAAATGGGCGAAATGAGTGGCCAGGAAAGAGCCTATCTCGTAGGTGGTAATCTGGCGCGAGTTTATTACACAAAAGAGCCGGTAAGCGCAGTATACGCCGAAAATGGCACAGTCAAGATCGGCAGCCAGAACATAGTTACTCCGGCGGACGGCGATAAGAGCGCCGACGAGCTGGTAAAAATACTTGAAGCAATAAAATAAGACTCAAAGCCAGCGGAAAAACCGCTGGCTTTTTTTACCCTTCACACTTCGGGTATACATGGTTGTAGGAGGTTTTGGCCTGTTGCAAAAATTGCTTCTTTGTTATGTAAAAAATTCTTAACAAAGCCAAAATATTATGGTGAGCATGTTATAATTTTTTGTGGGATAAATTATTGGCCAGGGAGGGATAGCGGTGAAAAAAAGTTCAGCCGGTTCCGTTATAGTGATAAGTGAAGTGATGATGCCCAATCAGGCCAATGTGGCGGGCAACATCCACGGCGGAGAGATAATGAAATTGATGGACTCTACCGCCTATGCTTCCGCCAGACGGTTTGCCCGTTCCAATGTCGTGACGGCCAGAGTGGACGAGTTGGAGTTTCATCTGCCGATATTTATAGGTGATCTGGTGATATGTACAGCGCAGGTGGTTTATGCGGGCAAGTCTTCTATGGAGGTGGCGGTAAATGTTGAAGTAGAGGATCTCGAGAGCGAGCAGCGCAATAAGGCACTGTCGGCGTATTTTACTATGGTGGCTATAGATAAAAAAGGGCGACCACAAGAAATACCGGAATTATTGGTGGAAACGCCAGAAGAAATGGCGGCCTTCTCACAAGGTAAAAAAAGACGGGAGTCATACAAGAAAAAATCCGCTATTTAGCGGATTTTTTCTTGTATTTACAGTGGTTTTATTTTCAAGTAAAAACTTGATTTGTAGAAAGACTTAAAGTATAATAAGAAATAATACTAAATAATATCAAATATCATTTAGTATATTTAAATATAAGGAGGGAGAAAAATGGGATTCAAAGTTATGCGGATAGACCACATTGGTATAGCGGTCAAAGACCTCGCTTCGGCTAAATCATTTTATCAGGATGTTTTGGGGTTGGCCGACAATGGCGAAGAGGTCGTGGAAGACCAGAAGGTAAGGGTGAGCTTCTTTCCTGTGGGCGATAGCGAGCTGGAACTTTTGGAGTCTACTTCTCCCGATGGCCCTATAGCCAAGGCTATCGAGCGGAGCGGTGAGGGGATACAGCATATGGCTCTTCGGGTAGATAATATCGAGGCCGCTATTGCAGAACTTAAAGCCAAAGGCGTGCGGATGATAGATGAAAAATCCCGCTATGGCGCTGGAAAAGCCAGTATAGCCTTTGTGCATCCGAAAGCGACCGGCGGCATACTGCTGGAGCTGTCACAACGCGACTGATGTTTTAGGGAAAATAGAAAACAAATATTTTTTATAGCAGTATAAAGTAAAAAACCGGGGTAAACCGGTTTTTTACTTTATGCGGACATAGCCGGTATCTTCGATGAGTTTTTGTCCTTCTTCCGATAGTATCCAGTCAATAACCGGCTGCACCTGGGGATTTTTCGATCCGGCGGTTATCGCGTAAATTTCGGCGGTCAGGGGGTAAGAGCCGTTCCTGATGGTTTCCTTGTCCGGCAGTACGCCGTTTATCGCCAGGAGGCGGATTTCTTTACTGGTAAACATTTCCGTAGTGAAGTAGCGGAAAGAAAACCCCAAGGCATTTGTGTGGTTTTTGTAGTCGGCAGTCATGTTGACTATGCCGCCCATACTGCCGGAACGTTCTTCGGTGGGCGGATCGATCAGTTTTTTACCGGCCATCAGGCGTTCAAGGGCGGACTGGCTGCCGCTTCCGGCGTTGCGTTGAAAGGCTTTTATACGGTCATTTTTGCCACCGACTGCTTGCCAATTGGTTATTTTTCCAGTGTAGATGTCCTGTATTTGTTCTACAGTCAGCCCCTGTACCGGGTTTTGGCTGTTTACAAAAAAGACGAAAGCCTCTTTGCCGATGGGCGTGAGTTTGAGTTCAACACCTGCTTTTTGGGCTGTGGCGATTTGCTCTTTTGAAGGAGCGGCACAGAAGATGATGTCAGTCTCACCATCGATCAACGCTTGGTAAGCGCCAGGAGTGTTACGCATGCGCACGGGGGATTTGTCATTGTTTTCCGGGTACTTATAGTCGCCCGGTGGATAAGTGGCTTCCACGAAGGCGGCCATTATGGGATAGAGGGCTAGTGCTCCGTCGAGGCGGGGCGGATCGCCCTTTATTTTAAAGTGCGCTGGGTTGCCCAGGCGTGCTAATTTAGAGCCCTGGGCAAAAGGTTCATAGCGTGAAAGATCCAGATTGCGATCGCGCAGTACAGGGATTTTGTCCTGCTGTACTTCCCAGAAGTAATAGCCGCCACTGGAAATAGCGCAAAGCAAAAATACGGCCAGGAGAGGTTTGCCTAGTGTTTTGAGTTTTTCGCGCCGCCAGATAAGGAGCAGTACCACACAGAGTAATTCTAGCCAAAGTATTATGGTTACGCTAAGATAGACTTCTTTTATTCCGGAGAACAAGAGGAGAAAAAGCGCCACCACGCCAATATAGCCAAGCAATACCAGAGCGGCGGTTGTGGCCAGTATACGCAACAGAGGCGTTCGTCGGGCAGGATTGGTGAAGAAAAAGTAGATGAAAAATATAAGCGCGGTTAAAAAGATTATTGCAAGGCCAAAATCCATAGCGGCACTCCTTTCAATATAAAAGAGTCAGGTAGCCGAATAGCAAGGTGTCAGATTTTAGCAGATTCATCAGTGGGCGCGGCCTCTTTTGGCGGTATGCTTTTTTCTTCTGGTTGGAAGAAGTTCATTGGTTGACCGGTGGATTTATCAATAGGGGTTGCGCTCTTGATGAGGGTGAGGGTGAGGGTGAAGATGAGGATTATTTGCAGCAGGAATTCGGGCAGGAAAGATATGAGGGCCAGCATAAACAGCAGGGTGAAAATAGGCAGGTTGGTGTCGCGCAGGCGCTTTACGTCGCAAAACAAGCGGATTATGCCCATAGGTACAAAAATGGCAGTATTGACGGCTTCGGGCAGTGTAATGATCCCTGTGACCTGGACTTTACTCAAAACATAGAGCAAGAAGAGGAGGGCAATATTTGTCAGGGTATACTGTTTTCTGCTCATGCGGCCTTTATAGCTAAGCAGCGTGGGTAAAAAAGATTTCATGAAAAGCTCCTTTTAGAATTTTTGCGGGTCAATTCAATAATGTAAAAGTGTCCAGGATCAGGTAGAAGTTTTCTTCCACCAGTTTGTGTTTGTCAGGCTGGTTCATGGGAACTTTGGTGTGTATGGCGTATTTTTTGCCATTTTCGATTGTGTAGGCAGAAAAGTTTTTTTGCCCGTTGAGTTCCAGCACTGTTACAAGAAATCTATAATTTTCTGTTATGACAGCTTTACGCGCAAAGAGGCGGCTGTATTTTATATTGACCAGAGAGTCCGCCCGGCTAAGTTCTTTTTCGAAAGCCGCAGTGTTCTTGCTATATGATAGGTCTTGTTGGTCTTTGGGGAGCGGCAGGTCGCCGATCTCGACCATTGGGTATTGGCGTTTGTTGTCAGTAATAAAACACAAAGAGGAGGTCGGTACCCATTTTGGCGGGGTGACCAGCGCAGAAAAGTCCTGTTTGGCGGAAAACGCAAAACCCAGTTTGGGGAGTTGATAATCTATCCGGCCTTTAGCCATGTCTTGAGCCACTTCGGTTTGTCCGGCCAGTTTGTCCGGCCAGGTGAAGGTGGTGGCGATAATATCGATGTTATCCAGAAGGAGTTTTTTTTGTTCGTCGGTCAAAGGTTTGGGTGAACGGTAGAAAATAACGAAGGCCTCATCCTCTTTGGCTGCGGCATATTCAAGCATTTCCGCCTGTTTATGCGACATTTTGGTGATGAGAAAACGTCCGCCGAGTGTCTCTTTGATGCCGGCAATAGAAGCCTTGACGCCGTTTTTCTTGAAAATCCCCAGATACTTTTTTTGGACTTTGGGATCGGTCAACAGACCTTCGGTGGTAATGCTTTTGTCCGGGTAGAGGTTGCCGTGGCAGATCTTGATATATAGGGGGAGGATGTTTTTTTTGTTGGAGGAGAGTTTGTATTCGGCATAAAACATGCCATCTTCCGGGGTGATGGCTTTTTCTTCCAAGTATAGGCGGTCGTAATCATCCGTGGTTTCGAACCTGAAACCATATTCGGCTGAAGAGTGCACGGTGTTGGCCGCCCAGGCCGGGGCGGAAAAACTCAGCAGTATGCCGAAAAGCAGGATAGGGAAAAGTCTTTTCATGTTACATCTCCTTTATCGTCGGGCGCTGCCTCGGTATCGGCGGCGAGGGGGTCCGGGCCATATTTATTGAGGCCGGGAGTTCCTTTGAAAAAATACAGATAGGAGGATAGCAAAATGGCGACTAGGAAAGGGGTGGAGTCGCTGTTGCCGGGTATGGCGAACAAAATTTGCGGTAACAGTATGAAAATAAACGCCCAGCCTGCGGAATGTCCCAAGTCATGTAGGCGTTTGGCGGTGATGCAAAAAGCGGGGATTAGTATGAGCAGCAACAGGGCCGTATAGAGAAAGAATATAAATAGCTGGTAAAACAGGCTTTCGGACGGTGGGAGCTGTTTTATGAGAAAGATGCAACAGCTCAGGTATAGCTTGGAAAAAATATTTAATGCTATATTGGGCATGATGAATTGTTGCCGACTCCAGCGTCCCTGGATACTGATAAAATCGCGGAAAGAATAATGAGCAGACATATATAAACTCCCGATGTAGTTACTTCTTCAGAATGTGGAAAGTTTCCATCATCAATTGGAAATTTTTTTCTATTATATGCATTTCCTCTGTGCCGTAGGAGGTAATATCGTTTATTTCATGTAACAGGATATATTGCAGGTCGTTCTCGATGGTGGTTGCGTATAATACGACTGTTGTGTCTTTGCGCACATTCAAAAAAGCAAACTTGGTGACTGGCGTCGAGAGTATTTGTGCCAGTTGGATGGTGCCGCCGGTGATCTTGAAGGCCCGCTCGCTTTCGGGGATGATAGTGTTTTCGAGGAGCGCGGGGGATGCAAAAGCAAAGGACAGGCCGGGGAAGGTAGCTTCGGTTTCCGGCGGGAGTGTTTTTGAGGATATTTTTACTGGGTATTCATTTTTGCCGTTATTGCTTTGATATATGGAGGTGGTCTTGATTACGGTGTCTTCTATGGTTTCTTTTTCGATGGGCGAGTGCTGGTCCCAGGCTGACAGGGTTTTCAGGGAGAGTTCCATGTCCGGGATGTCATGCTCCTGCGGCGGGCGTTCGTTCTCTGTGATGCGAGTGCGCTCCAGTAGGGGCACAAGCTTTTCCACTGGCATAAAATAGATGAAGGCGCCGCTAGATATGATGATGATAGCTGCAATAGCAAATATGGTAGATAAAGATAGTCTGCTCACTTGTTGTCCTCCCGGGCGCAAGGGCTATTTTCATCGTGCCTGGAGCGGCCGTATGGTGTCGAGTATGAGGCGGAAATTGGCGGCTCGCCGGTCGTAAGTATCTTTTTGTGCGGCAATGTTTACATAGGTTTCTACATGTAGGTAATAGCCGCCTGTTATAGTGCCGGCCCACAGCACTTGCGTCCGGCCGTCGCTATGGAGGGCGGACAGCAGTATGAAGTTTTTATTGCCGGTGTTGTATATTTCACGGCGAAATTCGGAAAAATCAAGGCCGGAAAATCTGTCTTGAGCCACATTGGCCGCGCCGGTTAGGGCGCTTTCGACCTGCGCGGCGTCTAACATATGTATGTTTTTGGAGACGTCGGCTATTTGTATCTGGATATTGTCTGATGAGTTGTTTGTTGAAGTGTTGTATAAAGTGAGGCTATAATTGCCGGGCTCGCCACCGGTTAAGTCGAGGCGTCCCCATTCCGGGAAGGCATTGAGGGCGATGTTGGCCCCGGGGTTTTCGAGGCCGCCGTATTGGGCGAAAACCCCGGGCGTGCTAAGGAAGGGCAGAGTGAAAAAGAGGGCTGTCAGGAAAAAAGAATGTATGACCGAGAGCGTTTTCATGTGTTCTCCGTGTTGCCCGACCAGCGTTTGAGCGCAGGGAAGTGTTCACGCATTTGCTCTATCGCCTGTTGGCGGGTTATTTTTATTTTGGCCTGTTTGTTGAATTCAGGAAGAAACTGCACACAACGCTCTATCATCTCTTCCATAGTGATGTTCTGAGTAAAGGCGCCGTTTTGGTAGCAGTGTACGCAGTAGTCGCTATTTTTAGACAGGTCGGCATTGCTGCCGAAGTCGTTTTCTTTGACTAGTGGCATGGCGCAGCTTTGGCAAATGTGTATGTCCTCCATGTGGCAGTCCTCCTTTGGCAGGTAAAACTTCCAGATGAAAAGTTGGAAGTTTTTTTTGCTCAGATTTTTTTGAAGGTATCGATTATTTTAAAGAAATTTGTGTTTATCTGTTTACTTTCTTCTTCGGTATACTCACGGCCCAAAGGCGCGAATAATGTATATTTGAAACCGTCAATGAATATAACGGCCGACAGTGACAGTTCCTTTTCTGTCGAAGAAATGACGACTACAAAATTTTGCTTGGTTTGGTTGGGGATATAAACGCCGGCCTCCATGATATCGTTTCCAGCCTTGATCAGGGCGGTGATTTCGTCTTCCTTAAACTCTTGAAGCGTTGGGTTGTCCGCACTGGCTTTGAAAGCCTGGCTCATTTTTTCATACAAGGGGTCGCCTGTCCCATCGGTAGCGGTGATGACTACGGGATAAAGGCGCTTTTTCTCCCGGTCGGAATAGACGGCGTATTTGTATGACTTTTTACCGTCGCTTGTTTCTTCGCCGGTGATGACCATTTTATCCCACTGTGGCAATGACTGGCAGGTGAATTTGCCCAATTCGTCAGTATGGGTGGCGAGGGCGGGATCGGCGGCGTATACGGCATTGGTGAAGGTGCAGGATAAAATAAGGGCGGCGAAGATAAACAGCAGGTTTTTTTTCATGATAAAACTCCTTAACAAAAGTTATATATTTTATTTATTTAATCAGTGGCTGCAGGGTCGCGACTATCAGCTCAAAGTTTTCTCTTGCTGTTTTGATTTCTTCCGGGCTGTAATTGGCGGACAGTTTGGTGGCTATCGTGTAGCTATAATTGTTGCGAAAGGTGAGCGCTTGTAACAGTACGGTTTTTTGGCGTGGGTTTTCTGAGACGATGATAAGAAAGTTCGACTTGTTGGCTTTTTTTATTCGGTAGTCGGTTATCTGGTAGCCTTCCTGGCTTTGTTTGACAGTTTCATCTTGAATGATCTGCTCGGTAAGATTTTTAAGATCTTGGCCGCGAAAACCGTCGGTCATCTGTTGAAAACCAGGGTCATTGCGTCCGTCTATTACGAGGATGGCGACCAGAGCGTCTTTGCCGGAGGGTGCCGAGCGGGTAAGGTCAACCCGCCAGCCGGGGTTGTTTCCGGCCGCTTTACTTTGGCTGGCTGTTTTGTCCCAGGCGGGCAAGGTTTCAAAACGTATGCCGGCTTCTTTGATAGTGTGTCCGGCGGCGGCCTCTGCTCCTGACAACGTGACGGCCAGCAAGGCCAATATTAATAATAATTTTTTCATAAAGCAAGCTCCTTTAGGTATATACTATCATATTTTGCAGGACACAAACACCGTGCAAGGGATAATGCCGAGGTTTATCTTTTCAGATATTTCATATCGAGCATTTGTAAAAAAACTTTGTTGTTATCGTAAAAGAGCAAAATGACGGCAGTTTTACTGTTTTGCCATCGGTGAACAGTACTTTTGTCTTGTTTTGAGGTATGGGGTTTGCCGTAGCGGTCAGTCATTTCTTTGAGACTGCGTTCGCCCTGGTCGGCTGAGAGTTCCATGATAGCGTAAGCCAAGGCGTTCTGACGGAAAAACAGCCGGGTATTTTGTGGCGGTGCGTTGCCGGTCAGGGCGGGCGGATACCAGCGCTGGGGATTGCCCAGTTCATAGAGGCTGCCGCTAGTGTTTTGGCTGATGAGTTTTAATTGGGCAAAGTCTTTGACAGGCGCGCCCCATTTGAAAGCAGCAAAGCCATCAGGCAGGGAGGATTTTTTGGGGCTGGAGACGGACGGCCGTGATTTTGAGAGGAAGAATGTATCCGGGTCAAGGTCGAGCGTGCGGAGAAAGTTGAAAACATTGTGGATGAGGGCCAGGCCGATGATCGTTGCGGTCAAACGCGTTTTTATATCCATCTGTTACCCCGTGAGTGGTCATTTTTTATATTCTACTATTTTTTGTCGGTAAAATAAAGTTTAGGGCAAGTCAGTTGTTTAAAATTTACACTTTTTTGTGTTTTTTGTCACAGTTAATTCACAAGGCTATGTTGACGGGTTTTGTTCGAATGTTTAGAATGGTATACATAAGTAATGAAAGGAAATGGTGATATCCCATGTGGCAAAAAGTCGGAAAGGGCTTGCTGGCTGTATTAATATTAGCAGGCATAGGTTACGGCGGGTATGAATATTATAAAAAACAAAAAGCCGCCGAAGTAAAAGTACAGACGGTAAAAGTGGAAAAAGGTGATATCACCTCTTCTATTTCAGCTACAGGGACGGTAAAGCCAGTCAACAGCATTGATATAAGCTCCAAAATCACCGGACGTATAGTTGCCGTGCAGGTAGAGGAGAATGATTGGGTGAAAGCCGGTCAGGTACTGGTGCTGCTTGACGATATGCAATACAGGAGCGATCTGGCTCAAAAGGAAGCGGCGTTGAAAAACTCCACGACCAATTTCCGGCGTATGAGTACACTGGTGGCGCAGGGAGCTATTGCCCAACAGGAATACGACTCGTCCGAGCGCGATTATAAGGTAGCTCTGGCGACTTATGAAAAATCCGCCTCCGATCTTGACGATACGATCATTCGCGCGCCGGTCGACGGCCTGGTGGTAGGAAAACCCATCCCGGCCGGGCAGACGGTGGCGCCCGGTATTTCGACGCCGATGGTGCTTATGACCATAGCCGATATGTCGATAATGCAGAGCGAAACTTTGGTCGACGAGTCGGATATAGGCCAGGTGGAAAAAGGGCAGAAGGTAGAGTTCACGGTGGACGCCTACCCGGAAATGCTTTTCCACGGCGTGGTCAGCCTCATTTCACGCAAGGCGGAGACACAGAACAATGTCATATACTATAAAGTATACGTGGATGTGACCGATGCCAGAAACAAGCTGTTCCCCAATATGACGTCGCGTGTGATAGTACGCACTGGCGAGAAAAAGGGCGTCTTGTCGTTACCGTTTTCGACTGTGCGCGATGTGAAAGGCAAGAAGGTCGTGCAGGTGATGCGTAACGGCAAGGCTGAAGATGTAGAAGTAGAAACCGGTCTTCGTGGAGACGAGCGGATAGAGATAGTTAATGGGCTCAAGGAAGGCGATGAAGTAGTTTTAAAACCGGCGGCTATAAAGGTTACCACCACCAGTGCGGCGCAGCAACAAAACAGCGACCAGCGCGCATTGAGAAGCGCCGGCGGCGGCGGGCCTCCCAGGCGCTAAAGAAAGGAGGCCGGGCCAGTGAAAGTAATAGAGATAAAAGACGTGATGAAAACATATGTCATGGGCGACAATATAGTAAAAGCCCTGGCCGGAGTCAGTTTGGACGTGGGAACGGGAGAGTTTGCTTCTATCATGGGGCCGTCCGGTTCGGGCAAGTCTACTTTGATGAATATCCTCGGCTGTCTTGACCGGCCGACCAGCGGGTCGTATCTGCTCGATGGACGCGAAGTCAGTGAATACAGCGATGATGAGCTGGCTGTGACGCGCAATAAAAAGATCGGTTTTGTTTTTCAAAGCTTCAATTTGCTGCCGCGCATGTCGGCCTTGCAAAATGTAGCACTGCCTTTGGTGTATGCCGGGATACCGCACGAAGAGCGCCTGGCGAAGGCGGCTTCTGTACTGGAGCGGGTGGGTCTCGGGGATCGCGGACACCACAGGCCAAACGAACTGTCAGGCGGCCAGCGCCAGCGGGTCGCGATAGCCAGGGCGCTGGTCAACGAGCCGTCCATCATAATGGCGGACGAACCGACCGGTAACCTTGATAGCAAATCCGGCAACGATATTATGAAAATGCTCCGGGAGTTCAACGATGAGGGGAAAACCATCATCCTGGTGACCCACGAGCCGGAGATAGCCGAACAGACCAAGCGGATAATCTATGTACGCGACGGTCTTATCATAAACGACGGGGCAAGGTGAGCGACAGATGTTTTGGGAGAGCGTCCTTATAGCCCTGGAGGGGCTGAAAGCGAATAAATTGCGTTCCATACTGACCATGCTGGGCATCATCATCGGCGTGGGTGCGGTCATCGCCATGGTTTCCATCGGTATGGGCGTGCAGCAAAAGGTAAGGAATTCTATTGCCAGCCTGGGCAGCAATTTGCTGATCGTTCTGCCGGGTGGCACGACGGCCAGCGGAGCGCGTTTGGCCGCCGGCACCGGGGCGAGGCTTACCTATGACGACGCCAAGGCGATCGCTAAAAGTGTGGATGGGGTCAATGCCATAGCTCCGGCGGTGTCGCGCCAGTACCAGGTGGTAGTGGGAAATCAGAACTGGACTACCCAGGTGGAAGGAACGACGCCGGATTTTCTTACCGTGCGTAATTTTGAGATTGCGGACGGCGACTGCTTTAATGAGCGCGATCTTGACACGAGGGCGCGGGTGGTGGTCATCGGGCAAACGGTGGCGGACAACCTTTTTCCGGGGCTTAACCCTATCGGGCAGACTATACGTATAAACAAGGCGCCCTTTCGGGTAGTGGGTCTTTTAGTCAGCAAGGGACAGTCGGCGGTCGGCCAGGATCAGGACGACGTGGCGTTCATACCTTTGACCACGGCGCAGCAGCGCATGATGGGCATAACTTTTGTTCAGCGGATAAGTGTTCAGGCGGCGAACGAAAATGTTCTGAATACTGTGCAGGCGGATATAGAACAGCTGCTCCGGCAGCGCCACCGGATAAAGTCCGGATCGGACGACGATTTTTCCGTGCGCAATATGGCGGCCATAATGGAGACCGCTGAAGAGACTACCGGAACGATCACTCTTTTATTGGCCAATATCGCGGCGATCAGTTTATTGGTCGGCGGGATAGGCATCATGAACATTATGCTGGTATCGGTGACTGAGCGGACGCGTGAGATCGGCATAAGAAAAGCGTTGGGCGCGACGTACCGCAATATATTGCTGCAATTTTTGATCGAATCGGTGGTTATAGGCGTTTTGGGCGGGAGCATCGGCATCGTGATCGGCATAGGCGGGGCGTTCGCCGTATCGTATTTTGCCGGCTGGGATACCGTTGTATCTACCCTGGCCATCATCGTGGCGTTTGGGTTTTCTGTGCTGATCGGCTTGTTTTTTGGATTGTACCCGGCCCGGAAGGCTGCGTTGCTCGACCCGATAGATGCGTTGCGTTATGAATAATCTTACCGGATTTCATGAAAAATGGCTGGCGTTTAAAGAGTATTGCCGTCAGCCGAAAAATCGCTGGGATGCCGCTGATCAGACCCGGGGGCTGTTGGTGGTGTCTGGCGTTCTTTCTCTACTTACCTTTCTGGCTGTTGTTTTAACTGGCGCGAATTGATATAATGAACGTAAGCGGCAGATTAGGAGAAACAATTGATGGCAAAACGCAGAATAGGTATACTAGGCGGGACGTTTGACCCTATACATACCGGGCACTTGATGACCGCGGATTATGTTATGCAGCAACTGGCGCTCGAACTGGTTATATTTATACCTACCGGCAATCCGCCGCACAAGAGCGGCAGGGTGGCTTCGGCACACGACCGTTATATCATGACTATACTTGCGACCAGCGACAACCCGGATTTTCGTGTTTCAGACATAGAGGTGAAACGGGAAGGGCTGTCTTACACTATAGATACGCTGCAACTGTTGCGGGAACAATACGGGCAAGAGACGGAGTTTTATTTTATAGTAGGCACTGACGCTACGGCGGAAATACCAAGCTGGGAAAACGCGCACGGCCTTTTGGAGTATTGCCATTTTGTGGCGGCGACCAGGCCGGGTTTTGCCTCGTCGGTGGAAAAAGTCATCGATTTTTTTGGCGAGGCGGGAAAACATAGCATACACCAGATAGATACGCCTGAACTGGAAATATCTTCCACAGACATCCGAAATAGGGTGCGCGGTGGGCGTTCTTTCAAATATATAGTGCCGGGCAGTGTTGAATTGTATATAAAAAAGGAAGGTCTTTATCTATAAAAGAGAAAGGCCTTACTCTATTTTTAGGGGTAGCAGGGATATGGATGTAAAGGAAATGGCACGTCTGCTTGAGGCGGCGTTGGAACCGGCGCGCTACAAGCATTCGTTAAATGTGATGGATGAGTCGGTGCGCTTGGCGAAGTTACATGGTTTGGACGTGGAAAAAGCACGCATAGCCGGACTTGTTCACGACTGCGGGCGTGAAGTTAAAAAGAAAGACAGTGCGGCGGCGGCGGAAAAGCTGGGGCTATCTGTGCTGCCGGTCGAACGTAGCCAGCCGATACTTTTGCATGCTCCGATCGGGGCGGTGCTGGCCAGGGAAAAGTACGGCATAACAGACAAAGACATATTAAAGGCAGTCGCGTTGCATACTACTGGCGGGAGAGGAATGGGCGGACTTGACATGGTAGTGTTTGTGGCCGATCTTATTGAACCTGGCCGCACCCAGCCCGGGGTCGCGCGTGTGCGCGAACTGGCTGGGGTGGATCTTGAGCTGGCGACGCTCGAAGCTTTGCGTTCTACTATGGACTATCTTTTGGCGAATGGTTTTTTATTGCATCCGGCTTGCCTCGAGTGCTGGAACGATATTTTGCTGAAACGTGAACGGGGTTTTGCGGATAAATGAAAGAAGATTACAAAAACCGGAGAAGGCAGAAGAAAAAACTGCGCTGGAGCAGGGTGCTTTTGCTCCTGATAGTGTTGGCCCTTTTGTTGGCAGCGTTATACTGGATCGCTGTAGGTGTGCATTATGCATTTTTTACCAAGGCTGATCCGGCGAAAGTAACTTGGCCGGTCGGCAAAGAACACAAAACCGTACTGGCGGAAAATCGCATGAATGTGTTGGTGCTGGGCTTAGACGGCTCGGAGGAGAACGCCGGCGAGCCTCACCGGACGGATAGTATGCTGCTGGTGAGTTTTGATTTGGTGAAAAAGGGCGTATCGGCGCTTTCCATACCGCGCGATACCAGGGTGCACATACCGGGGCGCACAGACAGCGATAAGATAAACCATGCCTATTTTTATGGCGGAGTCGAGCTGGCGCGTCAGACGGTGGCCAATTTTTTGAATGTACCGGTGAATAATCATGTTGTTTTGGACGCACGGGGGTTTATGCGTCTGGTAGATGTTTTAGGCGGAGTGGGGCTTTATGTGGAAAATGATATGAAGTATGACGATCCGTATCAGAATTTGCACATAGACATTAAAAAAGGCTATCAAAAGCTAAATGGTGAGCAGTCCATAAATTATATAAAATTTCGCAGTGATGAGCTGGGGGATATAGGGCGCGTACTGCGCCAGCAAAAGTTCGGCAAAGCATTTGCCGGTGAATTGCTAACGGTTGGCGGCTTGGCCAGACTGCCATTTTTAAACACTGCTCTGGCTGAAAGTATCAAGACGGATATAGAGCTGCCGCAGGCAGTAAGCGCGGTGCGCGCCTTTAAAGAATACACGAAGGATGGCATAGTTTTTGAAATGCTGCCGGGGAGTTTTTTTACTATTGGCAATATAAGCTATTGGGTCAGTGAACAGGCGGATATTTCTGCAGTTTTGAAAAAACTGGAGATCGTAGAGGTAAAATAGGTAAAGGTGGTATGTGTGAAAGTGCTAAAAGATGAAAGAGGATTAGCCAGATTAGCCGCCCGGGCGGCGGACGACAAGAAAGCCAGGGATATACTGGTGCTGGAGATAAGGGAGTTGTCCACTATTGCGGACTATTTCGTGCTGGCCAGCGCGGGCAGTGCGATACAAGTGCAGGCGGTAGCCGACAATGTGGAAAAAGAACTGGCTGCCGAAGGAGCGTTGCTGCTGCACAAAGAAGGCTACAATCAGGCTGGCTGGATACTGCTCGATTATGGTGCGGTGGTTGTGCATATTTTCCAGGAAGAGGAGCGCCGTTTTTACAATCTTGAGCAGCTTTGGGGCGATGCGCCGGTCATAGAATACGGAGACGGCTTATGAAAGAAAGTTACCAACCCGGTAACGAATATGATATGCGGGTAGCGCGGCAAAGCGCGCTGGGTGCGTTTTTGGACGCCGGCACTGGGAACTTGTCTGACGATATTCTTTTACACGCGGCTCAGCAGACCGGCCCGGTAAAGATAGGGGATACCGTCAGAGTGTCGCTTTACCTTGACCCTAAAAAGCGTCTGGCAGCCAGTATGCGTCTGGCAACGCTAAAAGAAGGTGAAGTAGGCCGCATGCCTGTTATAAGTACGAGTAATATAGGAGCTTTCGTCAGTATCGGCGCTGAACGGGGGGTGTTTTTACCGTTTAGTGAGATGCGTGGGCGGGTCAAGCAGGGACAAGTGGTATGGGTAAAGCTTTACCGAGACAAGACCGGTCGCCCGGCGGTCAGCATGAAGGTGGAAGAAGAGCTAAAAGAACTGTCGAAATCGGCGACTGAAGCAAAAAAGGGCCAATGTGTCACCGGCTGGGTTTATAATGATCTGGAGGATGGGTGGCTGCTGTTTACCGAGGAAAAATATATCGCTTACCTTCACAAAGATGAGGCGGCCGGGGTACTTGCGATGGGCGAAGAGATAACCGCCCGCATAACCTATATAAGGCCGGACGGGCGTATAAATATATCGCAAAGGCCGCAAAAAGAAACGGCTATGCAGGGCGACTCGGAGAAAATATGGGATTACCTTGTGGGGCGCGGCGGCAAAATGCCTTACGGTGATGCTACACCGCCGGATATAATAAAAGAAAAATTTGGCCTTAGTAAAGCTTCTTTTAAAAGGGCGCTTGGGCAATTAATGAAAGAGAACAAACTTTATCAGGAAAACGGCTGGACTATGGCCAAAGAAAATGCAGTTGCCAGAGAAGATTGAAGGTTTATAAAGGCACTCTAATCCGTAATACGGCGAAAAATGGTTTGTTTTTAAAATAGCTCAATAGGATAAAAGTCCCAAAAATGAAAAAATATGAATTTTTTTTCAAAAAGCACTTAAGAAGAAAAAGAAGTCGGGCGATATATTAGTTGAGTAACAGGGCAAGAGGAGGGGCAGGTCTCGCGTACGGAGAAACCGCCCCGCCAAAACCCAAGGAATAATAAAAACAAAACAAGTAGGGCAAGGATGCCCACTTAAATTCAAGGAGGAATTTAAAAATGGCAGCAGTAATAAACCACAACATCCCGTCTTTAACAGCACAAA
>JAVBNN010000007.1:0-61294 GCA_031551525.1 Acidaminococcales bacterium
ATGGCCGCCGAAATGTCCCGCTACACGAAAGAAAACGTCAAATCGCAAGCGGCGCAGAGCATGGTTGCTCAGGCCAACTCCAGAGCGAACCAGGTCCTCAGCCTGCTGCAATAACCGGAGAGAGAGCAGTAACAACAGTAAGAACTACCAGAAGCGGGCCGGAATTATCCGGCCCGCTTTTAAAATTAAGCGGGATATTGATGAAAAATATCTTGTGTAAATATGATAAAACGATATTTTAAAGCGTATTTCGTGCTATAATTAATGCATATTATTATTTTTAGCTTTCCCTGCTGTTTGGATGTCGCAAGGTTCGAATATTTATTTTGCGCCGTCCAAGTGCCGGGGAGGAAGTGGCCAGGAGGCGGCTATGCGGCAAACTTTGGAAAAGTGGATCGAGAGCACTCAAAACAAGATATTTGCCTACCAGTTCAAGGAAGCGGGGCAGGAAGTATTGTCGGGTGTGGAACTCTTCGCGGGAGTGGCCGGCGGGTTGCCAAAGGGGCGCATAGAGGAGTTCAATTCTTTGATCGCCGGGCTTCTTTCTGCTCTGCAAAAAAACGACTATCTCCTGTTGGCGGATATTCTCGAATATAATATAAAACCCTTTTTGCACAGTATTGAGCAGGGAGGTAAGGCATGAACCTGTGGCAGGAAAACCTGGCGTTTTTCCAAAAAAACGCTAAAACTCTTTATAATAAACTGGCGGATTTTGACCCCTCAAGCGAGCCGCGCCGCGCCGTCTGGGACGACGGCAAACGCATGCTCAGAGTACAGCAGGGTAATCTTGACGTCTGGCTGGGCAGTACTATGTCGGTGGAGCGAGAGGCGGAAAAACTGTTTGCCGACTGCGATGAAAACGCCGGCTTCGTTATATTATTGGGCGCAGGCAATATAAAGCTTTTGCCTGAAATAAGAAAACATTTTAAAGCTATCAAGTCTTTGCTCATAATCGAGCCGAGCAAGGTGATTTTTAAAGAACTAATGTCTAATGTATCGGTCAGGAAAGTATTTGCCAGTATGGGCGATATTCCTGTCAATATTGTGTTGGATGAAGAGCCGGATGCGGCAGGCCATTATTACAGCATGTTTTTGTGCCAATATGTTGACGAGTATGCGGCTGCGGTGCGTCCTCTGGGCTATTGCCAGCTGTTTCCCGTTTATAAGACGCAGATGGACAAAATAGCGATGAGGAGCAGTCAACAAAAAGACATTACGGTCAGGACAAATACACATTTTCGTTATAGCTGGCTGGTCAACCATTGGCGTAATTTAAAAGTTATCGCGCCCGACAGTCTTATTTTAGGGGAATTAATGGAAAAATTGCCCGTTATAATAGTTTCGGCCGGCCCATCGTTAAAAAACAACATGCATCTTTTAAAAGATATAGGCGACCGGGCAGTGGTGATAGCGGTAGGCAGCGCGATGCAGATACTCAACAACCATGGCATAATACCGCATCTGCGTATGGCCTTGGACGGCGGATCGTTGCAAACGAGGCTGTTCAGGGGTCTGGATACGGAAGCGTGTCCTTTATTGTATGCTGGTAATTTGTATTACGAAACGGCAGAGTGGTATAAAAATAACAGCATCCAATTTATGATGTACAAAGGCACTACTTTGCACAACTATGCTTACGGCAAAGCCGGGCTGCCTTTTACTTCAATATCTTCCGGCGCATCGGTGGCGAATGTGGCGGTTTTCCTGGCGCTGGCGAACCGCTGCCGCACAATAATCCTGATGGGACAGGATCTTTGTTTTACCGATAACAAGATGCATGCTGAGGGGACCTGGATGGACAATAATAAAGATATATTGGCCATACGGGAAAAAATACCTGCGCGCAATATTTTTGGCGAAGATGTTTTTACTGACAGTGTTTTTGTAAGCATGAAGACCACTATGGAGAATATCGCCCGCTGGTGCCAGGCGGCGCATTATATAAACGCTACCGAAGGCGGTCTTGCTATAGAGGGGTTTGAGAACAAACGGCTGTCTTTGGTCATGCAGGAGGATCTGCCGGAAGCCAAAATAGACGTCAGACAACACATAAAAGATGTTATGGCCTCATTCAACAAAGGGTACCGGGATATTTACCGTCAACGAGTCGGTCAGGCGGTGTTGGACGTAAAAAAGCAAACACAGGGTTTGCAAAAAGAGGTGCGTATTTTGCAAAGATTGCTTGACGATGGTGTGGATGCCAGAAGCATCAGGCGGATCAAAAAACAGTATGACAAGATATGCGCCGATGATTTTAATAAAAGGTTATTCGCCCACGCTCTGATTGAAGACTCACTGGCTGTAAACAGAGTGATGAATACTGACAATTATTCCGCGCTACAAAAAGCATTGGCGACGTATGTGCTGGAATTTGACAGATATATAGGGTTTTCTTTGGAGCTTGCCAGGGAATTTTTGGATGAAGAAAGTAAAATCAACATGGTTTTTGAATTGTGATATGGAATACCGGGAGGTCTGACGTATATGTTCAACGGAAAAAATATACTTATTACAGGTGGCACGGGTTCATTTGGCCGGCATTGCACCAAGACCATATTGGCTAGGTACAAGCCGCGGCGTTTGATTATTTTTTCGCGCGATGAGCTTAAGCAGTTTGAGATGCAGCAGGAATTCAGCGGGGATTGCATGCGCTATTTTCTGGGCGACGTTCGGGACGTGGAGCGTTTGAAACAGGCTTTTTACCGGGTAGACTATGTCATACATGCTGCCGCTTTAAAACAGGTGCCGGCGGCTGAATATAATCCTATAGAATGTATCCGCACTAATGTAAACGGGGCGGAGAATGTTATACAGGCCGCTTTATACAATAAAGTCGCCAAAGTAGTGGCTCTTTCTACCGACAAGGCAGCCAGCCCGGCCAATCTGTATGGCGCGACCAAACTGTTGTCGGACAAGCTGTTTGTGGCGGCCAACAACATGGTGGGCGGCAGCGCGACCTCTTTTTCCGTGGTGCGTTATGGCAATGTATGGGGTTCGCGCGGTTCGGTGGTGCCTTATTTTAAAAAGCTAATAGCGGACGGAGCGACCGAACTGCCGATAACCGATGCCAAAATGACCAGGTTTTGGATAACCCTCCAGCAGGGTGTTGATTTTGTGCTTAGCGCATTTGAACGTATGCAGGGCGGGGAGTTGTTCGTACCTAAAATACCCTCGAGCTATATCATAGATTTGGCTAAGGCTATAGCGCCCGATATGCCGCAGAAGGTAGTGGGCATACGTCCCGGGGAAAAGCTCAATGAAGTGATGTGCCCGGTGGACGATGCTCATCATACGCTGGAGTTTGCCGACCATTATGTCATTACTCCGGCCATAGACTTTTTCCGGCCGATAAAGTATGCGGTAAATGCGTTGGGTGAAAAGGGGCATCCGGTGAAGCCCGATTTTGAATATAATTCCGGCAATAATCAGGATTTTCTCGGTGTAGAGCAACTACGGGAGATGATGAAATGAAAAAGATCCCTTATGGGAGGCAAAATATCGACAGCACTGATATAAAGGCTGTGGAAGATGTATTGCAATCCGAGTGGCTCACTCAAGGCCCGGCAGTAGGGCAATTTGAACAAGCGGTGTTGGAGTTTTGCGGTGCGACATATGCTATAGCTTTTAACAGCGCCACTTCTGCTTTACATGTAGCTTGCATGGCCGCGGGAGTTGGCGCGGGTGATCTGGTTTGGACAGTCCCCAACACTTTTGTCGCGTCGGCTAATTGCGCATTGTATTGCGGCGGTATGGTCGATTTTGTCGATATAGACGCTAAAACTTACAACATGGATGTGGCAAAGCTGGCGGATAAACTGGCCGACTGCCGCGCAACAAACAAACAGTTGCCCAAAGTCGTCATACCGGTGGATTTTTCCGGACAACCCTGTCCCCTGGCCGAAATAAGAAAATTGGCCGATGAATATGGTTTTATTGTGATAGAGGACGCTTCGCACGCGATCGGCGCGACTTACCGGGAGAGCAAAATAGGCGACTGCGCTTATGCCGATATGACGGTTTTCAGTTTTCATCCGGTCAAGATAGTGACCAGCGGTGAAGGCGGTATGATAACTACCAACAATGCGAAACTGGCGGAAAAAGCGGGCCTTTTGCGCAGCCACGGCATAACCAGGACGCCCGGTTTGATGGTGGGTGAAAATCACGGGGACTGGTATTATCAGCAGATAGACTTGGGTTTTAACTATCGCATGACCGATTTGCAGGCTATATTGGGTTACAGCCAGATGAAGCGCATCGAGGCCTTTTTGGCGCGCCGCCGCCAACTGGCGGTACAGTACGATGAAAAACTGTCTGGCTTGCCGCTGGTAACACCTTATTTGACTGACGATGTGAACTCTGCCTGGCATCTTTATGTAGTGCTTTTGAAAAACGGCGCTGAACGCAAGCGGATATTTGACGCTATGCGCGCCTTGAATATCATGGTAAATGTGCACTATGTTCCCGTATATACCCAGCCGTACTACGAGAAGCTGGGCTTCGGCGCAGGATTGTGTCCGGTAGCGGAGGATTATTACTGGCGGACGATGAGCATACCTATGTATTACGATTTGACCGATCAGGAGCAGGACTATGTGGTAGGGATTTTGAAAGAGCTGCTGGCATGAAAACGGTATTGATCGTGCAGGCACGCATGACTTCCACGCGTTTGCCGGGCAAGGTGTTGCGCGAAGTGCTGGGGCGGCCGCTCCTGTCTTACCAGCTAGAACGCTTGCGGCGCATAAAGGAAGCTGATGAAATAGTCATAGCGACTACCGTCAACCGTGAAGACCAGCCCATAGTAGACTTGTGCCACAAAGAAAGCGTAGCCTGTTTTCGTGGTTCGGAACTTGATGTGCTGGAGCGGTATTATTTGGCGGCCAGGGAACACGACGCGGATATAGTGGTGCGCATTACTTCCGACTGTCCGCTTATTGATCCGACTGTCAGCGGAGCTGCCATAGGTTTTTTGCAGACCCATTTTAACGAATATGACTATGTGAATGTTGCGGGTTATCCGCGCGGACTGGATACGGAAGTTTTTTCTTTCAAAACGCTGGAGGAGGCCTTCCGTGAAGCAACGGAAAAGCCGGAACGCGAGCATGTGACGCCCTTTATCTACCGGACGCGCTCAGACAAATACCGGCTGCATACAGTGGAAAATCTTTTGCCCATACCGCCGCACCGCTGGACGGTGGATACGCCGGAAGATTTCGAACTTATAACAAAAATTTTGACAGCCTTATACCCGATGCAAAAGGAATTTACCTGGCTGGACGTATTGGGACTATTCACCGTACATCCTGCCTGGTACGATATAAACGCCCACATCGAGCAGAAACAATACGGAAAGTAAATGAGCGGGAGTAAAACATGGAGCAGGTAGTTTCAGCAGTCTTTAACTATAAAAACGAAAAACCGTTAGAACTTCTTCCCGTCGTTGACGCGACGGAGGCGAAAACTATGCCCAGCAGGTTTTTTCTGCCTGAAGCAGGATTTTATGCGATAGGTGATAAAGTATATCTGCTGGACAAAGAAGGGTTGTATCGGTTTTTTGATGAAACCGGCGCCAAACGCCAGTATTGCCTCTATAAAAACGATGTACAGGCGCTGGTGGCGTCGATACTCTGGTGTTGTGATTTTTCCGGCCAAGTATTGCCGATCGGGCAGCACGAGATACTGGAGTTCCGTCTTCCGAATAATGATATAAAAGAACTTTGGCCGACTGAGGCGCTCAGGCTGTTACTGGGAGTAAAAAGCATCCCAACACGTGTTGAGGGATGGTATTCCGTGACGGAAAAGAAAACGGCGGCACTTTTTTTGGAGGTTTGGGACGAAGGCGAAAACA
This sequence comes from Acidaminococcales bacterium, assembly GCA_031551525.1. GTDB lineage: Bacteria > Bacillota > Negativicutes > Acidaminococcales > JAISLQ01 > JAVBNN01. Next base: position 5,846 of record JAVBNN010000007.1, read on the forward strand.
GCTGGGTATTGTATTGGATGGAAAAAAACAGTTGCGTGAAAACATCTGCAAAAAATACTTTTGTGGATGTGTTTGAAAAGATGTTGTGTGGTGAAACGCTGTTTGAGCGGGTAGCCGGGGAAAAAAAACTGCAACATACAATATTTACCGTCGAGCAGGATCAGTCTATGTTTATAAAGAGTTTGGATGACCCGGTTTCCTTGGCGGCTTTTGCCCGGGAAAAGGAGTTCGTGCCTTTTATTATGAGGAATTTTTCTGCTGTCGAAGTGCATACCCAGGAAGAATATAAAAAGTTTTTTACTGGAAAAGATAGTGTTGTGCGTAGTGTGTCAGGCGAAAAATATCCGCTAGTGTTTATGGCAGACGCCAGTTTGCGGGAAGAATTTTACGGCCCTCAGATACATGTTATGGGTAAGGCGATCAAAAAAATAAACTGGCCGGACAGGTGAGCTTAAATAAACTCTAAACGGACTGGTGCATATATGGATACAATAGAAAAATACGGTATAATTTTGCGCCGCATGGCTGTATGTGATATGGAAACAGTCCGGGCCTGGCGTAATGACCCGGAGATACTAAAATGCATGTTCAGCCAGAAAACCATCAGCGCGGCCGAGCAGTTGGACTGGTTTGACCGCATAAATAACGAAGAAAACCTCTACTTCATAATAGAAGAAGCAGGAGTGCCTGCTGGACAGGTAAGCCTTGTGAAGATAGATAGGGGAACCCGGTGCGCCGAGTCGGGTATTTTGGTGTGTGCCAACCGGCAGGGGCGGGGTCTGGCTTATAAGGCTATGGCGGCTATTTTAGACGAGGCTTTTTATAGTTTGAAGCTGGCATTGGTGACGGCGCTGGTACGTTCAGATAACCACCGCGCGCAAAAATTTCACGAAGAACTGGGTTATAAAGAAATAGCGCGTCATGCCGGTGTAGTTACTTTTACGGTGAACGCCGAACATTACGAACATAAAAAGCGAGAGTTGCTGGAAAGGTGGCAATTGACTTGAAAATAGGCAGTTTTGTCATAGACTGTGAACATAAGCCCTTTATCATTGCCGAAATGTCCGGCAACCACAACCAGTCGCTGGAGCGGGCGCTTGCCATAGTGGATGCCGCTGCGGACAGCGGGGTACAGGCTTTGAAGATACAAACCTATACTGCCGACACTATGACGCTCGATATCAAAGAGCGTGAGTTTTTCCTTTCCGATCCCAAGGGCCTGTGGACGGGAAAAAGTCTTTACCAGCTCTACCAGGAGGCCTATACTCCCTGGGAGTGGCACAAGCCTATTTTCGACCGTTGCCGGGAACGGGGCGTTCTCGGTTTTAGTACGCCGTTTGACGCGACTTCGGTGGCATTTCTCGCGAATTTAGATGTCCCGGTCTATAAGATAGCCTCTTTTGAAAATATCGACCTGCCGCTTTTAAAACTGGTGGCGCAACAAGGCAAGCCGGTGATTATGTCTACCGGCATGGCTAGTGTGGCGGAACTCAGTGAAGCGGTCGGTACTTTGCGTAAATACGGCTGTAGCGACATAGTGCTTTTGAAATGTACGAGCAGCTACCCGGCCAGCCCGGAAGATTCCAACATCAGGACTATCCCGCACATGAAGGAACTGTTCGGCTGTGAAGTCGGCCTGTCAGACCATACACTGGGTGTGGGGGTGGCGGTGGCCAGTATAGCGCTGGGTGCGCGGGTGATCGAAAAACATTTTACTTTAAATAGAGCGGAAGGCGGCGTGGATTCAGCTTTTTCACTTGAGCCGATAGAAATGGCGTCTTTGGTGGACGAATGTGGCCGGGCGTTTGCCGGGCTGGGTCATATAAACTACGAACGCACGCCGGGTGAAATAGCCTCTCTGGCTTACCGGCGGTCACTCTATGTGGTGGAGGATGTGCGGGCCGGGGAAGCGCTGACCGGACAAAATATCCGTGCTATAAGGCCGGGGCTTGGTCTTTCACCTAAATTTTACGATGATGTGGTGGGGAAAACCGCCGCTAAAGATATAACGCGCGGTACGGCGCTGTCCTGGGACATGGTGCAGTGATTAAACTTACAGGGGGACGAGGCTCGTGGGTAAAAAAGTTTTAGCTTGTTTCGGAGAAAATCTTGGTCGTCAGGAAGCCTTCCAGCAGTTTGCCGAGCAATTGGGCGATAAGGGATTTGAGGTGCATTTATTTGACCGTGTGGTGGATATGGGGCTCAAACCGCATAACGTGCTCAATGTTTTTGAACACGTATGGAAAGAGCGTGTGGAAGACAATGAATATTATTTTTTAACGGATATAAAAGATTTTTTTAAACTGGTCTACCGGGTTTTTCACCAAACGTTTGAAGAATTTATCCTCTGGCCGGACGAAACCGCTGTTTATGATGTAGAACTGGAAGACATATATGCAAAACTCTTGTCGGGCGAAGTATTGCCGGAGGAGCGGCTGTATAAAAAAATATACGTCAATGATATAGCGACTGATCTTGGCGAAGATTTTTTCAATGGACAGAAAGCCGCTCTGTCGGATTTTGGGCAGAAACGGGATATGTTGCCCGGACAACAGGTAGTATACAGGTTTGGCGGGCAGTGTTATCTTATCGAACCGTCTTCGGGGACAACTGTTTATATAAAGCTAGACGAGCAGCCGGTGGCCGAAGAGATAAAATATAAAGACGTAATAATCCCTTGTGACCTAGATGTCGGCATATTCGAGCAGGCGGAAGAAACACTTGGTTTTATCGCGCTTGATTATGAGGTTTGTCTAAGAAGGCAGGATACGGTACATAAAGTGTTCTCCCTATTGCGCAGTGAGATACTTTCTCACGGACGGGTAGAGCAAAAATACTGTTGCTCGCTCTTGGAGGTGATGGGCGAGGCTTATGGCGTATACGCCGAGATATTCTCTTTATCGCTTTTACTTCATATTTACCGGGAAAGCCGTTTTTATAAAAAAATGCTGGCCGTTTGTTATAACGACAGCCAGCTGTCTTTGTTCAACAAATACTTCGTTCTTATGCAGAGCAAACATATTGAATTGTTTGATCGGATGGCCAATGCAGACGAGCTGCTCAAGGCGGAAACGGCACTTTTCCAGCAGATCGCCAATGGGTGCGAAAAGGTTTTGGCCAAAGAATTTGTTGAAATACCTAAAGACACAATCGACCAAAACTCGATTGTTATCATGACTACACAATTTTTAGATTATGCACAGCTCCAAAGCCGTTATGCTTTGGAGTTGGCAAGGTATCTGATAAAAAATATGGGTAAAAAAGTCTGGCTGATAAATACTTGTGAATTGCTTACGCAAAATGCCCGTATTCCGTTTTTTGACGCTTCAGCCAGCAATATTGTGGGCGAATATTCCAACAGCAATAATATAGAGATAGAAGAAGTGCGCATACCGTTTTACCAGATGATGTCACCTATGCCGGATTTTGGTGGCATAGCGGGACTTTTAGAGTTCATACAGGATATAAAGCCCGCGCTTATCGTCAATGTCAGCGATCTGAGCGTTGCGGCAGAAATATGTTCAAGGCAAACGGCGGGTATTTCCATGCCGCCGTCCGGGATGAAGCTTTTTGTATCCACCGGAAAAACACTGGTTGTCGACCGGGAGCTTTCTGAAAGCGTCAAGGCTGTTTACGCCGGAGCTGGGGTGGAAGTGATAAACGTTGTCGGCAGCTTGGATCCGGATGGGGTTCAAGACCCGGGGATGGTTGGAGAAGTATTGCAAAGACTCAATTTGGCGGATAGGTAATGAACATAGTTATTACACTGGGCCTGGGGCAATATGACGCGTTAGGGTTATTCAGCAGAGCTATAGGCAAAGCCTTTAGGGATATGGGGCATAAGGTTTCCATATGGGATATGCCCAACGAACCTTCGCCGCCCTTGACGGAGGGGGAAACGGTAGACGCGTTTTTTCCATCAATGGCCCTGGTGTCGTGGAAGCGGCTGACGACCATATGCACAATATATATGACAAGCTTAAACTTATTGTGGACAGCGAAAAAGCCGTCATAGCATGGTTTCTGGTGGATAACCCGATAGATCATTATACCCGTTTGAAAGTGCCGCTGGCGCACAGAATGGTGTTTTATGTAGATGAAAGCTTTCCCCGGTTTACTACGGGTGTACTGAAATGTGATGTAGCGGCCGATGCTTTTTTGCCTCATGCCGGTATGCTTTATGAGGGAAAAGCGGTCAAGCGGGATATCGACGTATTATTTACCAGTACTGTGTGTTTTGAACCGCAACTGGGCTTTGAAGATAGTGTTCCAGAGGATGTCCGGCAGTTGGTTCGCGATGCCATAGATATTTTAGCAGTAGATGAAAGCCACAAAAGCGTATGGGACGCGTTGAAAGAGGCGGCTGGCACAAGATATGGCAGCAGCAAATGGGATACATCGCTTATCAGCTTTCTTTTCCATAAGATAGACAGATATATACGTCCTTACATAAAAAACCGGCTATTGGATTTTGTCGTTGATTTGGGCGTCGAGGTGCATGTATATGGCAGTGGCTGGGAGGAACATCCTCTAGCCGGTAAACTGTTTGGAAAAACGCCGGTATCATTTTCGCAGACGCCGCTTTTAAACGCCAGGGCAAAGATTGCTTTAAATTCAAATAACAACCTTACTCATGGTTCGCACGAGCGTGTTTTTAACGCAATGCTGAATGGAGCCATCCCACTTGGAGACGGTTCTTCATACTATGACCGGCAGTTCCCCGGAGTTTGCCTGACCATGCGAGATAAGGAAAAAATTCAAAAACTTGTTTTCGATGAAAACTTTTTTGAACAGGGGTCTGCGATGGCCCGGCGCATAGCCATGCGAGGGCACACTTGGGCACACCGCGCGGTTGCCATAGAAAAGATGATAAAAGAATATCGCAAAATAGTTTTTGGTATTAAGAGATAAATCCCAACAAAACAGGACTAAAGTTTCAATTTGCTGATGAAAATTAGAATAAATATCAGCCGCCTGATAAACTGTAACCAGAAAGTTTTAGTATATATCAATGTAGCGGCGGTACTTTTACTATGCCGGTAAAATTACTTCAGAGGCAATTCTATGCTTACAGTCGACCATGAAGCGATTAAAATATTTCATAAAATGCTGCTGTTGTTTAAAGTTATAGACGATGGTATCGGCAGGTTGCACGAACTTTTACTCAGCCAAAAAACAAACGACATCAATACATTAAATATAAATATTATGCAGGCTGTGGTCAGTATAGTAAATGCCAGCAGAGAGCATCTGCCTGAGTATGCTGCAGAAACAGCTGTGAAACTGGAAGACGAACTGTATGTGGAGCTGCATAATCTTACATATGCTCTGACCACATTTTCTTATGATTATGCCCTGTATTGTCTGGATAAATCGCTTGTCCCGGCATACCAACGCTGGCGGGAACTTATAGAGACGCATATAGTGCGCCATACAGAGGCTTGAGAAAAAAAGGGACTTTAGACCTAAAAAATATTAAAGTTTCCCAGTGTATTTTTCGATATAAATAGTGGATACAAATCTGTATTTTATTTACTAAAAATCGAGGTGCATAGGAATGGTTATTCAGTCTCTTGACAAGACAACTGCTGGGCAGGGAAGCTATAATGTTGTCAGTTCGTCACAGGGCAAGACCGCGCAACCGGAGAAGTCGGTTGTGGTCGAGCCGGGAACTGTGGCGCGCCCTGAACCTGCCGGCCCGATCGTAGTAGAAGCAGCAAAACAGCAACAGCCGCAGGGCAAGGGGGATGTCAAGAACAACCCTGTTGCCGCAGAAGAAGAACGCAAAGCCAAAATTGCGGAGATTATCAATGATGATCACAAGATGCAGTCCATCACTGATACTCTGAACAAGTTCATGGCCCAATGGAGTGCCGATCTTCAATTTTCTTTCCACAAAGAGACCGGGTCTTTAATGGTCAAATTTGTGGATATCAAGCACAACAAGGTTTTGAAAGAATTCCCGCCGGAAGAATACCTCGATATGGTAGCCAACATCAGAAAGTATATTGGTACTATGGTGGACGAAAAGGCTTGACGGGGGCCTGAAAAATAAAAAACAAAATTTGAGGAGGGCTTCACAATGGCTACTCGTATGAACGGCATCATATCAGGACTGGATACGGAAGCGCTGGTAAAAGCGCAGGTATCATATCAACAACTGCAGATAGACAGACTGACCAAGTCTAATACCAAACTGCAATGGCAAAAAGAAAGCTACCTTGACATTTATAAAAAAATGGATACCTATAGGAACAAGGTATACAATTATAAACTGGACTCTACCACTAAACTTAAGAGCGTTACCGGCAGCAATGACAGCGCGCTTGGCGTAAAGGCCAACGCGGACGCTACGGTTGGCGTACACAGTATTACTGTGTACCAGATGGCTACCGGTGCGCAGAGCGGCAGCAAAGAAGCGCTTGGTTCCAGTGATAACAAAACCTCCATAGAAAAACAGCTTTTAAATGCGGACGGTTCCACTAAATATACCGGCACTATTGATATCAACATCAACGGCAAGAAAGTTTCTGTCGATACTTCAAAGAGCATGAATGAAATGGTCAAGGCTATCAATAATTCTGGCGCGGGAGTAAAAGCCAGCTATGACGCCAATACCGACCGTATATTCTTTTCCGCCGAGGGCACCGGCAAAGAAGCTAAAATAGACTTTAGCGGCACGACCGGCGCGGGCGTAGAGTTTTTGCGCGACGGCCTGAAGCTTTACGACGAACAAAAAGACAGCGAAGGCAATGTCACCGGACGCGATCTTATGGGACTGGTGGAAGGGCAGAACGCCAAGTTTGATCTCGACGGCGTAAAGGGTCTGGAGCAAAATAGCAACGAATTCACTATATCAGGTATCACCTATAGCTTAAAGGACGCCGATGCGGTCAATGGCAAAACAACTACCGTAACAGTTAAAAACGATAACGACGGCATGCTCAAAGCGGTAAAAGATTTTGTCGATCAATACAACGAAATGCTTGAAAGCATCAACGGCGTCATTTACCAGCAGAAAAACAAGAGTTTCGAGCCCTTGACAGCCGATCAGAAAAAAGACATGACGGCCGACCAGATAAAAGACTGGGAAGAAAAAGCAAAAGCGGGCGTTTTGCATGGCGACTCCATCCTGCGCGGCGTTGTCAACAATATGCGTACCTCCATATACACATCTATAAATGGCATCGATGGCAAATATAATTCTCTCTTTGCGATAGGCATAAAGACGGGCGATTATTCCACTAACGGCAAGCTAGTCATCGATGAAGACAAGCTTAAAAAAGCCATTGAAGAAGATCCGGACGCTATCGCCAAGATACTTAACGGTACTACCGATAAAAACGGCAAAGAGACCGCCGGTGTGGCCGACAAACTGTATGACCAGCTCAAGACCGGTCTTGACAAGATAGATTCCCAGTCTGGCGCCGCCAAGGGCAGCAAGGACACGCAAAGCTACCTGTCGAAAGTCATCGCCAGAAACGAGAAAACAATCGCAACCAAGACTGCGCGCATGAACCAACAGATGGAAACATACTACAAGCAGTATGATGCGATGGAATCCATGTTGGAGCAACTGCAAAAGCAGCAGGAAACTTTGGCCAGCTATATGTCCGCATAACCTGCTTTCGAGTTGCTTTCAAAGGAAGGGGTAAATTGATTTATGTCTATGGCCAGTAATTCCGCTAACGCGTATAAACAGCAGCAAATATTGACCGCTTCGCCGGAACAGCTCATTCTTATGTTGTACAACGGTTGTATAAAGTTTATGAATGAAGCGGTGGCCGGGATCGAAGAGAAAAATATCGAAAAAGCCCATAATGCATGTGTACGCGCGCAGAACATCGTAGCCGAGCTGATGAACTCACTTAATATGGAATATCCCATATCGAGTGAACTGATGAGGCTGTATGAATATGTTGACCATGAACTTGTCCTCGGGAATATGAATAAGGACAAGGAGTGTTTCAACAATGGCAAAAGGGTTATTTCTGAGTTGCGTGAAGGCTGGGCTGACGCTATGAAGAAAGTTCGCGAAGAAGGTATGGCGTCTCGCGTAGCGGGCGACTCTGTGATAAGCGTATGAGCGTGGTGTGCGGTATGGAAAAACTTTGGCGGGATTACCTGTTTTTGACCAGCGAGATGTTGAAGTTTACCTCAGCTGAAGACATAGAATTATTCGAAGACCTCTTGCAGCAACGGGAAAGGCTTTTGCAAACGATAAAAAGTACGCCCGATAAGGATGACTATATACCCAGCTCACGCGGGCAGGATGTTATCCGGGAGATAACTAAGCTTGATGTTGATTTGCGCGAAAAGGTGCGCACCGCTCAAAATATGCTGAAAAAGAACTTTGCCATTTCCAGCGCCTATGAAGGGTTTGCTGGTGAGGATATAGCTGTGGGCAACAGGTTCGACAGCAACAAGCAATAAAAAAACGCTAAAACATGCAGGACGAAGCGAGAAATGTGTCCTGAGGCAGAACGGGTCGCCGTTCTGCCAGTTTTGCGTTATATGATTTAAGGGGAGTTTTTAAATGGCCGCCATACCACAAATGACACCCTATGGAATTTACAACATAAAATATAAGGCATCGCCCAAGCGTGCTGAAGCGACGGAACAGACTCTTCCGGCTACTGCTTACGGAAAATCCTACAATCCGTTGTCTTTTTTGCGCGCTTTTCAAGGTTTGGCGTCTGAGGGCATACTTTCACAAAAAGACGCCTATAGAAAGCAGATAGTCGATGTGATGACATCCGCCAATTCTTTGTCGGATGTGGCGGAAGGTTTTATGGATAAGGACTGGCCGGGACTAAAATTCGCCGGACAGGCGGGAATAAAAGGTGAAACCATGCGTGGGGCGCGGCCGGCAGAGTATGATATCATGGTAACCCGCCTGGCGCAACCGCATGCTTATGGCAGTGAGACCGTACCGTCCGGCAGTCGTGATATCTTGGAGCCTGGGACGTACGATCTGGAGATAACAACTCAAATTGGGCGCGAAAAAGCGATATTTGACGTGCGTCCTAAAGATACGGCCCGTTTTACTTTAGCGCGTATTGCTGACGCGGTAAACTCTTTTTCACAAAGTGTAACGGCAAAGATAACAGAAGAAAATGGTTTGGAACAGTTGCAACTGGTAGCCAGGGAAAACGGGAAGAACGGGTCTTTTAGCCTGTCGAGCAGCAGCGATTGGTTGGATCACCTGAAAATAGGGCTGCTGCAATCCGGACAGGACGGCGAGGCGATCGTTGACGGAAAAGCCTATGCAACTAAAGACAATAAGCTAGAGTTAGACGAAGGCCGTTTGAAGGTGTCCTTTACACAGGCCGGCAGTGGCAGGATCGGTGTAGTTCCTGACCAGGAAGGGGCGATCCTTTCGCTGGAACTTTTGGTGAAAGCTTATAATAATTTCAATGAAACGATGCAAAGCGCCAGCAACAAAACCGATAAAGGCGGGCGGCTGCTGGGCGCAGCAACGTCACTTTTTGAGGGTAGTAATGGTAAAGAGCTGGCAGCTGTAGGCCTTCATATGAATGAAGACGGGCGTCTTTCGCTGGACGAAGGCAAAGCCGGCCAGGCCGCCGGGGAAGATATCTTTAAAGTGCGTGATATCTTGGGCAAAGGCGCGGCATTTGCTTTTTATAATATGGCCAATTCTGTACAGCGCAGTCCGGTGAGTTATTATTTTGCGCCGTCAGGAGGCGAAGCGGTCAGTCTTAATAATACGCCTGATAAGTGGCAGGGAATATTTGTCGATATTGCGGCATGACTAAAAATACGCCTGGCTTGGCCAGGCAATTTTTTTACAGGTATAGAAAAACAACTACGGGGAATTGAGGGAAACAATGAAACAGAGCGTTTTGATGCCAGATTATTTGCAGAATTTTGTGTGTAGCGGTTCGGATTGTGTTTTTACCTGTTGCAGCAACTGGCGGGTAGATATAGATGAGGCGACTGTCAAAAAATACAGGCAATGTAAAGAGCCGGCGTGGCAGGCGAAATTTCATAAAGATCTTATACCGGCTTCCCAGGATGGAATGCCTGCCCGCTGCCGTATGGATAAAAACGGCTATTGTACTTTTTTGACGGAAGACCGCTTGTGCAGTATACAAAAGCGTTTTGGCGCGGGTTATTTGAGTTATACTTGTCGTATATTTCCGCGGGGTTATAATAATATAAAGGGTTCTATAGAGAAATGGGGCTCCTTGGGTTGTCCGGAAATAATGAAAAAAGTGCTGTTTTCCGGGAAAAAAATAAATTTTGTAGAAGAAAATCTGAAAAAGACAACGGAACCTGGAGCGGCTGTCACTTATAAATTGGATGAGAGTAATGAGCACGCCAAAAGTTTTTATTTATTGCGTAAGTTTGCTTTCGATGTTTTGCAAAATGCCGACTATACAATGATTGAGCGTTTGCTTATTCTGGCTTATTTTTTTAATAATTTCAATGAAATGCGTGAAGTGGAAGCCGTAAAGCTGGTAGCGCTTTATGAAGATATAATAAATTCCGGTGAAGTCAGGGAAGTCATAAAAGATGTAAAACCAGAACGAAAATTTTATTTCAACCTTTTACGCACTGTTATGGCGAGTACTGCCAGCCACACTAAAGACCACGTTTACAAAAAGTATTACAAAAAAATGTCGGCCCAGCTTTGTTTGGGAGTATCGGACGAACGCTGGTTTTTCTCATTGTATGACGAATATTATCGGGTGTTTTTGCAAAAAAATCCGTTGCTCATGGAAAACTATTTGATAAGCGCGGCTTTCACAGAACTATTTCCCTTGCAACTGCCGGTTTTATGGGATTCTTTCATGGTGCTGCTCATACGTTATCTGGTTGTGAATTTCTTCTTCATGGGCCTGGTGGTCGAAGAAAAGGGCAAGGTAAACCAGGATAAATTTCTTGAAGGGTTTGCCGCCATAGCCAGGGTGCTCGATGCCAGCCGCCCGACTTTTACCCATACGGTCTTGGCGGAGATGAAGAAAAGCGGCTCCAATGATATAATACACGCTTTTCATATGATAAAGATTTAAGGATCGGTAATAATATGCAGGATACAAAAAAGATATGCCACGGTTTAAAAGCATATTTTTCCCAAAGGCCGCCCCGGCTTATCGACGAGTTCGACTATGTACGAGCGGCTGTTTTACTGCCGCTGGTGGAAACAAAAGACGGTTTGAGCATTTTGTTTGAAGTGCGCTCGTCAGAACTTTCCTGGCAGCCGGGCGAGATTTGTTTTCCCGGCGGGCGCATAGAAGAGGATGACCCCAATCCCGAGGCGACCGCTGTAAGGGAAAGTTGTGAGGAGTTGTCCATACGGCCTGAAGAGATAGCTATTTGCGGACCGCTTGATTTTATAACCACGCAAATGGGGGTCATCGTTTATCCGTATGTGGGCATAATAAACGATATCGGCAATATAAAAGCCAGTAGTTCGGAAGTGGCCGAAGTATTTACTGTACCGGTAGGTTGGCTGCTTGAGAAAGATCCGCTAGAGGCGGAAATATATGTGACCACAGAGGCGGCGGAGGGTTTTCCCTATGAGCTCTTGCCGGGTTATTCGCGCACTCCGAAACGGCGCAAAAGCTATAAAGTATATTTTTACAATTATGAGGGCCATGTGATATGGGGTTTGACCGCGCGCATATTACACGGTTTTTTGCAAAATTTTCGTGATATTGTTAGTCTGGATTGACGGTATGTGTTATACTAAGGGGTAATACACCTACTTGTGGTGTGTCACTATTTTAAATACTATAGGTGAAAAAATGTTAAAAAAAATACTGCTGGGGACGCTTGTGGTCATAGCCTTGTTTTTGACCGGTGTTTATGGCGCATATAAAATTTTCTATCCTGGCAATAAGGTGGATTTTAAAAGGACTGTAGAAGTGGCAGGAGAAGATAAATTTGTTGCGGTGGGCCGCACGAATATAGCGGTAATGGGCATAGATGAGCGCAGCGATGATGAAGGCCGTACCGACACATTATTTGTAGTAATGTATGACCCTGTCAATGAAAAGATCGCGCTATTGTCAGTGCCGCGCGACAGCAGGGTACGCATACCGCGGCATGGATTTGACAAGGCCAACCACGCCTATAATTATGGTGGGGCGTCGGCGACTGTCCGCACGCTGGAAAACCTTTTGGGCATACAGATAGACCATTATGTAAAGGTCGATCTGAAAGGTTTTGAACGCATGGTTGACGCTATCGGCGGAGTGGACATAGATGTGGAAAAACGTATGTATTACGAGGATCCCTGGGATGGTGAGGATGGGTTTGTTATAGACCTCTCGCCTGGCATGCAGACACTTTCCGGCAAACAGGCCATACAGTATGTGCGGTACCGGGATGAAGACGGGGATATTGGCAGGATAGTCCGCCAGCAAACCTTTCTCAACGCTGTATATGAAAAAATGTCATCCCCGTTTATGCTAGCGAAAATACCGTCTCTGGTCAAGGTTGCCATCGACTCCGTGACGACCGATATGGGGGCCGCGGATATGGTACAGATAGGAAAAACTTTTCAAAAAAACAGTAAGGCAGGTCTTCATAAGATGTCTGTACCGGGAGAACCGGTATATATAGATGAAATAAATTACTGGTTGCCCGATATAGTAGCGGTGCGTTCGGAAATCGCAGAAGTGCTTGGGCTTGAAGCAACGGATAAATTTATGGCTTCGGCGCGCACATTGGCGCAGGTATACCAGGATTCGCTGCCGGCCAATGTCGAACGCGACGGGGTGATCGGAACTGAAGAAAAAGTTGTTGCAGCAACGCCAACCAAAAAGACCACCGATAAGGATGGCGATAAGAAGTTGCCGAAAACTGCCAACAAGGACGAGAAAAAAGGTGTGACAGCACCGGGCGGCAAACCCACCGATAAAGGTAAGCCGTTGCCGGAAAATAACGGTAAAGATATGCAGATGGCGCCGCCGGTAAAACCAACGCCGCCGGCCCCAGTGAAACCACCTGACAAGCCATCTGAAAAATCATCGGATAAAGCGCCTGTGAATCTGCCGCAACCAGTTGCGCCGCCAGACCAGCCGGCTAAAGCGAAGGTACTTAGGGCCTCGGTTATAAATTGCAGCGGTAATCCTGACGCCGGGCGTAAAATGGAGAGCCTGCTGGAAAGCAACGGTATAAGTGTGGTGTCTATTTTTAGTGGCGCCACGCAATCCACAAGTTCAATAGTTTCCAGTACACATGATGGCTGGGTGGTCAGTAAACTGTCCGCCCTGCCATTTCGTTATTCCCTGCGGATAGCAAAGGACGGAGGCGGTTCTGTGGAGGCAGTTGTATACATTGGGCAGGATTTTGCCGGAAACAGATGAAAAAAATTAAATATTCTGATTTTTTTCTGGTTGCATTTTGTATACAGCGGTGCTATACTGACAGTAGATTAACACACCCCTCATTTTTGCCCTTGCAAAAGGGCGTTTTTTTTGTCGTTTTGAATATGTTAAAAAAGACCGCAAAGCTTATGCTTTGCGGTCTTCAGACTGTAGACAAAAAGCATTTCACGTATTATCTATGCATTGTGTATTCATTTAGTTTTTTATGGGCGCTGCTTGCATAAACCGTTATAGTAAGTCCAGCTGCGAGGCGTCTCCAACTGTTCGGCATATTTTTTTGCGAGCCTCGCTAGGGTTGCTATTCTACGTGCTAAAAGTTTCTAAGCTGGCTTTCTTGAAACGGTAAACTCGCTGCGCTCAAACAGTACCTTTTTCTGCGAAGCCAACTAAGAACCTCTAGACGCACTCCGAAACGCAACCTACACAGCGGCTACGCGGATAAGGGGAAGAAAGAGCTAGCAACAGTTCAACAAAAATCTTTCATCGTTTCCCCAAGACGCAGTATAGTCTGCTACCGATTGCGTTGCGAAAGGCGTCTAGAGCCGCTTAGCTGGCTGCGCCAGCAAAGGCGACTGTCTGAGCGATATTTGAAGAAGCACAACGCCGCTCCTGGCCGTCCGTGGCCTCGCGGCACTTGGTCTCCTGGCCATCGTGAGCGAGTTTTAACAGACACACGGCGCTAAAGCGCCGATGTGGCCGCTAGTTCGATGCCGCAGGCATTCGAACATACCAAGGAATAGACGACTTAGCGGCTTTTAGCCTGGAGCGTAGCAAACGGGCAGACTATACAAAAAAAGAAATTGCTGGCAGTGGGATAAAACAGCGCAGTCGGACTTGCACAAGCGCCAGGGACTCAAATAACACAAAAATATGTATAAAAACTGAAGAGAGATACTTATGTCTACAGTCTGAAAAGACCGCAAAGCTTATGCTTTGCGGTCTTTTAGCAGTTTGTTTTCAAATGTTCCTATGCTTACTTCGTCGTTGTTTTTAACAGGAGCGGTAAATTCGGCTTTTTCTCCATTTAGCAGTACTTCGACTATTTTGCCTTCCGAGGCCAGCTTGCGCGGGTCGAAGTTGCCGGCCAGGAGTACATCGCTGACGTTGGGCGTTTTTTTGCTTACTTTAAAGAAGATGGTGTCGTCAGACGCCGGTACAAAGCCCGGTTTTACTGATTTTCCGTTTACGGTGAATTCTTTGAAGGTACGCTCGACTTTTACCGGTATGCCGTTAAACTTGACTTCCAGTTTTTCGGTTGTGACGGTATCGAGTGCGAGCAGTTTTTCCAGGGTGGGCGCTTCGCCCGCTTCGAGGGCGAGTACGTCGCCGTTTTTAACCGGAGCTGAAAGTTCGCTTTCCTGACCGTTCTGCAGTATTTTGCAGGGTACTGTGTGGCTGATGATATTATTGTTGACAGTGTATTCATAGGTGAAGTCGGCGAAGGGCGTTTTGGCCATACGTAAGGCTTCGGAAATGTTGTGCGGCGGGAAAACTTCTACTTTATCACGGTCAGCCAGGCGGGTGCTGGACGAGGCCGGGTGCCCGTTTAAGAGGACGACCTGGTTGAGTGGATGTTTTTTGCCGTTGAGGTAAAAATGACCCAGCGGCGTGCAGTCGGCCACGTCGAGGATCTGGCTCTTGGGCGTCTTGCCTTCAGTGGCTTTAGTGACCTTTAGCTTGTCGCCGTCTTTTAGTTTGTCATCAAGGGTGGCCGGTTTGCCGTTCAGTTCCAGTTGTCCGGGCGTGCCGTGCGTACCGGGCAAAAATCTGGTCTTGCCGTTTACTTCGACGGCAAGGCCCAGGCCGGGCTTGCCTTTTATGCTATTTATGTCTATACCGCTCGACAAAAGCGCGTCGGATACTTTCAGACTTCCTAAGTTAAAGAGGCGGTGTACCTGTTTATTCATTTTTATGGTGATGAAGTTGAGGTGATCGCTGTTAGTCAGGCAGAGTATGCCGAGCGGTGTTATGGCTTCGGGTGTTTTGAGTTCTTCGGGTATTTCGGCCAGTTGCGCAGTGGGCATGGGCATACGGATGGCCACTTTGTCGGTCGGCAGGTCGAGGGCTTCCGCGATCAGGGCCGGGAGGCACGGCGTGAGTGCGCCTCCGCCGATGAGCAGCACCGCCTGGGGAGGAGTGCTTTTGTTGAGGCCAAGTATTTCCTTGGCGATGAGTTGCGCCAGTTCGCGGACAGTAGGCTCTATGGTGTCTATAAGGTCTTGGGAGTCGATGGTGCTGCTACAGCCTAAAACATCGTTCAACTGGATTTTTTTGGGCTTGCCACTTAGTTCGCGTTTTAGCATTTCCGCTATATTGAAGTCGAGAAGGTATTTTTGGGAAAGTGCCTCGGTGACTTCGTCGCCCGCACAGGGAACCATGCCAAATCCGGTGACTGAACCGCCGGAAGTTATGGCGACGTCGGAGGTTCCCGCGCCTATATCGACGAGGGCCAGGTTGAGATGGCGCATGGTGGAGGGGATAAGCACGTTGATAGCGGCTATAGGTTCAAGGGTTATAGTGCCCATATCGAGGTTTACGTTGCTGAGGGCGGATTGCATGGAGTCGATGACCGGGCGGGGCAGAAAGGTGGCGATGATGTTCACTTCGGATTTTTTGCCACGCTGGCCGATGAGGGTGGTGATGCGCGAGCCGTCCAGTTTGAACTCTACGACGCAATAACCTACGCAATAGTAGCCGGTAGGGTCAATGGCCCGGCTATCGGCGGCCAGTTGCCGCTGGGCCGATTGTACGGCGGCCAGTTCCAGCGTCTTTTCTACGCCGGCGTCGAGTGTCAGTATGTCGGACGTGTCTGTTTCGGCGCTGGCGGATACGGTGACCAGCGCTCGTCCGGCCGCTGCGACGGAAGCGCGCTTAAGTTTGTGTCCGGTCTTTTTTTCGAGGCGCGTCCGTACGTCTTGTATAGTCTCTGAGACCTGGGGAACATCGTGTATTTGCCCGTCAAGCATGGCGCGTGTCACGTGTTCTTGCCGGTCGGTAGCTAAAATATTTATTTGTTGATTGACCTTCTCCCCTACGATGCCGACTATGCTGCGTGTGCCGATATCGAGGGAGAATAGCAGTTCTTTTTCCATAAGCGGACGCTCCTTTTGCCAGAACAATATATGAGATATTTAATCTATTCGTTGAAAAAGGCAAAATTCCCTTTTATAAAGAAAAGAAAGATGCATGTCGATGGAAAGTCATTTCTGCGCCTGTTTCAGACTGAGGCCGATGCGGTTGCGGGCTTCGTCGATAGAGATTATCAGACATTCGATGATGTCGCCTACCGATACAACGTCAAGCGGATGGCGAAAGTGTTTATGGCTGAGTTCCGAACGGTGGATCAGCCCGTTGGTTTTGATGCCGATATCAACGAACACGCCGAAGTCGGTGATGTTGTGCACGACTCCCTGTACTTTGGAACCAATAGCCAAATCGGAGAGTTTGGTGATGTTTTTGCGCGTCATGGGCGGCGGGGCATCTTCGCGCGGGTCGCGGCCAGGTTTGGCCAGGGCGGAGAGTATATCTTTCACGGTGGGGAGGCCTGTGTCGAGCGCCGTGGCAATACTTGCCGCATCTGCTGTGGCGGAAATTGGCTGTATTTCCACGGGCAGGCTGCCGCCTTTTTTCGGCATGGCAAAACCCAGGTTTGCGATGATCTCTCCGGCTAAAGGATAGCTTTCCGGATGGACGGAAGTGTAATCGAGCGGATTGTCGCCACCTTTTATGCGCAGAAAACCGGCGCACTGGGTAAATGCGGCCGGGCCCAGCCGGGCGACTTTCAGGAGTTGTTTGCGGTTGGTGAAGGGGCCGTTTTCATTACGCCAGATGATGATGTTTTTGGCGACGTTGGCCTGTATGCCGGCAACATAAGACAAAAGCGCGGCCGAGGCGGTGTTGAGGTCGACGCCTACATGATTGACGCAGGATTCGACCACGGCGGTGAGGGCGCCGGCCAGTTCTTTCTGATTGACGTCATGCTGGTATTGTCCGACGCCGATGGCCTTGGGTTCGATCTTGACCAGTTCGGCCAGCGGGTCTTGCACGCGGCGGGCAATGGACACGGCGCCGCGGATGGATACGTCGAGGTCGGGGAACTCTTCTTTGGCCAGTTTGGAGGCGGAATATACCGATGCGCCGGCTTCGTTTGTGATTATATAAGACAGGTCAAGTCTTTGGTTGTTGATGATGTTAGCGACAAATTCTTCCGTTTCATAGGAAGCGGTACCGTTGCCGATAGAGATGAGCGTTACTTTATGCCTTTTTATCTTCTCGAGCAGGATTTCCCGGGCCTGCTCCGCCTGGCGGTCGCTGCCTATGATATAGATGACGCCGGTGTCGAGGAGTTGACCGTGTTTATCGACGACGGCCAGCTTGCAGCCGGTGCGAAAGCCCGGGTCCATGCCGAGCACGGTTTGCCCGGCGAGCGGCGGTTGTAAAAGCAGTTGGCGCAGGTTGCGGCCAAAAACTGTGATGGCGTGCTTTTCCGCCCGTTCGGTCAGTGTGGAGCGTATTTCTCTTTCGAGCGAAGGAAAGAGCAGGCGCTTGTAGCTGTCAGTCGCGGCGTCTCTTAGCGTTTGGGCAAGCGGAGAGGCGCTGTTTACCAGTTTGGTAAACAGGAGCTTTTCCACGACAGCATCGTGGGCGGCGGCTACTTTTACTTTGAGCATGTCGAGTTTTTCGCCGCGGTTTACGGCGAGGATGCGGTGGGGCGGTATCATGCGCACAGGTTCACTGTATTCTTTGTAGTTGAGGAATTTTTCACCCATTTTTTCATCTACTGCCAGTTCACAAGCTATTTCCGCGCCACGCCAGAGCTCCCGGCGCACGGCTTCCCTGAGGGCGGCATTTTCCGCTATATCTTCGGCTACTATGTCGCTGGCGCCTGCCCAGGCTTCTTCGGTGGAGGAGACGCCTTTTTCTTCTGAAACATAAGAAAGAGCGGCTTCTTTAATATCTATGGATAAAGGTTGGGCAAAAAGCAGTTCCGCCAAAGGCTCCAGACCCTTTTCCCGGGCGATCATGGCCTTGGTGCGCTTTTTAGGCCGGTAAGGGAGGTACAGGTCCTCGAGTTCCTGTAGTTTGGTGGTGGCTTCTATGGCCGTTTTGAGTTCGGGCGTGAGTTTTTCCTGTGTTTCGATAGAAGAAAGTATTTCTTGCTGGCGTTTTATGAGGTTGCGTAAATAATTTGCTTGCTCTTCGACGCCGCGGATCTGTTCTTCGTCCAGCTCGCCGGTCACTTCTTTGCGGTAGCGGGCAATGAAGGGGACGGTGTTGCTTTCGTCCAAGAGCTTGATGGTAGAGATGACCTGTTCTGGCCGTATCTTCAACTGTGAGGCGATGAGAGCGGGGATCTGTTGTTCGAGCATATTGCACCTGCCAAAAGTTTTTATAAATATTATATCACAAATTATTTGTCGAAATTTGTAGTTATACGCTTGACTTATTACTTATTTATAGGTAGTATAATATTAAACAATAATCAGTATTGGGTAAATATGTTTACTGTTGTGTTCATTTAAATGAGGATGGGTGATATTCGATGACAAAAGACATTACCGGGCTATTGAGGGACAATGGGTTTAAGGTTACGCCGCAAAGGTTGGCTGTGTACAAGACGCTGTATGAAAGCAAGGAGCATCCGACTGCGGAGATGCTGTTTAATGAGTTGCATCCTTCTTATCCGACGATGAGTCTGGCTACGGTCTATAAGACCATAGAGATACTGGCCGAGCTCAAGCTGATAAAAATATTGAATACGGGAGAAGATTCTTTCCGTTATGATGCGGATACTTGTGACCACGCCCATATAAAATGCCTCGGATGCAAAAAGGTAGAGGATATTATGACTGTGAAGCTGGGCAATATGGTAGCTGATGTGAAAAAGCAGACCGGCTATTCTATAGTTTCCCAGCAGGTGTATTTTTATGGACACTGCCCCCGGTGCAATAAGAGCCGGATTAACTGAATAATATTGTGTTTTTAGGCCGGAATACCTGCTTGGTATTTCGGCTTTTGCCATTATTTAGCCAGTTTGTTATAATAATAGATATAATTAAGCATATAACAGGAAGTAATTAGGAGGATTATTGTGGAAAATCTGGCTGGTTACATAGAACATACCATACTCGCCCCCGAGGCCACGGTGGATGATATAACCCGCGGCTGCAACGAGGTCATAAAGTATGGTTTTCGCGGTATTTGCGTTAATTCAGGCTACGTCGGGTTATGCGCGCATCTTTTGGCGGGCAGCGGGGCGAAGGTGATAGCGACCTGCGCGTTTCCTCTTGGGGCAGTGCGTCCGGAGGTCAAAGCGTTTGAAGCGCGGACGGCAGCAGAGAACAAAGCCGACGAAATAGATATGGTGATGAATATAGGCGCGGCCAAAAGCGGTAACTGGGAAGCCGTGGCCGAAGATATACGAATGGTGGTCGAGGCGGCGAAAGTGCCGGTCAAGGTGATAATAGAGACAGATCTTTTGACGGATGCCGAGAAGAAACTGGCCTGCCGCGCAGCTGTGGAGGCTGGGGCTTCCTATGTCAAGACTTCGACGAGCGGGCTTCATGGCGGGGCCAAGCTGGAAGATATAAAGTTGATGAAGCAGGCGGTGGCAGGCCGGGCCAAGATAAAAGCCTCGGGTGGCATAAGGACGCGCGAACAGGCTATAAATCTGGTAAAGGCAGGGGCGGATAGCCTCGGCACTAGCACGGGGCCATTTATTCTGGCGGTTCAAAAATGACGGTACAAGATTTTCGTTTGCATATCCTGGCCAGTGGCAGCAGGGGAAATGCTATGCTACTGGAGGCGGGGAAAACCTCCATCCTGATCGATGCCGGCATAAGCGCGAGGCGCATAGTGGCTGGCCTGGCGAAAGCCGGGCTGAAGCCGGGCGATTTATCCGGTATATTTGTAACACACGAGCATACCGACCATGTCGCGGGGCTGCCGGTATTTTCCCGGCGAGCGGCAGTGCCGGTCTTTACGCGGGAAAAGACCTGGCAGGCGATGGATGCTTTTCGGGCGATGGAGCGGACGCTTTGTCGTCTCTTGCCGGAGGGGGACATAAAGATCGGCGAGCTGACCGTACGTCCTTTCCCGGTGTCACATGACGCGGCCGATCCGGTAGGGTTTGAATTTTTCTATCGGAGCAGCAAATGCGCACTGGCGACCGATCTCGGGTTTGCCGATAGCAGGGTGAAACAAGCACTCTCTGGCAGCAACCTGCTGATTCTTGAGGCCAACCACGATCCGCAAATGTTGAGCGAAGGGGGTTATCCCCGCTTTCTCAAGGAGCGTATCAGGGGCAGCCGGGGGCATTTGTCCAACCAGGCAGCCGGTATTCTGCTGTCAGAGGTGGTTGAGCAGCCGGAAACAGAAGTGTTTTTAGTGCATTTGAGCCAGGAAAATAACAGGCCGTCTTTGGCGGAACGCACAGTAAATAATTTTTTGGCGAATAAGGGTATACTGCATAAAACCATACTCAAACTGGCTAGCCAGGATGAGCTGGTGAGCAACTGCAAAGTGGGGGTGGATGTTGTATGAAAAAGATTTTACAGCGAGTGTTTTCGCATACAGTGGTAGGGCTTTTGGGTATAATAATGGGCATCGTGCTTTTGGGCTGCGGACTGGGGCTGCCTGATACGGTGAAACCGCCCAACAAGGATTTTAAGGCGGGAAACGCCGCGCCAGCCGGGTTGTCTGATGCGCGCAACACGCCAGTGGTGCGTGCTGCCCAAACGGTCGGTCCGGCGGTGATCGGCATAAACAACAAAGGATATGTGGAAGATATGTTTCGCCGGCGGGTGCTGGTGGAGCAGGGTGTAGGTTCGGGCGTTATCTTTGATAAGAGTGGGTTGATCGTTACCAACAACCATGTGGTGCAAAATGCGCAGGATATAGTGGTCAGCCTGTCGGACGGGCGGACTTTCAATGGCAAGCTGTTGGGCGCAGACCCGACGACTGATCTGGCTGTGGTCAAAATAGATCCTGCTGGTAAAGACTTGCCGGTAGCGCAGTTTGGTGATTCTGACGCGCTGGTGGTGGGCGAACCGGCTATAGCTATAGGCAATCCGCTGGGCCTGGAATTTCGCGGCAGCGTGACTGCCGGCGTGATAAGCGCCCTGGGCCGTACTTTGGATATAGGTGAACAGCGTTTCCATCTTGTGCAGACAGATGCTGCGATAAATCCCGGAAATTCCGGCGGTGCGCTCGTTAACGCAGACGGGCAGGTAATTGGCATAAATAGCGTAAAGATACGCCTGGCCGGCGTTGAGGGCATGGGATTTGCCATACCGATCAATTCGGTCAAGCCGATCATTAAGGATCTGATAGAAAAAGGACGTGTGTCAAGAGCCTATCTTGGCGTAGGTCTCCTCGACAGCCGTACTGCTGCCGTTTACTATGGATATGCTTTTGAAAAGGGCTTGCTGGTGGAGAGGGTCTATGAGAATAGCCCGGCCGCCAAAGCGGGGCTCAGACAGAAAGACATAATACTGAAAATAAACGACACGGACGTAAATAAAGTAGTGGATATGCGCAGTGTCCTCAATAAGCTGCCGGTCGGGCAAAAAGCGAAACTGTCTATTTTGCGCGGCGGGCAAGCTATGACTGTCGACGTGTCGCTGGAAGAGATGCCGCAACAGCAGAGCCAGCCCTGATGAAAATAACCATTCTGGCGGTCGGCAAAATAAAAGAGGGGTACCTCAGAGACGGTATCGCGGAATTTACCAAACGGCTGAAACCTTATTGCAGCCTGACGGTGATTGAGGTCGCCGAGGAGAAGATGCCGGAGGCGCCTTCGGCTGCCGAGGTGCGCCAAACGTTGGACAAAGAGGGCGACAAGTTGCTGCCTCTGCTAAAGGAAGGTGTCTTTGCCATCGTGCTGGATGTGGTTGGAAAGCCCTTATCTTCGGATGCTCTGGCCGGATTGCTGGCGGAAAAGGCTCTGGCAGGCAGGAGTGAACTGGCCTTTGTCATCGGCGGCGCGTATGGACTGTCAGAAAAAGTGCGCCAACGGGCCGACCTTTTGTTGTCATTTTCGGCGCTGACTTTTACCCATCAAATGACCAGGCTACTCTTGGTCGAGCAGATATACCGTGCCTTTAAAATCTGGCGCGGAGAAAAATACCATAACTGATATAAGCCTCCCGCCGTATGCGGGAGGGGATCATTTACCTTGTGTATGGTGATAAGCGAAAAGAGGGAGAGCCATGGCTTTGTTGACAGTAGATAAGGAAAAATGCATACTTTGCGGGGCTTGCGCTGATGTCTGCCCCAGCCGGATAATTTCGGTGACGGAAAATGGCCCGGGAAAGACAGGGGACAGGACATGCATAGCCTGTGGGCACTGTGTGGCGGTGTGCCCGGTGCGGGCCCTGGATAACCGGAGAAATCGCCTGGAAAACCAGGTGGAGTTAACTGGTTTTAAGTTGCCGGCAGCACAGGAGATGGAAAAAATCCTGCGTTCACGCCGTTCTTGCCGCGTTTATCATGATAAAGCCGTGCCGGAAGAACTGGTAAGAAAGTTGCTGGATGTAGCCAGATGCGCTCCTACCGGTGGAAATACGCAAGGATTGTCTTTTTTGGTGTTCAGTGGGCGGGAAAAACTGGATGCTTTTGCCGAAGCGATTATTTGCTGGATGGAAGATGCCATCGCAAAACAATCCCCACAGAGTGGTTATTTTACCGGGGTAGTAAAAAATTACCGCGTGGACGGGCTGGATTCTGTTTTGCGTGGCGCGCAGCACCTGGTAGTGGCGGTGGCGCCAGAGGCGCAGCAACGGGCGAGGGAAAACTGCGACTTTGTCTGGTCTTATGCTGAGTTGTTTGCTCCCAGTTTGGGGTTGGGGACTTGTATTGCCGGATTTGCTCAGGCTTGCGCTTTTAGCGGCTGGCGCCAGCTTGTGGAGCTTTTGGGTTTGCCGACGGGGCTACAGGTGGGAGGTATGCTGATGCTTGGGTTTCCGCGCTATAAATATCACCGGCTGGCTGCCCGCCAGCCGCTGGCGGTGGAGTTTAGATAGGTTACCAATGGATGGAATAAACAAAAAATAATACATTTTGGGCTTATTAAAAAGTTAAAACGGCAAATAATATAATTTTTTGTCCACACAAAAAGGAATGATTGTACAATCATTCCTTTTTGATTTGTATACATTTTTATTTTATTGATTTTTTGTAAACTAAGGTGTACTATTTTGTTGTAATTTGATATTTTATTGGGAGGGATGTTAAGTGGATATTTTTGAAATGGCTAAAATTCCTTTGCAAAAAGCGATCAGTGTAATGCAACTCAGTGAAGACGCGGCCAATATCATTTCTCAACCCGAGAAGGTACTTGAGGTAAGTATTCCGGTCAGGATGGATAATGGCAAAATACAGGTGTTTACCGGATACCGTTCGCAGCACAGTACTGCATTGGGGCCGGCCAAGGGCGGCATACGCTTTCACCCCAATGTTACGATGGACGAGGTGAAGACTCTCAGTTTCTGGATGACCTGCAAGTGCGCGGTGGCTAGCTTGCCCTACGGCGGAGGAAAAGGGGGCGTTATTGTAGATCCGCACAAGCTGTCGGAAAGAGAGCTCGAGGCGCTGTCGCGCGAGTATATTTATAAAATATCGTCCATGGTGGGCGAATATACTGATATTCCCGCGCCGGATGTCAATACCAACGGAAAAATAATGGGTTGGATGATGGACGAATACAGCAGACTGCGCGGCTATGCCGTGCCAGGGCTTATCACGGGAAAGCCGCTGGCTTTAGGCGGCTCGCTCGGACGCAATGCGGCTACAGGGTACGGTGTGCTTATCGCCGTTAAAGAGGCTTTCAAGAAGATAAAGATCGAAGCCGGGACCGCCACTTGCGCGGTACAGGGTTTTGGCAATGTGGGAGCTTTTTCCGCTCAACTTTTGTATGATATAGGTGTGAAAATTTTGGCGGTCAGCAATTCCAAAGGTGGCATATATTCTCAAACGGGTCTCGATCCTTATGCTGTGGAAAAATATTTAAAAGACAACAAGGGGCTTTTGTCCGGGTATCCGGGCAGCGAACCTATCAGTAATTTTGAACTATTGGAGCTTGATGTCACAGTGCTGGTGCCGTCAGCGCTCGAGATGCAAATAACCGGGGAAAATGCCGGGCGGGTCAAGGCGCGGATCATCGCCGAGGGGGCCAACGGACCGACTACGCCGGACGCAGATGAGATACTCAAAGAGAAAAATGTGTTGGTCATACCCGATATACTTGCTAATTCCGGCGGGGTGACGGTAAGTTATTTCGAATGGGTGCAAAACCTCAACCGTTTTTACTGGACGGCAAAAGAAGTTGAGCAAAAGCAGGAGCAGATCATGGTGGACGCTTTCCGGGCAGTTTGCCGGGCTTCGGAAAAATACAATGTTACCCCGAGGGTGGGCGCGTATATAGTGGCGCTCGGGCGTTTGGACGAGGCAATGAAGCTGCGCGGCTGGTGCTGACAGGCTGTGGTGAAGACAGGGAACCATTCTTGCCGGAAAGCGGAGTGCTTTCCGGCATTTTATTTAGTTAAAATATTTATCAAAACAAGTTATATATTACCGGCAGGAAAATGGTCATATTTTGGCGAATATTCCACGGCGAACAATTAATAAATATTCTGCGAATATCTGCGGGAAGGGGTTGTGAAACGGTGCAGGAAGCACCGGTATATTTGCTTGTTTTTGCCTCAATAAACCGGATGAATATTGTAAACAGGGGGGATTTAAACAGATGAAGGAAAAAGCATTCGCGTATATCGACAGTAAAAAAGAAGAAATCATATCTTTGTGGAAAGACCTTGTCAATATGGAAAGCGGTTCGTATTACATTGAGGGCGTAGACGCAGTCGCCAACCGGGTAAAGGCGGAACTCGACAAGACCGGGGCTAAGACGCGTCTGGTTGAGTACGAGAAGGCCGGCAACATGGTTATCGGCGATGTCGCCGGAGGGGACAAACCGGGCGTTATTTTCATGGGCCATATGGATACGGTGTTCAAGTTGGGTGAAGTAGCGGAGCGTCCGTTTGAAATAAAAGACGGCAATGCTTTCGGCCCTGGTGTGCTTGACATGAAGGGCGGCGTAGTGGCTGCGATATTTGCCGCGAGGGCATTGCGTGAGGCCGGTTATAACGACCGCCCGCTTAAGTTGATGTTTTGCGGTGATGAAGAAATAGCCCACGAAAACTCCGATGCGGATGAAGTATTCATAAAAGAAGCCAAGGGCTGCGTCGCGGCTTTTGACTGTGAAACTGCTTTTGTGGATAATGCTGTTGTGGTAGGACGTAAAGGGACGGCTATTTTTAAGGTGGGCGTGCACGGGGTGACTTCCCACGCCGGCAATGACCCCAAACGCGGCCGCAGCGCGATCCTTGAAATGGCGCACAAGATCATTGATATACAAAACCTGACTGATTGGGAGAGGGAATTTACCTTCAATGTGGGCGTTATAAAAGGCGGCACGGTGTTTAACGCTGTCCCCGGTTATTGCGAGATAGACGTTGATATCCGTTATATGGATTCGGCAATTATTCCCGAACTTAAAGAAATGGTCAACAAGGTTCTCTCGAAAACCTATATCGAGGGCACCAGGACGGAACTCATTGAATTCCGTGTTGGCATCAAAGCGATGAAAACGACAGACGGTGTGAAAAAACTGTTTGACCTTATGGTCAAAACAAGCGAAGAAAACGGTTTTGGTAAACCTTACCCGATAGTTTCCGGCGGCGGTTCGGACGCGGCCTACACGGTCATGGCCGATGTGCCGACGCTTTGCTCGATGGGCGTCAAGGGCGGCAAAAACCACAGCAAGGAAGAATTTGCCGTAGTGGACAGCATGTTTGAGCGGGCCAAGCTTTTGGTGGCTATGACACTCAACATAGATCAAATGGAGAAATAAGGAGGATCTGGAATGGCGGAAAACGAAAAACAACAGGAAGAATATAAGGTGAGCTGGAAAGGCTGGCTGGCGCTGGCTTTTCTCTGCTTGTCTTTTTCCGGCTTATTTGCCGGCAAGGGCCCATTTGTATATTTTGGCATCGATTTTGGGTTTTTGAAATTATTTGATTTTAGTACGTTGGTTGGTACTTTTGGTCAGACCGGCACGGTGGAAAGCGGCGGGAAGGTCGCCAAGACGATCTTCCAGGGCGCTGGCGGCGTGGGCGCCCGCGAAGGTTTTCTTTTTACGCTGACTCTTTTCCCTACAGTAATGTTGGCGCTGGGGCTTATCCAGGCCTGTGAGTCGCTGGGCGCCCTTCGGGCAGCGGAAAAACTGTTCCGTCCTTTCCTGCGGCCGGTCATGGGTATACCGGGCGTGGCGGGCCTTGCTTTTGTCAGCAGTTTCACCAGTTCGGACGTGGGTGCGGTCATGACCAAGGGCTTGGTTGAAGAAAAAATGATGACTGACGATGAGCGTACTATTTTTGTATCCTATCAGTACGCTGGTTCAGCGACCGTGACCAATACTTTCAGCACGGGAGCGCCGCTTCTTCCCATCACCCTGATCCCGGTAGGCGGCATAATCGGGCTGATTTTTATTGTGAAAGTCATCGGCGCGATAATGGTAAGGGCATACATCAAGTTTTACCGTAAAAAATATCCGCTGGAAGGAGGGCAAGCCTGATGGAGGTGAAAGCAAACGACACCAATATAGTTGAAGAGTTTATGAAGGGCGCGAAAAAAGGCTTTTACATCGGCGCGGAGATGATAGCGCCGGCCATGGTAATGGCTTATGCCCTGATAGTGTTTTTGGGTTTGAAAGTTTTCGGCGGTAAGAGCATCATGGACTTTATCGGCACCATACTTGATCCGGCGATGGGCCTTTTTGGCTTGCCGGGTGAAGCGGTGGTGGCTCTTTTGGCAGCATTTTTTGCCAAGGCCGCTGGTTGCGCTACGACCTTTACCCTGTACAGCGCCGGTAAGATAACGGCCGCGCAGGCCACTATCCTGTTCCCGGCCTGTGTCACCATGGGCACACTGGTAGGGCATTTTGCCCGCATAGTACTGGTTTCGAATGCCAATAAAAAATTCTATCCAGTATTGTTTGCCGCTCCGGTAATAGATGCCGTGATGGTAATGCTGATCACCAGGGCAGTATTGACTTTTATGGGGTAAAACTTTTCTGTTATTTGGCGCTCCGGACGACGTTCCGGAGCGCTTTTATATTTTTTGAAACGGGCTCTTTGCGTAAAGCGGCACAGTGTGGTATATTTTAAAGAAGGGTATGAAAAACATACTATCTGGTATCAAGGAGGCGATTGTTTTGGCTCTTAGCGGAAAGGTGAAAAGGCTGCGTATTTATATAGGCGAGGAAGAGTATTGTAATAAAAAGCCTATGCACCGGGCTATCCTCGAAAAAGCCCGTAAACTGGACATCGCTGGCGGGACGGTATTTAGAGGCCTCGAAGGGTATGGGGCCAATACCCGAACTATCCGGGCATCGAAGTTCCTCGATTTGTCGTCGGATCTTCCTGTGGTGATAGAGCTGATCGACAAACCGGAAAAATTGGCTTTGTTGCGCGATTTTTTGGCTGCCAACATAAAAAAGGGTCTTGTAACTGTGGAGGATGTTGAGGTCGTGGGTTATAGCGCTGATTTTTCTGTCGACCAGACCGGGAGCGGGCTGGACTGAGGTTTACTGCTCTTATAATATGATTTTGCAGCCACTCCGTCTTTATGGTGGGGTGGCTTTTATATTGCTGCTAAGCCGTAGTGAAAAAAAAGGTTTTTTGTGGCATAATTAGAGGTATAAATGACCAAGGGGTTTTGTATGTTTAAATTATTAGTGCTGGATGTTGATGATACGATAATCACCGCCAGGGACAAGCTGACGTCTGCAAGCAAAGAGGCGATAAAAGAAGCGCAGCGGCGCGGTATCCAGGTGGCGCTGGCCAGCGGGCGCATGCATCAGGCTATGAAAAGATTGGCAAGTGAACTGGATATAAAACTGCCGCTCATAAGTTGCAACGGCGCTATGGTCAAACGCTTGGACGGCGTGGCGATAGCGAAGGAAACGTTGGATGCGGGAGCGGCCTTGGATGTGGTGGCGTATTTTCGCGAGAAGCGGCGAGTTATGCAACTTTATAAAGAAGAGGGCCTGTTCTCGGTGGAAAAGTGTGAGCGCACCTGGCGGCTCGAGGAGCGGGAAGGGGTTCCCTGCACTATCATCGGCTGGGAGAGTTATGCATCGAGGCATGACGATCTTTTGAAGCTCTTGATCAGGCTGGAACCGGATGAGGTGGAAGACTGCCGTATGGATGTTGAGCGGTTATTTGGTCGGAGGGTGAACGCCGCGCTCAGCCACAATGTGTATCTGGAATTTACCAATAAGGGTGTCGATAAAGGCCGGGCGGTCGCTCTGTTAGCCCAAAAACTCGGTATACGGCGCGAAGAGGTAATGGCGGTAGGCGATTCGCCAAACGACATGAGCATGTTGGCCTGGGCCGGTTACGGAGTGGCTATGGGCAACGCTTTGCCGGAGGTTAAAGAGGTGGCCGATGCGCTTACCCTGTCGGTGGAAGAGGACGGGGCGGCGCTGGCGATAGAGAAGTATATATTTAATAATGGCGTAGGTTAAAGGACGTGATAGCGTGTCGCCAGAAACTGTATTGATGGGAAAAGTAGCCTTGTTGCTAAAGCATTTGGCTGGGTATAGAGATCCTTTGGTCATGTTTTCCGGCGGTGTGGACAGCACTGTGCTGGCGGCTGCCGTAAAGCGGGCGGGCTCTGGCCGGGCGGCGCTTTTTACGGTGCTGTCGCCGACCATGCCGCAAAGTGAAGTGGAAGAGGCGCGGGAATTGGCCGCTAACCTGGGGATGGAGCAGGTGGAATTTTCCGCCGACGAGACAGTTCTGCCGGAGTTTGCGGCTAACGACAAGGAGCGCTGTTATTATTGCAAAAAATACCGCCTGACAATGATTTCCGCCTGGGCCAAGCAAAATGCATTTTCCTGGCTACTGGAGGGTTCCAATGCCGACGATGCGCTCGATTACCGGCCGGGCATGAAAGCATTGGCCGAATACTCTAAGGTGATCAGTCCGCTCAAAGAGGCGGGGCTCACTAAAAGCGATATTCGGGAGATCGCCCGTATCTGGGGACTGGCGGTGTGGGACAAGCCGGCGGCGGCTTGTCTGGCTTCCCGGCTGGCTTATGGTCTCTCGATAACCAAAGAGCGGTTGCGTGAGGTGGAAGAGGCGGAAAAGATCATAGCCGGGTATTGTCCGGCAGGCAGTATGCGGGTGCGCCATCATGGCGACCTGGCCCGCATAGAGGTAGAGGCAAAACACCTGCCGATACTAGCTGATCCGAAAACAGCCGGGGAAGTGGCGGAGAAACTTAAAAAACTGGGTTTTACCTTTGTGGCTCTCGATATGCAAGGTTACAGCATGGGGAGCATGAATAAACTTTTAGCGGACGGGCGGGGAGTTTGATATGGCAAAAATATATAGCAGTGTTGCGCAATTAGTCGGCGATACGCCTTTGCTGGAGTTGTCGCGTTTTGCCGGGGCCAGCGGTATAGAAAATGTACGGCTGCTGGCTAAGCTGGAATACTTCAACCCGGCCGGCAGTGTGAAAGACCGTGTCGCTCTGGCTATGGTGGACGACGCGGAACAAAGAGGGGTCTTGCCGCCTGGCGGCACAATGATCGAGCCGACCAGCGGCAATACCGGAGTTGGGTTGGCGATGGTAGCTGCTGTGCGCGGCTACCGCCTTATCCTGACTATGCCGGAGACGATGAGCATCGAGCGCAGAAAGCTGCTGGCCGCTTTGGGGGCGGAGATAGTCCTGACGCCGGGGCCGGCGGGGATGAAGGGCGCGATCAAAAAGGCGGAGGAGCTGGCAGCGGAAATACCGGGAGTTTTTATGCCGCGGCAGTTCAGCAACCCGGCCAACCGGAAAAAACATGAAGAGACTACCGGCCCGGAAATATGGCGGGACACGGATGGGCGGATAGATGCTTTTGTGGCCGGCGTGGGTACGGGAGGAACGATCTCCGGGGTCGGCGCGGCGCTTAAAGCGAAAAACAGTGATATAAGAGTATTTGCCGTGGAGCCCAGCGATTCGCCGGTCCTGTCCGGTGGACAGCCCGGTCCGCATGGACTGCAGGGTATCGGAGCGGGTTTTGTGCCGGATAATTATAAAAGTGAAGTAGTCGATGGGGTATTGCCCGCCAGGCTGGAGGACGCTGTTACGGCGGCGCGCCTTCTGGCGAAGACGGAAGGGATACTGGTCGGAATATCGAGCGGAGCGGCCCTGTGGGCAGCCGGTGAACTGGCCAAAAGCAAAGTGTTTCAGGGCAAGACGATAGTAGTGCTGTTGCCAGATACGGGCGAGAGGTACTTATCCACCCAGTTGTTCGAATAAAGGAGGCAGTTTAAATGGCTAAAAGAACAGTATATGCTTCTGAAGAACGCCGCCCGGTTTGCGTGGTGGAAGAGATGGACAAGGCCGTCCAGATATTGATGATGAATGGTGGGGACAAAAGGCTCAAGGGTAAACTGTTTGACAACAACGAAGCCTGCCGGGAATATATCGAGAAACTGCACAGAGAACAGGAAATACAGGGTTTTAGGGTGATCGGCAAAGAAGACGTGCCGGATTTTGAGCTGGACGAAATAGACATCATGGATGAAGAGATAAAAGAACACCGGCAAAAACTGCAGGCGGTTTTTATCGCGCTGTGCCGGGAGGATTTTGCCTGGGAGTGTTATTTGGCGATTAAAGCCATGCTGGACAAATTGAAAAGGGAAGGCAAAAAAACTGCCGTCATCAGCGTGATAACCAGCGTGTGCAATAATGCGTTTGAGTTTGCCACCAAAGAGCTGGAGTTTGATAATGACGATCCGGGCATGGGGGATATATATTTTACTTGGACGAATAAGCCGCTGGCCGGGCAGGATATATATTTTGCCTATTCTTCAAAACATATTAAAAAATTCCATAAACTATGCAACAAGCTGGGTTATAGCAAACGTAAGGAAAGTTGTGCCGCGCTCTCTGATGCGCTCGAGCGCCTGGACGCAGAGCAGGCTTTGAACGCGGTGATGGAAAACGGCAACCTCGAAATACTGGCAAACTATAATTATGACCCGTCCGGCGACTGGGATGTGGTGTATAAGCGCAGTTAATGTTAAAAAGCGGCCCACGCGGGCCGCTTTTTAGCACTTCATGGGTTTTTAGTTCTTTATATGATGCCCATTTGTACAAATATGATGCTAAATACGGAAACAAATACCGGTATTATTACCGTGCACCACAAAAAGTGTTTGTAAGAGTTTTTGTGCGTCAGGCCGGCGGTATTGATCATGTTGATAACGGAACCGTTGTGCGGCAGAGAGTCTAGGCCATAGCAGGCCATAGCCGATACACGGTGGATAACTTCCGGCGCTATGCCCATTGCCAGGTAACGCTTGGCGAAAGTTTCGAGCGCTATCGCCAGGCCGCCGGATGCCGAGCCTGTGATACCGGCGATAAGGTTGGTTGCTATGACTAGTTGCACTATAGGTGGTCCGGGTATGGTATCGAGCATTCGGACAACAAAGTTGTAGCCGGGAACGACGCTGACTACACTGCCGAAGCCAACGACTGCGCATACGCCCAACAGTGTTCTGGCGCCGGAAAACGATCCTTCACCCAGCGATGTGCCCAAATCTTTGATTTCTCCCCAAAACAGGGCAATATTTATGACTATACCGATAAAAAGAGCCACTTCCGGCGCTACATTAAAGACGTTAAGCGCCACGAGCAAAGTAATGGACGGCAAAAGCGCCATGAAAAATTGGCCCCAGGAGATGGCTTCGCCTTCTTTGATGTCTATGTTACTTTTAAGGGTTTGGCTTATGACTTCGCCGGTCGGAATGAAATGTTCATTTTCTTTTTCCGCCTTTTTAGCTACATAAATAACATAAAATATACAAAAGACTATGGATACTGCGGCCGAAGCCAGGGCTAGATAAGGAGCCGCTTTAGCGGTGGTGCCGAGGTATTTGATGGGGATGAGGTTTTGGATAGCGGGGGAACCGGGGATCATGGTGGCGGTGAATACCTGAGAGCCTATGGTTATACCGCATAGAGAGGTATGCCAGGGTATGTCCTGTGCTTCAAACAGTGGCTTCATAATGCCTACCATGGTAAAAATAACCACGAATGAGCTGACGCCCCCTAGGCATAGGATGGTGGTTATAAGGGAAATGAGCAGTATGGTTATAGCAATGCGGGACGCCCGGGTCGTGACATTGATTTTACCCAATACAGTGGCAAGTTTGAGTGCGATAGTCTTTCCGGTGCCGGTATCGCTGGTCAATCGGCCAAATACGGCGCCGAGCGCAAACATAATGAAGAAATTTTTGGCGTAATTGCCAAAACCTGTGGAATATGATGTGAGCATGCCTTTTACTACATCTACACTGCCAAAAGCAAATAGCAGACAGATCAGGGAACATAAGGGGCCGACCAATAAAAGATTCATGCCTTTATAAGCTAGCCACATGATCAGACCGAGGGAAATCAGGATACCAATAAGGCTTATAATCTCAGAAGTCATTTTAAGCACTCCATTCATATAGTTTTCGTAGTTAAGGAAAATTTGCTGCCTGTAATAAGCGGCTCCTTTCTTTTTTACAAAAAATATTTTGTAAAAACTATATAAGCAAATTACAGACCAACAATAGATGAAAATATAAAAACAGGCAATATATGGTAAACACAAGGTTTTTAAAAGTCATCACTATAAATGATTGCAGCAATAATTTTTTCTGATTTTTAAAATTGTAAAATAATTTTGCAAAAATAACGATAATAAGCAATAATTTTGTTACTTGTGTTTATTTTATATGCATGTTATAGTGGAAATATAGTTAAGGAAAATTTCAATAAAACTGTCTGTACCTTAGGGCAGGGCGTTTTTTTAAACGGCCGCTGTCTTTGGTGAGGCAGTTTTTTATTTTTAATATAAAAAGGAGTGTTTATTGTGACGAAGATAGGTTTTTCTGGTTTGGGACAAATGGGTAAACCCATGGCTATAAACTTGAATAAATGTGGTAAAAAATTGATTGTAAATGATATCTCTGACAAGCATTTTCCTGAGTTAAAAGAAAAAGGTATCGATTGCACGACGAATATCCGTGATTTTGCCGATTGTGACATCATTTTTCTTTGCCTGCCGGAAGGTGAAATCGTTAAGGAGGTGTTGTTTGGTAAACCGGACTTGGCGTCTTTATTGAAACCGGGGCAAATAGTATGTGACCTTAGTACCGTAAACTATGCCGCTTGCGCCGAGATAGCGGAACGCTTGACTAAAATGGATATAAAATTTATGGACGCGCCTGTTTCCGGGATGGAAGCGCGCGCTATAGATGGTACGCTCACTATCATGTGTGGTGGTGAGGAGAGCCTCTATAATGATTTGCTACCATATTTAAATTGCATGGGAACAAACATACTTTTTATGGGTAAGCATGGTTGCGGGCAGCTTACAAAAGCTATCAACAATATATTGTTTGATATAAACATCGCTGGTTTTGCAGAAATGTTGCCTGTGGCTATAAAGTTGGGCCTTGATATAGAAAAAATCTGTTCGGTTATAAACAGCAGTTCTGGGCGCAGTTATGCTTCGGAGTTCTTTATTCCCCGCATCCTGAAAAGAAATTTTAAAGATGGCTATCCATTGGCACACGCCTATAAAGACCTTGTAAGTGGCGCGGAAATATCTGCTCAGCTGGGTTTGCCTTTACCTGTTATGCATGCCGCTACGACTACCTACCAGATGGCGTTGCTGGAAGGTTTTGGGCAGATGGATAAGGGCGCTATGACTTGTGTTTTTGAGCGCCTTTTGAATGTCGAATGTAAGATTTAGGTTGACTGTGGATCGAAAGACAAATATCATTAATAATAATGGTGAAATTGATATCTGCCGACGAAATGCAAGAATGACCGAGGTACGACATGGCAAAAATCAATGAAAATCAGACTATACTGGATATAATAAATCTGTTACTGGAAACTAAAGATTATAATCTTCTGTATGAAGACCGAAAAAATGGGCAGGAATATCCACTGGATACCCGGTATCTGTTTGACCTTTTCATTTCCGGTATGCCGGCTCAACAAACTATAGTTTCGCTTTTGCAGCTTAATCCCGCCTTGAAAGACTTGGCGGCAGAGCCGCAGAGCATGCTTTTTAAAACGGCTTTGCGGCAGTTTGTCAGTATTTTTGATTCATTGCATGACGGTGTTCTGATTGCTGATGCAAACGAAATAGTACGGTATATAAATAAATCTTTCGAGAGGATTTCGGGCGCCAAGTTTGACAACCTGGTCGGGCAGGAGTTGGTAATTGCCCGGCCAGGCGCCAAGCTGGGCGGAGTCATCAGGAGCGGCAAACCTCTTTTGGGAGTAAAGCGTAAGTTTGGCGATATAGAATATATGACCGATATGCATCCGGTCATTATCAATGGAGTTTGCATCGGTGGCATAACGATCGCCCGCGATATAACGGAAATACAACAGCTGCAAACCAAACTGAGTAAATACCGCATACGTTATAATGACCTTTTGCGCCAGGTAAAGACGGAGCATACTGCCACCTATACTTTTGAAGATATAATCGGTACCCATCCGGTGATGCAGCAGACGAAATCTTTGGCGCAAAAACTGGCTTCATCCAGTATCCCGGTTTTGATCCGAGGCGAGAGCGGCGTGGGTAAAGAGTTGTTTGCCCACGCTATCCATCTGGCAAGTAAAAGGGCTAAACGTCCTTTTGTGACGGTAAATTGTGCCGCTATACCGGGGCCGCTTCTGGAAAGTGAGTTATTTGGCTATACAGAGGGCGCTTTCTCAGGGGCCAAGGCCGGCGGGAAACAAGGTTTGGTGGCTCTTGCCCATACGGGGACTCTTTTTCTAGATGAAATAGGCGATATGGATATAGAATTGCAGGTAAAATTATTGAGGGCGATACACTCTGGTGAGATACAGCCTTTGGGCAGTGAAAAAACCGTTAAGGTAGATCTGCGTTTTATAGCCGTCACTAACGCCAATCTAGAGAAAAAAATCAGTGAAGGTAAATTTCGTGAAGATTTGTTTTATCGTTTAAATGCTTCGCAGATTGTAGTTCCGCCACTCAGGGAGCATAAAGAAGATATAGTTTCTATGGCAAACTTTTTCTTGCAAAAGTATTTTGTGGATCATCCGCTTTCTCCGCTTGCTCTGTCTCCTAAAACGCAAGAAATATTTACAGATTTTCCGTGGCCGGGAAATGTGCGGGAATTGGAAAATACTATAAATTTTATTGGCAGTATTACAGAACAGCAGATTATATCATCTAACTGTCTGCCGCCGATTTTTTATGAGAGCAACAGTAAGGTTTTGTCTATGCCAACTACTGCATTTCATCATGTTTGTGATGCCGCCCTGCCAGAATGTGGTAATAGTATCAGTTTGAAAGAGGCCAAATATCACGGTGAAAAAGATATAATAATGGCGGCGTTGGAAAAATACGGCAGCAATTTGGCGGGGAAAAAGAAAGTGGCGAAAGAGCTGGGCATTTCTTTGACCACTCTTTATGGAAGAATCAATATATTAAAAATAAAATAAACGGGCTGTTTGCTATAAAAAATCCCTCCACGGCGCTTCAAACGCTATGGAGGGATTTTTATGGTATGAAAAATGTTTCGACGTGTTGTGGAAAAGCAGAACAAATTATTTTTTTAGCGGGATATTCATCATAGCGCGAGCTTCGTCAGGTGTGGCGATTTCTTTGCCCATGGCAAGGACAAGTCCTTTCATGCGTTTGAACAGATCTATGTTTGAAGCAAGAACGCCTTTGGTATAGTACACATTGTCTTCAAGACCGACGCGGACGTTGCCGCCAAGAGCAAGAGCCATCATGGAGAGGGGCACGTGGTGCTGGCCGATGATGGTGACACCCCAAGTGCAGTTTTCCGGCAGGTGATCATAAAGATACATAAGGGCCTTGGGTGAGGCTGGCTGGGAGCCGGGCATACCCATGACAAAGTTAAAATGCACCGGAGCGGCGATGTCGCCTTTTTCCTGCATGCGGATGGCGTTCCAAAGCATGGCGGTATCAAATACTTCAACTTCGGGTTTGGTGTTGTATTTGCGCATTTCTCCGGCCAGGTAGTCGACAGTTTCCGGATCGTTGTAGTTGCCGGCGGTCGGGAAATTGGAAGAACCTGTGGCCAAACTGGCCATTTCCGCTCCGAGGCAGATCATCTGCCCGCGCTCGATATAGCTTTTGCCTGCGCGCCCACCGGTGGAGAGCTGGCGGATGATATTGCAGTCGGGGTATTTATCCATCGCGGCCATTATTTCACGGTACACGTTAACGTCGGAAGTAGGTTTCTCCTGATCGTCGCGTGCGTGGAAATGAGCTACGGCGGCGCCTTCCTGCCAGCATTCATAGACTTGTTTGGCGATTTCAGCGGGTGTAAGCGGTACATTAGGGTTCATTTTTCGTGTAGGGACATTGCCGGTCGGGGCAAGTGTCAAAATAACTTTGTTCGACTGTATTGGCATAATATCACCTCTGCGTTTTATTTTGAGCAAGCTCATTGTATAACTAAAAGCAAAAATTGTGCCAAAAAACCAATCCAGATATTGCAACTGAATACGCGGAAAAAAGGGTATATTTTATTTATTGCGGTTTTTAGAGAATTATAGATTTTTAATATTTTAAAACAATTATAAAAAGCATTGTTTTAAAATAAAAAGCGGGCTATATTTACTGGCGCTTTTCAGCATTCCATGGTTGTAAGATTTTCGGATATGATAAGTGTGGCTTCGGTAGCCGCTTGAACTTGTTCGATAGTAATGCCGGAGGCTATTTCGATCAGTTTGAGGCCTGCGGGGGTGACTTCTATGACGCCCATTTCGGTAATTATGAGGTCGACCTGGTTTTTGGCGGTGAGCGGCAGGTTGCAATTTTTGAGTATTTTTATTTCGCCTTTACTGGTGTGTTCCATGGCGACGATGACTTTTTTTGCGCCTACGACGAGGTCCATGGCGCCGCCCATGCCGGGGACTATCTTGCCGGGGACCATCCAGTTGGCCAGGTTGCCGTGCTCGTCCACCTGCAGGGCGCCGAGGACGGTCGCCGCTACATGGCCGCCGCGTATAATGGCAAAACTCATTGCGCTGTCAAAGAAAGCGCCGCCCGGGAGGATGGTGACGGGTTTGCCACCGGCGTTGACGAGGTTTTTTATTTCCTGGCCTTCGGCAGGGGCGGGGCCGATGCCGACAAAGCCGTTTTCCGACTGAAGGATGATTTGTATGTCTTTGGGTACAAAATTGGCCACGAGGGTAGGCAGGCCGATACCGAGGTTGATGACGTCGCCGTCTTTAAATTCTTTTGCTACGCGCTTGGCTATGCGGTCTCTCATGCTTTGGCCTCCTCTACGATGTAGTTTACGAATATGCCGGGAAGCATCACGTGGTCAGGGTCTATATCTCCCACCGGTACAATTTTTTCGGTCAATACGATCACCGTATCGGCTGCCGGGCCCATCAGCGGGTTGAAGTTGCGGGCCGCTTTGTCAAAGACCAGGTTGCCGGATTCGTCGGCTATTTTAGCCTGAAGTAGCGCCACATCTGCCCGGAGCGGCAGTTCCACTAGGTATTCTTTATTGTTTATGGTGATTTTTTGTTTGCCTTCTTCTACTATGGTGCCAAGGCCGGTAGGTGTAATGACTCCGCCGAGGCCTGCCCCGCCGGCGCGCACGCGTTCGGCCAGTGTGCCTTGTGGTACCAGTTCTACCTCGATTTCCCCGGCGTTCATTTGCCGGCCGGTCTCAGGGTTGGTGCCGACATGCGAGACGATCGCTTTTTTGATTTGTTTGTTGACTACCAGTTTGCCGATGCCGCGGTCGGGGAAGCCCGTATCGTTGCCTATAACGGTAAGGTCGCGGCAATTCTTTTTGATCAGGCCGTCGACCAGCGCTTCCGGTGTACCGGTGGCCAAAAAGCCTCCGATCATAAGAGTCATGCCGTCAGAGATTTTTTCCAGGGCTTGTTCCAGTGTGATACGCTTGTTCATAAATTCCCTCCTAAAATAATCAATATCATAAAATTTACATGCAAGATTGCTGCCATTATATCGTCAATGATCTATTATCCCGCCGCCCAACACCAGGTCGCCAGCATAAAACACTACAGCCTGGCCGGGAGTAACCGCTCGCTGGGGCTGAGAAAAATGCACGGTAGCACGGTCATTTCCTTCTATGGTAACAAGGGCGTCGGCTTCTTTATGCGCATAGCGTATCTTGGCTTTTACAGATATTTTTTCGCCAATAGCCGGTGGAGTGCCGGGAAAAGAGAGTTCTTTTGCGGTGAGTTGCATCGTTAGGATAGAGGGCTCCGCTCCGGCCAATAGCCGGTTGTGTTTTGCATCTATGGCTGCAATATACAGCGGTGTAGGCCAGGCGACGCCCAGGCCTTTTCTTTGCCCTACCGTATAAAAAGCAATGCCTTTATGGCGCCCGACTACTTCATCTGTGTCAGCGAGGACTATATCGCCTGGACAGAAGAGGGTGGGGTCTTGTTCTTGTAAAAAATCTTGCGTATTGCCTGCAATGAAACATACATCCTGGCTGTCGGGTTTTTGCGCGACGGAAAAACCCAGTTCCAGAGCCGTCTGGCGGACATCCTCTTTGGAAGAAAAAGCGGACAGGGGGAAAATGATGCGCCTGAGGGCCTCTTCTTTTAGAGAATAAAGAAAATAGGACTGATCTTTGGTTTTATTGGCCGCTTTCGAGAGGCGTGGGCCGCCGGGTGTGTCAGTTATGCTGGCATAATGGCCGGTGGCTATGTGGGTGCAGCCGAGTTCGAGCGCTTTATCCAAAAGCGCGCCGAACTTTATATCCCGGTTGCAGTGTATGCAGGGGTTGGGTGTACGTCCCAGGCTATATTCACGGACAAAATAGTCTACCACGCATTTACGGAAAGGGTCGCGCAGATCAACAACATGGTGCTCTATCCCCAGTTTATCGCAGACTGCTTTGGCGTCGCGGATGCCGTTTCCCGTCTGTTGTTCGCTATTATTTTCCAATAGACGCATAGTGGCGCCGACTACTTCGACCCCGTCTTTTACGAGCAGGGCGGCGGCAGCCGAACTGTCTACTCCGCCGCTCATGGCGGCGAGCACGCGTTTTTTCATGGCGGCCTCCCGCTGACAATAATCTATATATAAGTATATATAAATAAGCTGGTTTTTCAAACAAGATTTATTAAAAATGTTAGTATTTGTCAAAAAAATTTGCGATACATGGCAACATTTTTAGTGATAGTAGCGTTATTAAGCTTCCGGGTGCTTGCCATCGCGGATAAGTTTGGCTAATATATAATATATAAATATTGTGGGGAGGCCATGACATGGCAGGAAGAAAAAAAACGGACTTTGGATCGGTAAAGTCGCTGGGCAGCGGCAAGACAAGTTATGCTGCCGGATATGACGCAAAAATACTGGAGTGTTTTCCCAATAAACACCCGGAGAATGATTATTTCGTCAAGTTCAATTGTCCGGAATTTACCAGTCTGTGTCCGATGACCGGGCAACCTGATTTTGCCACAGTATATATATCTTATGTACCGGACAAACTATTGGTGGAAAGCAAGTCACTCAAGCTGTATCTGTTTGGTTTTCGCAATCACGGGGATTTTCACGAGGATTGTGTGAATATTATCATGAAAGACCTGATAAAGTTGCTCTCGCCCAAATATATCGAAGTATGGGGCTGCTTCACGCCGCGCGGCGGCATTTCTATCGACCCTTACTGTAACTGGGGTGCGCCTCACGGCAAATGGGCCGATATAGCCAGGGAACGCTTGTATTTCCATGATATGGGTGAAAAAAAGGTTTTTATCTGGGGTAGTAACTAGACTGCATATACAATGCAATATATCTGTATTACAAGTTTCCGGGGGGCCGCTATATGGAAAAGATAGTAGATAGTTTTTCCGATCTGGGGCTGGTAATTGGTGTTTGCAGCGGTTTGTGGTTTTACTGGAAAAAAGAACAAGAAAAACGGAACAAGAGAGATTAGGACAGTAAAACTTCCGGAAACAGCTTTGTCAACATAGTGAAGGAGGCATTGTATGGAGTATTTATTCACACTAGCTATTGTAGCAGGTATAGGTTTTTATGTCTGGAACAATATGATGCAAAACAAAAAGAAGATGGACAAAGTAGTGGAACGCTATATGGAGGAAGAAAGCAACAAAGCCATGGGTATAGAAAAAGCTGATTGGACGCCTTTTACCGGCGGCTATGAAAAGTTGGAGAAGTATTTTTTCGTGCCGCATGAGGTAGACGAGCAGTTTTACCAGGTGTATGAGAAGCCGCCTACTTTTGGTAGCAGGGAAAAATGGACGGACAAGGCTGCCAATTATCCGGTGGTCTTTGGCGTAGTTGTACAGGCACACCAGGATCTTTTCGATCCGGGAAACCCGTTTGCCGGCGACGCGGATGATTTAAAGGGGGTGGTGTTGGTGGCGACAGCTGATCCAGCCCACAGCCACAACGCGGCTTGGCTGCAAAACATAGCGAAACAGGTGGTGGTTGCCCGTGATTCGGCTGATGTGCCGGATGCGCTGAAAGAAGTGGTGAAAGAGCTGCGCGATGAACAGAGCATGTTTTGCAAGCTGCTGCCTGTCAGTATGACGGATGGCGCACATACCTACTGCTTTACCGAGTCGCTTTATT
This sequence comes from Acidaminococcales bacterium, assembly GCA_031551525.1. GTDB lineage: Bacteria > Bacillota > Negativicutes > Acidaminococcales > JAISLQ01 > JAVBNN01. Next base: position 46,922 of record JAVBNN010000007.1, read on the forward strand.
TGTCCGATCTGCCGGAGGGGATCATTCCTACCCACCGGATATTGCCGGTATTAGTGCTGGAGCCTGAGGTGGATATGGGCGGATTTAGCCTGGTCAAGGTTAAAGGCTATAAATAAGCGACACTAATGCATAAAACATGGAGACTGGACAATGGACGCTTTTACTATTATAGGTATGGTTATTGGCGTGTGCTTCGGCCTGTGGTATGGCTTTGTGCGTAAACAACAATAACAGTAAATCCTTGCCGCGCGCATTGTCCTGATGCGCGCCGTTTTATCGGGGGAATAGACGGTGTGGGATAATATATACTATCTTTGGTTGACGGTATTTTTTCTGGCCGTGCTGTATAATATTTATGCTTATTTTTGCTGGCGCGGGCAGCGCGCAGCCTGGACAGAGGAAAAAATTGAGCCGCCGCCACTCGGGGCCATGGTATATGACCCTATGGACATAAGGCCTCACAAGTGGGAGCATCCGGAGTTTGGCCCGCTGGTGGAAAGGGTGGAGAGCAAAAAGCTTGTCCCGCTCTTGAAAGTGGCCGGGGGGATTTTTATGATGTGGGTAGTGGTAGCCAATGAAGGCGGAGATTTGAGCGGATTAGCGTTAGGGCAAGTTGTGCCGCTAGGGATTTTTTACTGTGCTATAGCTTATTACACCGCCTGCTGCTTGTTTGGCCTGGGTAAACGGGTATTGTTTTACCGGTATGGTTTTGTTTCTGAAGGAGTATTTGGAAACAGAGAATATTCCTACGGCGAGATAGAAGAAATTATATTTACTGAGGAACTGAGCCGCAGCAACCGTTACGGCTGCCAACTAGTCTGGAGGACTCCTTTGGTGATAGTCAGGCTGCACAGTGGACAGGCCCTGCGCTTTTATTCCACAGTATATGGAAAAGTGATAAAAAAGTTTACCCAGTTGCGGCAAAATCTGGTTTATAACCGGAAAATGGCGAAAAAGCAATCGGGCTGAAAACCGCATAAAAGTATATACTTACTAAAAAAGGCGGTGTTTAGAGCTATGATAACATTTAAAGGTAATTCTTTCGCCGGAAAAAGCCCACAGATAGCTGATACCGCGTGTTGTGACGTCACGGCAAAAATCATCGGAGATGTATTTATTGGTGAACATGCCGTCATAGCGGCCAATTGTCTTATCCGAGGGGACGGCAACAGTGTAAGTATAGGCTGCCACAGCAGCGTGGGCGACGGCGCCGTCATACATACGGCGGACGCTTTGCCGGTCGTTATTGGCGACTATGTAAGCATAGGGCCCCGGGCGCTCATCCATGTGGCCACACTGGAGGACTGCTGCCGGGTGGGCGCGGGTGCGGTCGTCTTAAATGGCGCGGTGATAGGGCGGGGCAGTGTGGTGGCCGCTGGGGCGGTAGTCAGCCGCGGCATGAAAGCGCCGCCGTTTTCCATACTGGAAGGTGTGCCGGCGCGTATAACGGGTACTGTGCAGGAAAAGCAGTTGTCCTGAGGGAACAGGAAGAAAAACCGCGTTTATAAAAGATTGATTTATTTTGATTTTAAGGGTAATATATGGTCAATATGAACAAAGGCCAATTAAAATTGACTGACAGGTTTTCGATATAATATAGGGAGGGTTTGATTATGAAAACTTATAAAGATATAGTATTCGAGGGGCATACCCCGGATTTCCATGAAAAATCCTATCTGGCTGAAGGCGCTCGCGTGATGGGCGATGTGACGGTGGGAGAATATAGCAGTATCTGGTATAATTGCGTGGTGCGCGGCGATGTTAATAAGATCGTGTTGGGGCGGTATGTGAATGTACAGGACAATTCGGTGATACATGTATCAGACACTCATCCGACTGTGCTCGGTGATTTTGTAACGATCGGGCATAGCGCAGTAGTACACGCCTGTACAGTCGAGGATCATTGCCTTATCGGCATGGGATCGGTGGTGCTCGACGGAGCGGTCATCGGGCGCGGCAGTATAGTGGCGGCCGGAGCGGTAGTAGCGCCGGGCACGAAAGTGCCGCCCTTTTCCCTGATCGCCGGTGTGCCGGGCAAAGTGATCAAACAACTGCCAGAAGGCGATACGGCCGCCACACATGCGCAGGCAGTAAAGTATAAGACACTGTGGTGTGAACGCTATGGCCTTCTGCCGGACAATGACGGAGAGAAATACCACGGTGAGCACATAGTGGAGAGCCGTAAGGATAAATAAACAAAAATATTGCGGGCGGGCGTTCTTTGAACGCCCGCCTATTTTTGTGCCGCGAAAGTCAATATTTAGCCAAATAATCTGCCAGATGGCGTTGGATTTTATGCACATCTCCGGTGTTTGGAAGGGCGGCGATGGTTTTCTCAAGGTAGCCCGCTTCCCGGAAGAGCCGTTTGGCGATGTCAAAATTGAGGTCGTATATCCAGGATAGTTTGAGCAGCCGGAGGTCATTGACGTTTTTTATGTTGGCGATGTCGCACATGCGGCCGGATAAGATATCGCCGGTTATTTCCGGTGAGCAGTCGCTGACTTCCGGCAGACCGAATTCCAGGATGGGGTTAGGTTCCTTAAGCCGTACTTCGTAGTATTCGGTGACTACCCGCAGTATATCGAGTTTGTCTGCGTCTCTGACGAGTTGGGCAAAGGGCAGTTCGTCCGGCGGCAGTTCAGCCGGGAGAGAGCGTTTGTTGTGCCAGCGGATGGCGCTAAAGATCAGACGCTGTTCACGAGGCGTAAAGGCGGTCAGGGCATTTTCCGCGAGGAGGGCTTCTTCGCCGAGGAGCGCGTGGTCGAAAGACTGGCGGTCGTTGAAGGTTTTGTAGCGTACTATCTGCGGGAAACGGCCGATATCGTGAAAGAGGGCTATAGTATAGGCTATCAAGCTGTCGCATTGCGGCCAAGCGAGCGAGCTGGTGATTTTTTCAGTATTTTCACATACCAGGGCAGTATGTTTTATTTTCAAATCAATATTTTTATCTAGCAGCTGTTCGCCGGTGTAGTGCTTTTCTACGAACAGGCGAAAAAAGTTTTTGAGTGGTTTTATATCTTGTACAGTCATTTAAGGGCCTCCAATTATTTTTGTCCTCCCGGGTGTTTTATGTTATCATTATACCATCGTATATTTTTATAATAATGATTTTGCATTTGCGCACAGGAGGGATAATAATGGGCGAGAAAAAAAATAGCCGGGTCAAGTTTGAAACTAACCGCGGTGAATTTGTGGCGGAGATATTCGAAGATAAGGCGCCAAAAACGGCGGAGAATTTTCTCACGCTGGTAAAAAAGGGTTTTTATGACGGAGTGGTTTTCCACCGTATCATTGAGGATTTTATGATACAGGGGGGTGATCCCACCGGTACAGGCATGGGCGGGCCAGGCTACACGATAAAAGACGAGTTTGGCGAAGGGCTGGCACATGATAACAAGGGGATGCTGTCCATGGCAAATGCCGGGCCGAATACAGGCGGGTCGCAGTTTTTTATTACTCTGGCTGAAACTGCCTGGTTGAACGGACGTCATGCTATCTTCGGCCGGGTGGATGAGGGGCTCGACGTGGTGGAAAAGATCGGTGTCGAGCCGACGGATGCGCTTGACCGCCCGTTTGATGAAGTGGTGATGGTGAAGCTCAGCGTATTGTAATATACTGAAGATAGGGTGGCGGACATGTATTATGTCTATATGCTGGCCTGCGTGGACGGTTCTCTTTATACGGGGATTACTAACGATCTTGAGGCGAGGGTCAAAAAGCATAATCTCGGAACGGCCGCTCGCTATACGGCCAGCCGCCTGCCGGTAAAGCTGGTTTATCGGGAAGAGCAGCCGGACAAGAGTAGCGCGCTTAAAAGGGAATTGGCGATAAAGGCATTGACCAGGGAGAAAAAACTGGCGTTGCTGGAGACGGCTGAACAAAGATAAAAATATGCGGGCGTACAAGGTGCGCCCGCATATTTACTATTCGGCAATCGTTTCCGGTTCGGCCGGTTTGACCAGTTTATCTACGATGATGTCTATTTTTTCGATTTTATAGCCGGTAAAACGCTCCACTTCGTCTTTGATCGATTGACGTACTTTGTTGACGGTGTCCGGGATATTTTGCCCATAGAGGACGTTTATCCTGAGTTCCAAAGATACTGTGGCCGGGGTGGCGTCCTCTTGGTCGGCCGGTATCCCTGCTTCGGATTTTTTCACATTTATCTGCGGCGCTACTCGTTCAGCCACAGTCTTGGCGATGGCGGCCAGTACGTTTTTCTGCCCAGTCCCGCTGGCGACAGTTTCAACTTTGGCGGTAGCGATTTTTACCAGATCGATGAAAACTTCCTCGCTGATGATGGTTTTTCCTGCAATCATTGTAAAACCCCTCCCTATATTTACTGTATTTTATAATATTCGACATTGTTCTCAAAAAACCTGCGGTTTTCTCCGCGAATAAAAAGGGAAAAAGAAAGCAGGAAAAATAGGCGTTCTCCGCGAAATGTCTATAAAACGAAATCAAACGAAAACAGGATAAGATAAAAATTTGCCGAGGTGATGAATGTTGCTGAAAAAATGTTTACTGGCGTTGGTATGTTTGTGTTTATCGCTTCCTTCTTTTGGCGTGGAAGCTTTGTACAGGCAGGCTAAGACGGGAGAGGACCGTTACGAGGATGCTCTTTTGGTTTACGGCGCCGCCAATGCGTGTCTTGCGACCTATGATGACAAGGTGGGCAATACTTTCTACCGGTTTATTCAAGAAGACGGCTGGCGTGTAAAAAAGTATGAACTAGAGACAAAAACGGTAGATAGCGGTATTTTTCTGGTCAGCCGGTATAATGAAAAAACGGATGAAGATGTATATCTTTTGACTTTCCGCGGTACGGAGAACAGTAAAGATGTGGATGCCGACATGCGCATGGGCAAAGTGCTGTTTGGCGGGAGTACGCCGTCGGAGATACGCATTACCGAGCAAAAAACCGAGTTTTCGGATACTGCGCCTACGGTGCATAAGGGTTTTCTTGATTATACGCTGGCTACTTTCAGCCTTAAAACAGATGCGAAAAAAGGCAACGGCATGCAATATCTCTATGAGATAATCAAAAATGACCCGAAAGCCCGGCTGGTCGTCAGCGGGCATAGTTTGGGCGGGGCGATGGCTACTCTTTACGCGGCCTGCCTTCTCGAAATGGGCGTGCCGGAAGACCGCATAACAGTGGTGAATTTTGGCGCCCCGGCAGTAGGGAACAAGGCTTTTTCCGATAAATACGCAAATCGGATAAACCTTTTGCGGGTATACAGCCATTTCGACCCGGTGCCGGGCAGCCTGCAGAGCGTCCGCCGAGGCTACGTTCAGTTTGGACGGACTTTGACGTTGACTGCCGATGCCCGTTACAAGACTTTCCAGCATAGCATGGAAAACTATGCCGACTTGGCCGGCAAACATTTTTACGATGTGCGAAAGAGAGAGGTCACGGAAAAGACCATCCCTGGCACTATCAACACCTACGACAGCGGCACTGGCCCGGTCGTGGCGGTGATAGTATCCTGTTCGCCGGATACCGGCAGGATGCCTGATTTTTACTATGTGCATAATAATATGCTGGATATTTACCGGAAAAATCTTTTGCGGTACCGGATCGTCGAACAGTGCCAGATCGGTATAGAACGCGTCGAAGCGCAGGAAATGGCGAAGTCGCTCGGTGCGGACTATCTTCTTTTGGCTAATATCGACGTGCATCGCGATCGGACATCGCTCGGATGGATAGTGGCCCTGACGCAAAATGTTTTCAAAGTAAAGGACGGCGCGCTTGTGGCGGGGACGTCTTTCAGCAGTAAGATAAAATCCGATGCCAGTATTTTCCAGGCTTCTGCTTATAATGCTTTCAGGTCGGTGGAGGAGTTGGCCGCTCCAAACGTAGCATTGGCACGTCCTCTGCCACCGGCGGTGGAGTGAATTTGACTTTTGATTTGTAGCCTTGAAGGCCGGTTGTCATTGCTTTGACTACTTCGGGCGAGTTGTCTATCAGATAGACCCGCCCGGGGTTGCCGTTTTTATCGTAATCTACCCCGTGCCACCAGACGGCGACTTTGATATTGGGATAGTTGCCGATCTGCCTGAACATGTCGGCTATCCAGGCGGCTTTGTCGCCGCCGACCGAGTTGGAGGAAAACTCTGTTATCATGAAGGGCTTGTCGAACCAGGCCAGGTATTGGCGGTAAGTAGGCTGGTAGATTTCATTGAAAGCGCGCCATTTTTCACCGGAAAAATATGTGCCGTTATTGTAGCCAGTGAGGCCGATAACATCTACATACTTGTCGCCCGGGTAGTAGGCCATGGCGTGGTTCCAGGAGAAGTCAGGCAGTGATATGTCGTGGGGGTTCCATACCCAGATGAGGTTGTCAACGCCTTCGGCATCGAAGATGGCGCGGATATAATGCCAAAGATGTTTATAGATATTACTGTCGCGCGCGGTATAAAAAGCGCTATACCAGCACCAGTCGCCGTTCATTTCATTATTTAAACGGAATATGATTGGTTTGCCGTAGCCTTTTATATCCTGGGCGTATTTTTTTAGGTAATCGTCATATTTACCGTCGAGTATCTCATAGGCCATGGAAGCATTGCTCGTGCCGCTGGCCCAGAGCGCGTTGGCCTGGGTGTTGTGGATGGTGGCGAGAGTAAGCTCTACCAGGCGGTCTTTGCTGTCTGCTTGCTCCAGTTGCCAGACGGGCAAGGCTTCATCCATGGTCTGGTAGCGCAAGAGCACTTTAAAGCGGTAACCGAGCTTTTCTTCTTTTTCATCGAGTTGTCGGAAGGTTTGGGGCGCGGAGTATTCAAATATTCCCCAGGTAAGAGAGGCGTCTTTGCCAAAGAGTTCCTGATAGGACGTGCGGGTAGTCTCATTCATCGGCGTATTGGACGGGTAATTTTGTTTGTAGTCGCGTACTGTACCTTGGGGGAAAATGAAAGACAGGCTGTCGGCGATAGTGTCGCCGCGCGAGCCGAGCGGACTGTCGGATTTGCAGATGATGGTGTATATTTTTTGACTGGTGCGCCGCATGGCGGTCGCCTGGTAGTAGTTTTGGTCGTTTTCTATGCGCGAGAGTTTGGCGCGCTGCCACTTGGTGGTATGTCCACCGCTGACGGCGTAGTCGGCGGTGACCGAATGAAGGGCGCTTTGGTATAAAAATTTATTGCTGTAAAAGACATAGTCGGAAAAACTGGCACTGTTATTGCTTAAGTCGTCGTAATAAATTTCCATAGTCAGACCGGGTGAGGTGAAAACTGTGCGAAAGGTGGAAAGGCTGATGTCGGCGCGCGCGTCTTTGGGCACCAGTATACTGTAGCCGCGCGCATGGTCGGTAAACAAGTCATAGCTGCCGTTGTAGGCGGTAACGCTCTTGACGTCGTTGCCTGGCAACGGCGCGGCGGGGCTTGCGCTGAGCACTCCGTCTATGAAGTGCTGGTCTTCGGCCAGCGCCAGAGGGCAGGCAATGAATAAAAAAGAAAAAACCAATGCTAGTATGCGGTACATTAGTTACCTCCATGGAGTTTGATTTATTTGTGATAATCTTGGTGGACGGAAGGCTGGGGAAAGTGTGGCGGACGGCGGTAAATATAAAGGTGTGCGGCGTGCGCTGTTTTTAGATGCTCTGCGCGGTTTGGCCGTCCTTATGATGATAGTTTTCCATCTGGCGGTAGATCTTGAGGACTTTTATGACTGGCCCATAGGGTACCGCGCAGGAGCCTGGGAGGTTTTTCGCATCCTTATAGTTACCTTGTTTCTGGGAGTATCCGGCTGGGCTGCCGGGGCCGGGCTGGCCAAACGGCACACGAGGAGCGGGCTGAAGCTGCTGGCGGCAGCCATATTGGTCAGTGCGGCGACCTATGTCTTTGACCGGGAGAGTTATGTACGGTTTGGGATACTCCACTTTATCGCTGTGGCGACGCTTTTACTGCCCTTTTTTGACCGGCTGCCCGATGGTCTGCTGGTCGTGCTGGCGGCGGGAGCCGTAGCGGCAGGGCGCTATTTTAGTGCTCTGTCTGTGGATACGCCGTGGCTGCTACCGCTGGGGATCGTCCCCCGGGGGTTTTCCAGCATGGATTATTATCCTTTGCTGCCCTGGCTGGCTTTATTTATCGCCGGTATACTGGCAGGGCGCCGGTTGGGTGTGCCTGATATGCGCAAGGGTCGGCTTACGGAGGGTTTGGCTTGTGTAGGAAGGTATTCTCTATTTATATATCTTGTCCATCAGCCGCTGCTATTGCTAAGTTTGCAGTGGCTGGCAGGATGAAAATCGAAAAAAGGAGCGGCAGATTATGAAAAAATATTTGAGGTTAGTAAAAGGATTGTTGATCGTAGGGGTGTTGTCCCTGTTTGTCTTGGGTGGACAGGGGAAGGGCGAGTGTTTTGCCACTTTTAAATATCAGGAAGTACCGCTGGGTTTTGCCAGCATACGGGTGCCGGCGGATACGTATGTCAGCTATTATGATATTACCGCTCTTGTGGATGCGTATGCGCGGCCCAGTAAGTCGGAAAGGGAAATATTGAACAATCTGCGTATATATCAACTGGCTATGGACGACGGTGAAAACTACCGGACAGCTTTTTTATTTGCTCTGGTCGACACGGAGAAAATGGACAAGTTCGCCGTAGGGTATTTGGGTGAGCCGCTCAGTGAAGAGAAAAAACAGGAGATACTCTCTAAGCAGGCTGAGTTTAGGGCTGAAGCAACAGTGCTGCTGCAAAAAGGCAAGGCGTTTTGGAACGACCTAAAGGCTAAGAAAGCCATGCGTACACTGCATATGGATAATGTGGGCAAGTTGGGCGGAGTAAATCTTTTGGGTTTTGAGCTGAAAGATGTGGAATTTTCCGTTGTCCGGGGCAAGCAGGCTTATAACGGAAGTTACCGTGTATTTATTGACTGGAACGGCATTTTCTTTATCAATTACGGCAAGGGCTATTTGTTGAATTACGATGAAAAAATGGCCGGGATAGCTTTTTTCACTATGGACAGCGACAGGGAGTTTTGGACAAGAATTTTTGACTACGGCGTAAAAAACATGACTTTTCCAGAGAAATAAAAATATTGAGGGGCGCGCAAATGTTTTGTGCGTCTTATTTTTTTCACCCTCCGCGCATGGCTACAGGATGTTTTTGCCTATGTCAAAAACTTTCACAGCCTTTGCTTCATGTAGCCCGCGAGGTCGGACGGACGAAAACTAAGGCGGTTTTTCTCAAGGACGATCAGGCCGCCCTTTTTAAGAGCCATGAGAAGGCGAGTGAGGGTCTCGCGGGTGGTACCGAGCATGCTGGCCAGTTCACTTCTGGTGGCGGGTAGCGTTACGTGGCAAAGGCCATCCGGTTCTCTATCGCCGGTTGCCTGGTTGAGAAAATTGTATAAGCGGTCGGCCACATTATCAAGAGCCAGTTCCTTGTTTTTGCTTTGTGCGGCGTACAGGCGGGGCGCCAAGACTTTGATAAACTGTATGCCAAGCTCGGGGTTTTTCTTGATGAGGGCTTCGAGCGCCCCTGTAGGCAAAAAACCGGCGCGTGACGGCTTGGCGCATACCGCATTGGCCGGATAGGGGAGTCCTGTGAAAAGCACCACTTCGGCAAAGGCTTCGCCGGGTTCTATGGTGCGTATGGTGTGCTCCCCGCCACGCGAGGAGGTTTTGACTATCTTCACTTCGCCTTCGAGCAATATAAACACGCCCTGGCTGGGCGCTCCTTCTGTGAAAAAGGCGGCCTCTTTGGGGAGGGATTTTATTTTTAAAAGCGCGGCTACTTCGGCGAGCTGCGCGCTATTTAGAGCGGCGAAGAGCGGGATGCTTTTAAGCGCATTTATTATCATAAAATGAATACCTCGCAAAGTGTGATGTAGGTCACAGATATTTTGATGGCAGGACTATAAGCTAATGCTAGGACGGTGTACAAAGACCGGTCAACTTTAATTGTAATATAAAAATACAAAAAAGCCAAAGGGGGAAAAATCATGTTTTGTTATCAATGTGAACAAACTGCTAAAGGGACAGGTTGCAACATGCAGATGGGCGTTTGCGGGAAAAGCGCTCCATCTGCCGATTTGCAGGACGCCATTTTTTATCTGGTGGAGGGTGTATCGCTTTATGCATATCAGGCGGGCCTTTTGGGCAAACAGGAAAAGGATATAGACCGCGCGGTGGTGGAGGCTCTGTTTACCACGGTGACCAATGTCAATTTTGACGAGGACAAGCTTTATGGACTGTTAGAGAAACTTATAGGGGTGCGCGGCCAGGCTAAAGCGCTCTATGAGGCTGCCGCCAGGGAAAAGGGCGTTACAATGATAGAACTGGGTGGCCCGGCGGTCTGGCACCCCGGAAAAAACAAGGAAGAAGTATTGCGGCAAGCGGGAGAAATAGGTGTACAGGCGCGCATGCGGGCTAACGGTGAAACCGCCGCCAGTTTAAAAGAGGTCACCGCCTACGGGCTCAAAGGCATGGCTGCATATCTCGACCATGCTATGGTACTCGGCCTTTATGACAAGGATATCTGCCTGTTTGTGCATGAAGCCCTGTCGGCGTTGGCCAAAGAGGTGGGAGTGCCGGATCTTATCGCGCTGGCGCTAAAGACTGGTGAGGTGAATATCAAAACGATGGAGCTTTTGGATAAAGCCAACACCTCCGCCTATGGTCACCCTGAGCCGACCAAAGTGCGAGTGACCGGAAAAAAAGGCAAGGCCATACTGGTATCCGGGCATGACCTGAAAGACCTGAAAATGCTTCTTGAGCAGACGCAAGGCAAGGGGATAAATATCTATACGCACGGCGAAATGCTGCCGGCCAACGCCTACCCGGGTTTGAAAAAGCACTCGCACCTGGCGGGCAATTACGGCGGGGCCTGGCAAGACCAGCAAAAAGAGTTTGCCGCTTTCCCCGGCGCTATCCTGATGACGACCAACTGCATCCAAAAACCGGTGGACAGCTACAAGGGCCGGATATTTACCAGCGGACTGGTGGCTTGGCCGGGAGTAAGGCATATCGCAGACGGCAATTTTGCGGCGGTTATTGAAGCGGCACTAGCGGCGGAGGGATTCTCTGCCGATGAAGAGGAAACATACATCACTATCGGCTTTGCCCACAATACGGTGCTGAATGCCGCCGGTAAAGTGGTGGAATTGGTGAAAACAGGGAAAATACGCCACTTTTTCCTGATCGGCGGTTGCGACGGGGCCAAGAGCGGTCGCAACTATTATACGGATTTTGCCCAGGCTGTGCCGGATGATTGCGTCATACTGACACTGGCCTGCGGGAAATACCGCTTTAACAAACTTGAATTTGGCGATATAGAGGGGTTGCCGCGTCTTTTGGACGTAGGACAGTGCAACGATGCATATTCGGCGGTAGTCATCGCCAAAGCACTGGCCGAAGCCTTTGGCACAGATGTGAACGGTCTGCCGCTCTCGCTCATTTTGTCCTGGTACGAACAAAAAGCGGTAGTCATATTGCTCTCACTGCTGCATCTCGGAATAAAAAATATTCGCCTCGGGCCAAGTCTGCCGGCCTTTATCAATCCGGCGGTGCTGGATGTTCTGGTGAAAAACTTCAACATAATGCCGGTAAAGAGTGCGGAAGAGGACCTGAAAGCTATACTGGGCTAAAAACGACCGAAAATATATAGCAAACGCGGCCGGGGGGTGAAATTTACGCTCTCCCGGCCGGTATATTTACAAAACCAATAAAAGGTATTATGCTAAAGGTGGTAGTTGATAAAAATACTTTGAGGGGGTGCGCTTTATGATCATTGAAAGCAGGGATAAGCTTGATACACTGCTGCCTTACCTGTCGGTGCGCTTGAGCAAGGCGCTGGCCTATCTGCGTGACACGGATTTCGACAAGCTACCGGACGGAGAATATGAGATAGAAGGAAAAGACATATACGCCAAAGTGCGTAACGCCAAGACGAAAAGCAAGGAAGGCAGCCGACCGGAAACCCACAAAAAGTATATCGACGTGCAGTATATTATCAGCGGCGAGGAGCTTATATGCTGTGCCCCCAAAAGCAAGGCGCATGTGCTGGATGAGGAAAATCTGCTGGAAGATACGTTTTTTTATAAATCCTGCGAAGGGGAACGCGACTATCTGATGAAGGCAGGGCAACTGATGGTGATATTCCCCTGGGAAGTGCACCGGGGGAGCTGTCATGTGGCTAATACGGAAGGCGCGATCAGGAAAGTGGTAATAAAAGTCCGGGTGAATGGATAAGCCAACGAGTGTAAGCCATTAGGTTAGCGGTCTTATGTTTTGGGCAGCCATGTCTTTTTTAGGTTCCTCGCTGCGCTCGGAATTTTTGTGTCAATCTTTGCTATGGCCGTTGGGCGGCGAAGTCGTGACCGGGCGGTCGCTATGTCGAGCGTTGGAGAAGATTGGTCGGCGAACAGTTTAATTTAGGAAAAAACTTGCTTTTTTTCCTAATCACCAGTATAATAATCTTCGTCACTAAACATTCCTCGATAGCTCAATGGTAGAGCACTCGGCTGTTAACCGAGTTGTTGCAGGTTCGAGTCCTGCTCGAGGAGCCACAAGGCCCGTTGGTCAAGCGGTTAAGACACCGCCCTTTCACGGCGGTATCGGGGGTTCGATTCCCCCACGGGTCACCACATTACAGTAGTGCCGGATAAGTGCTTATATATGTCTCGGGAAGCCGGAAAGAGGGCGCCAGAGAGTAGTAGCGGCGCGGCTTTTGAGTGAAGTGTACTGTTGGTACACGAGCAAGAAAAAGTAGCCGCAACGAAGTATAGGGCGGTTTATCTACGGCCTGATAAAGGGCGATTAGCTCAGCTGGGAGAGCGCCTGCCTTACAAGCAGGATGTCGGCGGTTCGATCCCGTCATCGCCCACCAAAAGTATTGGGCTCTGGTCTTTTTGACTGGAGTCTATTTGTTTTATGTATAGTGAAAGTAAAAATTATTTGTGTGTGAATTATGTAGACAAAAAGTTTTTTTGGGGAGGTAAAAATGTTTAAAGATATGACCATAGGGGATTTTTTGGCCAGGACAAAATCTGCGGCGCCGGTTCCGGGCGGCGGTAGCGCATCCGCCCTGGTGGGGGCTATTGGAACAGCTTTGGCTATAATGCTGGGCAATCTTACGGTGGACAATGAAAAATACCAAGGCGTAAAAGCTGAGGTAGAAACGATCAAGGGAGAGCTGGAAAAGTTTTTGCTTAAGTTTGAAGCGGGTATGGAAGATGATGTTGAGGCATTTAACAGGGTGATAGCTGCGTACAAGCTGCCCAAAGTTACGGAAGAGGAGAAAAACGCGCGCGCCCGTGCCATACAGGATGCATTAAAAGAAGCGGCCTGCCCGCCGATGAGGATAGCGCAATATGCTGCTAAAGTGTTGGAGCTGGCGGTAAAAATGTTGAAAACAGGAAATGTAAGTGCTGCCAGTGACGCGGCGGTGGCGGGGAAACTCGTCTACGCAGCTATGTGGGGATCCATATACAATGTGCGGATAAATTTGCAGTTGATTAAGGACGAGGGTTTTGTAGATGATATGCGTACGCGCATAAAGCATTTAGAGGCGGATAGCGCGGCTGTATTGTTGGAACTGGAAAGTGCGGCGGACAGGATAGTCGGTATATAGCTCAAATCATATAAAATAAGAGAGGCCCACATAACGGGGGCCTCTTTGGCTTTCCGGTCAGATACTGGCATGCTGCTTTTTCCTGTTAAGTCTGCTTAGTATTTTTATTTATTGGCAAACAAGGGATTTTGCCTGCAGAGCAGTTTGTAGATAAAAAGCGCGAGGGCGAAGTCTACCATGCTGTGCGCGACTGAGCCGAGGCCGACTAAGAAGAGAACGGAAAAGAGAAAACCGTTGGCATAATAGAGCGCGCTTATGTCGCCGGCGAAATAAAAAGCGCTGACGACAAAAAACTCGCAAACGGCGTGCAAAATTCCTATGGAAAAAGAGAAAAAAAGGGCGCTGTGGCGCGAGAACAAAAGGCCGGGGCGTTTTTGCAAAATAAGGGCGCCGACTACGGCAAAAACTATATGAGTGGCGGCGCGCAGCACTACCACTAGCGGGAAACCACCCAGGAAAAAACCGAGCGTCGTGCCGAGCGCTACGATAGCCGAGGCGGGCGGCGAAATGAACATGGCAAGAAAGATGGGCACATGGCTGGCCAGGGTAAAAGAGGCTGGCTCGAGGACGATCTTTAGCGGTGAAACCATGGGTATGACGACGCCTATGGCTATGAGCATGGCGGCGGCCGACATCTGCCGGAGCGAAAGTAACGCAGTCATATTTTCCCTGTCCTTTTTGGATTTATATTAAACATTATAAAAAAGATGACTGGCGCAGTCAAGTTGACAAGCTGTGCAATGACAGCCCGTCCAGCTTATGATATAATTTAATCTATATCATAGCAGAAGGAGGGGTACTAT
>JAVBNN010000030.1:0-117787 GCA_031551525.1 Acidaminococcales bacterium
CTAAGGGGTCCCACCTGTTCCCATGCCGAACACAGAAGTTAAGCCCTTAAACGCCGAAAGTACTTGGTTGGAAACGGCCCGGGAGGATAGGAAGTTGCCGGTTAGAAAAAGCACTCCATTAGGAGTGCTTTTTTCTTATACACAGACTTATATCTCACTACTGTTTGGAAACGGCCCGCGTCGCTCCTGCGGGGGTACTTATGTTAAGTATCATAAAATATGCGAAAACGGGAAAAAGCGAACTAACGAGGGAGCCGATGAAAACCCATATGGAGCACAGGTTTATGTTTGTGTGTTTCGGCCGAATGGCTATAATGGGGTTTTTCTTAGCTTTTTTGGAAAAAATATTATTCCCAAAAACCTGATTTAATTATATAATTAATTGAATAATTAAATTATTGTCTAATTTAATTATAGTAAAAATATAAAACTAAGGAGGGCATGTGTGTGAAAATGAAAAAAACGTTTGCGATCATAGTTATTACGGTAATGCTTTTGTCCATAGTGGCTTGTTCATCGGGAACCAAGGAGAAAAAAGCGGAAATCAAACGGTCGGATTATTTTATCACAGTGTTGACAGGTCCTTCCAGCGGTATTTATTTCCCTATAGGTGGAGCTTTCTCCACTTTTGTCGGTAGTTTGGGTTACAAGACTTCGGCTACTGCGACAGGCGCTACGGCGGAAAATATCAATGCTTTGTTATCCGGGCAGGGTGAGATGGCTATAGCTATGGCCGATTCGGTCATCCAGGCAGTAGATGCTTTTGGCGCTTACCAGGGCAAGCCGCCAGCCAAAAATTTGCGGGCCATGATGGGTTTGTGGCCGAATTATTGCCAGATAGTAACTACGGCAGATTCGGGGATAAAGAAGTTCAGTGATATGAAGGGCAAACGCGTCGGCGTGGGAGCGCCCAATTCGGGCGTGGAACTTAACGCGCGCATGATGTTTGAGGCGCATGGCATGACTTACAAGGATTGCCGGGTTGATTATTTGAATTATAGTGAGGCGATAGATCAGATAAAGAACGGGCAGTGTGACGTAGCGTTTGTTACGTCCGGTCTTGGCAATGCTACTATAATGGAACTCGGCACGGTGAAAAAAGTGGCATTTGTACCGGTAGAGGGCGAGGCTTTGCAGAAACTTTTGAAAAAATATCCTTTCTATATAGAAGCCAAGATACCAGCGGCTACTTATAAGACGGATACAGATACCACTACTGCGGCGGTGATGAATATAATGTTGGTGGATATAAAGCTGCCGGATGATGTGGTGTACGATTTGTTGTACAACATTTATTCGGAAAAAGGGCTTGCCGTTCTTCAGGCTTCGCACGCCACAGCCAAGGCAAATATAAAGCTGGATACGGCTTTGCGTGGCATACAGGGAACTTCTGTGCCATTCCATAATGGTGCGGCGAAATTTTATAAAGAAAAAGGCATGCTGAAATAAGGTTATGATAAAACAAGGCGGTTTTTGGCAAGGGAGGCGCATCGGCGCTTTCCTTGCCATACTGATGCTTTGCGGCGCTCTGTTTTTTGCCTGGAGGACATATGAAGAACAGACGGTGCTACGCATTTACGACTGGCGGACAGGCCGGGTGTATAGGGAAATCGTGGCGCGGTCGGGTGATAAGTTGTTTTTTGGTTGGGAGCATTCGTTAGAGAAAATTCCCTGGAATGAATATTATCATGTGGACGGCAATTTGGAGCTTGTTTTGGACGCGATAACTTTTCCTGCTTTTGGCGCGGGTATTCCAGAGAATAAGGGGAGGGTCTGTTATGTGAAAGACGGACTCATACATATGGAGGAGATAGACCAGCGGTTTAGCGAGCTGGTGTGGCTCAATTCCCATACGGCAACGAGGGATATAGTGCTGAACGGCGCATTGGTGGCAAGGGGCAGCGATCTGCCGCAGCATACCCGGTTACGGTTAGTTGTTGAGAGGGGGAATATGCGTGGAACAAGATAGATCATGCGCCGGAACAAACAACGGGCAAGCTGACAAAGTAGAGTTCGGTGATGTTCTTTTATCCGCGCCGGTCGACGGCGCACCCCTTAGCAAAGAGCAGCAAGAATTGTTGGAAAAGTACGATAAGGAAGCGGCGACGCGCACATTTGTGCAACCTCTGATGAAGCGGTTTTTTTATGTTTTGTGTATAGTGGTGTCGCTTTATCATTTTGTCACTTCTTTGGTGGGTACGCCGGTTATTTTGGAGCATCGTTCGCTGCATGTGGCGATGATGCTTACACTGGGGTTCATAATGTATCCGTTGGCTGCTAAAAGCAGCCGCAGCAATGTTCCATGGTATGACTGGATTTTGATAGTTTTGTCGGTGTCGGTGGCCGCCTATGTATGGATAGATTATCTGGGGATTGTGGAGCGGGCGGGCATGCCCAATATGGCGGACACTGTGGTTGCGACTATTTTGGTAGTGTTGGTCTTGGAGTCGGCCAGACGTTTGACGGGCTGGGCTCTGCCGGGTTTGAGCCTGGTGTTTATCGCCTATGGGTTATTTGGGCGTAATCTGCCGGGAATGTTTGCCCATCGCGGTTATACCTGGGAACAGCTGGTAAACCATTTTTTTGCCAACACCGAGGGCATTTACGGTTCGTCGGTCAGTGTGGCGGCCAGTTATATATTTTTGTTCATCTTATTTGGCGTGGTTATGAGTAAATCTGGCATGGGCGCATTTTTTAACGATATTTCTATGGCTTTGGCCGGGCACAGCAAAGGAGGTCCGGCGAAAGTTTCGGTTATTGCCTCTGGTCTTTTGGGTTCAATAAACGGTTCTGCGGTGGCCAATGTGGTGACTACTGGCGCTTTTACTATTCCCTTGATGAAAAAGACCGGCTACTCCAAAGAGTTTGCCGGTGCGGTAGAGGCCGCCGCCTCGGTGGGCGGGCAGCTGCTACCGCCGATAATGGGCGCGGCGGCTTTCATAATGGCGGAAAACCTAGCTGTGCAATATTCGGTGATAGTAGTGCATGCAGCGATCCCGGCTCTTTTGTATTACCTCGGTATCATGATACAGGTGCACCTTAGGGCGTCAAAAAACGGTTTGGTGGGCCTGCCGAGGGAACAGTTGCCCAAAGTGGCGATTGTTCTCAGGGAAAAGGGGCATCTCTTGGCGCCGATAGCTTTTCTTCTTTACATGTTGTTTTTTTCCGGCACGACGGTGTTGTATTCGGCGGTACTGTCCATCATGGTGACTGTTTTGGTGGCGGCTTTGCGTAAAACTACACGCATAAATTTCAAAGCGGTGTGCGACGCGTTTGCTGAAGGGGCGAAAGCTACAGTATCTGTAGCGGTCGCTTGCGCCTGTGTGGGCATCATCATTGGTGTTTCGTCAAAGACCGGCTTTGGCCTTACCATGGCTAACACAATAATCATGATGGGCAGCGAAAATCTGCTCTTCACCTTGGTGTTTACCATGATAACCTGTATGATACTCGGTATGGGTCTGCCGTCTATACCGGCCTATATTATCACTGCGGCTATTGCCGCACCGGCGCTGGCGAAACTTGGGATACCGCCGATAGCCGCGCACATGTTTGCTTTTTATTTTGCTATGTTTGCTAATCTTACGCCGCCGGTAGCGTTGGCTTCTTTTGCCGCGGCCGGTATTTCCGGAGGTGACCCGATGCGGACCGGCTTTTCTTCGGTGAAACTGGCTATAGCGGGTTTTATCGTACCTTATATGTTCATTTATTCACCGCAGCTTCTTTTGATCAATACATCCTTTCTCGAGGGCTTGCGCGTTAGCATCGGCGCATGTATAGGCGTTTTGATGATCGGCGTGGCGGTGGAGGGGTATCTTTTTACCAGGGTGAATATACTGCTGCGAGTAGTCGCGGTAGTCGGCGCGCTGGCGCTGATCGACAGCAAGATCGTGTCGGACGTGATAGGTCTGGCGGTGCTGGCTGTTTTGTTGGGAACGCAGTATTTTAGCGTTAAAAAAGAGAAGGTTGCGGCCAGACAGTGACAGAAAAGGGTAGCCTCCCGATCGTAACTAACTGAATCTAAAGGACAATTTAGTGAAACCTCCGGTTGTAGTTTTTCCTGCAGCCGGGGGGTTTTGTATATGCCAAAAGCATTTTGCCATGTTCTTAAAAGCACTAATAGCGAAAGAAAACAAAACTAAAAGTTTTTATGTAAAGAACGGTTTTGCTGACCTGTTGAATTCAGAAAACTGCTTTTGTGCGAATATCTGCTGGTTAAGAAAATCTTTCAGAAAGACGATATATTTATATAGCCTTTATTGGGGATTATTTGAAAAACAAGGAAGTGATTCAAATGCCAACAATCAATAATATAGCGGCTGCCTTGTATAAATCTTACGGATGGGAAAGCAAAACAAAGGCTGAAGGTGTGCCGACAGACGAAGAGAGTGTTTCGGAAAATGCCGACAGAGAGTATTCAGCGGCTTACAAAACGGAGCTGTCTTTCGACGGCAAAGAACGGCAGGAAGCAAAGGCGGCAGAACGGGAAACGGCACAAGAACTGGATCACGGGAAAAACCCGTTAGAAGGATTGGGTGATCCAAGTGCGGCGGATAAGACACAAGAAGATCTGATTAAAATGAAGAAAAGTTATATAGAGATGCTCATGAAGTCTGTCCGCATAATGTCGCCGCGCGATTATACAGGTAAGAGCTGGGGCGCGTTGCTTGATTGTATGGAAAAGGCTATGGCGATACTTGGCAAGAGTGATGCGACGGCTGATGAGTTGAACGAGGCGGAGCAGCTGATGCATCGTGGTTTAGCTGGGCTCAGGCGTGTGGAAGTACGCAAAAAAGAAGAGTCAAACTCCTACAAAGAGATACCAATGGACCGGATTGCTGCAGAAGAGAGCGAAGGCGCGGTAACGGGGAACAATATAACAGATGCCGCGGCTCTGGCCGGCGCATTGGCCACACCATCGAGTAATCCGGTTGCTGCTTTTTCCAATGCCCAAGGTGCTGTGGTTACAAGTATAAACATGAAAATATAAGAAAAGCTGTAGAGCAAAAAAGCTCGTTGGCTATAAGCCAACGAGCTTTTTAAGTTCTATTTAGTTGAATTCTTTAAATACAGAAGCTTTAGCAGAGCAGATCGGGCAAGCGTCAGGAGCGCTGCCTTCGTGGATATAGCCGCAGACCGGGCAAAGATAAAGCGCCGGGCCATTTTCTTTGCCAAGTGAGTCAGCGGCTTTTTGGTAGAGTCCGGCGTGGACTTTTTCCGCCGCTGCTGCGTACTCAAATAACCGTTGGGCAACAGGCTGGTTCTCTTCTTTGGCAAATTCGATGAACTCCGGATACATGTTTTTATATTCGTGTGTTTCACCGGCAACCGCATCCAGAAGATTGTCGGCAGTGCTTTTTACTTTACCCATAGCTTTAAATTCAGCAAGAGCATGGAGCGTTTCTGCTTCGGCTGCCGCCCGAAACAATTTGGCTGCCTGCTTGTAACCTTCCGCTTCGGCTTGGGCCGCATAAGCGGTATATTTTCTGTTGGCTTGTGATTCGCCGGCAAATGCATCGGCTAGTGCTTGCATAGTTTTTGTCATATAAGTCACCCCTTTTATTTTAATTAATAATAATTATCAGTTAAAAGCAAGTTTTTGTCAAGTGGCTTAAAAAATCTGTGCTGTCAATAAGAAATTAGCCCAAATAGTTTCTGTTGATGGTAAAATAACAATAGAAACGTATTAGGAGGAATAAAAGTGGCTCTCAATGAAAGCAAAGCGCGGGATATTATGAAAAAGGCTATGGGATGCGAGGTACTCGCACAATCGGTAGCTGCAGTACCGCATGGTTTTATAGGACTTGTTGCCGGGCGCCGGGAGTTGGTTTGTGTGACGGATGGGGCGTGTGGTTTTGCCGATCGGTTGGAATGTATGCGTGATGAATACAAATATGGCGTACGGGTGCGTATAGCGGCGATGAATGAGAAAAACTCTCAGGCTATCCGGTTGTTTGTAAAATGGACGGCGCCGCATGCCATAGGACGTTCTGTTTCGAGTATAGGCGTGAATGACGATTTTGGCTATGCTTTGCCGGTTTGGGCAAATATTTTTGCCGGGACAGGGATAAAACCGACATTGGTGACTTCTGGCCCGATAGATGCGCGACTGGTAGAAACCATGGGAGAATATGCCTGGCAGGCACTGGCCACAGGGCTTCATGACGGTTATGGCGCGGAATATTGCGCGGTGCAGGAAGAAAAAGATGTAATGAACGCTCTTTTAGCCGGCTACAACAGCATTGTGCTGGATGCTGGCAATAAGGTAACCCTGGCCGCTTATGAGCTGGATGCAGTTGCGGTTGAGGAAAAATTTGCCGCTCTGCCGGAAGATTTTCGTGTGGCAATAAATCATTCATATGAAAACAAATCTTTTGAGGTGGGGGGCAGAGAATTATCTTATACCAAAGAAGATATATCACGGATAGTGCTGGTATACGGCGAAGCCATTGTCTGGTTGCAATATATTTATAATGCTTACTTTAAAAACGCTCCGTGGCCGGTGGATTTTATCGTACGTTTAGACGCGGGTATGACTGTTAAGGCACATTATCTGTTGGCCAATGAACTACAGCGAGCCAAGGTTATACTGTCCGCACTGGAGCTTCCTGCCAGTAAACTGGCACAACATTGTGCGGTAGCTAAAAAACTCGGGCATAAAATACGCGTTGAGGTAAAGTTTGGAGAAGACTGTGCAGCTCTTGGCGTCGTGGAAAAAGACGCCTGTTTGTTGGATATCCGCCCAACTGGCGCCGGTTTGTCAGACGCTCTGGTTGTATTGGTACAAAATGGCGACCCTTTGATTAGGGAACTCTTCCCCCAAACTGGCGCAGAAGACCTGGAGAGGGCTTTGACGGGCACGGATGCGAAAAATATTGCCGGAGCTGTACAAGACAGAAAACAGGATATAGCTGTGGCCTTGACAAAATATGACGAAGACTATAAAAAGCTTCTCGGGGCGCGTGCGCAAGCGCAAAAAAGCTGTTTGAACAAAAACGGATAAATGTTTCACGTGAAACAAGAAAAGCCTTGTGTTTCGACATATTTATAAAAGCTTGTTTGTATGATATAATAATTTATATATTTTGAAGAAATTTTATTTTAGGAGTTGATGGTTTTGTCGATTGGTTCACTGGTAGGCTTATTAGGTGGAGTTGCGGTGGCGGCTACTACTACCGCTGCAGCGGTAAAAATTGCTTGGGATGCCCATGAACTCAGTAAAAAAGATATCCTGAGCGTATCCGATATAGCGAAAGATACTATGTTGCCTGAAGCGAATGTACACAATTGGATAGAATCCGGTGCCCTGAAAGCGTCTTTGGTTCAGGATGATGCCGGGAGTCATTATGAAATAGCCCATGACGACTGGATTGCATTTATTAAAAAATACCAGAGTGGTGAATTTGCCGGCAAAGATTTCCACAACCTGCATGATGACGACGCCGTATTGTTGATGGGCGAAGGCGGATACAAATATAATGGCAATGAAGAATTGCGTCTTTTTTTCAGCTTGCCGGAAAAAGACAGAAAGAGACTGGCTTTTTTGGATGGACTTAGCCAAAATACAGCCAAAATAAATCTGACTAATGATCGGATCAACCTGTTGGAGACTAATCGGGGATTATTGCTGCCGGAGGGCCAAACTGTGTTGGATCAAAATATAGTCAATTTGAAAATACGAGTAAAAACGCTGGAAGAGCAAAGCGCCAAAATAAAAGACCGCTTGAAACAACTGGAGAGCGGACAGTAATGTTGTTTTTCAAACTGTAGTTTGCGCAATGCGTACGGCGTATTTCAAGGAGGTATAATAATGACTGAAGAGAAAACGTATTCCCAGGAAGGGCCACATACCGAAGCCCCTGCTGGTTTGCCTGTAGAAAGAGCTAATGTCGAAGAGCAAGCGGAAAACATTTGTCGTTGGGCCGCCGCCAGGGCCGCCGTGGTAGTAGTGGCGCCGTTTGTAGGAACTGTGGCGCTCATCGCCAATGAAGTGTACATGATAAAACGGATAGGCGACTTGTATGGGCAAAAATTGAGCGAATCCGTTATCCTTGGTTTTATCGGTTCACTGGGGGCGGCGGTAATCGGCGGAACTTTGGCAACGCTCATTCCTTATTCGCCGACGAAGATACTTATAGCCACCGGACTGACCTATGGTTTGGGCAAAGCAGCGCACGAATGGATCAAAGCCGGCAAACCTGACGATATCAGCGTGTTTAAAGAAGTTTTTGAAGAAAAACGCCAGGCAGTAAAAGACGGCTTGCAGAAAATAATCACCCAGCACCCGGACAAAGATAAGCCGCTGGGCGATGAAGACGCGAATTTTAAAGAAAAAGAAGAATAACAAGCAAAAAATTTTGAAAAGCAGGTAAAAACATGTACCAAAAACTGCTGGTTGCTGTGGACGAATCAGAACGGGCCCTGAAAGCATTGCAGCAAGCGGTCGGCCTGGCGGATATCCTGGCAGCTAAAGTAGTGGCTATTTATGTTTTGCGCCCCGGTGATTTTCAGGATCCTGCGGAAAAGGGTTTGAGCAAAGAGGCACTGGAGCAAAAACGCCTGGAAAAACAGGTATTTTTACAAGAAAAACTGCTGCAAAAAATAGAAGAAGAAATGCCCGGAGTTTTAGCACGGATAGAATTTGTTACCCGGGTGGGCCGCAACACGGCAAAGATCATTGTCGGGTTTGCCGACGAGAATGGTTGTGACCTTATTGTGCTGGGCAGCCGCAATTTGCCTGGCGCGAGTTCTTTGATTATGCGCAGTGTTACGAACGATGTTCTTGGCTTAGGAAAAAATGTGCTGGTAGTACGCTGAAAAATTGTTTGCCAGTAAGTTTTGGTTGTGTTAAAATTTTGGCAAAGGAAAGGGTATTTGTTGAACCCTATTCCATAGTTTGCCTGATAACTGACTATTTATTGCCGCTTGGATCCACTGTGACTGAGACGGAAAGGGCATGCCGGGTATTTTGCGCTCTCCGTTCAACGGAGGGCGTTTTTAATTTAACCTTGGCGAGGATGAAAAGAATGGATAAACGTATAGGGATAATCGGCCCCGGACGCTTGGGCCTGTCGCTGGCGCATGCTCTCGCGGAAAAAGGCTGCTGCTTGGCCGGTGTAACCGGCGCTAATGCAAAAAGCACCGCACAAGCGGCAGACATACTAAAAGTGGCGGGCTTTACCGATAAAAATGAATTGGCGAAAGTTGCCGACATTATTTTTCTTACAGTCCCTGATCGGCTTATTTTGCCAGTAGCAGAGGAGCTCGTTGCCGGAGGGTTGCGGGAAGGTACTGCGATTTTTCATTGCAGCGGGGCATTGTCAGCGTTGCAGTTGCCTGTTTCTGCAGGCATCCTGCGCGGCAGCTTTCACCCGCTGCAAAGTTTTGCCGATGACGCTAAAAGCTTTTACGGTGTGTACATAGCGATAGACGGAGAGGCAGCCGCCCTGGGGCAGAAACTATGCCTTCTCTTGGGCGGAAAACCGATGAGTGTGCCTGCTGAGGAACGCGCCCTTTATCATGCGGCGGCTTGTATAGCATCCAACCATCTGGTTACTCTGGTGGATTGGGCGCAGGGGTTGATGAGCCGCTGGACAGCCACTCCGCAGGAGGGCGTGTCGGCGCTTTTGCCGCTTATCGAAGGCAGCATTGCCAATATTACCCGGCTGGGCACGGAAAAAGCACTGACCGGACCGGTGGCGCGCGGTGACAGCGAAACCGTGGCTAAACATCTTTCAGTATTGCCGGACGAACTCAAAACGCCCTATCGCTTGATGAGCGCTTATACATTGGATTTAGCCATTCGGGCAAACTTGCTGACGCCTGAACAGGTTGCGGATATGAAAAATATACTGGGTGAAAAGGAGTAGGAAAATGGCCAAGATAACGACAGCGACGATACGTGAAAAAAAGCAAAAAGGCGAGCCGGTAGTTATGCTTACCGCGTATGACTATCCCTGGGCGAAGATGTTTGACGAGGCAGGTGTCGAGATGCTCCTGGTGGGTGATTCACTGGGAAATGTAGTTTTGGGTTATGACTCCACTTTGCCGGTAACAATGGACGATATGGTGCATCACGGCAAGGCGGTTTGCCGCGGGGCGAAGAATGCCATGGTTGTTGTCGATATGCCCTTTATGAGCTATCAGGTATCCATAGAGGATGCTTTACGCAATGCCGGACGCATCATGAAAGAAACCGGCGCGCAGGCGGTCAAGCTCGAGGGCGGGAGCGAGATGGCGCCGACTGTTGCGGCGATAGTGGCGGCCGGCATACCGGTGGTCGCGCATATAGGCCTGACGCCACAATCGGTGCATCAATTGGGTGGCTTCAAAGTACAGGGCAAAGGCGCGGATGGCGCGCAAAAACTGATAGACGATGCCATAAAACTGGAAGAAGCAGGTGCCTTTAGCATAGTGCTGGAATGTGTGCCGGCGCTGTTGGCCGAACGCATCAGCAAAAAAATCGGCATACCGACCATCGGCATTGGCGCCGGGGCGGGCTGTGATGGGCAGGTTTTGGTTTAT
Source organism: Acidaminococcales bacterium (assembly GCA_031551525.1). Taxonomy (GTDB): domain Bacteria; phylum Bacillota; class Negativicutes; order Acidaminococcales; family JAISLQ01; genus JAVBNN01. The sequence goes on from JAVBNN010000030.1 coordinate 10,525, forward strand.
CACGATATGTTGGGTCTGTTTACTGGTTTTACGCCTAAATTTGTGAAAAAATACCGCAACCTGCACGACGACATAGTAAAAGGCGTGGAAGAATATGTGGCCGATGTGCGCGCGCGCGCTTTTCCGGGCGAAGAGCATACCTTCAAGATAGACCAGGAAGTACTGGACAAACTTTATTAAAAGGAGCAGGAATAAATGAAACTTTGCCATACGATAGAGGAAATACGCGCCGCCTGCCGGGACGCGCGCAAAGCGGGAAAAACGGTCGGCCTGGTACCGACAATGGGCGCCCTTCACGCCGGGCATGCGTCCTTAATCAAGGCAGCCAGCACAGAAAACAGCTTTGTCGTTGTCAGCGTATTTGTCAACCCCACACAGTTTGCTCCGACTGAAGACCTTTCTACTTATCCGCGCACGCTTGAGGCGGACTGCCGTATCGCAAAAGAGATGGGTGCGCAAGCGGTTTTTGCTCCGTCCGACCGGGATATGTATCTGGAGGGCGCCGCCACTTGGGTGGAAGTCATCGGGCCTATAACGGGTATACTGTGTGGAAAATCGCGCCCCACACATTTTCGCGGAGTGACGACTGTAGTCAATAAACTCTTTAATATAGTGCAGCCTGATCGCGCCTATTTCGGGCAAAAAGACGGCCAGCAGGCGCAAATAATTAGGCGCATGGCGGAGGACCTCTTCATGCCGCTTGAAATACGCATCATGCCCATCGTCCGGGAAGAAGACGGCGTGGCCCTGTCATCACGCAATATTTACCTGACGCCTGGAGAGCGCACAGCCGCGCTGGTTTTGTCCAAAAGCCTCAATAATGCCAAACAACTCGTAGAAAAAGGCGAACGGCAAACTGCCGCGCTGAGGAAAGCAATAACGGATATCATAAAGGCAGAGCCTCTGGCCGCCATCGACTACGTGGAACTGTATTCCTTCCCCGACCTGACGGAGTTAGGGGAAAACATCAGCGGTCAGGTGTTCATCGCCCTGGCGGTCAGGTTTGGCAAGACCCGGCTGATAGATAATATAGTAGTGGACTGCAAATAAAAGCAAGGCCCCGGCGGATGACGGGGCCTTGCTTTTATTTTTGTGATTTTGTCACGCTCAGCGTTACGCCGCTTATGATGACCGCGGCGCCTGCCAGTTGCTGCCAGTAGATGCTTTCGCCGAGGAGCAGCACGGAAAAGATTATACCGAAGACCGGCAGGAGGTTGAGTATCATCATGGCTCTCGAGGGCGGGACTTTTTTGAGGCCGAAAGCGTAAAAGTAATAGGCGATGAGCGAACAAAAGAGGCTAAGAAATAGGTAGGCCAACAGGCTGTCCCGGTCCGGCACGCGCCAGGGAGCAAAGTCAAAAGGTAGAAGTGGAATAAAGAGCAGCGCTCCGGCAAAAAACTGGTACATGGACACCACCGGCATGGGGTATTTACTTACGAGCGCGCGGGTGGTAAAGTTATAGCCAGCCCAGGACAGGCCGACAAAGATCATCATGATATTGCCGGCCAGGCGGTTTTCCGGCGGTATAGAATTGGGCGGCTGGGCGGCAACTATGATATATACGCCAAACATGGCGAACAGGACGCCAAGGGAGGCGCGGGTGGATATGGGGGTTTTAAACAGGATGCGGTCAAGCAGCATGGTTATAGCCGGGAAAGAAGCGCCGATGACTGCGGCGTCCGAGGCGGTGTTTAGGCGCAGCGCATTGTTTTCCAGCGCGTAAAAGGCCGTTATGCCAAAAAAGCCGCTCCAGATGAAATATTTTACGTCTGCTTTTTCCGGCAGGCGAAAATTTTTTGTCAAAAGCAAAAACAGCGCGATAAGAAACGCCGGCAAAAGAAAACGCAGCATACCGAGGCCAAAAGGCGGGAAGGCGGTAAACGCCGTTTTGGTAGCGGCGAAAGAAACACTCCAAATGAGCATGGCGCAAAATATGGCGGCTACATGCAGCTTAGTGCCGGAAACATCCTTGGACATCGAAAAAACTCCCTTAAAATACAGGCTGGAAAAAGTTTTGCATAAAAAAAGACGCGCAACGTATAAACACTGCGCGCCAGTGTCCAAATCATCAAGGATATGTATTGGCGACCACATAGCCAAGGCCGCTCTTGTTGACCGTTCCGAGCGTGGGGAAAGTCATGTGCATACCGGTGATGAGATAGCCCTTATCGGCCGCCATATCGAGCAACATGCGCCGACTGGCGACAGACTGTTCTTTATCGCGGTCATAAATGGGACAAACTTCAGGTTCGGCCAGCTGCAGCTTGGTTGCATGTAAAAAATCTCCGGCCACCAGGACTTTATCATTCAACAAAAAGGCAGTATGTCCGGGGGTGTGGCCGAAGGCGGCGATAGACTTTACCCCGGCGATGATGTCTTTGCCCGACTCAAAAAGAACTACCCGGCCCCCATAGGCGGCGTAAACAGCTTCGCGTTGTGCGGGCTGGCTAGTCTGCCAGAAGGGATCTTCTTTGCTGGATAAAAAGATGGTGGCATTGGGGAAGGCGGCCTTCCCATCACTTAAGAGCCCACCGACATGGTCTCCGTGGGTGTGTGTCAGCAAAACAACATCTATATCTGTCGTCTTCAAACCGGTGGTTCCGAGGCGTTCAAACAGTTTTCCTCCGGGAGAGCCCTCTTTTGGCCCATAGCCTGTATCTATCAGGATATTAAATTTAGCTGTCTTAAAGACGCAGGCAGTGACAGTGCCGGTATAGGTACCGTCAGGATAATACTTTTTTAGCAGTTCCGGGTCAACATCTTTGAAAATAGACATATTGCGCGGCGCGATAGAGTCCGCCAGAATAAAAAACTTGGCGCCGCCTACATCGTGTTTTACGACAAAATCATATGGCATAGCCGATCCGGTCGCGGCAAAACCGCACGCACAAAGTGTCAATAAAGCAAAAAATAACTGTTTGAAGCATTTTGAATGGGTAGTTTTCATATTATGACCTCCTTATTCATCCGCATCCAGGGAAAGGATACGTTCAGATGCTGAAAAATCGAGCTCCTCTACTTTGTTTAGGCGCTGACAGATCAAATGCGAACGGCTTTTGGCAGCGGTAATGTTTTGCTGTGCGTCCTCCAGTTTTAGCAAGGATTTATCAATAAGCTGGTCGAAGGCAGCATACTGTTTTTTGATCGCGCCGAGGAGTTTCCAGACTTCGCCGGATTTCTTCTCGATGGCCAGTGTGGAGAAACCCATGCGCAGACTGTTGAGCAGTGCCGCCAGAGTAGTTGGTCCCGCTATCATGATATGGCATTCGCGCTGGCAATATTCGGCCAAACCGTTTATGCGCAGTACTTCGGCATATAGTCCTTCGGTGGGAAGAAACATAACGGCAAAATCGGTAGTGGCAGGCGGGTTGATATATTTGTCCCGGATGGTCCGGGCATCCATCTTTACGCGATTTTCCAAAGCCCGCAGGGCCTCTGCCGTGGCAACAGGGTCGGCGGCTTCCGCCGCCTCGGACAGCCGCAAATAGTCTTCCTGGGAAAACTTGGCGTCGAGCGGCAACCAGATGTGTTCATTGTCATGTCCTGGCAGTTTGACGGCAAACTCGACCCGCTCTTTAGCGCCGCGCTTGACGGCGACATTTTGTTCATATTGTTCAGGCGCCAGTACCTGCTCAAGCAGTGCGCCCAGTTGGACTTCACCCCAGGCGCCGCGCGCCTTGACGTTGGTCAGTACCCGGTTTAGGCTTTGCACACCGGAAGACAGGGACTGCATTTCTCCGAGGCTTTTGTACAGTTGTTGAAGTTGGTCGCCGACTGTTTTGAAAGACTCATCGAGGCGGCGGGTAAGCGTAGTGTTGAGTTTTTCATCTACGACCATGCGCATGGCGTCAAGTTTTTGTTCGTTGCTTTCTTGCATTTGCTTGAGACCCTGGGCCACGCTTTGAGTGATTTTTTCCTGCTGGATCGTGTTGCTCGACAAAAGATCGGCCATGTTTTTGGAAAGCTGCTCAAGCTGTTCTCTTTGCTCGCGGTTTTGTAAAGCGAGTTGCTGCAATAAAAAATCGTTCAGGCGCTGAAAATTGTTAGCCAGCTCTTCGCGTAAGAGATGGTTTTGCTCACTCAGTTCCTGCCGGACGGCCAGTTGCTCCTGCCGTTCTCTTTGCGTGGCATTTTCCAGCAGCGCGTACAGGGCAGCGAGTTGTTTTTCCAATTCTCGGTTGGCGTTTTTACGCGACAGCAGCACAAATACGATAAAACAGGCAATCAAAATATTGACTGCCAATAAAACAAACATTATATCCATTACAATCCTCTTCAAATATAAAATCACATATAGATAATTTCGCGGGAAAAAGTTTTCTTCCTGCCGGTTGGGAAAAAATAAAGCGGCTGATTCAGCCGCTAAAAAACTATTTGTCTTGGAGAAGCGTATTTAGTGTCTCGCTTACATAAGTGTAGTCAAAATCATCCATCGCCATGTGCATTTTATGGATGTGTGAACGGTATTCGGGGTCGTCCAGCAAATCTAGTTGTTTGATGATGTCTGCACATCCGTCATAATCAAAATTGCCGAGAGTTTCTTCTAAAGCGCATAAAAGTTGGACGGCGTTGCTGCTGGGAGATTTTTTAATAGATGCAGCCGGGGTTTGGGCTTGTTTTTCCGAGGACAAGGAATGCAAGTTTTGCTCTAAGGCACCCAGTTTATGCACAAGCCCCGGCAATGATAAAGCAATACGTGTGCCATCATCGTTTTCGGCTGCATAAGCGACGCCGTTTGCTTCGACCGCCAAGGCGTCAGCGCCTATATTTTGAAGAAGACTGGCCAAACCCTGAGCGGCGCAGCAGGCGGCCATAAAATTATTATTTTTAACGGTTTCCTGCAATTGGGGCAGTTTTTCTTCGATGTATTTCCTGCCCATCTGCAAAAGGGCCAAATAGTCCTGCTCATTATTCCGGCAATTTTTTAGGCCATGAGCTACATCTATCTCTGGCAGCCTGTTTTGCAGTCTGTTTGCGGCGCTCTCCTTTGCCGCGGAAACTTTATGCTGAGGTAGCCATTTGCGCAAGATTTTTCCCAATTCCGACATTTCTATGGGTTTGTTGAGAAAGTCGTTAACGCCAGCTTCAAGAAGCGCGATGCGGGCTGTCTCGATGACGTTGGCAGATAAAGCGACGATGGCCTGTGTGGCAAATTTCCCGCCCATATTGCGGATAGCGCTGGTCGTCTCTTCGCCGTCCATTTCCGGCATCATATGATCCATGAAAATAAGATCGTAGTCATTTTTCTCTACATATTCAAGAGCTTCACGTCCAGACAGCGCTTCGTCGACACTTATGCCATACTGGCTTAAAAGGTTCGCGACTACTCGCAAGTTTATTTCATTGTCGTCAACGACAAGAATGTGTACGTCTTTTGTGGGGAAAATGCTATCTTTGAGCTGCTGGATGCCGCTTGAGGGTTGCTGGGTGAGCGTGTCGTTCAATATGCTCGACAATGTAGTGATAAGGAGCGGATGAAAAATGATAGTCTCATTTTGCCCGGCATGATTTGGCAGTTTGGTATTGATGTCTGACAGTATTATGCGCTTGAAAGAGCCGGAGAGGTCAAAAAAGCCTGGCAACAAAGCGGGTAAAGTCGTGGCATCGAGCAATACGTGGGTAAAGGGTTCTTTATATATCTTATCGAGGTACCGTGTGCTACTAAAATCTGTTTTTAAAAGAGCGCTCATTTTCGATAACTGGGCAAGTAGGAGGTCATCATTTGTTATGGCCAGCAGGCGGTTCTGGTTAGCGCAGGTTATCGGGGCGATAGGTGTGGGGTCGGCTATTTTTTGCGGCAGGTGTATGCTAAACGAAGTTCCTTTGCCATATTCACTCTTTACGTTTATATTGCCACCCATCAGTTCGACCAGCCTTTGGCAGATAGCCAGCCCCAGTCCGGTGCCTTCCAGATTGCGGTTTTTCTTGGTATCAAATTGCTGAAAAGCATTGAATAATCTGGGTATATCTTTCTCATGCATGCCGGCACCGCTATCTTCTATGTGAAAAACCATTTGCGCGGTGGTGTCTGAAAATGTAGCGCCGATGGACAGGCTGACAAAACCTTTTTCCGTGAATTTAGTAGCGTTTGATAGCAAATTTAACAATACTTGCTTGATTTTTCCCTCGTCGCCGATAAGCTTGGCAGGGAGATCCGGCGCTATATCTACAACAAAAGGCAAGTGTTTTTTAGAAAGACGGGTATTGATGATATTGACTACATCGCTTATTAGCGGCATGAGTTCATAGGTGACTTCGACGAGCTCCATGCGGTTGGCTTCGATTTTGCTCATGTCGAGGATATCGTTGATGATGCTCAATAGTGATTGGGAAGCATTACGGATGTTAATGGCATGGAACATATCCTGGCTGCCGAGGTCTGACAATAACAGAAGGTTTGACATGCTGATGATAGCGTTCAGCGGAGTGCGTATTTCATGACTCATGTTAGCCAAAAACTCACTTTTTGCCTGGGATTTTTGTTCGGCGGCATCAAGCCGTTTGAGGTCAGTTATATCGGACATGAAGCCTTCTGTCACGCTTTTACTAGGATCGGCAGCATCCACGTCCACCACCCGGCTGCGTTCCCATATCCAGCGGACGCTGCCGTTTTTATGGATTATACGAAAATAAGCTTCGAGAGGTTGCCCTAACAGTAGCGTATTTTCATTGGCCGCGGTCAGTTGGGCCAGGTCATCCGGGTGCAAAATATCAAAAAAACATAAAGACTGGTCTTCGATAAAGGTTTCTGGCGGATAACCAGTCATCTCCAAACAGCCCTCGCTGACAAACTCCATGGTAAAGCGTGGTATATTGTTGCGGCAGCGAAAAGCCATGCCAGGCAAATTGGAAATGAGTGTAGACATACGGCGCTGCGCTTCTTTGCGCAGGCTGCCTTCATAGGCCATGGCGACCATGTCGGCGATAGCCGAGCCGAAAGACCGCTCGTCGACCGTCCAATATCGCGGTTTTCCTGCGTGTTCTATACATACCACGCCAAACAATCTGCCTTCCCACCGGACGGGGCAGTCGAGGAGTGAGCGGATACCGGGCAGGCTGTAGCTTTCAGCCATACCGGGCAGGATGTTGTCGGAAGACGTGTCTGCTATGCTGATGTTGCGTTCGCTGTGCAGCAGTTCTGCATAATGTGTATATACGCTTATGTCAAAAGGTTCGGCGATAGAATGCGTACCATCTTCAAGGTTGTACATAGTAATATTGAGCAAAGAATTTTTTTCCCGGGAATAACGCCAGATGCCGACACGAAGAGCATTGAGGGTAAGAGCCGTTGTCTCGGCTATTACCTGTGTCGCAACGGCAAAACTTCCGGATGTCAAAGCCGGATTGGTATTAAGTGCTACCAGAGCATTGTTGAGTGAGCGCAAAGAGCTTGTTCCATTGTTATGCAGTTTAGATGTGGCGAGGGTATCCGACATGTGTGCCTCCAAGCAGGGTCAAACTGTGTAAGGGTGTTATATGATACGTGGCATAAAAAAATAATAAAAATGCATAAGATTAATTAACTTTCGACAAAGAGGCATAAAAATCCTTCTAAATAGCTTAAATAAAAACTTTTTCGACAAATAAATTATACTTGCCAAAATGAAGAAAGATATGTAAATTATTATGTAAACTACAAAGGCATTTTTACAGAAAGAAGGTGCAATATGTTTAGAAACAAAAAAATCTTATCGGCCTGTCTGATTTGTGTTTTAACGGCCAGCTTGGCAGGTTGTGGCGGCTCACAGGAAAAACCGGTAACCAAAAGCGAAACAGCCGCTAAGAAAACAATAAAGGTTGGCGCTACTGCCGGGCCGCAAGCCCAGATACTGGAAGCCGCCAAAAAGGTGCTGGCTAAAGACGGCATTGATATGAAAATCGTTGAGTTTAACGATTTTTCCACGCCCAATGTCGCGTTGAACGAAGGTGACCTTGACGCGAACAGTTACCAGCACAAACCTTTTTTGGACGCGCAGATAAAAGACCGAAAATTTGATCTCGTTCCCATCGGCAAAACAGTCATTTTACCCATGGGTTTGTACTCGAAGAAAATAAAAAAACTTGATGAATTAAAAGAAGGCGCACTGGTAGCTATACCTAATGATCCTTCTAATGGCGGGCGGGCACTGTTGCTCATGCAAAAAATGGGGCTTTTGAAACTCGACCCGGCGACGGGGATACTGCCAAGCAAGGCGGCGATCAGGGAAAACCCCAAAAAACTCAATATAAAAGAAGTAGATGCGGCGCAGGCGCCACGTGCGCTAGATGACGTCGACCTGGTGGCGGTCAATGCCAATTATGCCCTGGTGGCCAATCTGGTGCCGACCAAGGACGCTCTGGCGCTGGAAGATAAAGAATCGCCCTATGCCTGCATAATAGTAGTGCGTAGTAAAGATAAGGATCGCGAAGATGTAAAGAAACTGGTTAAAGCGTATCAATCGCCAGAAGTAGCCAAATTTATTGAGGATACCTTCAAGGGTTCTATCGTTAAGGCTTGGTAAACAGAGGTGTTACATATGAACAGCCAACTTTGAGTTGGCTGTTTTGTCTTGTGCCAAAATTTATTATATGTTTTAAAAGATATAAATAGCTGTTAGTTTTTTACAAAAAGAGTTACAATATAACAAAATATAAAAGTTTTTGTAGTGTTTTTTGCAAAAAACAAAGGAGAAGAAAATGTTTTTTGATAGAGAACCGGGGCCGGTATTTCGGCCACCCAGTGAGGCAAACAGCTTTATACTGCGGGTAACGGTCGGCTGTTCTCACAATAAATGCACGTATTGTAACATGTACCGCAGTGTGGATTTTCATATAAAAAAGCAGGAAGATGTGTTCCGGCAGATTGCCGATGCCAGGGCTACCGGCATACCGGTGCGCAGGGTTTTTCTAGCGGACGGGGATGCTCTTGTTTTGAGTACGCAGCGGTTGCTGATGATTTTAAAAGAGTTATATACAGCTTTTCCCAAGTTGCAACGTGTCTCAGCTTACGCCGGGCCCAAAGCTATTTTAGGGAAAACAGCGGAAGAGTTACAAAAATTGCGGGCCGCCGGGTTAAAATTATTGTATTACGGCTTGGAAACAGGTGATGATGATCTTCTGGCGGCGGTCTGCAAAGGTGTCACAGCCGGAGAAGCCATAAAAGCCGGGCAAATGGTAAAAGACGCCGGCATGAAACTGTCCATGATGGTGATCGTCGGCCTGGCCGGCGTGTCAGGAAGCGAGGCTCATGCGCGCTATACGGCCAAAGCGGTGAACGCCATACAGCCGGATATGCTCAGTGCGCTGACCTTGATGCTATACCGCGGCAGTGAACTGCGGCAACAATATGAAAAAGGCGAGTTTTCTCCGTTGACGCCTCGCGGCATTATGAAAGAGTTGGCCGACTTTCTGGCGCAGATCGAACTGCCGCAAGAGGCGCACTGTATATTCCGCAGCAACCATATATCCAATTATCTCCCCCTGGCGGGCAATTTGCCCGCCGACAAACAGCGCATGATAAAAGCGGTCGAGCAGGCTTTTCTGGTATTGCCTGATGAGGACGGCTTTGATCCATATAATAATGTTGAAACATTTTAAGGTGTTTTACCAGGAGGATATTATGAAACGCTTGCTGATACATTGTTTTTTGGCAGTAGCATTGTCCGCGCCTTTGCCGGTCTGGGCGGCGGATGTTTTAAAGCCGGGCGATAAAAACTGGAAAGTAGCCGCGGTGCAGCAAAAACTGCCGCTTTTAGGCATTAAGGTGGATCGGGAGGACGGTCTTTTTACTAAAGAAACCGGCAGAGCGATAGAATCATTTCAAAAAACCTATAAGAAGCGCTATAAATTGAAAGTAAATGGTTTTTTGGATGACATTACTTACCAGGCCGTGCTGGAAAGCGCTTACGATAAGACTGCACCGCGGGTAGCCGCGGGTGATATCCTAAAAACCGCCGCACGGTATAAGGGTGTGCCGTATAGGTTCGGCGGCGCTGACACCAAGGGGTTTGATTGTTCCGGCTATATTTCTTATGTTTTTTATCAGCATAAGGTGGGTCTGTCTCGCACTGCGGATACGCAGTATAAAGAAGGTATTTTTGTTTTGAAAAAAAATCTGCGGCCTGGTGATTTGGTATTTTTCACGACATACGAAAAAGGCCCCTCCCATGTCGGCATATATGCTGGAGACGACAAGTTTTGGCATGCTTCCAGCAGCCGGGGAGTAATGCTGAGCGGTTTGGGCGAAGATTATTGGCGGACGCGTTATGTGGGTGCGCGCCGGATCTTGGCAGGATAGACGGCAAAAAGCAGTAAGTGTTTTGTGAAAATGGTAAATTTTGTTAATTTATTTTCAAAAATCGATAGGAATTTAAAATTTCGCGACGAATTTATACAATTAATTACAGATAGGGATAACTTAAAGTGCCAGGAGGAAAACAATGATACGCGAGCGTCGTAATAAGGAAAAACTGACTTCGTATTACAACAAATTTATAACTGAAGGGGTGATAGACCCGAATGTGCACCCCTGGATAGCAGAATCCTGGCGCCGTTGCCGCACAAGAGGTTTGGGTAACGACAAGCTGTCCCGGCTTCCCCAGTTGACTACTGCGGAACTGGCCGAACGTAGGGAGAACAACCGCCAGGCGGTTAGCTTTATAGATGGCTTTTATGAAACCAGCAAGGAATATTTCAGTAGCTATAACTTGAATTTCCTTTTGGTTGATGAAGAGTCTTATGTACTTAAAAGTTATGAACAACCTCATTGCAATGAATTATTTGCCAAACTGGAAGGACGCCGGGTATCTGAGCGTGATGTCGGCACATCCAGCATAAGTATTGCCAAAGAGCACAAGGTTCCTTTTTTGATGTTCGGGCCGGAGATGTGGCTGAAAGAAACACATTCGGGAGACGCGGCAGCGGCTCCGATTATTGTGGAAAACCGCCTGCGCTATATTGTTTGCCTGTACTCCATAAACAAGGAAGAACTGCCATATGAATTGATGGTATCGATTCTTTTAGGTATGCAGTATGCTTTGTCGAGTTATCTTGCGTTAGAAGAAAAGAATGAAGCTTTTCAGGTGCTTTTGGACGAGCTTCCTTTTTCTGTTTACTGTGTCCGCCCGGGCGGACGTGTGACATACAGCAACGTCGGCGGCCAAAAACGGCTGGAAGGCAATAAAAACCTTAGCGAAGTATTTCTCAACTATGAACACATACCTATAAATAAAGGATTTCAGGGAATGCCCTCACACAACAAGGAAGTGGTATGGATATCGCGCGACCGCACATACGAAGATATCACAACTGTACTGCCGCTTAAAATAGCCGACGAGGTATCGAGTGTCATAACAGCCAGCTTTTCTGTGGAAGATTTGAAAACCATCATTGCTCATGCTACCGGTTATAGTTCGCGCTATAGTCTTTTGTCCATGGTCGGTGAAACGCCGGAGTTTATCGCTTTGCAAAATAAAGCCGCGCGGGTAGCCAAAGGTGACAGCAACATTCTTTTGCAAGGCGAGCCGGGTACAGGCAAACAGCGCCTTGCGCACGGCATCCACCAGGCCAGCCCGCGTGCTGCCAACCCGCTTATCGTTGTAAAGTGCGGTAAAGTTGCCGAAAGTATATTGGATGCCGAGATTTTTGGTTATGGAGAAGAAAGTACGGGCTGGGTAGCAGGCAAGCTGGAACTCGCCAATAATGGAACTTTGTTTATCGACGAAGTGGAAAAACTTCCGGTAGCTATCGGCGACAAACTGGCGAAGTTTTTACAGGGAAAGACATTGCTTTTGCATGGCGAAGAAAAAACATTGGATGTGCGCGTGATCGCCGCCTGTGACTCCAACTTGAAACGTCTGGCGGAAAAGGGTTTGTTTTCCAGGAAAATGTTTGAAATATTGTCCAAAGTGACTATTCGTGTGCCTTCGCTCAGAGAACGCTCGAGCGATATCGAAACACTGGCCGGGCACATTCTTTCGGAAATGGCCGGACAACATAACCTGCCTATAAAGCGTCTGTCGCCTGAAGCGCTGGACGTATTAAAAAAATGTAACTGGTCGGGCAATATAAAGCAACTGCAGGGTGTTTTGGAGATGGCGTTTTTCCATACACCCGGCACGGTGATAAATGCGGACAACATAAAACTGCCCGGTGATTCTACCATGGGCAAATCCTGGAAATACGACAAGGACGCTTTTGTCGAGGCCTGGAAGGCGGCGGGCGGCAATATTAGCCGCTTGGGGCTGATGCTTGATGTGAGCCGCGTGACGCTGTACCGTTATTTAAAAAAATACGGTCTGGGCAAGATAACGGATAAATAATATGCGTTTGAGAAAAAACCCCCTCCTGCAAACAGCGATAGAAGGATACCGCGATATCGTATTGACCGAACAGGGCGCCCGGGAAAAATTCAACGGGCGGGAAAAGATACGCTTGGAACTAGGCTGCGGCAAAGGCGGTTTTATTTGCGGCATGGCGTCTCTTTATCCTGCGGAATTGTTTGTCGGAGTAGAAAATCAGTTGGATGTGGCTTACTATGCGGCTGTAAAAGTGCGCGCCGCCGCATCGCCTAATGTTTATATAATAAATGCCGACGCGGGGCAACTGGGTGAGTGGTTTCTTCCGGGGCAGGTAACGTCAATATATATCAATTTTTGTGATCCCTGGCCGAAAGACCGGCACGCCAAAAGGCGGCTGGTCGGGAGAAGGTTTTTGGAAAAATATCGCGAAATATTGGCATCTGGTGGCAGTTTACGCTTTAAAACGGACAATCAGGCGCTATTTTCTTTTGCCTTAGAAGAATTAACCGGCTGTGGTTTTCAAATCAGGGAACAAATAGAAGACTTACATGCTTCTACTATCGAAAACCCGGTTTGGACAGAATATGAAAAAAAATTCCACACTTTGGGTTTACCGGTGTTTTTTTGCGAAGCGGCGCCGGTTGACCGCGGGGAAACATAATGAACAGATATCAAGGTGCTTTTTGGAAAAATCCCATCGAAGCGATAGTGACCATCGTGGTAATATTGTTGGCGGTCGGCTGCATAAATGTTTTTAGCGCCAGCCAGGTAGCGGCGGAGGACATGTTCGGCAATAGCAAGCATTATCTTTATCGATATGCGATGTTTGCTGTGGGCGGCCTTGTTGTCATGTGGGCGCTGTCTTTTGTGAACTACCGCTTTTGGCTGAAAAAACCGGATTTTTGGGCGGCCTTTACAGTATTGCTACTTGGACTCGTAATTTATAAAGGCGCGGTAGTAAAAGGTGCACAGCGCTGGATAGAAATAGCTGGTGGTGTGTCTTTCCAGCCGTCTGAAGCGGCAAAAATAGTAGTGATATTTATCTGCGCGGCGGCGATGGGCCGACGTATCGATTTGCGAAAAAAGGCCAATTTGTTTTCAGCCTCTTTTATCTGGGCGCTCATTATGGGTGTGCTTGTCTATATACAGCCGGATTTGGGTACGGCTGCCATTATAGTCGGCCTGTCCCTTGGGTTGCATTTTATTTGTGGTTTGCCCAAGCAGCAATATTTACTGCTTTTTGGTGGAGTGCCGCTCTTGGCGGTTCTGCTGGCAACCCGCGCGGCCTATCGGGCTGAGCGTTTGCAGGCCTGGCTCGATCCCTGGTCGTATGCGGACCGGACGGGCTATCAGGCTGTGCAGTCCATGCTGGCCATCGGCAGCGGCGGCTGGTCGGGGGTGGGGCCGGGACAGGGCAGCAGCAAATTTCATTATCTGCCGGAAGCGCATACGGATTTTTCTTTTGCCGTCTTTTGTCAGGAGTGGGGTTTCATCGGGGCGGCGCTGGTTATCATATTATTCATGGCGCTCAGCTATATGTTATGGCGCGCGGCAGGCAATGTTCCTGACGGAGCGGGCTACGTCATAGTGACTGGCGCGAATGTTCTTTTGACCGGGCAGGCGGTGGCCAATATTGCGATGGTATGCGGATTGCTGCCGGTAATTGGCGTGCCGCTGCCCTTTATCAGTTATGGTGGAACATCACTCCTGATAAATATGGCTATGCTGGGCATTGCGCTCAATGCTGCGCGGCAGGGACGGGAAAGAAGAGAAGTTCCCAAGAGCGGGGTGGAACCAAGACCACATCTTCGTCTTGTGAAAGGATAGCCTATGGGGTTGTTCAATGCATACAGACAAAATAAACGTGCGGGCTTCGTGCTGTTTATTCTCTTTTTGTTGTTTTGGGGTTGTATAGCCAGGTTGTTTTGGCTGCAGATAGTAGAAGGACAGGAGATGTCTTTGCGGGCGGCGGAAAATAAAAATATCATGCGTGAACTTCAATCTCCTCGCGGCAGCATCTTTGACCGGGACGGGCGGGAGCTCGCGGTCAGCCTTATCTCGCTTTCCTTGTATGTCGACCCGGCAGGAATGGATGACAGTAGAATATTAAAACACGGCGCTGTGCAGCGTGACCCACGAAAACTGGCCGCCAGCCTGCTGGCCGAACCGCTCCGCAAAAGTGAACAAGAATTGTACGGCGCATTTACCAGTGACAGCCGTTTTGTCTGGCTGGAGCGTACTATGGATAAAGACCGCACCGACAGAATAGAAAAAATCATAGCAGATAACAAGCTGAACGGTTTTGGCTTTATCAAAGAAAGCAAACGCTATTATCCAATGGGTAAATTAGCAGCGCAGATATTGGGCTTTGTTGGCACTGATGACCGGGGCCTCAGTGGCTTGGAGTTATATTTTGACTCAATGCTCAAAAGCGCGGTGGAACCTCAGCTAATAGAAACAGATATGGCTGGCCGCCCCATCTTTTCTTCGGTTTTGGAAAACAACAAGGCCAAGAAGATGGCGGCGGTCTATCTGACCATAGACAACCGCATACAATTTGTTGCGGAAAAAGCACTAGACCGGGCCATGTCAGACACCGGCGCCAAAAGTGCGGCAGCCATAGTGTTGGACGTGAAGAGCGGCGAAGTCTTGGCGATGGTCTCTCGCCCTACTTTTGATCCTAACTATTTTTATAATTACCAGCCTGCGGACTGGAGCAATCGGGCAGTTTCTACTATTTATGAACCGGGCTCGACCTTCAAGCCGGTAGTCGCAGCAGCAGCGGTAAATGAGGGCGTTATCCAGCCCTATTCGTTGCTTAATGATTTCGGGCGGATAAAAGTAGACGACCGTGAAATAAAAAACTCGGAAGGTAAAGCGTACGGTAGCGTATCTTTCCTCACGGTAATTACCAAGTCGCTCAATACCGGTATGGTAGAGGTTGGTTTGGCGATGGGGCCCGAGCGGATAAACCAATATTTAAAGGCGTTTGGTTTTGGCAGCTATACCGGCATCGAGCTGCCCGGTGAAGAAGAAGGAATTTTGTTTAAAACAAAAGAAATGCGCCAGATAGACTTGGCCAGTACATCTATCGGCCAGGGCATAGCGGTCACACCCCTTCAATTGGTGCGGGCGATCGGCGCTATTGCCAATGGCGGCAACCTCTTGCATCCGTATATTGTGGAAAAGGTTATGCACTCTGACGGTACTGTTGTGAATACTGGCGGCAAGGACAAGCCGCAGCGGGTGATAAGCGAGGATACCAGCAAAAAAATTCTCGACATGATGGAAAACGTAGTAAAAGAAGGCGGCGGGGCACCGGCCGCCATACCCGGATACCGGGTAGCCGGCAAAACCGGTACGGCGGAAAAGCTAAAAGAAGGCGGCGGATACGCCACTGGTGAATATATAGCATCTTTTATCGGCGTGGCGCCGGTGGAAGCTCCCCGTTTTGTGGTACTGGTACTGGTCGACACTCCTGAACATGTCTATTATGGCAGCCAGGTAGCCGCTCCGGTATTTAAGGAAATCATGCAGCAGGCGCTGGTTATAAAGGGGATAGAACCAAGCAGCGCTTTGGCGCTGCCGGTAGTGGGGCCCGGTTCGGGACAAACGGCGCCGGTAAAAAACGAAAAGGACAAAACGGCCTCTGCCCGGCTATCATCAGGCCAGACCGCTGTGCCGGATCTTAAAGGCTATACCATGCGCGTTTGCGCCAAGCTGCTACAACAAAACAGCCTTTCTCTTACGCCCGAGGGCAGCGGCAGGGCCGTGCGCCAGCAGCCGTCTGCCGGCTCTCCGGTAAAGGTAGGCAGCGAGGTGATGGTGTGGTTTGAATAAAAAAGAGAACGCATCACTGAGTAAAAGAGGCTTAATTGTGCAGATAAGCAGGAGAAAAACAAGTCAGCAAGAATATTAATGTACATGTAGAAATATTTGTCGCTGGAACATTTCAGGAGGGATACAAGTGCAACAGCTCATACTGGCTGCCAAACCGGTAGTAGAAAGACTGCGCGGCCAATTGGAAGAGAAAGTGCAAGGCTATAGACAGCCTGTAGTATTGGCGATAGTGCTGGTTGGCGAAGACGTAGCTTCACATGTGTATAAAAACCAACTGGTGAAATTGGCGGAAAAATTGGGAGCAATGACCGACGTGCGCTGTTTGCCGCAGGAAGCGGAAACCGGGGCCGTATTGTCTCTTATAAGAGAACTTAATGAAAACGGGAACATCACCGGCATATTGACCATGATGCCGTTGCCCCGGCAGGTAGACGGCATAGAAGTCGGTAAAGCCATACAACCGGACAAAGATGTTGACTGCCAAAACCCCTTAAATGCGGGACTCCTTTATATGGGACGCAATCCTTGGGCGCCCTGCACGCCAAGGGCGGTTATGGAGACGCTCCGCCATTATGGCATCCCTGTGGCCGGCAGGCACGCGGCGGTCATCGGTCGCAGCAATGTTGTCGGCAAACCATTGGCCAACCTCCTTTTGGCGGAAAATGCCACAGTTACTGTCTGCCACAGCAAGACTAGCGATCTTGCCAAAATAACCCGCCAGGCGGATATAGTAGTGGCTGGTGTAGGTGTGCCGGGTTTTGTGCAGGCTGATATGCTGAAAGAAGGCGCGGTGCTTATCGATGTGGGTATAAACCAGATGGATGCGGGTATCGTAGGAGACGCCTCGCCGGAGGCTTGCCAAAAGGCAGGAGCTTACACCCCGGTGCCGGGCGGTATAGGTTCGATCAGTTCTATGATGGTGATGGAGACCCTGCTACGCAATATTAAATCGTAACAGGACAGGTCTAATAACAGGATAGCGGGGTATTGTTATGGAATGGCATGAGGACAAAAACTGGGACGCGTTTAAAGAAAAATGGTTTAAAAAGACGGGAATAGATCTTAACCTTTACAAACCGGCGCAAATGCACCGGCGTATCAACAACTTTATCGACCGGAACAACGGTAAAAATTACGACAATTTTTTGTCCATGCTGGATGCCGATAAAAAACTTTACCATGAATTTATCGAGCATTTGACCATCAATGTTACGGAATTTTTCCGGACGCCGGAAAAATTCAACGAACTGGAAAACGTAGTCATACCGGAACTACTGGCTAAATCGCCCAAGCTTAATATATGGAGCGCAGGCTGTTCCATCGGCGCCGAGCCTTATTCTTTGGCGATGATGCTGAGTGAAACCGCGCCGGGAAAAAATCATCGCATATTGGCGACTGATCTCGACCTGGAAATACTGAAAAAAGCCAAGGGCGGCGGCCCCTATCTGCTGAATGAAATCAAAAACATTCCGTCCGCGCGGATGCAAAAGTATTTTCGCAAAGACAACGATAGCTATCGCGTAGTCGACGAAATAAGAAACAAAGTGGAATTCAAACAGCATAACCTCCTGAAAGACCGCTTTGAAACAGGCTTTGACCTGATACTGTGCCGCAATGTGGTCATATATTTCACCGAAGAAGCGAAGGACAAGCTGTACAGAAATTTCTACGCTTCGCTCAAGCCCGGCGGTATTCTTTTTGTCGGCGGTACCGAGGCGATAATGAATTTTCGTGATATGGGTTACCAGCAAATACGACCGTTTTTTTACCAGAGAAATGCCTGAAAAACGAAGCGTGCGGTTTGTACTTTCCCGGCACCGCCGGATAGTATGCGCTATTGCTTAAAAAGCGACCGGGCAGTATAATAAAAGTGCGGGAAATTAATCAAAATTAATTTCCCGTTTTTAGTTTAAAAGGGAGGCGGCAGCTTTGGCGGAAGTAAAAAATGTGCTTAAATGGATTTTGGTTGCCAATATCCTGGTCGCCGCGCTCAAAATACTGTTTGGCAATATTATAGCTAGTACCAGCATGGTCGCAGATGGTTTTCACTCCATGACTGACGGCATGTCCAATGTGGCCGGTCTAGTAGGGATTTGGCTGGCTGGCCGTCCCAGGGATAAAAACCACCCATACGGACATAAAAGATATGAAAACATGACCAGCCTATGTATCGGCGGAGTATTGCTGTTTTTTGCCATCCGGGTGGCAGCGGAAGCCGCGGAAAAAATACAGCACCCGGGCAGTCCGCAAATAACACTGGAAAGCCTTATGGTGCTCTTGTTTACCTTGGTAGTGAACATTTTCATCGCCTCTTATGAGTATAAAAAAGGACAACAACTATCTAGCGATATACTGATAGCGGATTCCCTGCATACCCGCAGCGATATTTTTGTTACCTGCGGCGTTTTGGGCGCTTTAGTGGCCATCCATTACGGAGCGCCGCCTCTGGTCGACCCACTGGTATCGCTTGTGGTAGTATTGTTTATACTACACGCAGCATGGAGTATCCTTAAAAAAACCGGCGAAGTTTTGGTAGACCATGCGGCAGTGGATGATGATCTGGTCAAAGAGACAGCACGGTGTTTTCCCGCGGTGCTGGATGTCCATAAGGTGAGGAGCCGCAGCTCAGGCGGGAATATTTATGTGGATATGCATATAATAATTGCTCCGGAAATGAGCGTGGAAGACGCGCATAAACTGGCACACGATATTGAAGAACGACTGAAAAGCGACATATCGGCTGACCTTGAAGTACTGATACATCCCGAACCAGCCCGCGACGAGAAAATACTATGATGCGGTATGATTTTTGTGCAGAAAAAATAGCAAGACAAGTTATTTATATACACAAACAGTTATTTTTTTGTATAATTAGTATAAAGTTAGAAAAGTATCAAGTGTAAAATGTAAATTGGGAGGTTTTGCGCTTTGGGTATAGTAAAAAAGATGATGATGTTTATTTTTTTACCGGCGATCATAGGTGTCGCTGTTCTCGGGTTTTCGTCCTACTGGCTGGCGAAGGACGCTATGATGGTCGCCGGACGGGAAAAAATCGAGTTTAATACAAAAGACAGTGTTTCTCGGATCGGCGGGCGGATCTCCGGCATGGAAAGCACGGTTATGGGTCTGCATGATTTTCTGGCGGCATCGCCTAATGTCGATAAAACGATACTCAAAGGCATGCTTGATGCTGTTGCGGTAAGGACAAAAATGCTGTCCGCGTATGTTGGTTTTGCGGATAAAGTAACAGTCGTCAGCGGCACTACGCCGCTTCCGCCAGGGTATGACCCAACCAGCCGCGGCTGGTATAAAGCCGCGGCCCAGCTTAAAGACGGCGAACTGGCCTATTCGGATGCATATGAAGATGCTTTTACCAAGGAAATAGTTATAACTGTTTCTACTCCGATTTTTTCCGGTGGTAAACTGGCCGGAGTCGCGGCGCTGGATGTCAGCCTGGCCGATCTTCGCGACCTCACGGCTTCTTTTAAGGCCAGTGAAAACGGTTATGCCGCTTTACTCGACACCAGCGGACATTTTGTTTACCATCCCAAATTCAAAGCTACGGAAAAAATGACCGAAGTAGACGGCGGTATTTTTAAAGAATTATATGGCAAAATGTCTGCTACCGATAAGTTGCTGGTTCAAACATCGAGCGCCACCGGCCAGGAGCGTATGTATTTCTCCTGCCGGGTGCCCAATATAAAATGGACGCTTTTCCTGGCCGTGCCGGTGACAGATTTTCTCGGTCCCATAGCATCTATCCGCGATTCCAGTATCGTGATCGTGGTTCTCTTGGGGCTGGTGTTGTCTGCGTTTATCATCATGTTTGCCCGTAGGACGAAAAAGACGGTTTCCACTTTGGTAGAGCAGGCTAACGCGATCGCGGACGGTGATTTGCGGGCGGTCGGCAATGCTCCGGTGACGGCGCAAAGAGCATCTAATGATGAATTTGCTCAGATGCATGCAGCGTTTACTGCTATGGGCGCCAGCCTGAGCAAACTAGTTGCCGAAACCAAGGAAACGGCCGGCAAGCTGGTGGAATCGAGCGGACAGGTCAACGCCGGCACCGGGCAAATGACTGACGCGGCACAGCATGTAACGGAAATAACAGTCGACATAGCGGAAAAATCCCAAGTACAAAATGACGAAGTAGATATAACGAAAAAAGAAATAGATACCATCAGCAAAGCTATTATGCTGGTGAAAAGCGACAGCGGAGCCGCAGTAGAGGTCGCCGACCAGAGCTCTCATACTGTGGAAGAGGGTAGAAAAGCCTTGCAGGCGCTGGTGGATAAAGTGCATAACATCGGCGAGGCGACCGGTGAAGTGGAAACGGTGATCATGCGTATTGCCGAAGGTTCGGAAAAAGTAAAACATATCATCGAAATGGTCATGCAGATAGCTGGGCAGACCAATCTTCTGGCACTCAATGCGGCGATCGAGGCGGCGCGTGCTGGAGAGCACGGGCGGGGCTTTGCCGTAGTGGCCGAAGAGGTACGCAAACTAGCCGAACAGTCGGAAAAAGCAGCGCAGGAAGTTTCGCAGCTGATCAATAACAATAACGAAGATATTGCTGCGGCTGTGGCTTCTATCAGTAAGGCCAGGCCGGAAGCCGAAGCCGGGATGGCGGTGGCGACAGATGCGGACTCCCACTTTGAACAGATAAAACTGGCTATCGCCGATATTGTGAAAAAGATTCGCGAAGTAGACCAGGTAGCAAGCCAGTTGGATCGTAATAAAGAAGTAATAAAAACGGCGATAGATAAAGTAGCCGAATCCAGCAATACGATAGCCAAAGGAACCATGGGCGTGTCGGCGGCGGCAGAGGAACAGCTGGCTTCTGTGGAAGAAATCGCGGCTTCCAACCGTACGCTTAACGAAATGGCTGAAAGCATGCGCCATAGCGTGGAACGTTTTAAGATCTAATAAATACTCCCTGGCCGAAGGCCAGGGAGTATTTTAGTTATTGAGTAGCACCCAGGTCAAAAGCTGGTTTATCTTGTTTATGAAAAAATTAGGCGTTGGCAGCAGTTTTGTCAGATACAACATTTCCAGAAGGCAGACGCCCAGATAGCTGATGATTATGATGCGGGCGTATATCCGCCGCTGACGTTGGATAAGTGATATCTTGTCTACCAACAGGTATTTTTGCATACCGATTTTTACCAGGAGAGAGCGTATCTTATCGAGTAAGGCTACAGGTATATTGGTCAGTTCCCTGGTTTGGAGGGCGATTATCCATTCGCGCAGGAGTGGCAGAAATACCTGGTCGCGCGCGACTTCTGCCTTAAGTATATCTATGTCACCCTGTCGGGAAGCCCAAACACGGCGCATAGGCATCAAAACGATGCGGAACATGATGAGCGGGATGAATACTATAAAGGTATTGTATAGCAGGATAAAGGGTATAGAAAACAAATTGTCAAAATTTATCGGCTGCAGGTTTACATAAGCCATGCCGAACGGCACGAGGAAACCAACCAAGAGAAAAGAAGTGGATACGGCAAAAGACCACTCCAGCCAACTGCTCAAAAGGGAACGTTTGCCATAGGCGCTTGCCCGTTGCAGTTCCAGGTCGGTATTTTTATAGACAGAGGCCGGCATGCGGTATATATATAGTCGCAAAAACGCGGTAGTGTAGCCGCTGATCTCTGCGCCGAATATTATGTGGTTTTGTATGTAGCGCCAGCCTTTGGCGCGTGAATTGTCACAGGATGGAAACATATGGGCCAGCCATTTCGACGAGGGCTCAAAGCTATTATCTGTCTTTTTAAAATAGTTTTGTAGCCAGGGTCGGAAATCTATATAAATCATCTTATCTTGCAAATAAAAACGCGCTTTCTGTTTTTCACCGTACTGGAAAAGGCTACTGAAAAAACCTATCAGTCGGATGATGTTTTCGCCGCACCACCGTTGTAGGGCTTTGGGCAAAAGCGAAATAATGTGTATATTTATATCTGTCAATTCGAGGACAGCAGTGCTGGTCCAGTTGTCGTGCCACACGTCGACCAGGCGGGTCTTGCTGACAAAACTCAAAGGGCTGAGGAAAGACTCCAGCTCTATGCGGGCATACATAAGCTGTTCGTCAGGCAGTAACTGTATATCGATATTTTTCACGAACGCTTCGGCAGGCCGGAGCATATCGACAAACAGCTGGTTTATTTCCTGAGAGGTGAAATCCTGAAAACGGTATAGTGTTTGAGGAGCGGCTTTTTCCCCCTCGTCCAAATTTTTTTTGGGCAGTTTTTCGGCTTCGGAAGAACCGAACAAATCGTGCAGTTTGTCTAGTATGTTCATTTAACAGCTATCCTTTCGGCGTGTTAAAAAATTTATAAAATACATAATCTAATTTTAACATAAAATCAGAGAAGTTTTTGCTATCGAAAAACTTTTAGAAGGAAAAAAAGCATTATAGGCGAATTAAAGACAATAAAAAGATTTTTAAAACAAAATATGCGCGGGAATGAAGGTGGAGGGAGAGACCGCAGCGCGCGGCGCCGAAGGAGCAAGAACTTTGTCCAAACTCTCAGGTAAAAGAACCTCTATCAGACCAAACTCTGGAGAGTACGCTCAACAGCGTCGCCGAAGGGGAGCCACAGGCAAATCTCTCAGGTAACCAAGACAGAGACAAAGAGAATAATATTATTTTGCTTTGTCTTTTTTGTTTTACGGATCGGTCAATGAGAAAAATAGTTATGAGGAGGGTATTTACATGGAAGGGAAAAAGACGCCCCTTTATCAAACACACGTTGAGGCGGGCGCGAAAATCGTGGAGTTCGGCGGCTGGCTGATGCCGGTGCAGTATAGCGGCATCATAGAAGAACACCATGCCGTCAGGAAAAAAGCCGGTCTGTTTGATGTTTCGCATATGGGCGAATTTAGCGTTAAAGGAAAAGACGCTCTGGCTTTTTTGCAAAAAGTCGTTACCAATGATGTCGGCGCCATGGATGAAGGGCAGGTACAATATACGCCGATGTGTTATCCTGACGGCGGTACGGTGGATGACCTTTTGATCTATAAGATTGCTGACGGGCACTACTTTTTGGTAGTAAACGCTGGCAACATGGAAAAGGACTGGGGCTGGCTGAATGATAACAAAGAAGGTTTTTCCGTGGAACTGGAAAACCTTTCCGAGCAGACCGCCCTTTTGGCTTTGCAGGGGCCATTGGCGGAAAAAATTCTGGGTACACTTACTGCGGCAGAGTTGCCGGAAGTGGGCTATTACCGCTTTTTGACAGCAGCACAGGTGGCGGGCGCCAGTGTTATGCTGTCAAGGACGGGCTATACCGGGGAAGACGGCTTTGAGATATATTGCCGCAATGATGATGTTGTACCGCTTTGGCACGCCATTTTGGAGGCAGGCGCGTCGGACGGCATATTGCCAGCCGGGCTCGGCTGCCGGGATACGTTGCGTTTTGAGGCCTGCCTGCCGCTGTACGGCCATGAACTGTCGCCGGAAATAACACCGGTCGAAGCGGGGATAGGTATGTTTGTCAAACCCGATAAAGGTGATTTTACCGGCAAGGAAGTTCTGGCCGCGCAAAAAAAAGACGGCGTTAGTCGCCGCATAGCCGGATTCGCTATGGTCGACCGAGGGATCGCCCGCGCCGATTATCCGGTGCTGGTGGATGGAAAAGTTATCGGCTGGGTTACGACCGGTTCGGTGGCGCCTACTGTGGGCAAAAACCTTGGCCTGGCTCTTATCGCCAAAGAATACGGC
The DNA here is from genome assembly GCA_031551525.1 of Acidaminococcales bacterium. Taxonomy (GTDB): domain Bacteria; phylum Bacillota; class Negativicutes; order Acidaminococcales; family JAISLQ01; genus JAVBNN01. Next base: position 34,364 of record JAVBNN010000030.1, read on the forward strand.
CAGCCCGGACAGGCCATAAACATAGAAATTCGCGGAAAGCTGGCGGCGGCGGAAATTATCGCCAAGCCATTCTACAAAAGAGAGGGGAAATAAACATGAACACACCTAAAGAACTGAAATACTCCAAAGACCACGAGTGGGTCAGGGTAGAAGGCAATACAGCCACTATCGGCATCACGGATTTTGCCCAGTCGCAACTGGGCGACGTAGTATTTGTCGATTTGCCGGAAGCGGGCCGTGTAATCGAAAAAGGCAAAGAGTTTGCCGTAGTCGAATCGGTAAAAGCGGTATCTGACATTTATGCCCCGGTAAGCGGCGTGGTCAAAGATGTAAACGGCAAGCTGGCCGACGCTCCGGAAACTATCAATCAGGATGCTTATGGCGAAGGCTGGATAGTCGTAGTGGAAATGCAACCGGAGGAAGACCTGTCGGATCTTTTGGACGATGCCGCATACGGGGAGTTTTGTGAAAAGGAGGGGCATTGATGGGTTGGAGCTATTTACCCCATACCGGTGAAGACCGGCAGGCCATGCTGGACACTATCGGTGCGGCCAATGTACGGGAGCTGTTTTCGGATGTGCCGGACAATCTTCTGTTTAACCGGCCACTGGACTTACCGGAGAAAATGGATGAAGCTGCCCTTTTAAAACATTTAGGCGAATTGGCGGCTAAAAATGCGAACTTTCGCGAATATGTCTGTTTTTTGGGCGCCGGTGCTTATGACCATTATGTGCCGGTGGTTATAGACAGCATACTCAGCCGCTCGGAATTTTATACCGCCTACACCCAGTACCAGCCGGAAGTTTCACAAGGCTATCTGCAGGCGTTGTGGGAATATCAGAGCATGATTGCATCGCTCACCGGTATGCAAGTGGCCAATGCGTCCATGTACGATGGAGGTACTGCTATGGCCGAAGCCGCTATGATGGCCGCTGCGCAAACCAAGCGTGCAAATCTGGTGGTAGCCAAGGCCGTGCACCCGCACTATCGGACGATACTGGGCACTTATGCCCGCGACCTGGATCTTTCGGTCATTGAAGCGGGATACACCGACGGAGCCACCTCTCTGGTGGACGAAGTAAATGAAAATACGGCTGCCCTTATTATACAAAGTCCGAATTTTTTTGGCTGTGTGGAAGACGTAAAAAAACTGGCCGAAGCGGCGCATGCCAAAGGGGCGCTCCTCATCGTGGTGGCCGACCCGGTAGCGCTGGGCCTTCTTGCCGCACCGGGTGTGCTGGGCGCGGATATAGTGGTTGGCGAAGGTCAGCCGTTGGGTATTGCGGCAAGCTTTGGCGGGCCGGGAGTAGGTTTTTTTGCCAGCACGGAAAAACTTATGCGCAAAATGCCCGGACGTATTGTCGGTCAAACTACTGATATAGAGGGAAAACGCGGTTTTGTGCTGACCTTGCAGGCGCGCGAGCAACATATAAGACGGGAAAAAGCTAATTCCAACATTTGCTCCAATCAGGCCTTGTGCGCGTTAGCGGCGGCCGTTTACATGAGTGCCGTGGGCAAAGCGGGGTTGGGCACAATAGCTGCCCTGTCGCTCCAAAAAGCGCACTATGCGGCGGAAAAACTGGCCGCGCTGCCGGGATGCGAATTGTTGTTTAAAGCGCCCTTCTTTAAGGAGTTTGTCATAAAACTGCCTAAAACGGTGACGGAAGTCAACAAGCAGTTACTAAAAGACAGGATTATCGGCGGGTTGGACTTGGGTGGATACTATCCCGAACTGTCCGATTGCATGCTGGTTTGCGTAACGGAAAACCGGAGCAAAGAAGATATCGATGACCTGGCCGGGAGATTGGGGGCGCTGCTATGAAACAAGAAAAAGCTCTGGTCTTTGAACTCAGCCGCCCTGGGCGCGTCGCGGTAGACCTTCCCGCATGTGATGTGCCGGAGAGAAAACTTACGGAATTTCTGCCGCCCGCTTTTTTACGTGAACAGGCGCCGGAGTTGCCGGAACTCAGCCAGCTTGACCTGGTGCGCCACTATACCAACCTTTCCCAGCGCAATTTTGGTCTGGATGCCGGATTTTATCCTCTAGGCTCCTGCACTATGAAGTACAATCCTAAAATCAACGAAGTTGCCAGCCGTCTGCCGGGCTTTGCGCTGGCGCATCCCTTGCAGCCGGAAGAGCTGTCGCAAGGTGTACTCGGACTGCTTTATGATATGCAGCGCTACCTGGTGGAGATTGCCGGTATGGACGCAGTTAGCTTGCAGCCGGCGGCGGGGGCGCACGGCGAACTGACCGGACTCAAACTGATAAAAGCTTACCACCGCCACAGAAGCGACCTGCGCACCAAAGTGATCGTACCCGACTCTGCGCATGGCACCAACCCGGCTACTGCCACGGTCTGCGGCCTTGAAACAGTGGAAATAAAATCTTTCCCGGACGGGTCGATAGACCTCGATGCCTTGAAAAACGCTGTGGGTAAAGATACTGCGGCACTTATGCTTACTAATCCAAGCACCCTCGGATTGTTTGAAAGCAATATTAAAGAGATTGCCGATATCGTGCACCAGGCGGGCGGACTTTTGTACTATGACGGCGCTAACGCCAACGCCATCATGGGTTTGGTGCGGCCTGGCGATATGGGTTTTGACGTGGTGCATTTCAACTTGCACAAGACATTCAGTACTCCACACGGCGGTGGTGGTCCGGGCTCCGGGCCGATCGGCGTGAAAAATGCGCTGGAGCCGTTCTTGCCAGCGCCAGTCGTCAAAAAAGAGGGAAACAACTATTCGTTCGACGATGACCGTCCTTTGTCTATCGGGCGGGTACATGCTTTTAACGGCAATTTCGGTGTGATCGTGCGTGCCTATGCCTATATACGGGCTATGGGCGGGGACGGACTGAAACAGGCCAGCGAGGATGCAGTTTTAAATGCCAATTATTGCTTGAGCCGTCTGAAAGAGGCTTTTGATTCGCCGTTTGACCGCTATTGTATGCATGAATGCGTACTAACCTCCAAAAAGCAAAAAGAATTTGGCGTAAAGACCCTTGACATAGCCAAACGTTTGCTGGATTATGGCTATCATCCGCCGACCATTTATTTTCCGTTGATCGTAGAGGAGGCTTTGATGATAGAACCGACGGAGACGGAAAGCAAGGAAACGCTGGACGGCTTTATAGGCGCAATGCTGGAAATAGCAAAAGAAGCGGCCAGTGAGCCGGATACAGTAAAAAGTGCACCTCACACCACGGTGGTGCGCCGACTGGACGAAGCGACCGCGGCGCGAAAACCGGTGGTCAGATGGCATGGGCGGAATGACGATGGAGGTAAGTGATGGAATATGATGTCGCCGTGATCGGTGGCGGGCCTGGCGGCTATGTGGCAGCGATACGCGCAGCCCAACTGGGCGCTAAAACAGTGCTCATCGAAGAAGGTGATCTTGGCGGCACTTGCCTTAACCGGGGCTGCGTGCCGACCAAAGCGCTGCTTGATAGCGCCGCTAAATGGCGCGATTTGAAAAACTGCGCGGAATTTGGCCTGTCGGCGGGGGGGATTTCTTATGATTTTTCCGCCGTTATGCGCCGCAAGCAAAAAGTAGTGAATCAGTTGCGCGCCGGTATAGCTAGTCTGGTTAAGTCTAACGGCATACAGCTCTTAAAGGGGCGAGCCAGGCTGGCCGGCGATAAAAAGATAAAGATAAGCACAGCCACGGGGCTAGAAGAAGTAACGGCCGCCAATATTATAATCGCCACCGGTTCAAAACCGGCCAAGCCGCCTATCCCGGGCAGCGAATTACCCGGTGTAGTGGACAGCGACGGGCTTTTACATATGGAAAAAATGCCAGCGAGCGTCGTAATAGTCGGTGGCGGCGTAGTTGGACTGGAATTTGCAGTTTTTTTGCAATCTTTTGGCTGTCAGGTAACGGTAGTGGAGTTGCTGTCCTCCATATTGCCGGGAGTGGATCGAGATATAGTGAACCGTCTGGGCGCATCTTTAAAAAAACAGGGGATCAAGCTCCTTATTTCCGCTAAAGTAAAAGAGTTCCGTCCTAATGGCAGCGGCGTGGAAATTTTACTGGAAGACGCCAGGGAAGAACAGGTGCTGGCTGCGGAGAAAGTGCTTATGGCGACCGGGCGGATCCCGGTGCTGGAAGACCTAGGACTTGCAGAAGCTGGTGTGACTTTTGGTAAAAAGGGGATAGAAGTAGATCGCCGCATGCAAACAAATATCAGCGGCATTTATGCAGTGGGTGACGTGACAGGGCGGCTGCAACTAGCGCATGCCGCATCCGGCGCGGGTATGGTGGCGGCAGAAAATGCCTGTGGCAAAGAAGCTGTCATGGATTTTGACAACATCCCCGCCTGTATTTTTACCGCACCGGAGGTGGCTTGTGTGGGGCTGACCGAACAGCAGGCGGTGGAAGCCGGACTGCCGGTGGCTGTATCGAGGATGAATTTTGCCGGCAACTGCAAGGCGGTATCGCTCGGCGAGACAGAAGGGTTTGTCAAGATGGTAGTCCATAAAGATAACGGTGTAGTGCTTGGTCTGCATATCATGGGGCCTCATGCCAGCGACCTTATCATGGAAGGGACTGTGGCGGTTGTACATAAACTTACCGCGGGAGAACTGGCTCATACCATACACCCGCATCCGACCCTTAGCGAAGCGGTGATGGAGTGCGCGCACGGGGTATTTGGCAACCCGATACATCAGGTAAAAATAGGCAAACGATAAAACAACGGCGGTTCTTGATAAATAAAGAATCGCCGCTTTCTATTTATAGAAAATAAAGATATAATATATAGCAAGAAAAAATTTTGAAAAAACGAAAAACTTAGTATTGATTTTGGGATATTTTGTCGATATTAATATGCAGGGGTGTTGGCTATGACAGAGACACTACGAAAACTATTTGTTTTTTTCGAACAAATCCCGTATGGTTCAGTGATTGTAGATTTTCTGCAAGGTTTTCCTCCGGCTTTAGCGGCCGCCGGCTTTGTGATAGGTTTTTTCGTTGCGTCAGACCTTTTTGCCGCAAGAGGCAAACGGCAGATGAAAGCTGTGGATGGTCTTTGCACCTGGAGCAATTATGCGAGTTTTTTGTTTTGCGTATTATTGGCGATATATATCTTGTATACTGACACAAACCAGCTGTTGCACTACTTTTTGTCGCTGGTGGCCGGTGCCATAGTGTGCAATTGTTTGCAAGCGGTTTTATCATGGTTTGGTTGGCTGGGTTGGATTATAGCTGTCGTTCTTGCGCTGTCTTCGGGTTTTGTCTCTGGTTTTGTCGCATGGCTTTATTATAAAGGTGCTTTGTTAAAACAGTTGCTGTAAAATTTCAGGAGGCCATGGCATGACGGCAATTTTTACCGATGTAATGCTCTGGATAGGGACATATGTGTTCTACTATCCTGTGGTTATGAGCTTGACCTGGGTTATTGGCGGGCTGTTTTTCTACTTTCGGCAGGAAAAAGGAAAAGCGGACTTTCCTAAACTGCGCTACGCGCCCATGGTCTCCGTGCTGATCCCGGCGCGCAATGAAGCCGGGCAACTCGAAGAAACCGTGAAAGCTGTTGTGGAATCGGAATATCCCAACCTTGAAATCATCATCATCAATGATGCCAGTATTGACGGCACGGCTGAAATAGCCGACAGCTTATCGCGGCAACACGAAATGGTGCGCGTGTTGCATCTAAAACAAAACATGGGGAAAGCCAACGGTATGAACAATGCTTTTCTTATGAGCACAGGCGAAGTTATTGTTACGATAGACGCAGATTGTATAATTGATAAACCGGCTATTTATTGGATAGCCTGGCATTTTATCAATTTTCCTAGGGCGGGCGCGGTCACCGGTAATCCTCACGTCAGGAACAGGACGTCCCTGCTGGCGCAACTGCAGACCGCGGAATATACGAGTGTTATAGGACTTATCAAGCGGGCACAGCGCATTTTAGGAAAACTTCTGACGATTTCCGGCGTTATTGGAGCTTTTCGGAGAGAAGCATTGGTTGACGTAGGTTTTTGGAGCTTCGACATGGTCACCGAGGATATAGATATTACGTGGAAGCTGGAAAAACGCTTTTGGGACATACGGTATGAAGCTAACGCAGTAGGCTGGATACTAGTGCCGGAAACGCTTTCCGGGCTGTGGGGGCAGCGGTTGCGCTGGGCGCAAGGGAGCATTGAGGCAATAAGAAGGCACCGTGATGTTTGGACGGATTGGCGCCAGAGGCGTATTTGGCCTGTTTATATTGATTACCTGCTCAGTATTTTTTGGAGCTGTTCTTTTTTGCTTATAGCTGTTTACTGGCTCTGGGCTTTTTTCACCGGCAGAAACGATGGAGTATTTGCCAGTTGGAACGGCTGTATGGTGGCGCTGGCCTGCCTTATACAGTTCGCGGCCAGCATCTGTATTGATATGCGGTATGACCATAAGATATTGCCCACGTATTTTTGGGTGATCTGGTACCCGGTTTTTTACTGGATGTTCAATGCTTTTGCTACCATTTGTGCTTTGCCGAAAGGCCTGAGTAAAAAATTTGGACAGACCTCTTTGTGGGTCAGCCCTGACCGGGGAATATTGCAGCGCAAAAGGGTTTTTTCAGGAAAACACAGAAATAAACTTATAAACGACCAGGAAAAACTGCCGGAAGTAAGGAAAAAAACCGAGTGGACAATAAAGCTGTTTTTCAGTTTTATCCTTACCTTGTTTACGATAATGACAACTATCTCTCTGTGGAGTTTGACGGGGATATATCTTTACGAACATCTTTTTTCCCGACAGTATTTCGAGCAGACGGTGGAAGTGATTTTATTTATGCTGATGTTGTCGGCAACAGTGTTTGTAGCTATGTATCTTTGGCAGCAATATAACTTAAGGGTGTTTGGTTTCCGGGGACGCAGAAAATTTCCCCAGCCGGTATCGGACGAAAAACTGGCGAGTATATATAGCACAACAGTAGATGTTCTGCAAAATCTGCGCCTGGCCCAAAAAGTCCATATGGAATATGGCGCGCCTGATAACGGAGGTGCCGGCTTGTATATAGTTATGGATGAAAAGGGCCGAAGTATGAATTTTGGGCCGCCTGTTGTCAAGGAATAGAAATGCGCAATCGTATAAAACCGGCAAAAAGAGCCTGAATGCGGGGAAATGACGCTTATGATACATCATGTTTTATTAAAGCAGGATACACAGGACAAAACCGGTGCTTACAACCACAAATATCTTGACGTAAAGGGGTGCTTGTGATAGTTTATATATACAACTTGTGCGAATAACGACTAAAAATGTTATGTTTTACCATACAGATTTGCCTGTATTGTTACTGAAACACAAATAACTGAACTCCAAAAACTATCTGTAAATTGAAATGATTAGTATTCTAATGGACGGGATATCCTTTATCAGGATGGTGAAACACGAAATGGACAAAACTTTGAAAGTGTTACTGGCAAGCGTCTTTACTGTTTTTATCACTGTTTATGCTGCAAGTGGTATTTGGGTAAATGTGGCTAAAGCCGCTCCGCTCAGTGGCGGCATGTCGGATGACGGGATGCGTGCGGCAGATGTACATCAGGGTGCGGGCGGCGCGGCAACTCCCAGTGAGTCTACCGCCAACATGCCCAATACAGGGGCATCTGCTAACACGGGGGGCGCAACATCCCCAAATCAGCCGTATGACAAAAAAAGCACACCTCATTCCCCGCTTATCGACCGGGAGACTTATGATGCCCTGATCAGCGATCCGTCTATGATCGGACGAGTCAAAGGTATCACAGACGCGGAAGACAGATTTCGTGTATTTGGCGAGATCCGCTACCACTACGCGTCTGGTAGCGGCAGTCCGCGGTACGACCGGGATCAATCGGGTATACGTCTTTATTTCGGTGTGGCTGCTCCGCTGGGAAAAGGGTGGAGCCTGTATGCTATGGGGGAACAGCATATAGATATATTAAACTACGATAATGGAACAGATTTTTCCCGCTGGTATGTGACCGGGCCGTTAGGAGTAGGCACGGCCTGGGGTGGTAAATTTGGCTATCTGATGGCAGAAGGCAATATTTATGACAGCGGTTTTGAAGGCGTAAGGTTCCGTGCGGGGGATCCTGTCACCTATACTTTGGCTTATGGCCAAACTAATGCCAGTGACAGCACAGTGGTAGCTACCGCACGCTATAAGGCAATGGACTATGACCTCGAAGCGGGCATATACAACTATGACATTGGCTATGGCGATGGACGCAATAATACCATAGTGAGCCTGGGCGGTAATTATCACTTCAGCAATATATCTGTTGGGGCCATGTATCTGGGAGCCAGTTTGGGAGACGCAGAAGGCAATAAAAATGGCTATGTGCTGAGTTTGGGTTATGGCAACTTCAAGAGCTGGATGGCTCGCAGCTATGGCTTGTTCTTCAAGTACTACGATCAACCGCAACACACATATATTGCCCACGGTATGAATGGCTGGGGCCCATATATGCAAGGTTTTAAAGGCTATGGCGTGGGTTTGTACTATAGTTTCTACAGTAATGTTGTCGGCAGCCTTGAGTATTATGATCTGGACGACAAGATAACCGGCGAAAACGGTAAGCGTATCTGGACGAGCGTCAGTTATTATTTTTAAAGTAAGATTTTTAGTGGTGTCAAAGGAATTTTTGAAAAGGCGATGCTATTTTTATGAAACTAAATGTTTACGAAGCCGTAAAAAATAAAAAAGATTATCTGGCTGTTGTCGGCCTTGGTTATGTAGGTTTGCCGCTGGCCGTCGCTTTTGCCGACAAAGTAAAGACTATAGGCTTTGACGTCAATAAGGAAAAAGTAGCTACGTACAGGAAGGGAATAGATCCCACCCAGGAAATCGGCGATGAAAAAATACAACAAACGTCTTTGAAGTTTACTACTGATCCGACCAGCCTTAAAAAAGCCCGGGTGATTATCGTTGCTGTACCGACACCGATCAATGAAGACAAGACACCTAATCTTGTTCCGGTGATAAGCGCCAGTGAGCTTGTTGGTAAAAATCTCGCCCAGGGAAGCATCGTAGTATTTGAATCTACTGTGTACCCAGGTGTGACCGAAGATGTTTGCGTTCCTATTTTGGAGAAAGCGTCGGGCCTAAAATGCGGCAAAGATTTTAAAATCGCCTACTCTCCTGAACGTATCAATCCCGGCGATAAGGTGCACCGCCTTGAGAACATAAAAAAAATAGTCTCCGGCATGGATAAAGAGACCCTTGAGAATGTGGCGGCTATTTATGAATTGGTAATAGAGGCTGGCGTGTATAAGGCGGCTACTATAAAAGTGGCCGAGGCGGCTAAGCTGGTGGAAAACGCCCAACGCGATATCAATATCGCGTTCATCAATGAACTGGCCATGACATTTGACCGGATGGGCATAAACACTAAAGACGTCATAGAGGCGATGAACACAAAGTGGAACGCTTTAGGCTTTTATCCTGGACTGGTAGGCGGCCACTGTATCGGTGTAGACCCTTATTACTTTATTTATAAAGCTGAAATACTCGGCTACCACTCACAGATAATAGCGGCCGGTCGTAAGGTCAACGATGGTATGCCGGTGTTTGTGGCCGAGAGCATCATCAAAAAGATGATCCAAGCTAAAAAAGATGTGAATAAAGCCAATATATATGTTCTGGGCGCTACATTTAAAGAAAACTGCCCGGATATCCGCAACTCCAAGGCCATGGAAGTAGTGCGACATCTGGCTACTTATGGCATAAAAGTAAAGATCGTGGATCCGGCAGTTGATAAAGCCGAATACGCCAGTGAATATGATTTTCCGCTGATCGGGTTAAAAGATGTAAAAAATGCTGATTGCCTGATCTTTTTGGTGGCGCACGATGAATTTGCCGCTATGGGCATGAAGGATATTGCCGCTTTGTTTAGGCCCAAAAAAGCGGGAGAAAAAAATGTATTGATAGATGTAAAAAGTATGTTTGATCCAAAAACGATAGAAGGGCAGGGCTACTCTTACTGGAGCCTGTAATAGTGCCGGGGGTTTACATGAATAAACTAAGAGTTTTATCTATGCTTGCATTAATGATCTGTGTTTGCTTGTTCGCAAGTAGCGGACAAGGACTGCTTGGCTGCCGCAGTGCGGCGGCTGCCGAAACCGAGGCCGTTAAAGCGGAAGAAGTCAGAGTCATTTTGACCACAGAAAAGGCGCTTGCATTTGCTTTTGGCGGTTTGACGCAAAAAGAGGTGGTTGATGATATCCTGCAAAGGCTAAACGAACTGGATATAAAGGCAACTTTTTTTGTTACTGATCAGGAAATGAGAAGGTATCCGGATACAATAAGAAAAATTATTCAAAACGGCCACGAGATGGGCGTTGCTTTGCGTTCGCAAACTTCTGATACGGCAGATGGCGCGCGCAAGGAATTAGTTGACTTGCGGAACCTTTTACAAAAACAGTTTGGCGTTACTACTAACTTGGTTCGCCAGGCTTCCGGCGCTGTTTCTGATACTACCAGAGCAGCGATCGCTGCGGAAAATTGCGTTTTGGTCGGACAATCATATAATATAGTGCAAAGCAAGCATAAGGATTATAACTCGGCTGAAGAGGTCATGCCGGAGCTGTTTGGTAAGTTTGTCTACTCTTTGATGCGCGGCCACATAGTATATTTCCGCCTGGATTTTTATACCAACAAAAATCTTGCCGGGGAAGTAATGGAAGCCGTGAAACGGGTAAAAATCGATAACATAGCTTTCTCGACTGTGTACGACAACCCCGTGATCAATCCCGCCAACGATACGCAAATGAAAATAAAACCCGTTGGGGCTATTCTTAATAATACCCAGTACCGCTATACCCTGCCAGTAGACAAGGAGAAAGTGCCGTATAATCTGCGCAGTGATGTGCATGCCGTCACTGTAAACGACGCCAACTTTTTGTCTGTTGCCCGGAAGCGCTATTTAGGTACGCATACAGTTACCGAAGATGACCGCGTACTTGGTTTTGCGCGTACGGCCATACGCCGACTGGATAAAAGCGGCACGGTGCATACGAACGACAATGTCGTTTTCTTAAGTTTTGATGACTGGGGTTCTGAGGCGGCGATCAGTAAACTGCTGTATGTTTTGAAAAAACACAATGCTACCGCAACTTTCTTCGTCATAACCCGCACGGTGCCGACCAGCACCAATCTGTTGCGGCAGATAGCGCTTGACGGACATGAAATAGCAAGCCACTCCGACCAGCACAAACCCATGGTGGTGCGTGACCCAAAATCAGGCAGGCAAATGCCCACGCAAACCAAAGAAGAATATCTGGCTGACTTAGCCTTGTCCTACCAGAGGTTACAAGATGTCACCGGTGATGTGATTGTGAACGGAAAGTCACCTCTTACCAGACTATTCCGTCCGCCTACCTTGGCTATCAGCAAGATGGGTTTTGAGGCGTTGTTTGAGACTGGATACGAGTGGATCGTGTCGGGCTCTTATAGTTCGCAGGATTATGTTGCTCCAAGCGTCAAGGAATTAGTGAATAGGCTGAAATATGGCATATACGATCGGCGAGGCCGTTTGCAAAAAGGCGCCACGATAGTTATGCACATGAGTGACACTTCAAAATATACGCCGATTGCCGTGGATATAATGTTATCAATAAATGACAAAAAAGCTGATTCTGATCCTACTAAATTTAAAACCGGGCGTTTGTCGGATTATCTGACAGAAGACTATGATCAAAGCAAACCGTTTAAAAAAAATAAATAGCGGTTATATCCAAGTATTTAAATATTTTAAACTGGAACGGTTCATGATTGTTTGAAAACAGATCCTTGTTGGGAAGCCGATTTATGAGGTGTGTATTATGAATAAAAAGATTGTGTTCGTGCTTGCCCTGATGGCCTGTGTTTGCTTATCGGTAATGGTATTTTTGTTCAGGGATCTTTTTATCCCGCCGGTAAGTGTTACATATCGAAATATGACCGATCTTACAGATGAATATAATGCTGATAAAGAGATTGCAGAAGCCCATTCCAAACTGCGCAGCAGCAATGAGAAAGCTGGTGTCATTAGCGGTATTTATGGTGGACAGCGCAATATAGCCATTACTTTTGACGGCCTTTCTGACCGCACTACTATGCTGAAAATATTGGATCTTTTAAAGACCCATAATTTAAAGGCGACCTTTTTTGTAGATGGCCTACAGACTGTAGAGGACCCGCAGGCTGTAGTCAGCATAAATAAGGAAGGCTATAAGGTAGAAAACTATACACTTTCCGGCATCCCGCACATGGAACAACTTCCCCCGGAAAGAATGGTCAGGGATTTTTGTCAGGCGCAGAAAATAATCACTGTAACTACGGACAATAAAGCCAACCTTTTAAAATGCAATAACACGCAATACACCGATGCAGTTCTGCTGGCAGCCAAAGCCTGCGGATTTAACGGCGTTGTGAAAAGCGATGTGGTAATAGACGCCACAATCCCCGGGGCCGCAGATGGTATTGCCGGCAGGGTGCGTCCGGGCAGTATTGTCTCCGTGCGGCTTGAAGTAAATCCTGAACCTATCGTTTTAGAGCCGGAAGTAAGCAACCTGCGTCCGGAAATAGATAAAAAACCCGGACTGAAGCCTTTGCCTAAAGTCGGCGACAACAAAAACAAAGTAATCATCGCTACAGTGGAGAAGGTACTGGTCGATTTAAAAAACGCCAACTATACTACCGTTTACGTGGAAGATGTGGCTAAAACCAGAGTTGCCGCGGCTCCCTTTGATAAACTGACGGTTTTATTGAGCGCGCTGAGGGATGAAGTAGAGGCCTTGTTTAGTTCCCGTACGGCATTCGCTGCCGAGGGCGCCCCGGTACATCCGGAAGAAATACACACTATACTTACTGCCGAACGCGCAATGTCTTTTTCTTTCGGCGGTTTGAGTGACAGGGTGGCCGTTGGCGATATTTTGAATAAATTGCAAAAAATGGATATCAAAGCGACATTTTTTGTAACTGAACAGGAAATGCGCAGATATCCCGATACGGTAAAGAGTATCATCCGTAATGGACATGAAATAGGCGTATCTATGCGGGCCAATCCGCCCGAAACAGTTGCTGAGGCGCGTAAGGAACTGGTTGATTTGCGTGCTTTTTTACGAAATCAGTTTGGCGTTACTGCCAATCTGGTCCGCCAGTCTTCCGGCGCGATCCCCGATACGACTAAAGCAGCCATAGCCGCGGAAAACTGCGTATTGATCGGGCAGGCCTACAATATCGTACAAAGCAAACACAAGGACTATAAATCACCCGAACAAGTAGTTTCAGAATTGTTCGGACAATTTGACTATGCCTTTATGCGTGGACAAATAATCTATTTCCGCTTGGACTTTTATACTGATAATACCCTGGTCGGGAAAGTAATGGAAATGGTGAAAAAGCAAAGAGTAGACAACATCGCTTTTTCCACGGTGTATGATAACCCGCAGATCAATCCCAAAAATGATACGCAGATGGAAATAAAACCGATAGGCGCTATATTAAGTAATAAACAAGAACAATACACCATCCCGGTGGACAAAGATAAAATACCTCATAACCTGCGTAGCGGAGCGCATACTTTTACCGTGAACGATAGTAATTTTATAGAGGCGGCCAGAAAACGATATCTGGGTAATTTTGAAGTTGATGAAGGCGACCGTATTATTGGTTTTTCCAAGATGTCCATTCGGCGCCTGGATAAAACCGGTACAGTGCACACCAATGACAATGTGATTTTCCTGAGTTTTGACGATTGGGGTTCAGAAGCGTCGCTCAATAAATTGTTGTATGTTTTAAAGAAGCATAATGCTACTGCGACTTTTTTCATTATAACCCGCACAGTGCCGCCGACCAGCAATATTTTGCGCCGGATTGCCCTTGATGGGCATGAGATAGCCAGCCACTCCGATTTGCACAAACCCATGGCGGTACGCGATCCCAAAACCGGCCGGCAAATACCATCGCAGACCCGGGAAGAATTATACGCCGACTATGCGCGTTCTTATAAGGTTCTAGAGGAAATTACCGGCGACGTTATTGTAAACGGGAAACCGTCTTTGACCAGGTTGTTTCGCCCGCCCACACTGGCTATCAGCAAACAGGGTTTCGAGGCTTTGTTTGACAATAGCTATGAATGGATAGTTTCAGGCTCTTATAGCACCAAAGACTATATGGCGGCAAGTGCTGAAGAGGTAGTGAACAATCTGAAATATGGCATATACGATAAGCACGGTCGTCTGCAAAAAGGCGCAACGATAGTCATGCACATGGGTGATGCAACAAAATACACGGCGATTGCCCTCGATATACTGCTTACGATTAATGACAGAAAAGCCGATTCTGATCCGACCAAATTTAGAACCGGGCGTCTGACGGATTATCTGACAGCTGATTATGACCAAAGTAAGCCTTTTAAACCGCTCAAATAATAACTGCTTACCGCACTGGGTATGGAAAGAATGAAGTGGGGGGAGGTCCCAAATGGCTGGTTTAATTCCTGCTGAGTTAAAAAAGAATGCTGATATTTTACCTGTGCATAAAGAGGATCGTCGCCGCTTGTCCAAGGTACCGGACAAGGAGGCCGTGCGCACAAATCTTGACCGCCGTCGTATGGTAGCAGATACCGGCGGCAGAGAAGTCAGCGCGGAAGAGGCGATAATGCACGACTCTCTGGGGCGTCGTTATCTTGTCAATATACCGGTATCTATTGAATTTTACGTTAAGGGTTCTAAGCGTAAATGTGTAGGCCGGTGCACAGACTTGTCTACCACGGGCCTACTGGCAGAAGTCGGCAAAACCGGCGCGGAATTGCTAAAACAGGCAGACGCGGACAGGATAAACCTGAAATTTGAGATAACTCCCGGCGCTTTGCCGGAAGGCTATGAAATGAAAGTGAATATGGGCGCTAACTGCGTACGAGCCTTTATCAATGGCGCGGGGCAGGGCTGTTGCGGGATGGAATTTCATGAAACGCTGGCGCAATATGCTACTAAGCACAAAAACTGGTATATGCTGTCGGCCGCGTCTTTCTTCCTATTCCTTGCGACCGCGTTCATCATGTTGATGCGGGCGGAGAGCGTATTGTATTTTCAGTTTAATAAGGCGCTTTACGCATACAGTATCGTGGCGGCGACTTTTTTGCTCAGCCGCTATCTGTTCGGAGCTTTTTACCGGCCTGTATTTATCAAAAAAGACTATACTCCCGGGGTGACTATCATCATTCCCTGCTTTAATGAAGAAGACTGGATACAAAAGACCATACTAAGCTGTGTCAATCAGGACTATCCGGTCGAACAGCTGGAAATCGTAGTAATAGACGACTGTTCGGCAGACGCATCGTATGCAAAGATAGTGGAACTGGTCGAAGACCTGAAAGTAAGAGAGGCCAGGCATGAGGTCGACGGACGTGTAAAATACTACCGTTTGCCGGAGAATGCCGGTAAACGTGACGCTCTGGCCAAAGGCGTTGAGATGTCCACCAAGGAATTGGTAACAGTTGTGGATTCGGATAGCTTTCTCGATCCTTTTGCTATACGTAACATCGTCCAGCCTTTCAGGGATGCCGAGATGGGCGGCGTATCCGGGCGTACTGACGTGGCCAACGCTTATACCAACGCGCTTACCAAGATGCAGACAGTGAGATATTATATCGCGTTTAGGGTAATGAAAGCCGCCGAGAGTTATTTTGACGCGGTGACCTGTTTGTCGGGGCCGCTTTCCTGTTACCGCAAAGACCTTTTGCTCCGGTATATGGATGAATGGATTAACCAGAAGTTTCTCGGAGAAAAAGCAACTTTCGGCGACGACCGCAGCATGACCAACTTCATCCTGCGCTATGACCGTACCTGCTATCAGGATACGGCCACCTGCGCCACGATAGTGCCCAATACCCACCGGGTATTTTTAAAGCAGCAGATGCGTTGGAAACGCTCCTGGCTTAGAGAGTCACTGATTGCGGCCCGATACATGTGGAAAAAAGAACCTTTTATGGCCCTATTTTTCTATATGGGCTTGGTAGTGCCGTTTTTAGCTCCGATCATCGTTATTTATAACCTGATATACATACCTTTGCTACACAGGGTTTTCCCACTGACGTTTGTCGTAGGGCTGTTTTTGATGGCATTTCTTATGAGCATGGCGCAGTTGTTTTTGCGCAAAAGCTCTACCTGGATATATGGCCTATGGTTCTGCCTGTATTATGAAGCAGTACTTTTATGGCAGATGCCGGTCGCTTGGTTTACTTTCTGGAAGTCGACCTGGGGGACGCGCATGACTCCGGCCGATATAGCTGAACAGCAAAAGTCATAATAAAGGATGATACAATGGGGTTAGTAGATTCAGAATATACCAGGAAAAAGAATAATGGTAAACGGATAAGTGTGATAATACAACTTTTGGTGTTGGCGATTTTAGCGGTAGTCATTATAAGAGAGTTGTATACTTTTACCGTACACCAGCCTTATACTGAAAAAGATACTGCCTATATAACCGATAGGGGATTTGTGGCCTTATCCTATTTTGGTGTAGAGAAACACGGAAAACAGCCGCTTATCGGCAGTGAACGCCTGTATGAGCATCTTTATGCGCTTAAACAGGCCGGATATGTGACTATAACTCAAAAAGACATCAAGGACTATTATAATCAGGGCAAATTATTGCCGCCCAGATCGCTGGTTTTGATGTTTGAAGACGGACGGCGCGATACAGCGATATTTGCGCAAAAAACCCTGGAAAATTTGAATTTTCAGGCCAATGTGATGATTTACGGCGAAAAATTTGAACATCGCGACCCGAAATTTTTGCTGCCTGATGAGTTACTGGAACTGAAAAAGACTACCTTTTGGGATATTGGCACCAACGGCTACCGTTTGGCATATATAAATGTATTTGACCGTTATGATAACTATCTCGGGGAAATGTCGCCTCTCGAATACAGCATGGTAGCCCGATATCTCAGCCGCCGTTATAACCACTTTTTGATGGATTACATTCGTGATGAGTATGGTGTACCGAAGGAAAGCTATAATAAAATGAAAGACCGCATTTCCTATGACTACGAGCTTATGCAGGAAGTATACCAGAAGGGCTTGGGTTTTGTGCCGGAAATGTATGTGCTTATGCATTCCAATACCGGCAGCTTCGGCAATAATGACAAGGTCAGCGCGGTTAACGAATATTGGATGAAGCAAATGTTCGCAATGAATTTCAACCGCGAAGGCTTTGCTTTAAATGAAAAGAAAAGCAGCATTTATGACCTTACGAGGATGCAGCCGCAAGCTTACTGGTATCCCAATCACGTGTTGATGCGCATAAAAGACGATACAAAAGATGACTTGCCGTTTGTCAAAGGCGATGAAAAACAGCATGCCTTGTGGAATTTGAAAAAAGGCGCATTGGAAGCGCGTAGTGACGAAGAAACGCTTGTTTTGACCGCACTGCCCCGGGACGATGGTTTGGCCTTTCTTAAAGACGGAAAAAGCGAACGGGATATAAAAATATCCGTCCGTCTTTTGGGCAACAAGATGGGTTTGCAGAAAATATATCTGCGGGCCGATGAGGCGCTGACCAACTGCCTGTCCATCTATCTTTTGAATAATACCCTGTATGTTACTGAACGAGCGTATGGCGTGCACCGCGAGCTATTCAAGCTGAATCTTGATGAATTTGACGGCAAGACGGTTTTGTCCGTGGCGGAGGATAAAAAAGAGGCCGAAGAAGAGGCGTTATCGACCTTCAGGCGCTATGCCGCCTCGGCTAAACGAGCCGAGATATACCATAACAGGCTGGAAGAAAAGAAAAAAGAACAGCCGATGAGTGTAACGGATGGTGAAAAGCCCTATGTACCACTCTTGAGCATACATGAAAAAGGCGACCGCCAGATGGATATACTGGTAAAAGACGATAAACTGACGGTAGCTTTGAATGGTAGGACAGCGGTTCAAGAATTGTCGATATCTCACGCCCGGGCCGGTGGTATTGCTTTAGAATCCGCATGGGGAGGCTTTTACGGCTGGAACCAGAGAAATTTGGCTGACGATGTGTATGACGGCGTATTTGAAAAACTCATCATAACCAATCTGTTGTCGGCAGACAAAGAACAGCCTGTATACGACGGTCGCCTTCAGGGCTGGGAGGCTATAAAGAAAAACGTAATAGAAAAGTGGAACGCTCTTTTGGAATGGTTCATCGATAATATGTGATGTGGGAGCGTCTGTGTTTTATGAAGATGGAAAAATACCAAAAAAGCAAATTTATCACAATAATTTGCATGGTCATTCTTTTGGCCGGTTGCAACCACGATAGCCAAGCCGCGGTGATTAATAACACCGCGGCTTCGGCGCAAATATCAGCCTGGCTGGCTTATTGGGATGTTCCTGATGCGGTGCGTGAAGTGAAGGGTTTGCAAGACCTGCGCAAACTTAGCTATTTTGCGGTAGGTTTTGATCAGGGCGGCCAATTGTGCATTCCGGACGATTTAACGGAGGCGCTTAGGCAGACCGGCGGTCGGACGGATTATGAAAAATACCTGACGTTTGTCAATGACCAGCAAGTCGGCGAAGACAAAATGCTACTGAAAGACCTGGGCGTTCTGCGGAAAGTTTTTGCCAGTGAACAGGCAATGGATAAGCATATAGCCGAAATCCTGGCGTTGACTTCTGCGGCCAAATGCGATGGCGTGGAGATAGACTATGAAACTATCTGGAAAGACGCAAGGGTAAGTGAGGGTTTTTTGAAGTTTATCCCGCGTTTGTATGAGCGGGCCAAAGCGAAAAATCTTAAACTGCGGGTAGTTTTGGAACCGAGTACGCCGTTTGCCAGGATAAACTTTATCGAAGGCCCGGAGTATGTGGTGATGTTCTACAATTACCACGGTACGCATAGTATTACACCCGGCCCTAAAGCCAATAAGACCTTTATCCAGCGGGTACTGAAAAATATTGCTACCCTTCCTGCCACCCGTTCCGTTGCCTTTTCTACCGGAGGTTGTATATGGGAACTGAAAAGCATTAAGAGCAACCGCTTTTTGACCGAAAAGGAAGCGGCCTCACTGGCGGTGGAAAATGAGGCTACGCCTAAGCGCGATAAAGAAAGTCAATGTCTGGTTTTTGATTATGTTCTTGACGGCAGGGCATATACCGTATGGTATGCCGACAGGGAAACACTTAACTATTGGATATCTTTGGCCAAAGCGGCAGGGGAATCCAATATCAGCCTGTGGCGGCTGGGTGGCAACCGCGATATACATAAAGTCAAATAGCAACAGCCCGCGAGTTATTCGCGGGCTGCTTTATCGTTCAAAATTCTATTGCCAATCCATCATGCGCGCAGTGAAAACCTTTGAGTTCGTTGTCGAGGCGTCCCAGCATTTCGGCGCTCATATGGGTGAGCACAAGTTTTTTGGGGTCTATATCCTCCAGATGTGCGGATAAAGAATCAAGATCCAGGTGGAACTTCACCTTGCGGTCAAAGTAGTAGGCTTCCGCGACAAAGATATCCGCATTTTTTCCACATTCGGAGAGTTTATCGATCCAGTTGGTATCACCAGTATAGGCCAGAATTTTCCCGTCTGTTATTATGCGCAGAGCCAGTGACGGGCTGCCGCTCGGGTGTTCCACGGCGTAACAGGTGACGCTGATATTTCCCGCTTGCGAAGATTCTTCCGGCTGCAGCTCGTTTATGGTAAATTCAAATTTTTTCGCGCTGCCGGCCGAACCGGGAAAGAATGTATCCATGGCGGACAGTATGCGCTCTTTGCAGCCGGGCGGACCGTATATGGCGAGCGGTGCGGTGCGCTTGCTGACCAGCTGGGCATCCAGGATAAAAAAAGGTATGCCGCCAAAATGGTCGCCGTGCAGATGAGAAATAAAGATAGTAGAAATGGTGTTGGGATCGACGGCAAACTTTCTTATCCCAATCATGACCGTACAGCCGCAGTCTATCAAAAAAGAGTCGCCGCCGGATTCCACAAGCATGGATGTCTGCAGCCGCCCTCCGCTGCCGAAAGCGTCGCCACTACCGAGAAAGGTCAGTTTAGCCATGTTGCCCACCTCACATTTGTTTGTTTATAGCTCACTCAGTCTTATAAGCCGCTAGAATCTCACCATAAAACATAATGTGCATATCTTCATCGCTGTACCATTTTTCCGCCAGACTGCTTTCCAAAGTAGTTTTTTGCATAGGCTGGTGGTAGACAGTACGGCATTCTATCTGGAGGAACTGCCCTTCTATAACCGGTACGGGCACGGACACAGCCGGCAGGGTATGGATGTCGCCGACGGCGAATTTATTCACATAGCGACCGCTACGGGTGCCACACAGCGCCAAAGCTGCTTTGTACTCATCGGTCAACGGCACGCTGGCGGTGAAATGGTCGCTAGGCTCCAAAAGGGTATAAGTATGCCGGGACTGGCGCACCATCACAGTAAATACGGGTAGTCCCCACATATAGCCGATGCTGCCCCAGCCGATGGTCATGACGTTTTGGCGGTCACGGTTGGCGACCGTAAGGAACGCCCCGCGCTGGCCGATGGTCTCGGCAACGATCTTGCTGATTTCCGGGAGGTTGATGTTTTCCATAGTTGTTTCACTTCTTTCTGTGCCAGGCCGCTGTGCTAGGCACAGAAAAATACACCTTGGCTCTTTAAGCTTGCGTTACAAATATAATACAATAATGCAGTGGCAAGTGCAAGAAAATGCTGTAGCATTGTTGTTTAAAGAGAAGTTTTTTGTTAATATTAATGTATATCAGCTAACGAGGGGAGAGAATACTTTGTCCGATATAAGACCTTTCCGGGCATTGCGCCCGCAGGCGGAACTGGCGGAAAACATCGCCGCTCTGCCCTATGATGTTATGGATACCGAAGAAGCCCGCGCCATACTGGCGAACAATCCGTTGAGTTTTTTGCGGGTCACGAAGTCGGAGGCAGACTTGCCGCAAGGTATAGACGCCCATTCCGAGGCCGTTTATCAAAGAGCCCGTGAAAATATCGGAGGCTATCAGCTCAACGGGCAAATGTCGGTGGACGAAAACCCGTATTTTTATGTGTATAAGCAAAATATGGGCGTCCACGAACAAATCGGTTTGGTAGCCGCCGCCTCGGTGGAGGAGTACCGCCAGGGGAAAATAAAAAAACATGAACTGACCCGACCGGACAAGGAAGACGACCGCGTGCGGCATATCAAGTATACGGCGGCCCAGACCGGGGCGGTCTTTCTCACCTATAAAGCGGTTCCGGCGATCGACCGCATCATCGCCGATATCGTCGCCAGAACGCGGCCTGTCTATGCTTTTAAAGCTGATGACGGCATATCCCATACGCTTTACGTGGTGGACAGCGCAGAAGATATAGCGGTTATCAGGGCGGTTTTCGCCGCCGTGGACGCGCTTTATATTGCGGACGGACACCATCGTTCAGCGGCGGCGCTCCGGGTGGCCGATCTGTGCCGGGCCAATAATCCGGCGCATACCGGCGAGGAAGAATACAACTATTTTCTCTCCGTGATTTTTCCCGATAATATGATGCAGATACTCGACTATAACCGGGTGGTAAAAGATTTGGCCGGGCTTTCTGCCGAAGAATTTTTGAAAAAAACGGGCGAACGGTTTTTAGTCGAAAAATTGCCTGCCCAGGGCAAGCCGCCCGCTTTGCACGATTTTGCCATGTACCTGGCGGGCGACTGGTACAAACTTTCTGCCAAAACCGATAGTTTTGACGGGAAAGACCCGGTTGGTGCTCTCGATGTGAGCATACTGCAAAACAATCTTCTGTGCCCTGTTTTAGGCATCAAAGACCCGCGCACCGACCAACGGATAGGTTTTGTCGGCGGTATCCGCGGTCTCGGTGAACTAAAAAAACTTGTAGATAGCGGCGCGTTTGCCGTAGCTTTCGCTCTTTACCCAACTTCTATGCGGGAGCTTATGGCGATAGCAGACTCCGGGGAGATCATGCCGCCTAAATCCACCTGGTTCGAACCAAAACTGCGTGACGCGATGGCGGTGCATCTTATTGAAGAAGAATATTGCAAATAAAAGGTGGTACAATATATGGCAAGAATATATAATTTCAGCGCCGGCCCGGCTACTTTGCCGATAGAGATACTCGAAGAAGTGCGGGCGGAGTTTTTAGACTACCAGCAAAGCGGCATGTCCATCATAGAGATGAGCCACCGCACGCCACCCTATGAAGAACTGAACGCACAGGCGGAAAAAGATCTAAAAGAACTATTGGGCCTCGCAGACGACTACCGGGTACTCTTTATGACTGGCGGCGCCACCACTCAGTTTTCACTTGTGCCGATGAACCTTTTGGGGGCCGGACAGACCGCCGACTATGTGGTCACCGGCATGTTCGCCCAAAAAGCCTGGCAGCAGGCACAACGAGTGGGTAAAACGCACGTCGCCGCCGACCTGGCCGCCGGAGGTTTCAGGCGGGTACCGCAAATAAGTGAACTGGATTTTAGCCCAGACCCAGACTATGTACACATAACGACTAACAATACCATCTATGGGACGGCCTGGCGTGACTATCCGCATTTTGGCGTAAAAACGCTGGTCGCCGATATGTCGTCCGACTTTCTCAGTCAGCCGTTTGCGGCCGACCAGTTTTCCCTTATTTACGCCGGAGCACAAAAAAACCTCGGCCCGGCCGGAGTAACGGTGGTCATCGTCAAAAAAGATCTTCTGGCGCGCAGCCCGGCAACTTTGCCGGAAGTATTCAGTTATGCCAGCTACGCGAAAAACGATTCACTGTACAATACCCCGCCGGTATTCGCCGTATATTTTGTGGCCAAAGTGCTCAAATGGCTGAAAGAAAAAGGCGGATTGGCCGCCATGGGCGAGCACAACCGTAAAAAAGCCGCATTTATCTATGACGCGATAGACCGCCATCCGGGATTTTTCCGCGGGCATGCCGAGCCGGACAGCCGCTCCATAATGAACGCTACTTTCCGGTTGCCGGACGAAAAGCTTGAGGAAGAATTTGTTCGCCAGGCGCAAGCCAAAGGCTTCGTCGGGGTCAAAGGGCACCGCTCGGTCGGCGGTATGCGTATCTCTATGTACAATGCCATGCCGCTTGACGGCTGCGAAAAACTGGCGCAGTTCATGGAAGATTTTTACAAAAGCAAAGCTTAAGAAAAAAGGTGGTGTATCATGTACGATATAGCTATCATCGGCGGAGGGCCCGCCGGGCTATCCGCGGCTTTGACCGCCCGGGCGCGCAACAAGACGGTGGCGCTATTTGAACCGCGCGGTTTCAGTCCGAAACTCAGTAAGGCGCATCAGATAGATAACTACCTTGGGCTGCCCTCACTCAGCGGCAAAGAACTGATGGAGGCTTTCGTCAAGCAGGTGCAAAGCCGCCAACCGGATATCATCGAAGAGAAAGTCGTAAATATTTTCCCGGGCGATGAATTTACCATCATGACCGGCCAAAATACCTATCGGGCGGGAGCGGTCATCATCACCACCGGCGCGCCGTCCGGCCAGCAGTATCCCGGTGAAAGCGAGCTATTGGGCCGTGGGGTGAGTTATTGCGCTACCTGCGACGGGATGTTTTTCAAAGGTAAAAAGGTGGCGGTGATCGCCAGCCTGCCGGAAAGCGAAGAAGAAACGGAGTTTTTGGCGGATATTTGTACCGAAGTGCTGTATATACCGCTTTATAAAGGAGAATATCCGAAAAAAGCCAACCTGCGCATAATAAAAAGCACGCCGCTTGCCATAATCGGGCAAGACAGCGTGCAGGAGATAGAAACGGGAAACGGCCGGGAACAAGTAGACGGGGTATTTATCTTCCGTGACAGCGAACCGTTGGAAAGCATACTTCCGACGCTCGAATTGTCGGAAAAACTGATAAAAGTCGATATCGACATGAAAAGCAGTATACCGGGTGTATTTGCTGCCGGGGATTGTACGGGCCGCCCCTGGCAGATCAACCGGGCCGCCGGGCAGGGGCAAGTCGCGGCGCTGAGCGCGGTCGCCTTTTTGGCACAAAAACCGGTCAGCGGCGCTTAGGAAATATCTCGAACAGGTCGGGTGGCGGATCGCTGGCGAACACATAGCCCGGCCGCTCGGCTTGGCATTTTTCCAATGCCGCTTTCAGATCATAATAGACCTCCCACTTGGACTGTTTTAAGCTGTCGCCACTGAGACGCAACAGATAGGCAGGGTGGTAGGTGGTGATGGCCGGGATACCGCCTTTGGTGGTAAACCAACGCCCCCGGTCTTTGGTAATGCGTTTATCCGGGTGGTCGAGATAGTGCATGGCCACACTGCCAAGGGCGACCACTACCGCCGGGTTGATGATGGCCAGCTCTTTTTCCAGCCAGCGGTCAGCGCAAAAGGCCGCCGAGACAATATTAGGTGTTTTATTGTTTTTCGGCCGACATTTTATCGTATTGGTCGTAAGCACACGGTCGCGCGTTACCCCCAAAGAGGCCAGCGCCTTGTTCAGAAGTTGCCCGGAAGGGCCGATCAGCGGGCAACCGTGTTGGTCTTCCACCATGCCGGGACCTTCGCCCACGATAACAAGTGGGCTGTCGGGGTTGCCGTACCAGCCGACCGGCGCGATGCATTCCGCCCGCAGTTCGCAGGCAGTGCAGCCGCAGAGTTGTCGGCCCAGTTCATCGAGCGTGTCCGCTTCGGGAAAAAGTTCCATACACTTCACCCCATACAATTGATTTCGGATATAATAATTCGGGAGAAATTTTTACTATCCTGCTTTTGCTTTAATGTTGAACACAAATAATGGTTTTATGGTAAAATGAAAAATAGTCAGTTGTGCAGCGAGAGGAGACCGTTATGCTGGATATCAAGTTTATCAGGGAAAATACTAAGGTTGTGGAAGACGCGCTGAAAAACCGCAATATGCCTCTGGCGCTGGACGGTTTTTTGCAGCTAGAAAAAGACCGCCGGGGCATACTGACCGCGGTGGAGGCATTAAAAAGCGAACGCAACCAGGCGTCCCAAGAGATCAGCCAGATCAAAAAAGCCGGTGGGGACGCAGATGATAAAATAGCGGCCATGCGGGCCGTGGGCGACAAGATAGCCGCACTTGACGGTCAACTACGCGAAATGGAGGAACAGCTGACCGCGCTGGTGATGAATATACCCAATCTGCCGCATAAAAGCGTGCCGGTGGGCAAAGACGAGCATGACAACGCAGAGATGCGCAAGTGGGGCGAGCCGACGCAGTTTTTCTTTGAGCCGAAAGGTCACTGGGAGATCGGTGAAAAGCTCAATATCCTTGATTTTGAACGGGCGGCTAAAGTAACCGGAGCGCGCTTTACCTTTTATCGCGGCTTGGGCGCACGTCTTGAGCGTTCTTTGATCAACTTTATGCTGGACCTACATACCAGGGAGCACGGTTATACGGAGTTTTTCCCACCCTTTATCGTCAACCGGGAGAGCATGACCGGCACCGGGCAACTGCCGAAATTTGAAGCAGACGCTTTTAAACTGGAGGGTCTTGACTATTTCCTCATACCGACAGCCGAAGTGCCGGTGACCAATCTACACCGCGGCGAGATAATGCCTGTTGCCGAGCTGCCGCTTCACTATGTGGCTTACAGCGCCTGTTTCAGGAGCGAAGCCGGAGCCGCCGGGCGAGACACGCGCGGCCTGATTCGCCAGCATCAGTTCAACAAGGTGGAATTGGTAAAATTCACCCTGCCGGAAAACTCCTATGACGAACTGGAACAACTTACCGCCAACGCGGAAAAAGTGCTGCAACTGCTAGATTTGCCGTACCGCGTCATCAAACTTTGCACGGGCGATATGGGTTTCACCTCCGCCATGACTTACGATATAGAAGTTTGGCTGCCCAGTCAGGGCTGCTACCGGGAAATATCTTCCTGTTCGAATTTCGAGGACTTTCAGGCTCGCCGAGCCGATATACGCTTTAGGCGTGACAGCAAGGCCAAACCGGAATATGTGCATACCCTGAACGGCTCGGGGCTGGCTATCGGACGTACGGTCTCGGCTATTTTGGAAAACTGCCAACAACCTGACGGCTCGGTGGTAATACCGGAAGTTTTGCGGCCTTATATGGGCGTAGACGTGATAAAGTAATGTAAAAACGCTTAAACTGCCGCCCCGACCGGGGCGGCAGTGTGTTTTTGCCGCAAGATAAAAAACAAAAGCGGCTGTTTAGATAAAAAACACGTTTCGCCAGGTGAATACTGAATAAATTGCGTGTTAAAAAATTTTTTTTTGCCTATTGCACTTTCCTCGTTTTGTGGTACAATCTATTATGATATTAAACATTACGGTCAATGTTGCTAAACAACGATTTTGATTTAGGGGAGAGTGGCCATGAAAAACAACAGTTATTTTCGTTTGTCGCGTAATGCGGTAGAATGTCTTGCGGATGCCTGTGGCACGCCGCTTTTAGTCTTATCGCTCGAACAGATCGAGAATAACTATAGTTTTCTGAAGTCGCACATGCCGCGCGTAAAAATACACTACGCAGTGAAAGCAAACCCCGACTCCCGCATAGTGGAGAGGATCTCCGCTTTGGGCGGCAGCTTCGACGTAGCATCCGACGGGGAGATAAAAGAACTGAGTGCTATGGGTATAGAAGGCCATCGCCTGCTGTATGCCAATCCCTTTAAAACCGCTGCCGGTCTTGACGCCTGCCGCGAGGCTGGTGTTACGAGATTTACTTTTGACAGCGCCAGTGAACTGACCAAAATTGCCCAGTCCTGTCCGGGCGCTTCGGTGCTTCTCCGGGTGCGTATAGATAATACGGGTGCTTTGGTTGATCTGAACAAAAAATTTGGTGCGTCGCCCTCTGAAACGGTATCTCTCTTGAAACTGGCTGGCGATGTAGGGCTGAATCCAGTGGGGCTATGTTTCCATGTCGGCAGCCAGACTACTTCGGCAGAACCGTATATCCGCGCCCTGACCCAGTGCCGAGAGTTGTTTGATCAGGCGCGGGCTGCCGGATATGACCTTAAGGTGCTGGATATTGGCGGCGGCTATCCTGTTCCCAGTTTGGTGGAGGATGTAGACGCCGACGAAATGTTTACTGAAATAAACGATAAAATAGAAGAACTTTTCTCGGAGACGGAGATATGGTCGGAGCCCGGCCGTTTTATCTGCGCGACTGCGGTGAATATGATTACTAAAGTCATCGGTGTGACCGAACGCAATGACCAAGCATGGTATTTTCTTGATGAGGGAGTATACGGGACCTTTTCTGGCGTGCTGTTTGACCACTGGGCTTATGATTTTATCAGCTTTAAAGAAGGCATAGCCATACCGGCTACTTTTGCCGGACCTAGTTGCGATTCGCTTGATGTAATCGCCTGTGAGCGTTTGACTGTGCCGCTGGCGATGGAAGATATACTTTTAGTGCCGGCTTGTGGCGCGTATTCCTCAGCATCGGCCACTACTTTTAACGGTTTTTCGAGAGCGCAAACCGTGGTTTGGGAAGAGGTCAGCGAACAACTGGGTTTGTCGGAACTCTGCTTTGCTCCGGCGGTCTGAGTTTTGGCCAATATGACAATTTCAGAGACCTTTGCGGGCGTGGACAATTATCCCTGCCGGCAAAGGTTTTTCTTTTGTTGTTAGAAAATACATACTATGTTAAAATAATAAAATAGGCTTTTATTATTTTTGGTGGTGTAGATTCGAGGGGGTGCGGGCGTTGCGGCATGGCTTGCCTTTTGTGTCCGCTCTTTTAGCCTATCAAAAAGAAAATGTATATCCTTTTCATACGCCCGGCCACAAAGGAGGTCGGGGCATTTTGCCACAATTTGCCGCGCTGTTCGAAGATGTTTTTGCGATAGATGTTTCGCTGATGAACGAGCTCGACGACTTGCACAAGCCGGAAACACTTTTACTGGCGGCTCAGGAACTTGCGGCTGAGGTTTACGGTGCGGGGCACAGTTTTTTTGCTGTAAATGGCACCAGCGGCGCTTTGCAGGCTATGCTCCTAGGAACTCTGCAAGAGGGTGACAAGCTGCTCCTGCCGCGCAACGCGCATCGTTCGATCATCGGAGGCCTGATGATAGCAGATGCCCGGCCAATATATTTATGGCCGGAGTTTGATACGGAGTTTGGCATCCCGTTGCAGCCTTCGCCGGAGGACATAGCAGATGCCTTTGCCAGGCAGCCTGATATAAAAGCGGTTTTACTGACCAGTCCGAGTTATTACGGCGTGGTGGCAGACCTTAAGGCTATCGCAAAGATCGTACACAAAAATGGCGCGTTGCTGCTGGTGGACGAGGCGCACGGCGCCCATCTGGGTTTTGACAGCCGCCTGCCCGGGTCGGCGTTGCAGGCGGGCGCGGATGCCGCCGCGCAAAGCACACACAAAATACTCGGGGCGCTTACGCAATGCTCCCTGTTGCATATACAGGGGCCGCGGATCGCCCATGACAAAGTTGCCCGCGCCATGAGCATGCTAACGACGACCAGCCCCAATCAAATACTGTTGGCCTCTTTGGACGCCGCTTGCTACCAGCTAGCGGTATACAGTAAAGAGATGCTGGAGCAGGCACTTTATGCCGTCGGTCTGCTGCGCAGTGCAGTGGGCGGAATAACGGGGCTGCGCTTGCTGGCGCGTGAATATATAAATAGCGCCGGGCCATACGATCTTGACGAAACTAAAGTGCTGATAAATGTAAGAGAAATGGGTTTGTCCGGATTTGCGGTCGCCGATCTTCTGCGCAAAGAAAAAATCGCCGTTGAACTGGCCGATCAGGAAAACGTTTTGTTTCTCGTTACTTATGCAGACGCTGAACCGGGCATACGGAACGCTGAAGAGGCTTTGAAGAAAATCGCCGCCCGGCCGCACAAAGGCGCCCCCGCGGTTATGTTTTGTGATATGCCTAAACCTGAAGCGGCCTTGACGCCGAGGGCGGCATTTCAGAAAAAATCGCAGCGCATACCTTTGATAGAAGCCGTCGACAGGGTCGCGGCGGAAGAGATCACTTTTTACCCGCCCGGCATACCGCTGGTATTGCCTGGTGAGCGGATAAGCCCCAGTGTTGTGGATTACTGCCTGGCTTATATGGCCGGAAGCGGCCGGGAAGGCCCAAAATATATCAATGTGGTGTTAGATGATGACAAACAATAAATACCCCGGGTTTTTTATAACTTTCGAAGGCGCCGACGGGGTCGGAAAGACGACTCAGATAGCCCGCCTGGCAGAATATCTGCAACAGCAGGGGCAAGAGGTCGTTGTGACTCGGGAACCTGGTGGTACTATGACAGGAGAACGGGTCAGAGAGATACTCCTGGATCCGGGCTGCGATATGGGCGCACACGCCGAGGCGTTACTTTATCTTGCGGTACGGGCAGAACATGTTGACAAAAAAGTTTTGCCGGCGATGCGGGCTGGAAAGGTAGTTTTATGTGACCGGTTCAGCGATTCTACCCTGGTTTATCAGGGCATAGCCAGGGGTTTGCCGATTGATACGTTGGCAGCGATCGACGCCTTTTCCACCGGGGGACTTCAGCCTGACCTGACAATCGTACTGGACGCGCCGGTGGAAGAGTTGTTCAGGCGTATGGCCGGGCGTGGCGAGGCCGACCGCATGGAAAAATTGGGCATGGCGTTTCAAGATACTGTGCGGGAAGGATTTCTGACTTTGGCCCGGGAGCATCCAGCCCGGATGGTGGTAGTTAACGCCGCGCGGGAAGTAGACGATATACAAAGTGAGATAAGGGTGTTCGCCGATAAGCGTATCCCCGGAAGATAAACACCCCGGCAAGGGCCGGCAAGGAGGACAACATGAAGATCCATTCCCCGACAGGCGGTATTCGCGATGCGTCGATACCTGGCGAACGCGACACGATAGATCACGCACAACAGCCGCAAAAACCATTTGGTGCGGAACTGGCGAAAAGCGTCGACGACAATTACCGTGAACGGCTGGATAAATTGCTGGAAAAAATCAACGAACAAGGGGCAAAACTCAGCCAAAACCCGACCTACGGCGAACTGCGCTCGTACCGTAATATGGTGCGCAGCTTTATCGGAGAAGCGGTCAACCGTTCATATACACTGGAAGCTAAATTGGGCTGGGACAACCGTGGCCGCCAGAAGATGTATTCAGTCATCAAAAAGGTGGATGACGAACTGGCCGGCCTGACCGAGGACGTCAGGGTCGGGCAGGAGCGCCAGCTGTCCATTATGGAACGCTTAGGTGCTATACGCGGCATGCTGGTAGATTTATATATATAGGAGAGTCGCATGGTCTGGCAGGATATAATTGGCAACCGGACAACAAAAGTTTTCCTGCAAAAACTGCTCGTCGCAAAGCGGCGGCCGCATGCGGTATTGCTGGCAGGGCCCGGAGGGATAGGTAAACGTTCCCTGGCCGGGGTGTTTACCGCGGCGCTTTTGTGTGGACAGGGTGACAGCGCCTGCGGGCAATGTATAAATTGCCGCCGACTGCGCGAAGGCAGCCATCCTGACTACTTTTTTATCCAGCCGGAACTTAAAAAAGACTCAGAGGTTCGAAAAGACAGCATCGGTATCGACCAGATAAAAGACCTGATCAGGGAAGCTGCATTCCAGCCGCGTTTATCCGAACAGCGGGTAGCCGTGGTGGACGGCATGGAACTTCTTACTGTGCAGGCGTCCAACAGCCTTCTGAAACTGCTGGAAGACCCGCCGGCTAACTGGATATTTGTCTTGACGGCCGACGCGTCAGACAAGCTTCTTCCGACTATCCTGTCCCGGGTGGTGACGCTTGATATGCAGCCACTGTCGGAAGAGGAAATAGTGGTTTTTTTGACAGAAAAGGGAGTGTCGGCAGAGACTGCACGCGCTGCGGCAGCCCTGGCCGATGGATCACCCGGACGAGCCCTCCAGTACTCCGATCCCGGCATACTGGAAAAAAGGGAAGAAGCGTTATTTTTTTTACGGTGCACTTTGACAGGCAAAAAAGAAGTCCTGTTCGATGGCTATATAGAGAAAATCGAACGTGAGCAGGCACTGCTAATTTGCGAATTTATCGTCACTCTGGCCCGCGATGCCTGGCAAGTCAGACTGGGCCGACTCAACAGCGTGTGGCACAAAGAAAAGGAAACCGAGATAAGGGAACTTTTGAGCGTACTTTCGATAAAAAACCTTGAATTAATCGTAAAAAACGCGCAGGATACCTGGGCAGCCATTAAAAATGCAGCTAACATACGCTTGGCTATGGAGGGGCTTTATATCGCCCTGACCGAAGTTGAGTAGTTTATAAATAAATAGGCGTTAATAATTTAAGCGCCCGAGTGGAGGAAGAAAGTGGTAACAGTAATCGGCATAAGGTTTAAAAAAGCCGCCAAGATATATTATTTCGACCCGGTGGACAGCGGCGCCCAAAAGGGTGATTTTGCCATAGTGGAAACTGTCCGCGGCATGGAATACGGCGAAGTGGTGATAGGGCCGCGTGAAGTAGAGGACAAAAAGATCGTCCAGCCGCTCAAACCGGTGTTGAGGAAAGCCACGGCGGACGACGCCAGGAAATTTGCGGAAAACAAGGCGCGGGAAAAAGAGGCGTTCGCGGTTTGTGAAGAAAAAATAAAAGCACATAACCTGCCGATGCGCCTGGTGGATGTAGAGTTTACATTTGACGTTAACAAGGTAATCTTCTACTTCACTGCCGAAGGGCGGATAGATTTTCGCGAGTTGGTCAAAGACTTGGCAGCGGTTTTTCGTACGCGCATCGAACTCAGGCAGATCGGCGTACGCGATGAAGCGAAAATGCTCAACGGGATCGGCTGCTGCGGGCGCCCGCTGTGCTGCGCGACTTTTCTCGGCGATTTTGAACCGGTGTCCATCAGGATGGCCAAGGATCAGAACCTGTCGCTCAACCCGGCGAAAATATCCGGCATTTGCAGCAGGCTGATGTGTTGCCTCAAATATGAAAATCATCTATATTCGCGCAATAAATCCTGCGACAACTGTAAAGGACGCGATCGCGGCGAGTCGTTGCCCAAGACGGGCGAACGAGTACTGACGCCGTTGGGTGAAGGAACGGTAACTTCTTTGCACAAAGCGAGCCGTACCGCCGAAGTAAAACTCACGGAAGACAATACCGTCACCGTGTCGTGGGACGAGATCACCAGCGCCGAGGGCTCGGACAATGTTATCCTCTAGCCTGGAGCGGCGGGACGAACTGCCAAACGGCTGGCCGATCCTGCAAAGAACCGACCATTTTTGCTTTACTATGGATGCCGTCTTACTGGCGGCTTTTCCCATTTTACGCAGGGCATCGCAAGTAGCGGAGCTGGGTACCGGCACAGGGGCAGTATCCCTGCTTTTGTGTGCCCGCCATAACTGCTCGGTGACTGGCCTCGAACTCGATCCGCTGCTGGCGGAGTTGTGCTCACGGAATGTCCGCTTGAACAACCTTTCTGATCGCGTGAATATAATTAACGCTGATGTACGGGATGTGCGCAAGGCTTTTCCGCCGGGCGGATTTGATCTGGTAGTGGCGAATCCTCCTTACCGGCCGGCCGGTAAGGGGCGTTTGCGCAAAGGTGAACTCGCGCCAGCCTGCCATGAATTGGCTGGGGAAACCCAAGACTTTATCTTCGCTGCCGCCTGGCTGCTCAAATACCGCGGGAAATTTTGCCTGGTGCAGCTTCCCGAACGGTTGCCCGAACTACTGGCGGTTTGCCGGGAATATAGGCTTGAGCCAAAACGCTTGCAATTTGTGCAGCCATATCAGGATAAAGCGCCCACCGCTTTTTTGCTGGAAGCGATAAAAGGCGCCCGGCCTGGACTTAATGTCCTGCCTTCTTTGGTGGTGTATAATAAAGACGGCAGCCATACAAAAGAACTGCTGGCCTGTTATGATATATCAGGCAGTGTGGATGGATGAGGTAATTATGGAGAAAAAAGGGAAACTTTTTTTGTGTGCCACGCCCATCGGCAACCTCGACGATATCACGCTGCGCGCGGCCAAAGCGTTGCGCGCAGCTCCGCTGGTAGCGGCCGAAGACACCAGGCATACCCGTAAACTGCTTAACCATTTGGGAGCGGAAGGGAAGCTGTTTGGCTATCATGAGCACAACAAAGATGCCGCCGGGCCGATTTTGCTGGACAAGCTAAGAGAAGGCGCGGATATAGTATTGGTGAGCGATGCCGGTTACCCCGGCATCGCGGATCCGGGTGAAGCGCTGGTGGTCATGGCGATAGCCGAAGGTATAGAGGTAGTGCCTCTGCCGGGAGCAAATGCAGTCTTGACCGCTCTGGTAGCCTCCGGGTTGCCGACGACACCGTTTTTTTTCGGCGGTTTTTTGCCTAAGACCAAAAAGCACCGGCGGGAAAAGCTGGAAGACTGGAAGGATATGCCCCATACGATCATTTTCTATGAAGCGCCGCACCGGATAAAAGATGTGCTACGGGACATAAGAGAAGGCTGGGGCGACCGGAAGATAGTATTGGCGCGGGAGCTGACCAAGCTGTATGAAGAGTTTTTCCGCGGCACGGTCACAGAGGCGCTTACTTGGCTGGACGTCAAACCGCCGCGCGGAGAGTTTACGCTGGTCATAGGCGGGGCGGATGTGCAGCTCGCCGCGGAACCGAATATTTCCGCACTGGAAGCCGCCAGCCGTCTTATTGCAGAAGGTTCGGATAAAAAAGAGACCATAAAGCAGATCGCCAAAAAGTATGGTATATCCAAGCGGCAGCTTTATCAGGAGCTTTTGCAAGAGAGCAGCCAAAAAATATAGTATGTGAAGTAAAGGAGACGTTAGATGCTGTTAAGTGAAAAACTCGAACACTCTGGAGGATTCCTTTTCCGGTGGCGCGGCTATTTGCCACTTATTTTCCTGGGCGCCGCTTTTCTTACCCAATACCTTGACTATCCTCTTTACAACAAAAATCTGGACGATTTTCCCGACGCTATGTTTTGCCTGTTTGTTGGTTTGATAGGGATAGTTATACGTATAATGACTGTTTCCTTTGTTTCTCATGGCACCACAGGGCGGGGAACAGACACGCCTTATGCCGAACGCTTAAATACCACCGGTATGTATTCGATAATGCGCAATCCGGTATATTTTGGCAATTTTTTTACATTTTTGGCGCCAGTGCTGTTTGTGCAAAACTGGTGGCTGATAGCGCTCTACATACCGGTTTTTGCCTTGTACCATGAGCGTATAATACTGGCTGAGGAAAAATTCCTGCGCGGCAAATTTGGACAGGCGTATGTGGATTGGGCCGAACGTACTCCCGCCTTTTTTCCGGCATTTTCTAACTGGACAAAACCCGCCCAGTCATTTTCCTGGAAAATGGCTTACCGGCGGGAAAGTATAAGCTTATTTACTCTGATCGCGACCATCTGGGGGCTCAAGCTGAGCGCGAACTATCTCATGTACGGTCAACTGCTCATCGACCCGCTATGGCTGTGGCTGTTTGTTGGTTCGGCGACGGCTTATCTGAGTAACTGCGTACTGGTCGCCTATACAAATGTATTGAACACGGACTTTTAAGTGCTCCGGCACGGGAGGAAGACTTATGGCAAAGAAGAATTTTTATATAACCACCCCCATTTATTACCCCAGCGACAAACTGCACATCGGACACGCCTACTGCACCACGGTGGCCGACGCTATCGCCCGCTACAGGAGGCTGGTCGGCGACAATGTTTTATTTGTCACCGGTTCGGACGAACATGGGCAGAAGATACAAAGAAAAGCCGAAGAAAATGGTCTTTCTCCGCTGGAGTATGTTACCGGGATAGTGGAAAACTTCAAACTTCTGTGGGAAAAGCTGGGTATTTCTTACGATGATTTTATCCGAACCAGTGAAGATCGCCAGCATAAGACCGTGCAGTATTTTTTTCAGAAACTGTACGACCAGGGCGATATTTATAAGTCGGTTTATGAAGGTAAATATTGCACGCCCTGCGAAGCTTTCTGGCTGGAGCGCCAACTAGTGGACGGGAAATGCCCGGACTGTGGACGCCCGGTGGAAGACATGCAGGAAGAAAGCTATTTTTTCCGCATGTCGGCCTATGCTGACCGCTGGTTCAAGTTTATCGAGGAAAATCCCGATTTTATCCAACCCGCTTCCCGGCGCAACGAGATGATAAATTTTGTAAAACAGGGGCTCGAAGACCTGTGTGTATCGAGGACGACCTTTGACTGGGGCATTCCGGTACCCTTTGACAGCAAACATATAATATACGTATGGTTTGACGCGGTCATCAACTACATCACTGCCGCCGGATTCATGGACGACCGGGAAAAATACAAAACCTTCTGGCCATGCGATATACATCTGGTAGGTAAGGAAATCGTACGTTTTCACTCCATCATCTGGCCGGTCATGCTGATGGCCATGGGCGAGCCTCTGCCCAAAAAGGTCTACGGCCACGGCTGGCTGATCGTGGAGGGGGACAAGATGTCTAAATCCAAAGGTAACGTGGTCGACCCGCTGCTCTTGATAGAAGAATTCGGCGCAGACGCGATACGTTACTTTCTCTTGCGCGAAGTTACTTTGGGGCAGGACGGCAACTTCTCGCGGGACGCTTTGATAAACCGCATCAACGCCGACCTGGCGAACGACCTCGGCAACCTTCTGCATCGCAGTGTGAGCATGATCGAGCGTTTCAACCAAGGCGTTATTTATAAAGCAGAAGAGTTGACACAGTTCGAAGAGCAGCTCCGGGAACTGGTAAAAGAAACGGTCGCGACCTACGAACAGCATATGGATAACCTTGAAATAAACGAAGCACTTAAAGCAGTGTGGGCGCTCATCTCACGCAGCAACAAATATATCGACGAGACCGGCCCCTGGGCGCTGGCCAAAAAACCGGGCGGCAAGGGGCGGCTTGATACCGTGCTCTATCACTTGGCGGAAGTCATCAGGGTGGTGGCCGTTCTGACATCACCATTCATGCCGGTTACCAGTAAAAAAATATTTGATCAACTGGGTTTGCCCAACCCGGAAGCGTTTGTTTTGTCCGATGCCCAGCGGTGGGCGGTTATCCCGTCGGGTACGCCTATTGCTAAAGGGGAGCCCATTTTTCCACGGATAGAGATAAAAGAAGACACTGTAGAAGAACCTGTAAAACCGGCTGCGAAGAAACCGGCAGAGCAGTCGGCGGTCGAAGAAGTGACCATAGATGAATTCGCTCGTATCGAGCTCCGGGTAGCCAGGGTATTGGCGGCGGAAAAGGTAGAAAAAGCCGATAAACTGCTAAAACTGACCGTGGATATCGGTGGCGCAGAGCGGACAATCATATCCGGCATAGCCCTTCACTACCAGCCGGAAGAGCTGGTGGGCCGGGATGTGGTGATGATCGTCAATCTCAAGGAAGCAAAGATACGGGGGATAGCCTCGCGCGGCATGATACTTGCCGCTTCCGACGGCGAAGGGCGGCTCCAGGTAGTGGAGGCGCCGGGTATGGCCGCCGGTAGCAAGGTGAAATAATGAAACTGTTTGATTCGCACGCGCATCTTGACGATGATGCTTATGCTAAAGACCGGGAAAGCGTGATAGAAGAGTGCGCCGCTAAGTTGGCGGGCGTGTTAAACCCCGGCTGTGACCTTGCGTCTTCTGCAAAGGCGGTTGATTTTGCCGAACGCTATCCGGTGATGTATGCTGCCGTGGGTTTTCATCCGCACGAAGCACGCTTGATGCAGCCGGGGGATGAAGACCGGCTGGCCGAATGGTGCCGGAAAGAGAAGGTAGTGGCGATAGGCGAAATTGGTCTTGACTACTATTACGACCATTCGCCGCGCGAAGTGCAAAAAGAGGTATTTGTCCGGCAGCTTGATCTGGCGCGGCAACTGGATCTGCCGGTCATCATCCACAACCGGGACGCGCATAAGGACATCCTCGATATCGTGAAAAAAGAAGGGAAAGGACTGCGCGGAGTATTTCACTGTTACTCCGGTTCCTGGGAGATGGCCCAAGAACTGCTCAAAGAGGGATGGTACCTGTCTTTTGGCGGCAGTCTGACCTTCAAAAATGCTGTGAAAACAGTAGAAGTAGCTCGCAATACTCCGCTTGAGCGGATACTTCTCGAAACAGATGCGCCGTATCTGACACCGGTACCCCTCAGGGGTAAGCGCAATGCGCCGCTCTTGGTGGAGCTGGTTTGTGAAAGAATGGCGCTGGAAAAACATATGGAGCTAGAACAAATAACCGGCCTTACAACGGGGAATGTTTATGAATTATTCGGCAAAATCCGCATAAATAAAGGCTGTTGAGCCTTATTTGACTTTTTGCAAAACCTCATGGTAAAATGAAGCCGCCTTTTAAAGAAGGGGGTGGCAGTCATGAAAAAGTTTTTTCTTACTGCAGGAAAAGTTTCGCTAGGTATATTTATTGCAGGGCTACTCCTGGTTAAACTTGTTCCTATGGAGAAAAAAAACGCTTGGGTTTTCGTAGACGGCCAACAGATAGTGGTCTCGGAACCGACCTGGCGCAGTACGGAAGGCATACTCCGAAACGCCGGGGTGACACTTGGTAAAAACGATAGTTATGTAGTTGCGCCCGGCAATATTATCGAGGTGATACGGGCAGTACCGGTAAACTTGATAAAAGACGGCGTCAGCACCGAGATATGGACAGGCGAAGCCACTGTGGTCAAAGCTTTGCAAAAAATAGGTATAGCAACTGGTGGGATGAACATCTACCCCGGTGCGGACAGAAGGCCGATAGCGGGTATGGACATAGTTCTTCTGCAGCCTGGTGAAACAGTAGTGCGTAAAACACTGGATATTCCTTACGCTGTGGTAAATCGGCCGGACAGTCATATGGAACTGGGCGACTCAGCGGTAATATTTGAAGGCGTCACTGGCAGCAAGGATGTGCTGGTGCAACTGTTAAAACTGGCGAATGGTTCCGTAGTGGAAAAAAACCTGGGAGAAAAAGTAACCAAACAGCCACAAGACAAAATCGTGGCTATGGGTACGACCAACACGGTGGAAACATCTCGCGGAGCGGTAAGGTTCACTAAAGTCATCAAAATGCAGGCTACCGCCTATACGCCGTGGGATGAAGGGTGCATCGGCATAACAAAGAACGGCATGGTGGCCAGACGTGGCCTGGTCGCGGTAGATCCTGACGTTATACCTTTAGGGACGCGTCTTTATGTACCGGGGTATGGTATGGCTTTGGCCGCTGATATTGGCGGGGCTATTCAGGGCAACCGGATAGACTTGTGCATGGAAAGCCTTGATGAGGCGTTCCAATATGGACGCAGAAACATAAAAGTATATATTTTGGAATAAACGGCGGCCGCGAACTAGTTTCGCGGCTTGCTTTGCGGAGAGGGCATGCTCAAAGAAGTGATAGTAGTGGAAGGGAAAAATGATATTGCCGCGGTACGGCGAGCGGTGGATGCTGAAGTGCTTGCCACTGGCGGTTTTGCCCTCAACCGCCCGACTATGGAGAAAATAGCGATAGCGTATGCTAAACGTGGCATAATAATCCTGACCGACCCGGATCACGCCGGTGAAGGGATAAGAAAGAAGCTGTCCAAAGCATTTCCACAGGCTGCGCATGCGTTTATCCCCCAAAAAGATGCTACCGCCCACAACGATATAGGAGTCGAACAGGCTTCGGTGCAGTCGATCAGGGCGGCATTGGCTAAGGTGCGCACGCACTCACAGGATGCGCGCGAAGAATTTACAGTGTGTGACCTTTACGGGCACGGCCTCGCGGGCTGCGGGCAGTCGGCTGAGCGCCGGGCTCTACTGGGCGAACTTTTAGGCATTGGTTATACCAACGCCAAACAGTTTTTGTCGCGTCTCAATAACTATGGTGTTGAGCGGGAAGAGTTTTTGGCGGCTTTGGCTAAACTGGAGGATACATTATGATCGATGAGACGGCTAATGTAGACCGTTTACGACAGACTTTCAGGAAATTTGGCATCAGGCCGGACAAAGGCCTGGGGCAGAATTTTCTCATAGCGGATGACGTAGTGGAAAAAATAATCGCTGCGGCGGATATAAAAGCAGGCGACATTTTGCTTGAGGTGGGTCCGGGAGTAGGCTTTTTGACTGAAGCATTGGCCCATACTGGTTGCCGTGTGGTAGCGGTGGAACTTGACCGGCGGTTGCTGCCGGTGCTGGCGGAACTGCAAAAAAAATACGCCAATCTGTCCGTACTAAACGACGATATATTAAAAGTAGATATAAAGGCGGCGCTTGGCAAAGGAGAGTTCAAAGTAGTGGCTAACCTGCCTTATTACATAACAACGCCGATTATCATGTATTTTTTGGAACAGAAGCTTCCTTACGAACGGCTGGTCGTGATGGTGCAAAAAGAAGTGGCAGAGCGCATGGCCAGCGCGCCCGGCAGCAAAGTGTACGGCGCTTTGTCGGTAGCCGTACAGTATCGGACACAGGCCGAGGTGGCTTTTACCGTTCCGCCGGAGGCATTTTTACCGGCGCCTGGCGTGGAGTCTGCCGTTATTGTATGTAAAAATCGCAACATACCGCCGGTTGATGTTGCCGATGAAGAGAGATTTTTCGAGATCGTCCGGGCGGCTTTTTCACAACGGAGGAAAGTGCTGTCCAATTCCCTTAAAAATATGGGACTGACTTCTGAGCAGACAGCTGGCTGGCTGGCGGCAGCGGGCATAGATGGGCGCCGGCGTGCGGAAACACTTTCGCTCGAAGAATTTGCCCGGCTGGAAAACAACTTTGACAGATGGTAAACCACCGCGCCGCTATTGCAAGATAGGCCGGTTTGCTGTAAAATCTTCATATAATGAAATATGTGGCTAGGGGCGCCTTAGGGCTGAGAGGATTTATTTCCGACCCTTGAACCTGATATGGTTAATACCATCGTAGGAAAGCTTAAGTACAAAAAGCCTGCCTGGATGGCAGGCTTTTGCGCTTCGCTTTGTTGGAGCGGGAGGTTTGTGATGACAAGGAAAATAGTTTTGGCGGCATTGTTTCTTGCAACAGGCGTGATCGGCGCACATGTCGTGTACATCCCGGTAGGTGTATCGCGCTGTTTCCCAGTGCAACACGCGATAAATGTTTTGGTTGGGGTATGGCTGGGGCCATTGTGGAGCATGGGTGTGGCTTTTGGCATATCACTCTTGCGTAACGCTTTTGGTACAGGCAGTTTGTTGGCTTTTCCCGGCAGCATGTTCGGCGCCTTGCTGGCAGGAGTATTTTTCTGGCGCTGGAAAAATATTTATCTTGCCGTAGCGGGCGAGCTCTTTGGTACAGTTGTTTTGGGAGCTGCGGCAGCCTTCCCTTTGGCCAGCTTTATACTCGGACAGGATATTTTGGCCTGGTTTTTTGTTTTCCCTTTTGCTTTGAGCAGTGCGGCTGGATGTATTCTGGCTCTGGTCATACTCAAATCGAAAATGGTGGAAATATAAAAACGCACTGGCCGTCAGGATGGATCGGTCGGGATGTTTTCAGCGGTCTTCTTCTTGCGCAGCCGTTCCCGGTGTATGCGGGCGA
Source organism: Acidaminococcales bacterium (assembly GCA_031551525.1). Lineage (GTDB taxonomy): Bacteria > Bacillota > Negativicutes > Acidaminococcales > JAISLQ01 > JAVBNN01. Next base: position 74,710 of record JAVBNN010000030.1, read on the forward strand.
TATTGCGCAACCGTAAAGCTTTCTTCTCTTCGTGCCGTTCCGCTTGTAGCTGTTGGTCGCTTTTCAGGGTGAAGCCTTTGCCCATAACGTCGGCCGCTTCCTGGACGATCATAAAGGCCTGTGGGTCGTGTTTATGCACCAGAGCTTTTATTTTAGCGATCTGGGTGAGTTTTATGACGACAAAAATAATGTTCTTTTTTTGTCCGGTGAAGGCTCCTTCACCATAAAGATAAGTGACACCGCGCCCTATTTCACCGACTATTTCATCGGCGATTTTTTTATATTCCGGGGAAATGATAATAAGGCTCTTTTTAAAATCAAACCCGGCCGTCATGCGGTCAGCGACATAGGCAGTAAAGTAGATACCCATAAAGGTATACATGGCCGGCGTGATGCCAAACAGGAAAACATTTACTACCATTATTACGGCGTTAATGGCAAAACTGACTGATCCCATACTCAGGCCGTAATACTTGTTGAGTATGCCTCCGATAATGTCTGTGCCGCCGGAGCCGCCATTCACCCGGTACATGAGCGCCGCGCCAAGGCCGTTGCCCATGCCGCCGCACAGTGCAGCCAGCAGCATGTCATCGGTAAGCTTCAAATCTGCCAAAAAACGGAAAGCGTCCAAAGAAAGCGCAAAAATAAGCATGCCGTATAATGATACTAGCACATACCCGCGATCCATCAGCCGGTAGGCGAAGAAAAAGAGCGGTATGTTCATGAGCATGCTGCTTATGCTCATCGGCATACTTAAGGTAAAAAACAAGATCATTGCTATGCCGCTGATGCCGCCGCTGAGCATTTTGTTCGGGATTAAAAAAGCATTTATTGAGGCAGCGCAGACAAAAGAACCCAGCGTGACCATGGCGTAGCGTTTCAATGTTTCGGATGTTTCAGACATTTTGCTCCTCCAGATTTTCAGCAAGGAAGAAGACTACCCTGCGTACAATAATGATAGCATAATTTTTAAAATTAATCTTTTTTATGTTATAATTTGCGCAAAAATTGCTAAAATAAGGATGTTGCGATATATGTGACCCAAAAACACTTTAAAGAATTATGCTGGTTATGTCCGAAAAATAAAGTAAATTTTTAATCGAGGGAAGTCTTGTATAATAGATAACAAAAATGGTAAACTGAGTATTAAAGAAAAAATGACAATAAGAAATAAAATTCCTATAACAATGAATAAAGCCGCGCCGTGAAAATATCGGGACATAGGGTACGACAACGGCGTCGGGGCAGATAATCTCCGGGGGGATAAGATATTTTGAGTAAGCTAGTCATTAGGGGCGGGAAGAAATTGTACGGCACTATTAGGGTCAGCGCGGCCAAAAATGCCGTACTGCCAATCATTGCGGCGTCTGTATTGCCTTCAACGCCGGGCAAACTGGAAGAAATCCCTTTTTTAGAAGACGTAAGAACTATTAGTGAGGTATTATCCCACCTTGGCATAAAAGTGGCGCGAACAGCGGATGGCGGTTTATCTATGGACAGCACGCGGATAGATTCGTGTGAAGCGCCCTACGAACTGGTCAGGAAAATGCGCGCGTCTTTTTTAGTCATGGGGCCTCTTTTGGCAAGAAAAGGGCACACGCGGATCTCCCAGCCCGGAGGGTGCGCTATCGGGACGCGTCCAATAGACATACACCTCAAAGGGTTTGAAGCTCTCGGAGCCAAGATCGAAATGGGGCACGGCTATATAGAGGCAACTGCGCCACAGGGCTTGAAGGGCGCTCGGATATATCTAGATTTTCCTAGTGTGGGCGCAACGGAAAACATCATGATGGCTGCCTCTATGGCTGAAGGGCGCACTATTTTGGAAAACCCGGCTCAAGAGCCGGAAATAGTCGATCTGGCCAACTACCTCAATGTTATGGGCGCGAGAGTAAGAGGAGCGGGAACTAACCAGATCAGGATAGACGGTGTGCCGGAACTCAAAGGCGTAAGCCACACAGTCATCCCTGACCGCATAGAAGCAGGCACCTTCATGATCGCAGCGGCTATGGCAGGCGGCGATGTACGTATAGACAATGTTTTGATTGAACACCAAAAACCTTTGGTAGCTAAACTGAAAGAGGCCGGCGTATCCGTAGAAGAAGATATAAACGGCGTACGGGTAGTTTCTGACGGCTTATTTAAGGCGGTGGATATAAAAACGCTTCCTTATCCGGGATTTCCTACCGACATGCAGGCTCAGGTCATGGCTATGGCTACAGTAGCTAGCGGTTCGAGCATCATAACGGAAACTGTTTTTGAAAACCGCTTCATGCATGTCAATGAACTTAAGCGTATGGGCGCCAATATCAAAATCGAAGGGCGCAGCGCTATCATTGAAGGAGTGAAAAAACTGACCGGCTGCCAGGTCAAGGCAACAGACCTTCGGGCGGGCGCGGCCATGGTGCTGGCCGGTATGGTGGCCGAAGGCGCAACCGAGGTGGGCTGCATCCACCACATAGACCGCGGCTATGAAAAGCTGGTGGATAAACTTAGCAGTATAGGCGCCGATATTGAGCGTGTAGAAGAATGATTATACAGATATTTCCCAAACCGGCTCTGCCGGTTTATTTTTTCACAGATATTTCACGATATATTTGATAGAAAACAGTTGGAAAAAAACAAGTTTTGCGATAGAATATACTATATGGTATGATAATGCGATTTTTGTGTGCATTTACAGGCAATAAAACTGCCACCAGAGTATGTGAAAAGAGGCTATCAGATGTTTGGTACACTTGATATAGGCGTAGACTTAGGTACTGCCAATATCCTTGTTTATATAAAAGGCCGGGGCATAGTTTTGCGCGAACCGTCAGTCGTGGCTATAGACCGCGATACCAATAAGATCCTGGCCATAGGCTCGGACGCCAAACGCATGCTGGGGCGCACTCCGGGGAACATTATAGCGATGAGGCCTTTGCAAGAAGGTGTCATTGCCGATTATGAAAAGACCGAGACCATGCTCCGCCACTTCATTCAGAAAGTCGCGGGCAAAAGTTTGTTGTTTAAGCCGCGCATCATGATTTGTATTCCCTCAGGTGTGACCAGCGTCGAAAAACGCGCTGTTCTGGAAGCGGCCATACAGGCCGGGGCCTCCAAGACCTATCTTTTGGAAGAGCCGCTGGCGGCGGCCTTGGGCGCCGGGCTAAACATTGCCGAACCCTGTGGTTCCATGGTGGTGGATATAGGCGGCGGTACCCTCGATATAGCAGTACTCAGCCTGGGCGGTATAGTGATCAGCGATTCTTTGAGGATAGGCGGCGACAGGTTTGATGAAGCCATCATCCGCTATGTGAAGAAAGAATACAATGTTTTAATCGGTGAGCGCTCGGCGGAAGACCTGAAGATAAATATAGCGACCGTCCATCCTAAAGGACGCTCGATCAGCATGGAAGTGCGTGGGCGCGACCTTGTAACGGGTTTGCCGAAAACACTGGTCATAACATCCGATGAAACAAGAGAGGCGCTGAAAGAAGCTGTCAGCATGCTGGTGGACTGTGTAAAAGGCGTTCTGGAGAGGACTCCGCCGGAACTGGCAGCAGACATCGTAGACCGGGGGATTATACTTACCGGCGGCGGCGCTCTTTTGGACGGATTAGACCGGCTGCTCCAGGATGAGACTGGTATCCCGGTATATTTGGCCGAAGATCCGCTGTCTTGTGTGGCGGTAGGTACCGGCAAAGCGCTTGAGTCACTGGAAAAACTGCAGGACAGCCTAACTACTATGCAAAAAGCCGGGTTGAGCAGATAGATTTTCATAGTTTTTAAAACTATAAAAATAGGAAATTTTTCAAGAAAGGAGGATAGTGATGAACAGAGGGATATACACTTCCGCTAGTGGTATGATGACTGAAACTGTTCGTACTGATACCATTGCCAACAATCTTGCCAACTGTAAAACAACCGGTTACAAGAAAGACATCAATATCAGCATGGATTTTCGCAGCATGCTCATCCAGCGCATTCACGACGGAGAAGAACCTGCGCCCAAGGTGGGAAACCTCGGAACAGGCTCTTACCCAGTGGAAAACTATGTCGTGCATCAAAGCGGCAGCCTTATTGATACAGGCAATCCCTTGCACGTCGCCATCAGCGGGCGCGGCTACTTTGCTGTTGAAACTCCGGCGGGGGTCCGTTACACCAGAAACGGCACCTTTTCGCTTAATGACAACGGCCAGATAGTGACCATGGACGGATACCCGGTGTTAGGCGCCGGTGGGCAAGCGATCACGGTTTTAGACAATAAACCGGTGGCGATCAGTCAAACCGGGCGTGTTTTTAACGGCGACCAAGAAATAGGACAACTGGAACTCATTGATGTGGAAAACACACGCGCTATGCATAAAGAAGCGGGCGTATTTTTCCGTCTTGACGAAAATGCAAGAGTAGCCCCGTTTACCGGCCGTATCAGTTCGGGCGTGCTCGAGGCATCCAATGTCAACATCATCGAGGAGATGGTCAATCTTATCGGCAGTTACCGCGCCTATGAGATAAATGCCAAAGGCGTGCAGACGCATGACCAGTTAAACGACAAAGCAGTAAACGAAGTTTCGAGGGTATGATGAAGGACGGGGCCGGACCTTAAGGAGGCCTCGACACTGCCGACCGATAGACGCAGTGTAAAGAAATGAACATGAAAGAGGCGAACGACAGCCATGATGAGATCTCTCTGGACTGCGGCCACAGGCATGAAAGGCCAGCAGACTAATATGGATGTTATTTCCAATAACATCGCCAACGTAAATACCACCGGCTTTAAAAAATACCATGTGGATTTTCAGGACCTCTTGTATCAAAATATGCGCGCCGCTGGCACCAATACCGGTGACGACAACAACCAGGTGCCTACAGGCGTAGACCTTGGTCATGGCGTCAAAGTAGCTGCGACCCAGCGCATATATTTGCAGGGCGCGGCCCAGGAAACCGGCGGGCAGCTTGACATGATGATCCAAAATGACGGTTTTTTCCAGATCAATCTGCCGGACGGCACGATAGCCTACACCAGAGACGGATCATTTAAGACTGACTCCACCGGTCGCGTAGTTACGGCTGACGGCTATACTTTGGAGCCGGCCATCACTATCCCGGACGACGCGACATCCATCACCATTTCCCAGGACGGTCGTGTATCCGTCACTATCCAGGGGCAAAACGAACCGGACGAGATCGGGCAGCTAGAGATCGCCCGCTTCATCAACCCGGCCGGACTGAAAGCGGTAGGGCAAAACCTTTATATTGAAAGTTCCGCTTCCGGCGAGCCTATGGTGAGTAATCCCGGAGAAGACGGCGCCGGCACTATCGTGCAGCGCTATCTTGAAATGTCGAACGTTCAACTGGTAGAAGAGATGGTAAACATGATCGTTTGTCAAAGAGCATATGAGATAAACGGCAAAGCCATCACGACGAGTGATGAAATGCTGCAGACGGCCGTTGGTTTGAAACGCTGATGTTGATTAAAGCAGTTCTCTTGGCAATACTCTTTTTCTTGCCATCAGAAGCTTTTGCCCAACAGCTTTTGCCGGGGCAGGCGGTTATACTCACGGCGAAAAACGCTATCGAAGAGACCCTTGACAGGAGCGACGGCTCCATATACCAGGTGGAAGGCCTGACCAGGCTGCCGGAAAACATCGTTCTGCCTGACGGGATACTTGACCTAACGCCTTCTTTGATGGGCAAAGTGCGCTACGGCCAGCCGATGCAGGTGCAGGTAGCGGTAAATATCAACGGACTGCGTCAGATGAACATCGTGACCGTCTGGCGGGTCAAAAAACTGGTCGAAGTAGTTGTGGCGGCCAAGGACTTGCAATCGCGCACTGCGCTTTCAGAGGATGACGTGACGCTGGAACGCCGCGAAGTCACCAGGATTGACGAGGCGATCTTTCAGATAAGTGACGCGGCTGGACTAGAGCTCAAGCGTGCCATTCCGGCCGGCAGTATGGTAACCCGCTCCAGCCTGACCAAGCCGGAAATCATAAGGAGCGGTGATAATGTGACTATCGTCAGCATATCCGGCAGTGTCACGGTAAAAGCGTCGGGTCAGGCTTTGCAGGGCGGTGCGGCTGGCGACGTTATCCGGGTGCGCAACATTTCCTCGGGAAAAAGTTTGCTGGGCAGGATAGAAGACCGGCAGACGGTAGTAATTTTGGGTTAAATTTTAGTAAGCCAATAGGCGGTGAATGTACATGAAAAGATATTTGGTGATTTGTTTGGCCGTTTTGGCCTTATTCATACAGCCGGCCTTGGTCGGCGCGGAATCGCTCTGGCAGGACAACGCCCGTATGGCAAATCTTTACCAGGACGTAAAAGCGCGCAATGTGGGAGACATCGTGACCATCGTTATTTCGGAAATATCCACAGCAGCGCGTTCCGGCTCTGCCAGCAACTCCAAAAATGCCAGCCTGGGTTTGGCCGCTGGTACCGGTGGCTGGCTCGACTGGATAGGTCCGCACACCATCTCGGGCAGCGACAGCTTCAACGCCCAGGGCAGCATCAACAATACCAATAAAGTTAGCGCCAATATTACCGTGCAGGTAGTCGGAGTGCAGCCTAACGGTAATCTGCTCTTGTCCGGCACACAGGCGATAAAGCAAAACAAGGACCTGCAAAACATTACGATCACCGGCGAAGTGCGCCCGGAAGACATCACTAGTGGTAACACGGTGCTGTCTACCTATGTGGCCAACGCCAAGATCACTATAGACGGCAAAGGGCCTATAATGAGGAAACAAAGACAGGGAATACTTACACAAGTATTGAATTTCCTGCTCTAAGGGAGGAATCACGGTGCGTATAAGCGCTTGTTTGATAACAATTTTCTCCTTGCTCTTGTCATTGAGTCCTGTGGCAGACGCGGCAAGGATAAAGGATGTCGCTAAAGTACAAGGCGTGCGCGACAACCAGGTCGTGGGCATGGGGCTCGTTGTTGGTCTTAACGGTACCGGCGACTCAACCAAGAGTGATATGACGGTCAAGGCGATCATCAATATGATGAAGAACTTTGGCATTTCGGTAGACCTCAAAAACATGAAGACTAAAAATGTGGCGACCGTTATGGTAACGGCCAAACTACCGGCTTTTTCCCGCCCCGGCGACAATATAGATATCAATGTCGCCTCGTCCGGTGACGCCAAAAGCCTACAGGGCGGCGTGCTTTTGCAGACTCCTTTGCGAGCCGCTAACGGTGAAGTATATGCTGTGGCGCAGGGGCCTGTATCGATCGGCGGATTTAGCGCTGGGGGCGGCGGCTCTGGAACAGTAAAAAACCACCCGACTACCGGGATGATGCCTAACGGGGCAATCGTGGAACGCGGTACCAACACTAACATGGCCGAAGGCGGTTATGTACGCTTTGCCCTTTACAAACCGGACTTTACCACTGCCAACAGGGTAGCAAACAGGATAAACTCCAGTTGGGGCAAAATCGCCACCGCCAGTGACGCAGGAACGGTCAGTGTCCAAGTGCCGGACGGCGATTTTGACATAGTGAACTTCATAGCGGGTTTGGAAGACCTGACCATAGACCCCGACCAATCAGCTAAAATAGTCTTTAATGAACGCACCGGCACCGTCGTTATGGGCGGCAATGTCGGCATCAGCGAAGTGGCGGTTTCCCAAGGCGGACTTACAGTCACGATCACTAGGCGCGCCGATGTCGTACAGCCCAACCCCTTCACCTATGGACGTCCTGTCGTCAATCCCAATACCAATGTAGAAGTGAAAGAAGACAAGGTGAATCTTATAGTGCTGCCAGAATCGGCAAATGTAGGCGATGTAGTGACAGCGCTCAATGCGGCTGGGGCGACCCCGCGCGACACCATGGCTATCCTTCAGGCCATGCAGGCGGCGGGAGCTCTACATGCCACTCTCGAAATAATATAAACGGGTGATGAGATGAGCAGTATAATATCTAACACTTTTGGCGGCATGAACGTAATGAGTTCTCCGCATAGTGAAGCTAATATGATAAAAGGCCTGGCTGACCAGGACAAAAGAGATATAAAGGATTTTGCCCAACAACTCAAAGCGGTCCAGGATAAAGCTGCGGCTGAAAATGCCACGGGCAAGAGAACCGCAGAGGAAGAGCAGAAATTGAAAGAGACTTGTCAGGAGATGGAGTCGGTTTTTCTCAACTTAATGTTGGGTAAGATGCGTGACACCATACCTGAACGCGCTCTTTTCACTAAAAGTAGCGGCGAAAAAATGATGCAATCCATGCTTGATGTGGAACTCACGAGAACGATGGCACAGGCTGGTGGCATCGGGCTGGGGGAACTTTTATACAAGCAACTGACCAACCCTGGCGTTAAACGTGTCCCTGACCAAAGCATAAAAACAGGTGAGCAGGCTCAGCAAAAAAAGTAACACCAGGCAGGACTTAGCGCTGCGGTTTACTCCAGACACAGCCGTAACCCCGGTTGTGTCTGATATTTTTTAAAGCCCCGGAGGGATTATATGTTTGGTTATCTGCGCCTTACCATGGCGATATTTGCGTTCTGTTTGTATTTTTGCACAGCGCCGTCCGATGCGGCCGGGCAGACGGCGCAAAAGCTCCGTTACAGCAATTCACCCGACAAAGTGCGGGTTGTGGTGGATCTGAGCGATGAAATCGACATTAAAAAAGAAGATGGCTTTTCTGACCGTATAGTTGTGGACCTTGGTATTGCCGGTATGGGCAAAGAAGTAAAAGACATCATCATTTCCGACCCGGTATTCAGGCAGGCCAAACTGTTTCAAGTAGACAAAAACAAGCTGCAGCTTGATATACTGCTTAATATGGAAACCCAATATCAGGTGTTTTTTTTAAAAAACCCTGCGCGTCTAGTTATAGATGTGTTGAAAAGCTATCAAATCAAAGAAGACCGACAGATCGCGCCCGGATTAGCGTACAGCGTCCATAAAGAGCTGATAAAAGGCTCTCCGCTGAGGATACACACCCTAATAGCCGATACAGGAAAATGGTATGTAAAACCGATATTATCCGGAGGACAGGTATTGGGGCGCGACAAACTGACCAGTGTGGCGGCGGGGGTAAAGGCAGCGGCGGCAGTGAACGCTTCTTATTTTGGCAGTGACGGCTGGGTTATTGGCAACCTTAAAATGGACGGCAATATAATAAGCGTTGAAAAAATGCGCCGGACAGCCTTTTTAGTTTATTCTGACCATAATATGGAAATAGAACCGGTAAGCTACTACGGCGAACTGGAACTGCCGGGTGGGCAAAAACTGCCGGTGGGAGGCATCAACCGTGAACGCCTGAACGACGAATTGATAATCTATAACAAAGAATATGCACAAACTACACACACCAATGGGCATGGTTACGAATTAAAACTTGACAACAAAGGCAACGTTCTTTATACAAACTTTCAGGGAAACAGTCCGCTTGCCCCGGGAGAACTGGTTTTGTCCGGGCACGGTGTGGCGGCGGATTTATTAAAGAATTTCCAGGTAGGCGACAAAATCGCCATCCGCCAAACATTGGGTGACAAAGGGGACGCCGCTCAATACGTACTGGGTGCGGGCCCGCGTTTGGTAGACGGGGGACGGGTCGCGGTAAACAGCCGTGCGGAGAATTTTCCGCCGGATATCACGCAGGGCAGAGCCCCAAGGACTGCCGTGGGCCTTACCAAAGACGGGAAAATAATCCTGCTGGTGGCAGATGGCCGCAGTAATAATAGCCGGGGACTTACGCTGACCGAACTGGCGGAAAAACTTATTGAATACGACGCGATAGATGCTATGAATCTTGACGGAGGCGGTTCCAGTGAAATGGTCATAGGCTCTAAAATAGTAAATGCTCCCTCGGACGGACAGGAAAGAAGAATAAGCGTGGCGCTCGGTATATTTGCGCGGACACAATAATTTCACAAAAAATTTTTGTTTAAAAACTGTATTTTTAGTATAATGTAATTGAAAGGGGTGGTTGTCATGTTGCGTTCAAAGCGCGTATTTTTGCTAACACTGATTGTGCTGGCGGTTTTTACTGCGCTGGTTTGTGCCAATACCCTGGTTGCCCAGACCAGTACACTTAGTGGGGTAGTCAGTTCCAATAACCTTATTAAAACCGGCGCCATCGTAAAAGAAGGGCAAGTGTTGGTCTATATAGACAGCATAGCCGGTCCTGCTCCGGCAGCGCGCGCTACGGTAGACGGGATGGTATCGGAAGTGCTGGTCAAGGCTGGCGACAAGATAGTGCATGGACAGACTGTGGTGAGGATAACCTCTAACAAATAAACCGGTGAGAACCGCAAACCGCAGCCGGGCAACGGATGTTGCTTAAGAGACATCCGTTCCCGGCTTGTGTCATTTAAAGAAAGGGTGGTAACTTTGAAAATGAGCAGGCTTTCCGGGCTATGCGTTTTTTTATGCCTGTTGGTTTACTGTGGCATCAGTATGGCCGCGCCACCTGATATTATTACGACCGACCAACTCTATAAGGGTATGACCGGAGTAGGGAAAACAGTGGTTTCCGGCAGCGAAATAGAAGATTTCACCGTGGAAATCATTGGCGTTATGCAAAATTCCGGCAGTACAGGTGGCGACCTCATTTTGGTGCGGCTGTCAGGCGAGCCGATCAGGCGCAGCGGCGGAGTAGCGCAAGGCATGAGCGGCAGTCCGGTGTTTTTTAACGGAAAACTTGCCGGAGCGGTAGCTTTTGGCTGGTCACTGTCTGACCCGAATATTTGTATGCTTACTCCGATCGGTGAAATGCTTAAAATATCTGAAACCATGCGCTCAGATTTGGAGAAAATAGCGCAGCTTAAAGAAACTGCGGCCGCCCGCCAGAGGGCCGAAGACGCTGCCGAAATCAGCAAACTTACCGCTGAACGGGAAAAAGCGGAAAAAGAAAAGAAAGAAACCGAAAGCGCGCCAGACCAAAAAACGCAAACAGGCCCTAAACAAATAAAACCGAACCCGCAAAAAGAAGTCGACCAGCAGCCGGACAAGAAAGAACCGGGCGATAAGACGGACAAAGAAAAAGAAGTAAAACCTGCAACAGAGACAAAAACACCAGAAGAACCTCTGACGCCTAAACTCACCCCCCTGATGGCTCGGGGGTTTAGCGTGCAGGGACTAGATATACTGCGCGAAGGACTTAAAGAATTTGATATAGTACCTTATTCGGTGGGCGAGGCGCCTTACGGTACGGCAAATATCCTCTTGGAACCGGGAAGCGCGGTCAGCGTGGAAGTGATGCGCGGCGACATGAGCCTGGGTGTTTTGGGAACCGTTACCTGGGTGGATGGCGATGAAGTATTGGCCTTTGGGCATCCTTTTACTAAAAGAGGCCAAGTAAATTATTTTCTCAGCAATGCCTGGACATTTACCACAGTCAGTTCTATAAACAGCGCCTTTAAAGTCGGCGCGCCCGGCAAACTGCTGGGCAGCGTATTGCAGGATCGCGGCTCTGGTGTTGCGGGAAAGATCGGCCTGTACCCGGCTATAATGCCCATGCTGATCACGGTGAGTGATTTTACCAGGGGGCTGCATAAAGAAGCTACTGTGCAGATAGTCCAGGATGAAATGCTTTCGCCGGTTTTGGCTCAGTCGGCCGTCGTGAGCATTGCCGACCGGGTTCTTGACAGAAAGGGCGAAGGTACCGCCTTGGTTAAATTTACCATCAGAGCTGCCGGATTACCAGGCGACCGCGAAATAAAACGGGAAAACATGTTCTACAGTTCCCGCAATATAACAGAAGTTTTAGCGGGTGAATTGGCCAGCGGGCTGCAAATGTTAACCAGGAACCGCTTCCAGACGGTAAATTTGACCGATGTAGATATACAAGTAGAAGTATCGGATAAACGCAATACTGCAACGATAATTTCGGCCAAGCCCTTAGCGGAAAAGGCCAATCCGGGCGATACCATAGGCATAGAAGTGACGCTTCAGCCTTATCGCGAGGACAAGATAACCAAAGTTGTGCATTTTACCATACCGAAAGATCAAAAAGAAGGTCCCATGCCGCTTATGATACGCGGCGGCACTTCGCTGGTTGGTTTACAGAGCGCCGTCCGGCAGCAGCAGACTGCTGAAACTGCTATGCTTTTGCGGCAGGACAGCACTAAGACCAAGACTTTTGCCGATGAAATAGACGAATTCAATAAAAAAGACCGTAATCATGATATCGTGGTCGATCTTTTGATGGGCGCCGGCGAAAAGAAACCTGCGAAGAGCACGAAAAAAGCGTCTACAGTAGCCGCTCCTACAGCGGAGGAGCAACAGCTCCAGGAAGAACAGATCAACGAATTTGTACAGGGCAGCAAATATAAGACCAATACGCCTATTTACCACATAGTGACGGGAGAGACCGTGACCGGGGTGGAAGTCGCTCACGTCAATACTGCCGATGAATAATGAAATGCCCTGGACATAGCTGTCCGGGGTTTTCAGCACTACAGGTAAAATTAGTTTATTTAGCAGGTAAAAAGGATTTTTTATTGAATAATAAAATATGAACGCTACATACCGGGAGGGAGATCGTGAGAGGGCTAATCATAACACCCTGGCTGGGCAGGCAGGCCATAGACAAATGCACCAGCGCGGGACGTATTGCTATCTTATTTTGGCATACTATACTGCGCCTTAACAAAGCTGATTTATCCGAAACGGTAAAGCAGATGGGAAAACTTGGCGCGGATTCTTTACCGATCATCCTTATCACCACCATGACGGCCGGGATGGTATTTGCGATACAGACCGCCAAAGAGTTTGTTAAACTTGGTGCAGGCAATTCGGTAGGCGGGATAGTAACTATAGCGATGGGGCGCGAACTGGTCCCTATTTTGGTGGGCATAGTGGTAGCCGGACGCGTGGGAGCCGCCATAACTGCCGAAATAGGCAGTATGAAAGTGACCGAACAGGTAGACGCGCTACGCGTCATGGCGGTCAGCCCGGTCACCTATCTGGTAGTGCCGCGCTTTTTGGCATGTCTTGTTATGTTGCCGGTGTTGGGGATTTTTGCCAATGTCGTGGGTTCCTGGGGCGGATTTTTTGTTTCCGACCTATATGCCGGTATAACCTCACACAGCTATTTGTATTCCATACAGAACTTCTGTGAACCGTTCGACATCATCGGCGGGCTGATAAAATGCATGTTTTTTGGTGGCATCATCGCTATCGTTGGGTGCCATAAAGGACTAAATACTGCGGCCGGAGCTGAAGGAGTGGGCGTTTCTACCACCAATTCCGTCGTCTTGTCTATAATATTGATATTTATCAGTAACTACTTCCTGTCTGTTATCCTTTATGTAGGAGGCTAAGAGACGTAAAAGCTTTGGAGAAAAGAGGCTGCCGATGCAAGAAGATGCTATCAGGATGATAGATGTGCAAATGGCCTATGGACAGCGTGTGGTGCTGGAAAACATAACTTTTTCCATTGCCAGAGGCGAGGTGCTGGCGATCATTGGCCCGAGCGGATCGGGTAAAAGCACCATTCTGCGCATGCTTATCGGTTTGATAAGGCCGACAGCAGGAGAGATATTGATAGACGGAAAAAAAGTAGAGAACTTTGACGAAAACCAGTGGAATACCGTGCGCAAGAAGATGGGCATGGTCTTTCAGTATTCCGCGCTGTTTGACTCTATGACGGTAGGGGAAAATGTAGCCTTCGGTCTTAAGCGCCGTACCAGCAAGGGACCGGGCGAGATACGCGAGGCGGTAGACAAGATGCTCGATATAGTAGGATTATCCGGCTATGCCGACTATATGCCAAATGAGTTGTCCGGCGGCATGAAAAAGCGGGTGAGTTTGGCCAGAGCCGTTGCGCCTCAACCCGACATACTTTTATATGACGAGCCGACGGCCGGCCTTGATCCGGTGATGTCGGACGTGATAAACAGCCTTATGGTAGAAACTAAAAAGCGTCTCAATATCACCTCGGTATTGGTTACGCACGATATGGACTCGGCCTTCATGGTGGCTGACAAGGTGATCATGATAGACCAGGGGACGATAATCGCCCGGGGCACACCGGCGGAAATATTAAAGAATGAACATCCGGTAGTAAAGAAATTTGTTCGAAGAGTAGCCGAAGATTTGTGTATTATACCGAAAGGGAGCGGTACTGATGAATAACGAAACCAAAGTTGGAGCAGTAGTGTTGGCAGGTATAGCTCTTTTGATGGGTATAGTCAGTTTTTTGGGTGTGTTCAGTTTGGCTTCGGACAGCTATGGATTGTTTGTCAGATATCCGCGCGCTTCCGGGCTCAAACCGGGCAACCCGGTAAATTACGTAGGAGTTCCTGTAGGAAAAGTGGAAAAAATGGAAGTATACGGCAATGCCGTTCGGATACAGGTTTCGATAAAGAATAGCCTGAAGATACCGGTTGGCTCACAGTTTTACCTGGGATCGGAAGGCATGATGGGTGGTATGTTCATAGACATAGACCCGCCGACCCAACCTCCGGGCGAGTATCTAAAGCCGGGCAGTGAAATAAATGGCGCGTACGGCGCTACTATCGACAGCTTCCTGGCGTCCGGCACCGATGTGCTTAAAAAACTGGAAACCATGGCCGATTCGGTAAACTCGGTCTTTGCCGACGAAAAAGTGCAGTCTTCGATCAAAGCTACGGTAATGAATTCCAAAGAAATAACAGAAAACATCAATAGACTTAGTGAAGTTTTTGCCAAAGTAGCGGTGCAGAACCAGGACGAGCTGGATAATATGGTGCAGCAGCTCAACCAGATGTCTGTGCATATGAACAGCATGGCCGGTCGCATGGACAACATGCTGCGCGACGTTGACAATAACGGCCAAACCGGACGGGATGTGGCAGTCGCCATGCAAAACTTGAAGACCGCCAGTGAAAACGTGGCCCGTATCACTCAAAGTATCGAAGAAGTGACCGGTGACCCCAAAACAAAAGACGACATAAAAATAACTCTTAAAAACACCAGAGAGGCCAGTGAAAAAGCCAACAGCATATTAGGCCGCGTCGGCGAAATACAGATCAGTCCGGAACTTGACGTCAAGTATGGCGACAAGCCCGATAAATACAGGGTAGATGCCAATCTGCGCATAGCGCCTTCAAACAGTGATTTTTTTCTCGTTGGGGTAAGTGATATCGGCGACGGGAATGATTTGAACCTCCAGTACGGCAAAGGCAACCGTTATACCAGTTTCAGGGCGGGCCTTGTCCTTGGTGAGCCGGGGGCGGGGGTGGATGTTATGCCTGTTAAATGGTTCAAGCTGTCCGCCGATGCTTATGATCCCAATGACTTTAAAGTTCGTCTGGGCGGCGAAGTGCGCCTCACGAACAACATATCACTGGTGGGGGAAACGCTCGATGCCAGAAGAAAGGCTTCAGACAGTACTTATGTCGGCGTCCGGGGATACTTTTGATGACACAAAGATGTTACAATCTGGGCGGCGTATTTTATTGACAGTCCAGAGTATGCTTAATATAATATTCACAAGCAGATTGCTTTGCTATTTGCTATTTTAGGGAGGCTAACAGCTATGTATAAAAGGTATAAAAAGCACTGCTTGGCAGCAATATTTTGCACGGCGATCCTGACCAGCCAGCCGGTTTTGGCAGATCCGGTACCGCTAAATCTGGAGACGGCCATACAAATGGCCCTCGCAAATAACCCCAAGACTGTCATAGCCGACGGAAATCTGCAAAGCGCGCTGGGCGCAAAGAAGAGAGTTATAGGCACTTTTGGTCCGCAGGTATCTTTCCAGCACAGGGAAACGCGTGGCCAAAATTACCAGGCGATAAACGACGATGTGGCCAGCAACTTTAATAATGCTGCGACTGTTTCCATGCCGGTATACACGGGTGGAAGGCGTGAGGGCAGTGTGAATGCCAGCCGCAGGCTGGTAGAAGTTGCCGAGATGGAAGTGGGGCGTACTGATCAGGAAGTCAAACTCGATGCTACAAGTGCCTATTACAATGTATTGCAGACCAGAAATATGGTCGAACTCAATAAAGAATCTGTCGAACGGCTGGAGTTGCACCTGAAAAATGTACAGGCTCAATATGCTGTTGGTACTGTTGCCAAGGCGGATGTTCTGCGTTCAGAAGTAGAGCTGGCCGACGCCCAGCAGGAATTGATAAAAGCTGAAAACAGCTATGAAATATCTTTGGCCAACATAAATAACATCATTGGGCTTCCTTTGGATACGGAAATACTGGTAAACGACAACCTCAGCTACCTGGAATACGCTAAAACTCTTGACAATTGCCTGTCTTTTGCCGGCGATAACCGCCCGGAAATCGCCCAGGCCGTTAAACGTGTATCCGCCGCCAAGAGCGAGATACAGGCCGCCCGCGCAGGATATATCCCACAGATAAATATCAACGCAGCGCACGGTTGGGACAAAGACAAATTCCCCGGTGACGAAAAAGCCAGTTGGAGCATCGGCGCTACTGTCAATTTTAACATCTTTGACTCTAATACTACCCGTGGCTCGGTAGACGCCGCGCAGGGCACCCTTACACAGAGAGAGGCTCAATACCGCCAGACCAGGGATGGCGTTTTCCTCGAGGTGCGCAGCGACTACCTCAGCCTTCGTGAAGCGGAAAAGCGTATATACACAGCGTCTGTGACGGTAGAAAAAGCGCAGGAAGACTATAAGATAGCGCAAGTCCGCTACCAGGCTGGCGTAGGTACGAACACGGACGTTTTGGACGCACAGGTGGCTCTTACCAAAGCACAGACCAACTATGTGCAGGCGCTGTATGATTACAATACTTCATGGGCCAATTTGGAAAAAGCGATGGGTGTGCCGGTCATGCCGGCTCCGCCCTCTTCGGCAGCCATAGCTCAGAAGGCAGAGTAAGCTTATTGGTGGCCGAATCCTCGGCCACCTGATTTATTACATACAGCTTGATCAAGGCTGCTGTTTGGCATAACGACCTGCGAGGATGCCTGATGAAAAAAGCTAGAGTTATACTGGCCCTGTTGCTAGGTGTTTTGGTAGTGGCAGGCGGTTATGTGTACGGCATGTTGCCCGGATTACTGGCGGCAGCCAAAGACACTATAATAAAAGAAGCGGCGAAAAGCCTCAATGGCGCACTTACATTAGATAAAGTGCGCCTTAGTGGTTTTATGGAAGTAAGCCTTGAAAACATATTGTTGCGCGATGAAAACGGCAGCAAGTTTTTTTCTGCGCCCAGCGTTTCCGTTACCATAAATCCATTTATGCTTGCCGCACATTATGGCGATGACCCGATGAAAGCCATAAGCTCAGTCAGGGTAGCTAAAAACAGCGAACTCTTCCTGATACTTGACAAAGAGGGCAACTGGAATATTGGGGATATAATCAAGCCATCAGACAAGAAAGAAACACCTTTTTACGGAATTGCGAACCTCGACGGTTTAAAAACCCGCATGTCTACCCCGGACGGGGAAATGGCATTTGTTTTGACCGGAAAGGTTGACGCTGCAAGCAATCCGAGATTTGCGCTTTCCCTTAACGCACAGCAAAAAGAGAGCAAAATAGCGCTGAAGGGCATCATTGACGACGCAGGCAAAGGCAATATACAGGCAACTAGTGACGACGCCTCTTTAGAGGCTTTTGCACCGTTAATAGCATACTATGCCAATATCCAGGGCACGAGAGGGCATTTGCGGGAACTACGCCTGGCATGGGAAAACAAAGGTTCTGGCAATCTTTTCTCCGGTGAAGTAAAAGTAGCTGACGCTTCCGGCGAATACCGCTATAACGACGATAACCTACATCTTTTATTGGACGGTAACATAAAAGCAAAAAATAACATCTTGGATTTTTCAGATATGAAAGCCTCGTTTAACGGACAACAGGTTGTTTTTTCTGGTGGATTGGATCTTAATGGTGATGTGCCGCTCGCTAAACGCCTGGTTATTACCACGGCAGCCTTTGATCCGGGTGAAGTAGTAAAAGCCAGCCCCTGGAAAGGCGCGTTGGCCGTTCAGGCCACCATAGATGGGCGACTGGACAAAAATATGGATAATCTTTATACGCAAGGGCAACTTAGCTTCCGGCAAGGCGAAGCATCCGGCATCGCTTTTACCGGTGGTCGTATACCGTTTGCTTTGCATGACGGGCAATTGGTAATAGAAAATGGACAAGCCGGAGCTTTTGGCGGCATGCTCATGCTCTCTGGCAAATATAGCAGTCAGGACAACTCTCTGGCCGGAAATATCGGCATGAGCAAACTGGATATAGGAAAAGCCTTTCCCGGGCAGGGTGCATATGGAGTAGTAGACGGCCAGATCATGCTCTCCGGCGAAGCCAGTTTGGAAAAACTGGCGTTGGCCGGAGATATAGCCAGTGGGGAAGTGGGTTACCGCGCCCTGAAAATATATGATGTCAAAGCCCGCGCAGTACGGAAAGACGGAAAAACCACCCTTGAGTATTTTACCGGTAAATCCGGCGGCGGCAGCCTAATGGCCGCAGGGGTACTGGAAGGGGCCCCATTAGCGGTAGAGTTGGCCGGCAACGATCTGCCCATCTCGGAATTGCTTTCGGTTGCCGATTTGGAGGGCTCCGGCCTTTTGACTTTGCGCGCCAGAATTGGCGGCGAGCTAGCCAACCCCGAAGCTGCGGCTACTTTTTATGCTAAAGAGGGAGTCGTAGACCTGCAGCCCTTTAAGTTTGTTGAAGGACAAGTTTTTTTGCGTGACAAGCTTTTGACGATAAACAAATTTATCGCAGAAATGAACTATGGACTACATATGGCCGCCGGTACGGTGAATTTTGCCAAAGCGGGCATAGGGTTAAACCTTGAAGTGACCTCGAAGTCGGTCCGGTTGGAACCGCTAGGAGCGCTTTTGGCGCCGGAAGAAAAAATAACCGGCAATGCAGACAACCACATATTGATCGGCGGGACAGTAAATGCCCCTGTGTTTAGCGGTAGGGTGCTGATGCAAGAAGGCAGTGTGCGCGGGCAATATGTTGAACAGGTGCGGGGCGGCTACTCTTATTCAGGAGATGGTCTTAGCCTTGATAGTTTTAATTTTACTATCATGCAGATGCATATAGACCTTGACGGGAAAATGACCCCGGACGGCAGACTGGACTTTGATTTTAAAGGCAATAATATACGTCTTGAGAACCTGCCAGCGCCGGAAGAAATAAAAGTCACGGGCGGTGTAGATATGCGCGGCCATTTGTCCGGCAATATCGACAAACCTATTTTCAACGGTTCGATCAGCGGTAAGGCGGTTGTCGTAAATGGCCAGACCATCACTGATATTACTGGCGATGCCTGGAGCGAAAATCTCACAAACAATTATTTGCGCGCAAATTTCCGGCAAGGCAAGGGTGAATACAAACTCGACATAGCCCTTGATTATAATGAACGATTTGCCCAGGGTCTTCTGGAAATCAAAAATGGCGACCTGCAAGCAATGTTGTCGGCCGCCGGTCAGAATGTCGACGTTGGCGGCACGCTTGACGGGACGATGGAACTAAACCGTGAAGGCAGGCGGGGACTTGATATGCAAGCCTGCATAACCAACGCGCATATACGCAACGTTCCCATCCAGATAGCTGATGTAGATCTGCATTTGCAACAGGAAAAGCTGACCATCAGAAAACTGGAAGCCGCGCAAAATTTGGGCCGTCTGGCCGGGCGCGGCACGATAGACTTCAAAGGGGATATGGACGTCGAGGTAGGCGGACAAAATCTTAGTCCCTCCTTGTTGACTGTTTTTATGGAACACCCGCTCGAGGTGGGCGGTAATATGTCTTTTCTCATGCAGTTTAGCGGAGCGACACAAAGGCCTGTGGTGTCGGCATCCATGCAAATATCTCCCGGCCGCGTATCCAATGTTATTTTTGATAACCTATATGGTTTATTTAGTGTAAAAGAAGATATTTTTCATATCGATCAGTTATTTATCCAAAAGGGCGAATATAAAGCCAGTGCTTACGGCACGGCGCCGGTGGATCTGATCCGGCAAAAGGCCCAGCGCAAAAATCCTGACGCCCAGATGGATGTCGCAGTCAAACTCGATAACGCCGATCTGAGCATCATACCGTCCATAATGGGTAGCTCTGTGGAGTGGGGCGTAGGCAAGACCGACGGTATGGTTAATATCAAAGGGACACTCGAGGCGGTAAGATTATTTGGTGACATTACAGTAAATGACGGCACGTTGAAATTTAAAGCTATGCGCAACCCATTGGAAAAGATAACTCTCGGCGTAAACTTCAACGGCGACAAGATAACACTGAAACAATGCAGCGCCAGTATGGGCGCTGGGACTATCCAAGCCGAAGGAAGCATAGGCATAGGCGATCTTGATGATCTTGATTACGGCCTTTCCATCAAGACGGACAAATTGGCCTTGGCTTCGGAAATGGTTACCGGGCCGCTCACCGCTAGTTTTGACATAAGACCGCAGACTGTCCGCGGTACCAAACGCCCGCTGGTCAAAGGTGACCTGTCGCTTGACAATATAACCATAAATTTGCCGGTAGTGCCGGAGTTTGGTGAAGGCGGCAGCAATATTGGGCTTGACATAACTGTGCGGGCAGGGAACAATACAAGGTTGTACAATAAATATCTTTATGATATGCTGTTAGAAGGAAATTTGCATATTACTGGCAGCACGGTTTATACCAATATAGACGGTACTGTAAAAGTTCTTCGGGGCAGTATAAAATATCTGGGTACATCATTTAAAATCGAGAGTGCTTCAGCCGCTTTCCCGACGCCCGGGTCGCCTCTGCCCAACATAAACCTTGCGGCCCGCGCCCGCGTGAGCAATACGGACGTATTTGCGCGCATAAACGGCCCTGTGACGGAAATGGAGATGAAGCTTTCTTCCAACCCGCCGCTCAGCCAACAGGAAATATTCCGGCTGATCACTTTGAAGACCAGAACATCCAACGAAGGTAGCAGTGAACTAACTAATGAAGATATGCGAGGACTTTTAACCGCCGGCCTGCAAATGACTTTTTTGGGTGACGTGGAGAACTATCTGCGTAATTCCTGGGGTCTTGACGAATTTCATATTTACCAGGGCAAGATAAACAGCGGGTTTGGCGCGGTGATAGACAGTGCCCATCTGGCCGGGGCATCCAAAGAGGAACGTGAACAATATAACGTTTATGTTAGCAAATACATCACCGACCGCATTATGATCGGTTATACGACTAGCCTGGATAATTCGGAACAACGCTATAACATGCAATATGATATTAATCGCCATTTGAGTTTCAGTTTAGGCATGGATGAAGACAACAAATTATACTATGGACTGGAATACAGGATCTCCTTTTAAATATTTCAGGGAGGCAACTGTTTGTGTTGAACGGTTATATTGAACACCTGAGAAAAATAACGATGCTCACGCTTGAAGAAGACCATCTGCTCTGGGGAAAAATCGCCGGGGGGGATATTGTAGCGCGCACAGAGCTTATTACAAGCTACCAGCCGCTGGTTTTTAAAACGGCAACAGCATTCCGGCTACAGGAAGACACTTTGAAAGAACTTGTGCAGGAAGGCATGGTCGGTTTGATAGAAGCGGTGGAACGTTATGATGTCTCCCGCGGAGTGGCTTTCAGCCTGTTTGCGGTACACCGGATAAAAGGGCGCATGCGGGACTATTTGAAAACCTCTTTTTGTAGCAAAGGGTTGTGCCTTGACGCGTCTGCTTTTGAGGACGATACGTTTTTAGACAGGCTGGTCGACTACAGCGCCGGACCGGAAGAAGTAGCGGAAGAAAACTTTCTTATCGGTAAACTAAAGCAGGTACTGGGTTGCCTGCCGGAAAAAGAGCAAAAAGTTTTGCGAGGCCTCTATATAGACCAAGTATCGGCGGAAAGCTTGGCGGCAAGTATAGAAGTTAGCCGGGCGCATATTTATCGCTTGCAAAAAAAAGGGGTGCGTAGAGCCAGGGGCATGCTGTCACGCTTGATACACGAACTTAAATGGTGATATGGGGTGAAAAGAGGCTTTGTATAGCACCTAATAACTGATAATCGCTATAAATTGGCGTATTTGCACTAAAAAAAGATATTTTTACCAGCTAAAAAAAGCAGTTGTTTGCCGACTATTAAAAAAGAGGTGAAGATGGTGGACAAACGGCATGCCTTGTGTAACCGGATACAGTCGATAAAACAGTGGCTCACTCGCGCGGAAGACAGTTTCCGTCAGGAAAACGATATGCGCGGTGAACTGGATCTTCTCTTGGCTGAAGCGGAACTGCAAAGGCTGAGAGAAAAAGAGGGTGGAGTGCAGGAACACCGAAGGAATATCCTGGCGGGTATTGTTGCTTGTTGCCTTGCGGTGGCCGTGCTAGGCGGATGGTATGCGCTAAAAGAAAGAAACGATGCTCCGGACCAAATATCCCTACCAACGACTGCCCATACAGTAACGCCCTTAAATAGCGGTGCTTCCCAACTGGAAACACTTGGTGTAAAAGCGCCTGTTATAGCAAAAAGCCAACCAGAGGCAGGCGCACTTGCTACCCTGGCTTCTACGGCATCAGCCAATGATATGAAAGAGGTTGCCAAAGAAGAGCAGCCGCCAGCCAAACAGGCAAAAGACGCACAAAGCGCGCAGCCTGGATTCAGCAACAGTGAAATGAGAGACTTTGTCCGCACAGCAGGGCAAACTTTACGTGGTAAATAGTTTTGACGAATATTTTAGGGGGGCATTGATGGAAATCAGACATTATTGGCAACGTAGAGCGATCGCGGTAATTATGGCGATTTGCCTTTTGGCGAGCGCACCGGCTATGGCCAAACCAAAAAAGCAGAAAGCCGATAAACCGCAAACTACCACTGAACAACAAACAGTACCAGCTAATACAACTGTGGGAAATGAAACTTTGCCGCAGGAGGTCGCCCCGCAGCCCGGTCAGCCAGCGGCAGTGCAAGCACCTGGCCCGGCGGCCGCGATGCCGACGGATATAGCATCAAGGGCGCAAGCTTTACAGCCGCAATCGGGCGATGAGGCCAAAGCGATAGGCAAGACTGTTACCAGAGTCGATATAGCCGGTAACACAAATGTGCCGGTAGACAAGATTCACCCCTTGCTCCGGGTGAAGCCGGGCGCTACTATGACGCTGGAAAACGTCCAGCAAGACCTTCAACTGATTTATGAAACAGGCTGGTTTTACGACGTGCGCGCAGAATACTCTTTTGTGCCTGAAGGCGTGCGCGTGACTTACCGGGTGAGTGAAAATCCGGTTTTGACCAAGACGGAGATAGTTGGCTGCACTATATATTCGGATAACCTTCTCAAAAGGCTGCTAGGTCTCGAAGACGGGCAGGTAATAAACAGCAAGCGGCTCAACGAAGGAATGCGCGCCATCGAAGCGTCGTATAACCGTGACGGGTATATCCTTGCCCGGGTGACCGACGTCAACATGCAGCCGGACGGCCTCCTTAAAGTTACGATAAACGAAGGCCTGATCGAAGGCTTTAGCATAAAAGGCAATAAAAAAACCAAAGACTATGTCATATTGCGCGAACTAAAACTGTATCAGGGCGAGCCGTTCAACGTAAATGACGGTCGCCGCAGCATGCAGCGCGTATATAACCTTGGTTATTTTGAAGACGTCAATATAAAACTCAACCCGGGCCGCACCCCTAACGGCGTAGTGGTAGAGATAACAGTAGTGGAAATGCCGACAGGAACCTTTGGTATCGGCGCCGGGTATAGCGAAGCCGACGGTATCGTTGGTATGATCATGATCGGCGACAAGAACTTCCGCGGTACCGGCGACAAGATAAACCTGCGCTGGGAATTCGGCGGAGAAGACAATAAAAACTATGATTTTTCCTATTACAAACCCTGGATAGACAGCCGCGGATCGGGCATAGGCTTTAACGCTTACGACGTTACTCACGAATACGAAGAGCTTGACGATTTCGGCAATGAAAAAGCATACTACGATAAACGCAGAAAAGGTATAGAGTTTACTTATTCGCGTCCGGCGAGCGACTATATCACTGACTCTGTGGCTCTCAAATTCCGCGAAGACATATATGTAAAACCGGTAGCGGGCGAAGAACCGCAGTACTATGAACTGCATCCAGACCAGATACCCAGCAACTTTGGCAAGACGAACAGTATCATACTAGCCCGTGCGGTAGATACCAGAGACAACATCTACAACCCGTCGCGTGGCAGCTATGCCATGGCATCCGGTGAATTTGCCGGTTGGATGGGCGGCGACTTTGATTTTAACAAATATATTATAGAAGGCCGCGAATACTACCCGGTAGGATTGAATAAGGTAATGGCTTTTAGACTGATGGCCGGTTACGCTACCGGTACCATGCCGGTCAACCAGCGTTTTGCGTTGGGCGGCTCGGAGACCCTGCGCGGCTATAAAGACGACCGTTTCCGCGGCTATAAAATGATTTTGGGTACTGTCGAGTACCGTTTCCCAGTCGCTAAAAACTTCCAGGGAGTTATGTTCACTGACGCTGGTATGGCTTGGGATAAAGGCGTTGACGTGGAATTTGATGACATCGAATACGGTTACGGCTTAGGCTTGAGGATAAATTCACCGCTTGGTCCGATACGTCTTGATTATGCCTATGGCGACAAGTGGCGTCTGCACTTTAGCTTTGGCGGGCAATTCTAAAGTTGGCGCGGCCATTGCCGCAGATTTGCTTGCCGTACGGGGAGTGGGCAATGGTTAAAACCTTGACCGGGAAAATATTTGCTGTTTTAGTAATTTGTTCAGCTATAGCTGCACCATTTTCCACTGTGTTAGCCGCACCCGGCAAGGTGGAGAAGATAACTGTAAAAATCGTTGATGTCACGGGACAGGCTGACCAGACAGTGCTAGAGCGTATGGCGGTGAGCATGCAGGCTGTCGCGCAGCAGATCCTGCTCGGGAAAACGCTCGATACCCTTGAAGCAGGGGCTCAAATGTACCAGACAGTGCTGCACGATATAAGTGAACGGGTTTTTGCCGGTTATAGCACAGAAAATGTTTTTTGGCACCCTGGCAGGGAAACCTTGGTAACTATAGAAGTACAACCATGGGCGGCTACAGTAAAAGATGTAAAAATAGAACTGTATTTTTCCGGAGTAGACGCCCAATGGCAAAAACTGGTAGAAGAGCAACTGCCGGGTATCCGGGAGAAAGTGCGCCAGATACTGTCGGGTGTTTCGGTAGACTCGGTGGACTGGGCAGCGACGCTGGTCAAAGACTATGTGCGTGATGAAGTCGCGAAAAACCTGCCTTCTTTTAAGGCGACGGTGGATGTGGCTGGTGGAGAAACGCTGATAGTAGACATAGTGCTTATCCCGATAGGCAGCATTATACAGGGTGTAAAATTTGAACTTCATTCAGATACCATGCCCAGCATGGTGTTATTGGATGCGCGAAAACGCCTTTTGGATCAGGCCACACAGATACGTGGACTGCCTGTCGATTTTGTGGCTATTAACAGGCAAAAAATTGAGTCATCTATTAAAACAGAAGTCGAAAAAGAACGCATAGTAAAAAACTATAAACTTTTGGCATCGGTAGATGTGGAGCCCAAAGTAGACAGTGATGTTACCATTGCCCTTGATTCCGACAAATACCGTTTGTGGATCGAGGGGTATGTAGATATAGGACGCGATAATAGTGCGTTGTCCGGTCGCCTGCACGCAGGAAAACTCATTGCCAGAAAAGACGAGATATTTCTTGAAGTATCTTTGTTTACTGACGATGTAAAATGGAAATTCGACCCAGGTATTTCAAGGCGCTGGGGCAATACCAAGCTGTCTTTTTTATACCGCGTGCCGGATGACGAAGGGATATTGCGCCTTGAGTATGATTTTGCCAAAGCATGGCGGTTGAGAGTAGAAAAATATGGTCATATAGCGAGGCCGGAATTTGCCCTGCGCTATCGCATACATGAATTTTTGGCAGCGGAATTTGTTCTGGGTGCCGACCGGGAAAATTATCTCAGGGTAGTCGGTAACTTGTAGTTTTGCTTGAAAGAAGCAAGACCTACTGTTATAATTATTTCATCAAAATAAAGAAAGTAGGGTAAAAAAATGCAAAAAACCAAAAACAAACGCCAAGTAAAGATTATCGCGCTGGCTGTAGCAGCCTTTTTCGCGCTGGGTATAGTAGGCATCGCTGTAACACAGACCCGCACCGGGTTTGCGGCGCCAGCAGCCGGCAATTCCGCTATCGGCTATGTAGAAACCCAAAGGGTCATGGCCGCACATCCTGATGTCAAAGCCGCTGACGAAGCGATGCAGGCTGAAGTGGAAAAAGCCCGCAAAGAATATGCCGAAGCAGCTAAAAACATGTCTGACCAGGAAAAACAACGCTTTGCCGTACAAACAGAACAACGCCTGCAAAACAAAAGAGAAGAACAGATGAAACCTATAATGGAAAAAATCGAAGCCGTTATCAAAAAGGTAGCTGAAGCCAAAGGCATTGCCGTTGTAGTAGACCGTATGGTAGTAATTTCCGGTGGTACCGATCTGACAGATGACGTCATTAAAGCATTTGGCGCCGCCAAAAAGTAACTTCGGCCGTATAGCCTAAAGGGGCCCGTTAACGGGCCTCTTTTCTTAAAGAGATCCCATATTTGCGGAGGTAGGCATGAAAAAACGCCTCTACATGGCGGGGCTGCTGTGTGCGTTGTCAGCGCTGCTCACTGCCTGCGCCGCCGGCAAGTCGGACGGGGCAAGGGACAATGTTGCTATATTGGATATGCCTAAAGCCATAAAAGCACATGTTCTCTATCCTGCCTGGCAAGGCGCGCTAAATAGCCAGGCCGCAACGCAAAAATTAAAGGAAAATCATATAAAACTGGCGCAAAGTCAGGCGTTATTCATTAACAAAATGCAGCAACTGGGCGAAACAGGCCACAGTACTTTTTTGCAGGCGGATTACACTGTCCGCATGAGTGAAGCTCGTCTCAAAGAACGCGAGACGCTGGAACAACAGCGGCGACAGGAAAAAGAGCGCATAGACACTGGATTGCAGGGAAAAATAGCTGCGGTAGAAGAAGAATACCGCCTGCCGATTTTTAATTTGAAAGTGCGCATAGAATCCATAAACCCAGTCCGCCGGTCCCGGGAAGAATTCAAGGCGGAAAAAGAAAAAATGATCGTTGAAATGACCAAACTTCAAGAGGAAAAGGCGAAAAAGCTCGAGGCAATTTACCAGGAAGGCGATATCCTTTTGGCCAAAGCCATGCAGTCGTATGAAGACGCTGCCAACCAGCGGCTGGCCGAATATGCCAAAACACTGCATCGGGAACTAGCGGAAGCTGGACAGATGAGGCAAAAAACCTCCGACGAGCGCCTGGCCAGTATACCGGAAACTTTTTCCAAAAGCATAGCCTCTATCGACAAACAGCTAGTGGAACAAAAACTGCTGGCCGATAAACTGGAAGCTAGGATAATGGACGACGTAAAGAGCCAGGCAGCTAGAGTGGCCGTGGCGAAGAAGTATACCATAGTCCTTTCCGAGATAAAGATGAATATCAAGGCGGCCGATATTACTGACGAAGTGATAGCAGGACTGCCGACAAAGATAGATGAAAATATAAAATAGCGTATATTTGAGAGGAGAAAATCGGTATTATGAAAAGAAAGATAGTCCTTTTTCTGGCGATGGCCTTGATTGCGGCTTTGCTTGGCGGATGTGGCGGCAAAAATGCTGCTTTTGGGTATGTTGATATTCAAAAAGTCGTGCAGGAAAGCGCGAAAGTAAAAGAACTACGCACCCAGGTCGAAACCAAAGTGAAAGAGATGGACGAGGCCGCGGCCAAAGATAAGGCGGCTCTTGCCGGAGACGAACTCGTTAAAAAGCAGCAGGCTACCGAACTTGCAATGAAAGCCTTTAGCAATAAAATAGAAGAGCAGTTCCAGACCAGCCTCAACACGGCGATAGATGAAATAAGCAAAGAAAAGAAGCTGGGAGCCGTACTGGCTAAAGGCAGCGTACTCAATGGTGGTGTCGATATTACCGACGAAGTTATCAAACGAATGAAATGATTTAGGGGGCTACGCTGTGGTCAAGAAGACACTGGAAGAAATCGCCGGCCTGGTGGGCGGGCAACTGTCAGGTTTTGGCAATCCGGATATCTATGGTGTAACAAATATCGAGGAAGCGACCGAGCGGGAAATAACTTTTGCCGTGCCGCCTCACCTCGGCAAAGCCGCCAAATCGAAAGCCGGGGCTGTCATATTGCCCAAAGACGCCGGAGCGGACTTTCCCAAACCGGCCATCCTAGTGGATAATCCCCGCGCTGCGTTTGCCCGGATGCTGGAACTTTTTAACCCGCCGCTAAGAGTAACCAGAGAGGTGCATCCCGCCGCAGTAGTATCACCGGAGGCACAAATAGGGAAAAATGTCGCCATAATGCCGGGCGCGGTTGTCGATGCCGGAGCTGTGGTAGGCGACGGGAGCGTACTGTACCCTCATACTTATGTAGGCAAAGATGTAAAACTGGGCAAGGATTGCCTTTTGTATCCGAGCGTCACCATTTATGATGGCTGCCAGTTAGGAGACCGGGTAGTGCTGCATAGCGGCGCGGCCATAGGCGGTGACGGTTTTGGCTATGTTACTATCGAAGGGCGTCACAGAAAGGTTCCGCAAGTGGGCAACGTGATCCTCGGTGATGATGTAGAAATAGGTTGCAACAGCTGTGTGGACTGCGGCACTACCGGCAGCACCATAATAGGTAAAGGAACCAAAGTAGATAATCTGGTGCATGTGGCGCACAACGACATAATCGGTGAAAACTGTTTTCTGGTAGCCCATGTAGGCATATCGGGCAGCGTGAAGGTAGGCAACAACGTCACGATGGCCGGGCAGGTGGCGACCTCTGGACATCTGACGATTGGTGATAACTGTGTTTTTGCCGGACGTTCCGGCATAACAAACGATGTTCCAAGCAATTCTGTTTATGCCGGATTTCCTGCTCAACCACACAAAGACTGGCTTAAACAGCAAGTACTACAAAAAAAACTGCCCGACCTTATGCGCCGGATAAGTGAACTGGAACTCAAAATCGAGCGTTTTGAAAACAAGAAATAACCTTTTAAACAGGCTGGCAAATGTCTACGTGCATTTGTCAGCTTTTTATTGTATAATAAATATATCTGTTCTATTTTCAGCGTTGCCGGAGGTTGAATGGTGATGGATTTGCCTTGTGCCAAATTATTTTACTTACTGCTTTTCTTCATGCTGTCCACACTGCCGGCCGATGCGGCGGCAACGCCCGAAGGGCGCAGCGGACTGATAAATATACCTACCGCGTACGTATTGAAACCGTTTCATGGCGGGACGGGTTACTTCAATTTTCCCGGCGGGGACAGTTTTTCCGGCAATATAGCAGTATTGCCACGGGTGGAACTTGGTTACAGCCGCTGGCGCAGCGAATCGTCACGCGACTACAACCTGTACAGCGGGAAAGTAGTCCTGCTGGAAGAGCTAGTACTACGGCCGGCTATTGCCATAGGAGTCGACGACATAGGCGGAAAACTCGACCGCAGTTACTATCTGACGGTCAGCAAACAGGGGCCGTGGGGCATAAGGCTGCACCTTGGCGCAAGAAGCGGCGCCTCGAACGGCCTCTTTTACGCCATGGAAAAACAGATACGCCTGACCGACGACTGGCGCAAAAAGTTGCCTTTTATACCGATATTTAACTTAGCCTTGGAATATGACGGCCAGCACTTTAACTACGGCGCCTATGTCCGCAACAAACACGGCTTCAGGTTGGACCTGGGCTGGCGGGACGAGCGCTTTTATTACGGAGTACAGCTGGAATTTTGATGGGAAGCGGGTTATAAAAAACGATGTGGCTTTATTATTTACTAAAATTGTTTAGTAAAATAGTTTGCCTGTTGCCAGTTTTTTTGCAAAACGCCCTGGCGTCTCTTTTGGGTTGGTTGTTTTGGCTGGCAACGCCGAAAAAACGTAAAATACTCGCTGTCAGTCAGGTCCGGGATTGCCTCGGGGTGGATGACGCGGAGGCTAGGCGTATCGCTAGAGACAGCGTGCTTAGGCTGGGCGAAATATTGATGACGGTTCTATGTTTTCCGATATTGACCGAAGAAAAAGTAAAGAAAAATGTTATAATAAAAGATCCTGAACTGCTAAAGGAACTGTATGCAGAAGGTAAAGGCGTAATTATGGTTACTGCGCATTTCGGAAACTGGGAACTGGTGCCCGCTGCTGCATCCGCCAACGGCTATCCGCTGGCCGTAGTTGTTAAAAAGCAGAGCAACGAAGCGCTAAACCGCTTTATAAATGAATACCGGAGCATGATAGGTTCAAAAGTCGTATATCACCGGACAGGTGTTTTGGAAATGTTGCGTCTATTGAACAAGGGCTATGGTTTGGCGCTTTTATCAGACCAGCACGCGGGCAAAGACGGAATACCGATGGATTTCTTCGGTAAACCCACTTCTTGCCCGAGAGGCCCGGCCACGTTGGCCAGGATAACCGGGGCGCCGATGTCCATCGCACTTATGTGCAAACGCCCGGACGGCATGCATGAAATAACACTGCAGCCGCCCATATATGTAGAGCACACGGATGACAAGGAAAAAGACATACGGGATGCCACCGTTGTCATTATGAAAAAACTGGAAGACGAGATCCGTAAAAACCCGGAAATGTGGTATTGGCTGCATAACCGCTGGAAACCGATAGTGGATTTGAGCAAACGGGCACAGAAAACCTAATGCATACTGCGGATGTATTCGATAAGAAAGCAGGTTTTGAACTGTAATAATGTGGCAATATCACCTCGTTAAATTTATCAGCAAGCTGCTCTGCCTGGCGCCCGCTTGTGTAAAAAAACTGTTCGGTCTGCTATTGGGCCATATCGCCTGGCTGGTAACACCGCGCTGGCGGAAAAATCTTGCCGCCGGGCAGGCGTTCGCTTGCCTGGGCGTGGAGGAAGAAGAAGCGCGGCGGATCGCCAAAGCCAGCGTTGTCAAGTTCGGTCCGATGATTGTTGAGGTATTGTGTTTTCCCTTGTTGAACAAGGATAATATAAAAGAAAAAGTACTTTTTCCTGACAGTGAATCATTGCGGGACTTGTTAAAAGAAGGCAAAGGCGTGATTATAGCCCCCGCGCATTTCGGCAACTGGGAACTTTTGGGTGCGGGGCTGGCTCTCTATGGCTATCCATTGGTTTCGGTGGCGCAAAAACAAAAAAACGCCGCCATGGACCGATTTATCAATGAATACCGCAGCATGACCGGTGAACATGTGACCTATAAGACCGGCGTGCTGGAAATGGTCAGGATGCTTGATGCCGGCCATATCGTTGGTCTTATTAGCGATCAGGACGGTGGCGCCGATGGCGTAGTGGTGGATTTTTTTGGCAAACCAACTTCCTGCCCCAAAGGGGCGGCGGCACTGGCCAGGCTGAAAGGCGCACCCATTGTGCTTACGCTGATTGCACAAAGGGCAGATGGCCGACATGAAGTCAGTATTTATCCGCCTATTTACGTAAAACGGACTAAAGACCGGGAAGCGGATATAAAAGAAACAACTGCGGAACTAATGCAAAAACTTGAGCATGAAATACGTAAAAATCCGGGAATGTGGTTTTGGCTACATAACAGATGGAAAGTGCATCGGGATTTCTACAAATGATGTGATGACGGAAAGTTATTTTGCCTAATGATGTGGTATTATTGCTCATCAAAACATATCAATACAACAATTCTTATCATCCAATTGGCATACACCAACCCGTTTATTTTGCGATAATCATAAAAAGGGGGCATATTTTGGAGATTATAAGTACCCATAAACAAAAAACTTTGGCCCAAGATATATCTTACACCGGCATAGGACTGCACTCAGGAAAACCCGCGACAGTCAGGCTTTCCCCTCTGCCGCCCGATAACGGCATAGTATTTATCCGCGCCGATTTACCTGAGCGTACAGCAATACCCGCCCAAGCTGACTTTGTCGGCGCGACCATGCGGGCTACCACCTTGACCCGTGACGGACAGGAAGTTTTTACCGTGGAGCACCTTTTGTCGGCGCTTTACATCACGGATGTAGATAACTGCCAGATAGAGATGAGTGGGCCGGAGCCGCCGGTAGGAGACGGCAGCGCCCTTTCTTTTGTCGAACTTATCAAGCGAGCCGGTGTGATGGAGCAGGACAAAGCAAGAAAAACAGCCCGTATAGCTGAAGTATTGACAGTTTATGACGGAGAGCGCTATGTTATGGTACTGCCTTACGACGGGCAGAGGTTTTCATTTCTCTCGTTGACCGACCAGTCAGGTCTCGAACCACAATATATGGATATACAGATCGGGCGGGATGATCTGGTTGCCCAAGTAGCTCCGGCCAGGACGATTGCTTTTGTGAATGAAATAGAAGGGCTTAAAAGGATGGGCCTGGGTTTGGGCGGCACACCGGAAAACGTCATTGTTTACGACGGAGACAAGGCTCTTACTCCATTAAGGTTTACTGACGAACTGGTCAGGCATAAGATACTTGACCTTTTAGGAGACCTGTTTTTGGCCGGGCGTTTTACTGGCCACGTGATCGCGGTTAAATCAGGACATGCTTTGAACACTGCATTGGCGAAAAAAATAGCTGAATATATCGAAAAAGGAGAGAGCGGCCCATGTTAAGTTTAAACATCTTAGAAATCCAGGAAATACTTCCACATAGATACCCTTTTCTGCTTATCGACCGCATACTTGAACTGGAACCGATGAAGCGTGGCCTGGGTATAAAGAATATAACCTTCAATGAAATACAGTTCCATGGACATTTTCCGGATGTACCCATCATGCCTGGAGTGCTCCTTGTAGAAGCCATGGCGCAGGTAGGCGGCGTGACACTTCTGTATCCGCCGGAAAATCGCGGAAAGATGGCTTTATTTACCGGCATAGACAAAGTGAAATTTCGCCGCCAGGTAGTTCCGGGTGATCAGGTCGTTATGGAAGCCACTATTTTAAAAACCAAGGGCAATATGGGCAAGATCGGCTCGGTGGCGCACGTCAACGGTGAATTGGTCGCCGAAGGCGAATTTATGTTTGCGCTGATAGCTAAAGTAGAGAAAGAATAAGCAATACGGTTAAATAATATCTTTAAAACATGATAAAGGCCTCAAAATACGCTAAATGGCTTTAAAAGACGTAAATTGGACAGCGTCAAACAACAAGTCTTTAAAGATTATATAAATAGTAAAATTTAAAGCTTGTTAATGGGGGGGGCCAGATGAAAAACGAATCGGTGGTTGTTCCTTTGAGAAAAATACACGAAACCGCAGTGGTTTATCCAGGCGCGCGTATCGCTAAAGACGTTGAGATCGGGCCTTATGCGGTTATTGGTGAAAATGTCAGCATAGATAGCGGCACTAGAATATGTGCGCACGCCGTAGTAGAAGGCTGGACGACTATTGGCAAGAACTGCATTCTGTATCCCGGCTGTACGGTTGGCGGAGAACCGCAGGACCTTAAATTCGTCGGCGAAAAAAGTTATGTCATTATTGGCGATAACACTAAGATAAGGGAATATGTCACAATCAACCGGGCGACCGGCGAAGGCAACGAGACCCGTGTGGGCAACAACGTTCTTTTGATGGCTTGCGTACATATCGCCCATAACTGCATCATCGGCAACAATGTCATCGTAGCCAATAATGCCGGCGTAGCCGGGCACGCTATTGTAGAAGACCGGGTCGTCATCGGCGGGCTGGCCGGTGTCCACCAGTTTGTGAAAGTCGGACGCAACGCCATGGTTGGCGGTCTGTCCAAGATAATACAGGACGTTCCTCCGTTTATAAATATTGACGGCAATCCGTCTTTTGTGGCTGGGCTTAACAGCGTAGGTCTTGCGCGGGCGGGCATTTCTCCGCAAGTGCGGCGGGACTTGAAAAAAGCCTATCGGATTATCTACCGCTCGGGGCTGACCCTCGATCAAGCTATCGCCGAAATGGAACAGGAACTTCCCGCCGGGGAAGAGGTAGAACATCTGCTGCGCTTTTTGCGCAATGTTGAACGGGGCATTTGCCGCAACAGAAAAGACGACTGATTAGGGGTAGGTTATGCAGGAAAAAATAGGCTTACTGGCGGGGATTGGATTTTTGCCGGTCGATTTTGCCCGTGCCGCTCGCGGCATGGGTTTTCATGTTACTGTCATAGCGCTGGTGCAGGATGTGGAGCCCGAGCTACGGGAGTGTTCGGACGCTTATTATGAGATAAGCGCTGGCAAAGTAGACAAAATAATCAAAACGCTAACAAAAGAAGATATAAAGAAGATAACCATGCTGGGCAAGGTGACTAAAGAGGTGCTTTATAAGGGCTTTGGCCTCGATTTTCGCGCCGTGAAACTGCTGTTTTCCCTCCCGAACCGTAATGACGATACGATAATGGCCGCCATAGTGGAGGAGCTGGCCCAGGAAGGCATCTCCACTATGGATCAGACGGAGATGATAAAGCTGCTTATGCCTCCGGCCGGACAGCTCAGCAAACGTGCGCCGACCGAAGAGGAAGAAAAAGATATTGCCTATGGCCTTTTCATGGCGAAAGAAATCGGACGCCTTGATATAGGGCAGACAGTAGTCGTGAAAAATCAGGCAGTCATGGCGGCAGAGGCGATAGAAGGCACGGACGCCTGCATCAGACGCGGCGGGGCTCTGGCCGGTGTCGGCTCCGTGGTGGCAAAGACCGCCAAACCGCAACAGGATTTTCGGTTTGACGTCCCCAGCGTGGGGCTAGAGACTAGAAAATCAATGGTTGAGGTGGGCGCACCGGCTCTCGTTATGGAGGCCGACCGGACGCTTTTGGTGCAAAAAAAAGACGCGCTGGCCTTGGCGGATGAACATTCCATCACGGTAGTGGTGCGTTAAAGGAGGTCTGAGATGAGGCGGATAATGATCTCGGCCGGTGAAGCTTCTGGTGATCTGCATGCCGGAGCTTTAACGGCGGAACTGTTTAAACTGGACAAAGACATAGAAATTTTCGGTATGGGCGGCGATTACTTGCGGGCGGCCGGTGGCGAAGTATTGTTCGATATAAAAGAACATGGCGTGATGGGGCTTGTCGAAGTTGTGCGCAGGTTACCATCACTTTTTAAATTACTAGGCGACCTGGGCCGTCTGATGGATGCAAAAAAGCCGGATTGCCTTGTCGTCATCGATTACCCGGATTTTAATATGCGTTTGGCCAAACTGGCCAAACAGCGCGGTATACCCATAGTATCGTTTATCAGTCCATCGGCCTGGGCCTGGCGCAAAGGACGGGCGCGCGGCGTAGCGCAACTGGTAGACAAGGTGGCCGCGATATTTCCCTTTGAAAGGGACGTATACCAGGAAGCGGGGGCAGATGTGGAGTTTGTAGGGCATCCGCTTCTTGATATAGTGCACCCGGGGCTGTCTGGGGAAGCGGCGGAAAAACTATTGCACAAACAGGCCGGACGAAAAACCGTGCTGCTCATGCCGGGCAGCAGGGTACAGGAGATAGAACGCCTGCTGCCGCCCATGCTGGAGGCTGCGGCTATCATTGCCCGGGAAAGGCCTGACTGCGACTTTTGTCTGCCGCGGGCGGGTACCATATCTGAAGAAATGCTTAATTCTTATCTGGCAAAAACCTCTGTCCCGATACATGTTGTTACTGGCCACAATTATGATATAATGAGCATATCTGATGCAGCTATAGCCACCAGTGGCACGGCCACTTTGGAGGCTGCCCTGTGTGGCCTTCCGTCAGTCATTGTTTACAAGACGTCTGCTGTGACGGTCTTCATAGCACGCCGACTGGTCAAGATATCATTCATCGGCCTGCCAAATATTGTGGCCGGGCGCAGGATATTGCCGGAACTCATCCAGGATGACGCGACGCCGGAAAACATGGCCGCGGAAGCGCTGAAGCTGCTTGATGGAAAAAACCGGGCAAAGATCGACAGAGACCTTGCCTTTATGAAAGAAAGGCTTGGACAACCCGGAGCGGTAGCCCGGGTGGCGGCCCTTGTCCTCAATATGGCCGGGCGATACAAAACTGGAGAGGTTAAATGAGCAACTACCTGCGTCTTTTAAAATATATAAAGCCTTATACCCCACGCCTTTTGCTTGCTGTTTTCTGCACTATATTTGCGGCGGCGGGCAATCTCTACGTGCCTTGGCTGGTCAAGGAAATGATCGACAAGGTGTTGACCAACCGTGATCCTGTGAT
This sequence comes from Acidaminococcales bacterium, assembly GCA_031551525.1. Lineage (GTDB taxonomy): Bacteria > Bacillota > Negativicutes > Acidaminococcales > JAISLQ01 > JAVBNN01. The sequence goes on from JAVBNN010000030.1 coordinate 110,787, forward strand.
GCTGAATTTTGTAGCGTTCAGCGTAATGTTGGTATTTTTTGCCAGGGGGGTATTTTTTTTCGGACAGAGTTATCTGATGGCCTATGCCGGGCAAAGGATAGTCATAGATATCAGGACAGAGATTTACCGCAAACTAAATCAGATGAGCCTGTCGTTTTATGAAAAAAACAAGACCGGCACCATCATGAGCTATGTTACCAACGATGTGGCCGCCTTGCAGGGCGCGCTCATCCAAAGCGTCATAGAACTGTTTACCGAAGGTGTGGTCCTTATAGGATCGCTTGGCGCGATGGTATGGCTGAATTGGAAGCTTACCCTGTTTACTTTAGCGACCTCCCCGGTAGTTTTCAAAGTGATTCAGGTGTTTGGGCGTAAACTGCGCGATTCCGGGCATCGCATCCAGGAGTCCGCTGCGGATATCACGTCGGTTTTGCAGGAAACGATTTCTTCCGTGCGCGTAGTCAAGTCTTTTGTGCGGGAAGACTATGAAATAGAAAAATTTGAAAAAGAAAACTTCCTCAACTTTCGGGCCAGCATGAGAAATGCCCTGTTGAGTTCAAAGATAACGCCGATAACCGAATTTACCGCTACCATAGGCATTACCGCCATAATCTGGTATGGCGGACACGAAGTGATCGGCGGACGCCTTACAGCGGGATCGCTTATCGCATTTTTGATTTACGCCATAAATATGTCCAACCCGGTAAAACGGCTGACCAAGGTTTTTTCGGAAATACAAAAAGCTATGGCGGCTGCCCAGCGCGTATTTGCCATAATCGACATGCCGCCGGACATAATCGACAAGCCCACGGCTACGATACTGCCGCCGGTCAAGGGGGGCGTGGTATTTGACCACGTCACTTTTTCCTATAATCCTGGTGACCAGGTATTGAGCGATTTGACTTTCCACGCTGAGGCGGGGCAACTGGTGGCCATAGTAGGGCCGAGCGGAGCGGGGAAAACTACCATATCCAACCTTTTGATGCGCTTTTATGAAATAGACGACGGTAAAATAACGATCGACGGCATTGACATAACCGATGTGACCATGTCTTCCCTGCGTGGGCAGATAGGTATGGTGCCGCAAGAAACCATGCTGTTTAACGGCAGTGTTTATGACAATATACTTTATGGGCGTCTCGACGCCACCAAAGAAGAAGTGGAAGCGGCGGCCCGCTCGGCTAACGCAGACTCGTTCATCAGGGAACTGCCCGGCGGCTACAACACCATGCTGGGCGACCGGGGGGTCAACCTGTCCGGCGGCCAGCGCCAGAGGATATCAATTGCCCGGGCGCTTCTGAAAGACCCACGCATACTGGTTTTGGATGAAGCTACTTCCGCGCTTGATACGGAAAGTGAAAAAATAGTGCAAGAAGCCTTAGACAGGCTGATGGTGGGGCGCACCTCTTTTGTCATCGCCCATCGCCTGTCCACCATTCAACGGGCAAACCTTATTTTAGTGCTCAATAAAGGGCGGTTGGTGGAAAAAGGCACCCACGAGAGCCTGCTTAGTGAAGACGGCTTGTACGCCAAACTTTATCAGGCCCAGTTTCGCGAAAAAGACACAGGGAATGGAGCTAACTGATGCTATATATAATTTATGACATCCTGCTGATGTTTCTCTTTTTCTTTTGTGTCCTGCCGATATACTGCTACAGGTCGCTAAGTGAAAAAGGTTTCCCCCGTCGCTTTCGCCAGAGCATGGGTTTTCTGCACGATGAAGAGATCGCTCCTGTGTCCGGGCGCAATGCTATCTGGATACACGGCGCTTCGGTCGGCGAGATCGTGGCCACCAGCCCGCTGGTCAAGGAGATACGAAAAGCGTTTCCCGATGTGCCCATACTGGTATCGGCGGTAACGACCGGCGGCTATACCATGGCCAAACAGATTATTCCTGAAGCCGATACTGTCATCTATTTTCCGCTAGATCTTCCGGCGGTTACCAACCTGGTGGTCGAACGTATTCGTCCGCGCATATTCATGCCGGTGGAAACAGAACTGTGGCCGAATTTTCTCCGCGATATAAACCGGCGCGGCATACCGGTAATGATGGTAAACGGTCGCATAAGCGATAAAAGTGTAAAGACCTATAAATATCTCTACAACATACTGTCGGATATGGTCGGCAGCGTTGGCCGCTTTTGCATGCAGTCTGCGCTTGATGCCGAATATATAATACGCCTCGGCGCCGACCCTAATAAAGTGGTGGTTACCGGCAACACCAAATTCGACCAGACCTACGCCGAAGTTACCGAAGAAGACCGCCAGCGCTTTTTGGACGAACTGGGAATAACCCAAAACAAACCGGTCGTCGTAGCCGGCAGTACACATCCGGGCGAAGAGAAAGCATTGATAACCGCTTTCGCTTCCCTGCGCAAAAAATTTCCGGCAGCCAGCCTGGTCATAGCACCTAGAAAACCAGGACGGCTGGGCGAAATACAAAACCTCGCCAAGGCGGAAGGTTTTGTCTGTTCCAAACGTTCGGAACTATTGAAACAGCCGAGTGGCAAACGAGACAGCAGCCCGGTGGTGCTCATAGATACCATAGGTGAATTGGGACGCATTTATGCAGTGGGCGATGTGGTATATGTGGGCGGCAGCCTGATCAGGCATGGCGGTCACAACGTGCTGGAGCCGGCAGCGCACGGCAAGCCGATAATCGTCGGCCCCAACATGTTTAACTTCAAGGACTCCTATTCACTTTTGACCAGCCGTGGGGCCTGCGTTACCGTACACGATGAGGCGGCGCTGGCCGATGAACTGCTGGCAATATTATCGGACGACGAACTGCGTCAAAAAATGGGCGAAGCTTCTTATAGTGTCATCCGGGACAACCGGGGCGCCGCTTCGCGCAGCATCGAATACCTCAAAGAAATACTGGCCGGGCCGGTAGTCAGAAACCTGCCGCGTACTTACGAGATAGTAAGCTGGGCATCGGCGGAGGAAAACGAATTTAGCCGGCGTGCGGAAATGTATCTGTACCAGCTTATTCACGGCAATGTAAAAGACGGTTGGGACGTAGTGAGTCTGGCCTTTTTAAGCATCTTTTCATTAGTATACGAACTGGGCCTCAAAGTAAAGCTGACCATGTATAACATGGGCGTATTCAGCCAGAGCAAACTGCCCTGTAAGGTCATCAGTCTCGGAAACATCACTCTAGGCGGTACCGGAAAAACGCCGACCGCCCGTACGATGGCGATCATGATCCGCGATATGGGTTATAAGGTGGTAGTTTTGAACCGCGGCTATCGGGCGCACTGGGACAAGCCGGTCGGCGTGGTGTCGGACGGCAAAAAAATATATATGACCGCTTTTGAAGCGGGTGATGAGGCCTACCTTCTTGCCAAGCAAATGCCGGGCATTCCGATCGTCATCGGTAAAGACCGCGCCATCAGCGGAGAATATGTGGCGCAAAACATGGATGTTGACGTTATCATCATGGACGACGGTTACCAGCATTGGCAACTGGCGCGCGACCTGGACGTAGTTTTGGTGGACACCCTCAATATGTTTGGCAACAGCAGCCTTCTGCCGCGCGGCACCTTGCGCGAACCGCTGGAGCATCTTGACCGGGCAAATATGTTCATATTGACCAAGACAGACCAGTCTCCAGAGTATTCGCATAAATACGTACGCAAGATAATAAACGAGAACAATCCTGCGGCTTTGATCTTTGAAAGCGTTCATTTACCCAAACATTTTATCGAGATCGCCGACTGGTACAAAGGAGCTGGCGCCACGCCACTGGCGCTTGAAGATATGCAGGGCAAATCCGTCCTGGCTTTTTCCGCTATCGGCAATCCGGCATCTTTTGAGCAGTCGCTCTTGGATATTGGCATAAACCTAGTGGAAACCATACGCTACCCCGACCATCATGACTACTGCATGAGCGAAATGCAATATGTATTGGAGCGGGCGATGGAGGAGAAGGTCTACGCCATAGTTATTACAGAAAAAGACGCGGTAAAGATACCGACGGAATTTATCTACCTGGAGCGCGCTTGCCCGTTATATGTCCTTTGCATAGAAGTAAAGATGCAAGATGACGGCGGCCGGTTTGAGCGCGCTTTGAGTGAAGCCTTAGGTGGCGGAGGGAAAAATGAGTAAAGGCAATATACTCTGCGTCATACCTGCCCGCTATGCATCGACCAGGTTGCCTGGCAAACCACTGTCGCTGATCGGCGGCAAGCCTATGATACAGCTCGTATATGAACAGGCCGCACAATCCCGGCTAGGCAAGGACGTGCTGGTGGCTACCGATGACGAACGAGTGTCAGACGCAGTAAAAGCCTTTGGCGGAGAGGCCATGCTTACTTCGCCCGACCATCCCAGCGGTACCGACCGGCTGGCTGAGGTGGCGCAAAAGTACCCTGACATTGACATCATTGTCAACATTCAAGGTGATGAGCCGTTCATACCGCCGGAAATCATCGACCAACTGGCCGAAGCGCTGTTGGAGGACGCAGGACTCTCTATGGCTACAGTCAAAATACCTATGTCCCAAGAAGAATTTGACAACCCGGCCGCGGTAAAAGTGGTAACGGACAAAGACGGCTACGCGCTATATTTTTCCCGCTCCCTCTTGCCTTATCCGCGTGTGAAGGGAGAGGGGTTCGCCGTATTCAAGCACTTGGGGATATATGCCTATCGCAGGGATTTTCTCCTTAAATTTGCCGGCATGCCGCAAACCGCTTTGGAAAAAACCGAATGCTTGGAACAATTGCGGGTTCTGGAAAACGGCTATAAAATAAAAGTTCTGGCCGCGGATTTTCACTGCATAGGCGTAGACACGCCGGAAGATCTGGCTGAAGCCAACCGCTGGTTTGCCAAAACCAACAGGCGACAATAAGCTATTATTTGCGGTATAATATAAAAATAATATTTTAAGGAGGAGGCTGTGTTATATGAAAACTGTAAAAGTAGGCAACTATCAGGTCGGCGGCGATAACCCCCTCCTGTTGATGGCAGGCCCCTGTGTTCTCGAGGATCATGAGCGCACGCTTCTTATAGCGCGGGAAATAAAGGCGATCACTGACAAGCTTGGTATGCCGTACGTATTCAAAGCTTCTTACGACAAGGCGAACCGCTCTTCATTTTCGTCTTTCCGCGGACCCGGACTGGTGGAGGGCCTAAAAGAGATCGCCAAAATAAAGGAACTCTTGAAAGTACCGGCAGTAAGCGACGTACATGAAACCCAGCAGGCCGAGCCGGCGGCTGAAGTTCTGGATATTTTGCAGATACCGGCCTTTTTATGCCGCCAAACCGATCTTATAAATGCCGTGGCCCGGACAGGAAAAGTGGTCAATGTAAAAAAGGGCCAATTCCTCGCGCCCTGGGATATGAAAAACGTGATAAACAAAATTCTCGAGACCGGCAATGAAAATATCATGCTGACCGAACGCGGCGCCAGCTTTGGCTATAATACCCTGGTGGCCGACATGCGCTCTTTGCCGATCATGCGCGGCCTGGGTTTCCCTGTCGTAATGGACGCCACGCATAGTGTGCAGACCCCTGGCGGACAGGGTACGACTTCAGGCGGACAAAGCCAGTTTGTGCCGCATATGGCGCGCGCGGCGGCAGCAGTAGGTATCGACGCGCTGTTTCTCGAAGTACACGACAACCCGGATGAAGCGCTTTCTGACGGTCCTAATATGGTCAGGCTGGATGAACTGGAAAAACTTCTGCGCGATGTACTTGATATAGACGCGGTATTGCGGCGCAGCGGTCTAAAATAGATGAGGTGCACGATATGCTGACAAGGGCCAAAGAAGTACTGGAAATAGAAGCAGAGGCTATATTGTCGCTTATTCCGCGTTTAGGCGCGGAATTTGAAGACGCAGTCAGGCTGATTCTCGACTGCCGCGGCAGGGTAGTGATTACCGGCATGGGTAAATCAGGCCTGGTGGGCAGAAAAATTTCGGCGACACTGGCCAGCACCGGCACTCCGTCCTTTTTTCTTCATCCGGCCGAAGGAGTACACGGAGACCTTGGCATGGTAACAGAAAGTGACGTTGTGATAGCCCTGTCCAACAGCGGTGAAACCGCCGAACTGCTGCAAATATTGCCATCCGTCAGGCGTATCGGGGCAAAACTCATTGCCTTGTGCGGGGTAGCAGGCTCCACTCTTGCTAAAAATGCGGACGTTTTTTTGGATGTGGGTGTCGTTAAAGAGGCTTGCCCTTTAGGTCTTGCTCCTACGGCCAGCACTACAGCGGCTTTGGCATATGGCGACGCCCTTGCCATATCGCTCCAGTCTTTGCGTAAATTTTCCGCCGATGATTTCGCCGTTTTTCATCCGGGTGGCGCTTTGGGGAGAAAACTGCTCCTGACGGTAGCGGATGTAATGCACGGTGGTGAAAACAATCCGGTGGTCAACGAACAAAAAACCGTGCGCGAAGCGCTGTTTATAATTACCGACAAAGGGCTCGGCGCAGTCAGCGTGGTTAACAGCGAGGGCCAGATGATCGGCATATTGACTGACGGCGACGTGCGGCGTGGACTTGAACACGGTTATGAATTTTTAGACCGGCCGGTCAAGGAAACAATGACCGTTACGGCTAAGACCATTACTGCCGATAAGTTGGCGGCTGAAGCCCTCCACATCATGGAAAAGAACCAACCGCGCCCGATCACCGTACTGCCGGTAGTTGACGACGGGAAAAAAGTAATAGGACTTCTGCATATGACAGACCTTGTACGTCAGGGCGTAGTATGATGGACACTATCGGACGGGCGAAAAAAGTACGCTTTTTGGTGTTCGATGTGGACGGTACTCTCACCGACGGCAGTATAATAATAGGTAAAGACGGTGAACTGGCTAAGCGGTTCAATGTCAAAGACGGCCTTGGTATAAGCGCGGCCAGGCTAGCCGGCCTGCCCATGGCCATAATCACCGGACGCAAGAGCGGCGCCCTTGAGAAACGGGCGGCGGAACTTAAGATAGAAGAACTTTACCAGGGCATAGACGATAAAGAAACGCTTTTAATCAAACTGTGTACCCA
>JAVBNN010000047.1:0-12536 GCA_031551525.1 Acidaminococcales bacterium
AGAGTAGTCATTTTTGCCGCTGGCACCGGCAATCCTTATTTTTCTACCGATACCACGGCTGCCCTTAGGGCTGCGGAAGTAGAAGCCGATGCTATATTGATGGCTAAAAAGAATGTCGACGGAGTATACGATTCCGACCCGAATAAAAACCCCCAGGCAGTAAAATTTACCCAACTGAACTATCTCGAAGTCATACAACGCGGCCTCGGAGTCATGGATTCGACTGCTATTAGCCTATGTATGGATAATAACATACCCATAATAGTCTTTAACATCGATAAACCCGGCAATATATTAAGGGTTGCCAAGGGCGAAGAAATAGGTACAATAGTAAGAGGAGGGTAGTTATGGTAAACATGGACGAACTTCAAGCATCACATGAACACAAAATGAAAAAATCCATTGAAATAATGCGGCAGGATTTTTCAACATTGCGGGCCGGTCGTGCCACTCCGGCGCTATTGGACAAAGTACTCGTCGATTATTACGGTACTCCTTCGCCGATCAGCCAGTTGGCGAATATCTCCATACCTGAGCCGCGGATGATCATCATCCAGCCCTGGGAGAAAAATGTCCTAAAAGATATCGAACGGGCTATTATGAAGTCCGACCTTGGTCTCAACCCGAACAGTGATGGAACAGCTATCCGCCTGGCCATACCGCAGCTTACCGAGCAGCGCAGGCAGGAACTGGTAAAGGTTGTAAAGAAAAAATGTGAAGAATGCAAAGTAGTGATCAGAAATATCCGCCGCGATGCCAATGATGTTATCAAAAAAGCCGAGAAAGACAAGACCATCACCGAAGACGAGGCCAAAAAAACTCAGGATAACATGCAGAAAATGACTGATAAATTTATCAAGGAAGCAGATCAGATATGCATGATGAAAGAAAAAGAAGTCATGGAAGTATGATGCCAAAGATGAATACCCCGGCGCCTGATGTATTGGCCTGGCCGCTGGCGGCTGCTGAAACAAGGCTTAGGGAATGCGCAATTGCGTATACGCTCGAAGAAACGCTGGCCCCGTCCAAAAAACCAAAATCTGTTGAAGGGCCGTTTGACAGATATGTAGTCAAACAGGACCTGTCTTTAGATGGAACAAATCATTTGACTGTTTGTCTAAAACTTAGAAAGGAGGTACTGTGATGGCTTATAAAATCAATGATACCTGTATCGCATGCGGTTCCTGCGCGGCAACTTGCCCGGTAGAAGCTATAAAAGAAGGCAATCCGTATGTTATTACCGATACCTGTGTTGAATGCGGCGCTTGCGCCGGAGTTTGCCCGGTGGGAGCTATAGAAGCCCCCTGATTTATTGCCGGCCCCCTCTCATGAGGGGGTCGTGTCTTTATTTTTCTGTTTATGGGAGAATGAGATGACTGAAGCAAATATTACCAAAGAAACCATTCTGTCAGGAAACATTCCAAGACATATAGCCATCATAATGGACGGCAACGGGCGCTGGGCAAAAGAACGCAACATGCCTCGCACAATGGGGCACAAACGGGGCGCCGAGACGCTGCGCGATATAGTGAAAAGCGCGGGCAGTATTGGCGTTGAAGCTGTCACGGCGTACGCTTTTTCCACGGAAAACTGGAAACGGCCGGACTATGAAGTAAACTTTCTCATGAATCTTTTGGACGTTTATTTAAGCGGTGAACTGGAAAAACTTAATAAACACCAAGTAAAAGTCATATTCAGCGGCGAACTGGCACAGTTGCCCAAAACCGTTCGTGCGCGGGCGGAAAAAACTGTGGTCGCTACCAGTGCTAATACTGGCCTGGTGCTCAATCTGGCGGTGAATTATGGCAGCCAGGCGGAAATACTGCGTGCGGTAAAGAGCGTCGCCAGTGACGTGGCGGATAATAAACTGGCCTTATCAGATATTGACGAAACAATTTTTGAAAAACGTCTTTATACCAAAGACCTGCCACCCTTGGATCTTCTGATCAGGCCAGGCGGTGACCTGCGCATAAGCAATTTTCTCCTCTGGCAGCTGGCTTATGCAGAAATATGGTTTTGCCAAGACTATTGGCCGGATATCACTCCGGATCATCTATACAGGGCGATTTACGATTTTCAAAAGCGAGAGCGGCGTTTTGGCGCTATCGTGGATACCAAGTCCCAGGCAAATATTTACGAGTAGGTGTAGCTGTGCTTCAAAAGAGACTTGCCACCGCCATAGTCGGCATCCCTATAGTAATATACCTGATACGCGAAGGCGGGTGGCTATTTGCCGGCGCAGTGTTTTTTCTTGCGCTGGTAGGACTTCGGGAACTTAATAATATGGCCGGAAAAAAAACGGCTCGTATTTATCTTTTGACTGCTGGCTTGCCGGCACTTTTACTGTGCGCCGCGTCATATTCATTAAAAAATGAAGCGGTATTACTTGCTTTGGTAGTCGCAGCACTCCTTCTTATCATGCTGGAAGGACTGTGGCGGCACAAAGAAGAAAACTGGTTTTTTAGCAACCTTTATTCTTTTTACGCAGTCGGTTATATTGGTCTTTTGTTTTCGCATATTGTGCTTTTACGACAATACGACTCCCATTTTGTATTCGCCACGCCTTTCAACAGGGTGATGGACGCGGGGGAAACCTTTCTCTGGCTGGCGCTCGTTGGTACCTGGGCCAGTGACACTTTTGCCTATTTTATCGGCAGCGCTTTTGGCAAACATAAGATGTGTCCGGCTATCAGCCCGGCCAAGTCCTGGGAAGGGGCGACTGGAGGCTTTGTTGGCTGTATAGCAAGTGTTTGGGCACTAGGCACGTACTTTTTTGGCATGACTGGCGAAGTAAATCTTTGTCTCTTAGGTGTCATAGTTGGTTTTTTTGCTCCATTGGGCGACCTGGCAGAGTCACAGCTAAAAAGATTTTCCGGGGTGAAAGACTCCGGCGGGATCTTTCCAGGCCACGGCGGAGTGCTGGACAGACTGGACAGCCTTGTATTCGTTGCCCCAGCCGTGTATATTTTTTTAAAAATAACTTTACCCACATATTGATCATAGAGAAGGAAGTATTATGAAGAATATCACTATACTGGGCAGCACCGGTTCCATAGGGCGCCAGGCCCTGGAAGTAGCCGCTGCCAGTGCAGATAAAATAAAAATACGCGCACTAGCCGCGCACAGTAACGATGTTCTCTTGGAAGAACAGATAGAGAAATGCCGACCGGATCTGGCTGTCCTAGCCGACGATGCGGCGGTTGCTCGCTTGCGCGCCCGTTATACCGGCAAAACGAAGATACTCTCTGGTGTGGAAGGCCTCATAGAAGCGGCTGTTTATGAACAAACCGACACCGTCCTAGCCGCCATGGTAGGTTTTGCCGGACTTAAACCGACGCTGGCCGCTATCGAACGAGGGAAAAATATCGCTCTCGCCAACAAGGAAACACTGGTGGCGGCAGGCAGTATTATCATGCCGGCCGCAAAGAAAAACGGAATATATCTTTTACCGGTGGACAGCGAACACAGCGCCATCTTCCAATCACTCAACGGCGAAGGTAATAAAAACATACGCAAGATCATGCTTACGGCTTCCGGCGGACCCTTCCGCGGGCGTAGCCGCGAAGAACTCCACGACGTTACTTTGGCTGACTGCCTAAAGCACCCCAACTGGTCTATGGGGCAAAAAATAACCATAGACTCCTCTACCCTGGCCAATAAGGGCCTCGAGGTCATCGAGGCGCATTGGCTGTTTGACGTGGGATATGATAATATAGAAGTAGTAGTACACAAGGAAAGTATCATACACTCCATGGTAGAATACATCGATGGCGCAGTCATCGCGCAGCTTGGCCTGCCTGACATGCGTTTGCCCATCCAGTATGCCTTCTCCTGGCCTGACCGTTGGCCGGTAAACTTTGGACAGCTAGATTTTTTCAAGCTGGGGCAGATGAATTTCGCCAAACCTGATACAGAAAACTTCCCCGCTTTAGCATTGGCCTTTATTGCCGGAAAGACAGCCGGAACCATGCCTGCAGTATATAATGCCGCCAACGAAGAAGCCGTGTATTCTTTTATTGCCGGTAAAGCAAAATACCTCGACATACCTTCTGCGATAGAATATGCCATGACTAAACACGGGACTGTTAAAGAACCTGCGCTGGACGATATAGAAGCGGCTGATGCTGAAGGCCGTGCACTGGCGCGTGAATATTTGAGCAGCGCCAATAAAGAAGTATGACTAAGGCGCTGCGGGAGGAAGATAAGTGATAACACTTTTAGCCACGATTTTCGTATTTGGCTTGCTGGTATTTGTACATGAACTTGGACATTTCATCATTGCCAAATTATCAGGTATGAAAGTCACCGAATTTGCGTTAGGGTTTGGCCCGAACATCTATCAAAAACAAGAGGGCGAGACCCTTTATTCTTTGCGTGCCATACCGCTCGGCGGATATAACAAGATCGCCGGTATGGACCCGGATGAGCCGGATGATCCCCGTAACTTCAACAACCATCCTTTATACAAACGTTTTTTGGTCATAGTTGCCGGATCGGTGATGAACCTTATTTTGCCGGTACTCCTCTTTTTTCTGGTCATCTGCTTTTCCGGGATAGCCAAGCCGGTTGACCTGCCGGTGATGGGTGACATTATGCCGGATCGCCCGGCCGCCATGGCCGGACTTTTGGAAAACGACCGCATACTTGAAGTAGAAGGGCAGCCCGTCAATACGTGGACAGAGCTGGTAGACAAGATCCGTGTTCGGGCCGGCCAGCCGACCAAACTGCGGGTTTTGCGTCAGGATAAAGACTTTACCATGACAGTGACTCCGCAATTGGATGAAAAAAGCAAGCGCGGAGTTATTGGGGTAGCCGCCCAAGTGGAAAAATACCAGCCCGGTATTGGGGAAGCGGCTAAACTTTCGGCTACCCAAACGTACCTTCTGGCCAAAGAAATGCTGGCCGGAGTACTGAATATGCTGGCCAGCTCACAGGAAGCCGACCTGGCCGGGCCATTGGGTGTGGCGCAAATGGCCGGCAAAGTAGCCGAACTCGGTATCTTGCCACTCTTGAATTTTGCCGCCTTTCTCAGTATCAATCTTGGCCTGATCAACCTCTTTCCCATTCCTATGCTGGACGGCGGACATATAGTCATGCTGTTTATCGAGAGTTTGCGGGGGAAACCATTGGGAGCGCAGGCCATGGTACGCATACAGTACGCAGGCCTGGCTATACTCCTGTCCATCATGTTGTTTGCTACCATGAAGGATATTGGCCGTTTCAATCTTTTTTAATAACAGGAGAATAATATGATAAAACGCAGGACGACGCGCAATATTTCTATTGGCGGGGTAGGCGTCGGCAGCAGCCATCCGGTTACGGTACAGTCCATGACTAACACCAAGACCCACGACATCGAGGCTACACTGGCGCAGATAAATGCGCTGGCAGAGGCCGGCTGCGACATAGTGCGTCTGGCTGTCCCCGACCAGGCTGCCGCGGCAGCTTTGGCGGAGATAAAAAGGCGGAGCGCCTTGCCTTTAGTGGCAGACATACATTTTGACTATCGGCTGGCCATTGTGGCGATGGAGGCCGGAGTAGATGCTTTGCGCATCAACCCCGGCAATATCGGCGGCGAAGACAAGGTGCGCCAGGTGGTAGAAAAGGCCAAAACCTGCAGAATACCTTTGCGTATAGGGGTAAATGCGGGTTCACTGCCGACAGCGCTGATAGAAAAACACGGCGGACAATGCGCCGAAGCCATGGTGGAAGCGGCCTGGCAGCATATCAAAATACTAGAAGAGATGGATTTTCGCAATGTAAAATTATCTCTCAAGGCGCATGATGTTCCGATGACCATGGAAGCCTACCGTCTGATGGCCGGGCAGTGCGACTATCCCCTCCATATCGGTATAACCGAGGCGGGCACAATCAATTCCGGTGTGATAAAATCATCTGTGGGCATAGGGGCGCTGCTCTCCATGGGTATCGGCGATACTATCAGGGTATCGCTGACCGGCGATCCGGTAGAAGAAGTAAAAGTGGGACGTGAAATCCTCAAAGCGCTTGCTCTGCGGCCCTATGGGCCGACGGTCATTGCCTGTCCGACCTGCGGGCGTACTGATATCGACCTGGAAAAACTGGCGCTACAGGTGGAGAAGAAACTCTCCAATATAAAAGAAACCATCACCGTAGCGGTTATGGGCTGCGTAGTAAACGGGCCGGGTGAGGCGAGGGCTGCCGACGTTGGTATAGCCGGCGGCAAGGGTGAAGGGCTGATCTTTCGCCAGGGTGAAATACTGCGTAAAGTCCCTGAAAATCGCTTGTTAGATGAACTATTCTCTGAAATAGACTGTATTTTACACGAAAGGGCGAACCAATAATGAGATTTTCCAGTTTATATGCTCCCACTCTGCGCGAAGTACCGGCAGAGGCAGAAGTTGCCAGCCACCAACTGCTGCTGCGGGCGGGCTTTATCAGGAAAGCAGCGGGCGGGATATATACCTATCTGCCGCTGGCTTGGCGGGTACTTAATAAAATAGCACAGATCGTGCGCGAAGAAATGGACTTGAAGGGCGGCCAAGAAATAGCCATGCCAATAGTCCAGCCGGCCGAAATCTGGCAGGAGAGCGGGCGCTGGTCGGTGTACGGCGACGAGATGTTTCGTCTGAAAGACCGGCATGACAGGCCGTTTTGCCTTGGCCCCACCCATGAAGAACTGGTCACTACGCTCGTGAAGGGTGATGTACGCTCTTATCGGCAGCTACCGCTGCTTTTGTATCAGGTGCAAAATAAATACCGCGACGAGATACGTCCGCGTTTCGGCCTGATGCGCGGGCGGGAATTCATCATGAAAGACCTGTATTCTTTCGACCGCGACGAAGCTGGCCTTGATATCTCCTATCAGAAGATGTATGACGCCTACAGCAGAATATTCGAACGCTGCGGGCTGGTTTTTCGCCCGGTGGAAGCGGATTCGGGCGCTATCGGCGGTAGCGGGTCGCATGAATTCATGGTGTTGGCCGCCAGCGGTGAAGCGGAAGTAGTCTACTGCTCCGCCTGCGATTTTGCCGCTAATACGGAAAAAGCCGAATTAAATCCGATAAACGTGCCGGACGAAACTGCTTTGCCGATACAAAACGTTGCTACGCCAAATTGTCCGACCATCAAGGATGTGTGCGATTACCTCAAACTGCCGGTGGAAAAAAGCGTCAAAGCGGTGGCCTATACCAGTGATAAAGGCCTGATACTCGCCTTTGTGCGCGGCGACCACGAAGTGAACGAGGTAAAAGTAATAAACAGCACTGACGCGATAAATATCGCCATGGCTACAGAAAGCGAACTATTGGCTGCTGGCACTGCGCCCGGCTATATGGGCGTTCTGCCGGGCAAGAAAGACGTTACCATAATAGTGGACACTACTGTTATGAATATGCACAACTTCGTCTGCGGCGCCGACAAACAAGACGTCCACTGCATAAACGTAAATCCCGGACGCGACTTCCAACCGGATATCGTGACCGACATACGCATGATCCAGGAGGCCGACGGATGCCAGCGCTGCGGCGGTAACCTCGCGAAGGCACGCGGCATCGAAGTCGGGCAGGTATTCAAACTGCGTACCAAATACAGTGAAAAACTTGGAGCAGCCTTTCTTGACGAGAACGGCAAAGAACAACTAATGGTCATGGGTTGCTACGGTATCGGCGTCAGCCGTACTATGGCGGCGGCCATCGAACAAAACAATGATGAAAACGGCATAATTTGGCCAAAATCTATCGCGCCCTACCAGGTTGCCGTAGTGCCGGTAAACGCTAAAAACGAAGAACAGTTTAAACTGGCGGAAAAAGTATATGAAGAGTTGATCGCCCAGGGCATAGAAACGGTACTGGACGACCGTGCGGAACGGGCGGGCGTGAAATTTAAAGACGCCGACCTGATCGGCTACCCGCTGCGGGTGACCATAGGACCCAAAACGGTGGAAGAAGGCAAACTGGAAGTAAAAGCCAGGAAAACCGGTGAAGTCGTCCTTCTGGATGCCGCCGCATACATGGAGCAGTTGAAAGAGATATTGGCAAAACTATAAAAAATAAGGCTACAGCTATGTAGCCTTATTTTTATTGTTTTTATCAGAACTTGAACTGCACGGTCAGATGGGCGTAACGGCCTATGATGTTTGCGTCTTCGTCCTGTTTGTCAAATATATCATTAACGCCCAGAATGAGTTTGGTATTTTTATTGAGATTGTAGGAACCGGCGATATTCCAAGTAACGTAGGAACGCTCTCTGAGGCTGATATTCGGTATGGTAGGCAGATAGTCATGGTAGAGTTCACCCCAGAAACTAGCGGAAAAATATTTATTGTCCGAATAGGCGATGCGCGACGACAGGAGATTACGGGCGCGGCCGCGCAGACGCTGGCTGGTGGTGTCGTCAGTAGCGTCAAGGTAGGCCCAGGAGTTGATCCAGGACCAGTTATCGTTTATCTGGGTAAGATACTCGGCCTCCACGCCCTGAATAGTCGCTTTGGCGATATTCTGGTACATCTGGTTTTGCACTTCGATGAGATCTTTAACGTCATTATAAAAATAAGTCAATTTGTAACCGGATCTGCTAAATTCTTTTTCGTAGGAAACATCAAAAGAATTGGCTTTTTCCGATTTCAGGTTGGGATTGCCCTTGGTTTGCGGGTCGATATTATAAAGCTGGTTGGGGGTGGGACTGCGGAAAGCGTGCCCTGCGTTGAATTTTACTCTCGACTGATCGGTAAACTGGTAAATGAGGCCAAGCTTCGGGCTCCAGTCACTTTCGAACTTGTTGCTGTCGTCATAGCGAAGGGCGGTGACGGCACGGAACTTCGGCGTTACCTGCCATTCATCCATCAGGTATACGCCATAATAATCAAGGTTGGCGGTAGAACCGGTCTTGGTGGTACCCTTATAAGTGACAGTAAAGAAGTCTTCACCAGTGTTGACTGAAGTACCCTTGAACTTTTCCGGGCGGTATTCCGCACCGAAGGTGACAGTGTGTTTTTCGCTGGCTTTTCTGGTCAGCCGTCCCTCGAATGCGCGCATAGTGCGTTCGGCGCGCACCCAGGAGGCGTTGGCGCCTGCCGGTACCATCAGATTGCCGGTATTATTATTGAGTTGGTCGACGTTTTTCTTCAGCAAACCGTTGTAAAAGCGGAAAAACACTTCTGTATTGTCGGTTTTTTTAGTGTAGCTGATAGACTGTTCATTGCGCTGATTGTCATCGAGCGTGCGGCGCAAAGGGCTGCCTAACGCAGCCGGGCCGCGCGCGCTTATTTCATTAGTTTTTTCCTCTTCGTGGGAAATATCGACAGCCAAGACCTCTGATTTTGAAAGATCGTATTCTATGCGTCCGCCAAAATTCTTGTGATTGCCATATGGTTCAAAGGTATAGCCGTTACTTTTGTAGGTAGGGTCATTATCACGGTATGAAGCATATAGAGAATAGCGAAAACGACCGACTTGGCCTGACTGGAAATCAAAATTATAGTTTTGATCCTTGGCGTCGTTTTGATTGTAAAAACCAAGATCACCACTCAAAGTTACCGACTGTGTATCGGAATTTTTGGTTATGATATTAATAATACCCCCCAAAGCTTCGGTGCCGTAGAGCGCGCTCATAGGGCCACGGACGACTTCTATGCGTTCGACGTTGGCTAATGTTATGCGGTTAAGCTCATACAACTGATCAGGCTCGGAAGCCAGCCGCCGTCCGTTGATGAGGATAGTGGAGAACCGCGAATCAAAACCGCGGATCATAGGGCTTTTTTTACCGGTGCCGGCATTGTTGGCTATCTGCACGCCGGTGGCCATATGCAGGGCATCGGTCAAATTGGTTGCGCCAACAGACTGCAATTCGCTTTGGGTTATGACCTGTACGGCAGGGGAAACATCCTTGGCGTGCCGTTGCACGCGGCTAGCTGTGACTACCACGGGATCAAGTTCGAAGGTCTCCAGTTTTTTTTCTTCAGCATAAGCTGCATATGGAGCGGCCGCCAGCAAAATACAGGTCAGGGCACCAGCGCAGACGTGTTTTTTATTATTCATATTAACTCCTCCAAAAATTCATATAAATGAAAACAATAATCATAATTAATTATAAAGAAAAAATAATATTAACGTCAATAGAAAAACTACTTAATCGTGGGTAAAAATAAAATCTTTTTCTGATATATTACTCCCAAGACGCAATTTTTGTCGCAAAAGCTGTAAAGAGTTATCAACGCCTTCCAACTTTATTAGCAGCTGTTTTTCATCTGTGGTGGTTGCAATGACCTTATCTATGCCGCCATTTTTTATCACTATGCGTCGGTTAGCAAGGAGCGCTAAAAGAGGATCGTGTGTAGAAATGAGGACAATTTTGTCGTGCGCCTGCAAAAGTTTCAGGGCTTTGTGCCGGTCTATACCGGCATTTTCGATTTCATCGATCAGGATGATGGGGGATTTGCTCAAAATAGCAGTATCCGCTATCATAAGCGCGCGTGACTGACCGCCGCTCAAGCTGGTGACCGGAGCGTCGCGCTCGAAATGTTCGCCGGACAGGTTATTGGCCGCACAGATTATCCTGGCGATGACTTCTGCAGAGTTTTCTATCATACGGCTTTCCGCATGTAAAAGCAAAAAATCCTGTACACTGAGATCTATGACAAAATTCATATTTTGTGATAACTGAGCAACCAGTTTATTGTTGGAAGAAAAGCGCATCCTGCGGTCTGCGGCTTTGCCATCCAGCAAGATGGTTCGCCTGCTGGGGGTATCTTTTTGCGCGATAGTTTCAATATCGGCAAGTAATCTACTTTTACCGGCTCCGGTAGGGCCGACTATGGAGATAATTTCCGGCGCCTGTATAGTTATTTCTCCAAAGTTTTCCATTTGGCCATTTTTGTCTTGTCCGGGCAGAATGGTAAGGGTTTCCAGCTTATCTTCATCCAAGCCTAGAAAGGAACTCATTTCATTTATATACGCATATAGCCCGGCGATAAGGTTATCTTTATCTATAGCGTTTTCTTCTATGTAGGCATCGGAATAAGAATCAAAGAGTTGCATGATACTTTGGTTCTTGGCACTGGCGGTGTCGATTTTGTTGGCGGAAAAATAAGCGGAAATGAAAGGATACTTGTTTTCCAGACAGCCTATGGGTATGTCTTTCATGGTTTATCCACCGCCATATCCATTTTTTTGATATTGCCCAGTTGGTAACTTTCGCCGATGCGAGTTTCACCCAGGCAATAGGAACAGAGTGCGGCAGGCATGGAAAACCGAAGACGCATTTCTGTGACAGCAGATATGTTGTCCGCTTTTTCCAGCAGAAGGCCGCCAAGCTCGGCAGCTCCCTGCCCGGTCAGTCCGTTAATATGCATGGTGATGGCTGATGGGTTTACCGACATGACTTTAGCGGCAAAAACCTCTCTTTCCGCCTGGGACACTATATCGCCCTTGGTTATGGCTACTATGTCGGCTGATTTGAGCAGAGGGCCGATCTTCTTCGGCGTATTTATGCCGGAGAGGTTATCGATGACGCAAACACCTTTTACTTCTTTAAGATAGGGAGAGCAGCGGTTACACAAGCCGGCTGACTCAGTGATCAAAATATCGAAAGCCTCCCGGGTTCCCCAGTCTATGACATCTTCTATATTGGCGGCAAAAAAATGATCGGGGCAGAGGGCGCCGGACAGGCCTTTTTTTACGGGTACGCCGGCTTTTTCGTAGCGCAGGTCATCATCGGTGTATAGGCAATCAAACTTGACTACACCAGTTTTAATGCCGCGTTGTTGAAAAAAGTGAATTATTTTTAAGATGACGGAAGTTTTACCGGAAGAAGGAGGTCCGGAAAAAACAGCAACATTCATTTTAAAATTCGCCCCCTGCCTCTTCATAAAACAGTGTTTTTGCCTGGCTTATGAGCTGGCCGATGTCATTTTGTTTTATATAATCCCAACCCAGCCACATGAAAGTTTGCCCACAGTCAAAACCGTTATCGACTTCAGGATGGGTGGAGGGGAAAAACCCCTGGTGGGAAAATACTTCACCTATTTTTCGGGAGAACAGAAAATCTACAAAGGGCTTGGTTTTGTCGCTGCTGGCCCTTTTATTAACCAGATATATCGGGCTTATGATGGCGCCGTCTTCGGGCCATACCGTAACAAACGGGCTTCCCGGCGGCGCTGTCCTGGCAAAAAAGTAGGGCATGATGGCGATGGCGGGAGCCGTCTCACGGCTTTCATTGATATACGATTTCAACATAGCTGCGGGATGCATGCCTTTCAAGAAAGAACGGCGTAATTTTACTATGCCCGCTTGTCCAAACTTTTTCTGGATATTGAGCAATATCGCATCAAACATATCAAGGTCTTCTAACGGAAGTGACACCGACCCTTCAAATTCCGGCTTAAGGATATCCGCCCAGGTCGTCGGCAGGGGGCGGTCACCCAACGCTTGCCGGTTTACCATTAAAATAGCCGGGACTACCCCGATGACCGCATAGTGTTTCTCTGGATCCTTCAAGTCGATGTAGTGATTGTCAAAATCTTTGTTTAAACGGTTGATGCCGCTTATATCAGCAAAAAC
>JAVBNN010000011.1:0-9580 GCA_031551525.1 Acidaminococcales bacterium
GCCATAGACCAAAGGAGGAGGTGATTTCGTGAGAGAGTACGAAGTCATGTTTATCGTCAAGCCGATGGAAGAAGAGGCGACCGAAGCTGTCATCAGCAAATTCGAGAACCTTATCGCCGCAAACGGCGGTACCATCAACAAGCTCGATCGGTGGGGCAAAAGACGTCTGGCATATGAGATACAAGATATTGCCGACGGTTACTACTGCCTGGTACTGTTCAGCGCCGAACCAAAAGTCGTCGCCGAGCTGGACCGTGTCCTGAAGATTACCGACGAGATACTGCGGCATATGATCATCAAAAAAGATGACTGATCGGAGGCTGATGTTTTTATGAACAAGGTTATACTGGTTGGTCGTTTGACGCGAGATCCCGAGGTGCGCTATACCCCGTCAGGGAAAGTGGTGGCGACTTTTACGCTGGCTGTGGACCGGTTTACCGGCCAGAGTGGCCAGAAAGAAGCTGACTTCATCCCTATTGTCGTCTGGGGCAAGGTCGCCGAGGTATGCGGCAACAATCTCACTAAGGGACAAAAAGTACTAACAGATGGCCGTTTGCAGGTCAGGAGCTATGAAGATAAAACCGGACAAAAACGCTGGGTGACCGAAGTGGTTGCCAATTCAGTGGAATTCCTCGAACGCCGTAACCAGGAAGCTGGCAGCTCGCGCGAGAAGGATGAGGCCGGTTCTTTTGGCCCGGAGATATACCCTGACGACGATGTGCCGTTTTAAAAAGGGAGGCAGTACGAAGTGAAACGTGATAAAGGCAGAAGGACTAGAAGAAAAGTCTGTAGTTGCTGCGTAGATAAAATGGAGTCTATCGATTACAAAGACCTCAACCGTTTGCGCCGGTATACCACCGAACGCGGCAAAATATTGCCCCGCCGGATATCCGGCAGTTGCGCAAAACACCAAAGACAACTCACTGTAGCGATAAAACGCGCTCGTAATGTGGCGCTTTTACCCTTCAGCACAGAGTGACATGCGACCCCGCGCGGCAAGAAGCCGTAGCGGGGTTTTTTCATCTTTCGGGCAGACCTGCCTGTAGGGGGTTTTGCTGTCAGCAAAACTTTCTACCGCCTTTGTTTAATTAAAGGATATTTGTCGCCAAAGTCGAATTATACATATTACCGGTATGGCTTTTTAGCAAATCGGCTGAAAGCAAGGATGGACTTGCCGCGAGTATAACGCGGCCAAAAGGGGTACAGGTGCAAGACAATAAAACGGCTTCTTTGGTAGAGGCAAGTATTTTAGCGGCTATATCTGTGTTGTTTGGGCTTGCCGGGATATATCTGCCGGTGATAGGCGCCTTTATAGGTTTTATCTGGTCTGTTCCCGTGATCCTTTTAGGCGTGCGGCATGGGCTAAAGTGGAGCGCGCTTTGTCTGGCTGCCTCCGGGGTGCTGATCGCGCTTATCGCCGGCCCGGTGAAGGGGCTTTTATTGGTTTGTGATTTAGGGTTTGTCGGCCTTACGCTAGGCTGGACGTTGAGAAAAGGGCTGCCGCCCGAACGGGTCATTTTATGGGGTGCCCTTGTTTCGTTTCTCTCGAAGATATTATTGGTGGCGATAAGCGTTTTTATCATGGGTTTGCCGTTGATAGATCTGAGTCCTGAAAATACTGCGCACATAATGGAAAGCATGCTTGCTGTTATGGATAAATTTAATCTGCCGCCAGAAGTGGTGGAACAGCAAAAAGCGTTCATGCAGCAGCTTCTTCCTGTAATGGCGAGAATGATAAAAGCGATTTTGCCGGTCAGCCTGCTTCTGGGCGCTCTATTTGATACTTTTGTAAATTTTCATGCAGCGCGGCTGGTGTTGAGGCGGCTGGGAACTTTTGTGCCGGACTTGTTGCCTTTTCGCGAGTGGGTAGTGCCGCAGTCGGTATTCTTTACTTTTACAGCGTCGCTTTTGCTGATGTCCTGGCAGCAGGCCGCGCCGGAAGGAATACTGCATATGGCGGGCCTCAGCGTCTTTGTGTTGTCAGGTATACCGTTGGTATTGCAAGGAGTAGCGGTATTTTTCTTCTTTTTTCACAAATACAATCTGCCAGGTCTGACCAAAAGTTTTTTTGTGGCAATAGTGGTAAGTTTTTGGCTGGTGACTTTTCCGGCACTCATGATAGTCGGCATGATGGACTTTGTGTTTGATTTCAGGAAGATCCGTCCGGCGGTAATGCGGTGAGGCGTTTGTCTTAAGGGCGCTTCTTTAAGAAGGTGTGAAAATGTTTAACGAAGACAAAGGTTATTGGCGGGACATACTGCCGGAAGTTTTAATAATCGTACTTATGACTATTGTAATGGTGTATTTTGTTCCGCATTTGGCTATCGCGGGAATACTTGCCCTTGTTTTGGTCGCTTGGCATGCGAAAAACCGCAGACGTCAAAGGGACGCCAAAATTGCCAGTTACCTTGACCAAATGACACACAGTATGGAACGGGCAACTTTCTACGCCTTGCGTGAGTTGCCTATAGGTATAGCAGTATTTGACAGCAAAGGGCTGTTGAGATGGCACAATAAACTTTGTGAAACATGGTTTTCCTGTATTGCCGATGAAGCGCTGCTCACAGTGGAAGAGATCATGCCGGGACTGACGCTGGCCCGCATAGAAGAGCAAGATGGCGAGCTGCTCTTGCCGGAAGCAAACAAGATATTTAAAGTCATTCACCGCAAGCTGCAAGTCAGTGACAGCGACCAAGACGAGATAATTCTCGTTTATGTGACAGATGTCACTGAGTACGAAAGCATAAAAGAAAAGTTTGACAAAAACCGTTTGGCTATAGCATATTTGCAGTTTGACAATTATAACAACGTCCTGCAGGGTTTAACGGACAGCCAGAGGGAAACCATCAAGGCCGAAGTCAATAAGCTGGTAGGCGCTTGGGTGGCCGAAGTAGAGGGTGTATATAAACAGTACGCGGACGACTTGTATTTTGTGGCAATGCACCGCAATTCCCTTGAAAAAGCGATGGAAAGTAAATTCAACATTCTCGATCGGATGCGCGAGATAAAAGCAGGCAACAAATTACCGGTCACCTTTAGTTTTGGCGCGTCCTGTGACGGAGAAACCGTTGTGGATATTGGTCAAAAAGCGCAGTCTTGCCTTGATATGGCCCTGGGACGCGGCGGCGATCAGGTGGCGGTGTCTTTTGACGGTACAATTCGCTTTTTTGGCGGTCTATCGATGGCGCAGGAGAAAAACACCCGAGTGGGGGCACGCAGCGCGGCCCATGTCATAAAAGAGTTGATGAGTAACGCGGAAATGGTTTTGGTCTCCGGACACATAAACGAGGACTTTGATTCGATCGGAGCGGCGGTCGGCGTGGCCAAAATGGCGGCCATGCTGGGTAAACCGGTGTACATAGTAAACAGTGAGCAGGGGCTTTCTCTGGTCAGGTTCCGCGAACTGGCTGTCGACTACCCAGAATACAAGAATATCTTGATAACCAACGACGAAGCGGTAAAACTGATAGTGCCAGGCAGTCTTCTGGTAATGGTCGACCACCACCGGCCAATGCTGTGCGCGGCTCCTGGTCTTTTGGGCACGATAAAAAACAAAATCGTCATCGATCACCATCGACGGGCAGAAGATTTTATCGCTGATGCCACCTTTGTTTATCAGGAGCCGGCGGCTTCTTCGACGAGCGAATTGGTCACTGAACTGCTGACTTATTTTTCGGATAAAATGGATTTCAGCCGCTTGGAGGCAAGTATGTTGTACGCCGGTATAGCGGTGGATTCCAAAAATTTTGCCATACAGACTGGTGCCCGGACATTTGAAGCGGCGGCAATCCTGCGCCAGGCGGGTGCTGATCCATCAATGGTGCGGCAATTATTTAGTGAAGACATAGAGCTGGTGAAGATGCGGAGCAAACTTTTATCCGGCGCGGAGATATTGCCAAATGGCGTGGGCCTGTCTTCTGCCGTTCTGCCTGCCGATGCCAAGTCGTCGATCGCGGTGGCGCAGGCCGCCGACACCATGCTAAATATGGAGGGGGTAAAGGCTAGTTTTGTACTGGGCCAGCTGGGCGAGGATATAGTGGTCAGCGCCCGCTCCGGTGGGCGAGTCAATGTGCAGCTTATTATGGAAGAGTTGGGCGGAGGCGGACACCAGACG
Organism: Acidaminococcales bacterium; assembly: GCA_031551525.1. Taxonomy (GTDB): domain Bacteria; phylum Bacillota; class Negativicutes; order Acidaminococcales; family JAISLQ01; genus JAVBNN01. The sequence goes on from JAVBNN010000011.1 coordinate 4,115, forward strand.
GTGGCTGGCGTGAAGATAAAGAAAGTTGCGATAGAGGACTTGAAGGCGCAGATTATAGAACTAGTGAAAAAGCAAATGGAGGAGACTGAACACAATGAAAGTGATACTGCTCAAAGACGATAAAAACCTGGGGAAAAAAGGCGACATAGCAGAAGTGTCGGAAGGCTACGCCCGCAACTTTCTTTTGCCGAAACAATTGGCCGTGGTAGCCGATGAAAGAAATACCAACCAGGCCAAACAGCAAAAAGATACGGAAAAATTTCACGCTAAGGTAAAAGAAGATCAGGCCAAGGTGCTGGCCAGCCAGATAGCAAAGCTCGAAATAACCATGCCGGTCAAGGTTGGTGAAAACGGCAAACTGTTTGGTTCCATCACTTCCAAGGATGTGGCGGACGCCCTTTTGAAGGCGACGAATATGGATATAGACAGAAGAAAGATTGAGCTAAAAGAAGCGGTAAAAAGTGTCGGCACATATAAGGCGGTGGCGCGGCTGCACCCGGAGATAAGTGCCGAGTTTACCGTATATGTGAAAGAAGAGTAGGGGAGAAACGGCCAGATGGAAGAAAGAGTCCCACCCCAGAGCATAGAGGCTGAGCAGTCTGTTCTGGGCGCTATGATGCTGGAAAAAGAGGCTATCGCTAAGGTGGAGGAGATACTGCGTCCGGAGGATTTTTACCGGGAAACGCATAAACTGGTGTATAGCGCGATCCTGGAATTGGCGGCAAAGAATGAGCCGGCGGATATAGTAACGGTAACGGAAACTTTGCGCCGCGAAGGTAAACTCGATGCGGTAGGCGGCATACCGGCTATTACTTATTTGGCGAACAGTGAGCCTACTGCCGCCAATGTCGTGTACCACGCGCGGATAGTGGAAGAAAAGGCCTTGCTGCGGAGATTGGTCAACGTCGGCACGGAAGTCGTGGCTATGGGTTACGCCGCCGCAGATGAGGTTATAAATATCCTCGACAGTGCGGAAAAAAAGATTATGGAAGTCGGCAAACGGAATAGTGGCCGGGATTTTGTGCCTATCAAGGAAGCGGTACACGATGCTTTCGGGCAGATAGAAAAGCTTTATGAAAATAAAGGCGGCCTAACCGGGCTTTCTACTGGTTTTAGCGACTTTGACCAGATGACGGCGGGCTTGCAGCCCTCCGATCTGATACTGCTGGCAGCACGGCCCAGTATGGGAAAAACCGCTTTGGTGCTGAATATGGCACAAAACATCGCCATAAGGGGTAAAAAGGCCGTGGCTTTCTTTTCTCTTGAAATGTCCAAAGAGCAACTGGTGCAGCGGATGCTGTGCGCCGAAGGCAGGATAGACTCGCAGCGCCTTCGGGTGGGCGAGCTTAACGATACAACAGATTGGCCGGATCTCATTAGCGCGGCCGATCGTTTGAGCCAGGCGAGCATGTTTATAGACGATACTCCGGGCATAAACGTCATGGAGCTTCGGGCAAAGGCCCGGCGGTTGAAACGTGAACACGACATACAGCTTATTATCATTGACTATCTCCAGCTTATGCAGGGGTCGGCCGGGGCGTCACGCAGCGAGAACCGGCAGCAGGAAATATCCGAGATATCACGCTCGCTCAAGGGTCTGGCCAGAGAACTCAACGTTCCGATTATCGCCTTGTCCCAGCTCAGTCGCGGCGTGGAGTCGAGGCAGATAAAGAGACCTATGCTCAGCGACCTCAGGGAATCCGGCTCTTTGGAGCAGGACGCGGATATTGTGGCGTTTTTGTACCGGGAAGACTATTATAATCAAGAAATCGAAGAAGAAAAGAAAAACATAACGGAATTTCTTATCTCAAAACATCGTAATGGTCCAGTGGGGACGGTATTTTTGTACTTTTATAAAGCTATTACTCGTTTCGAAAGCCTCAGTCGTCGGCCCGAATAATTCAATAAATAATGCAATAAATGTTCGAAAAGCTTTTGACAAGCAATTTGGTACAATGTTATCATTACTAGGGGATACTCACAAAACTCAAATACTCGGCACACCCGGGATTTGAGTTTTTTGCGCCTGTGGATGGTTTTTAAAGGGGAGGGTAGCTTGATGATAGCGCGGTACAGTAATAAAGAGATGGCGGCCATCTGGCAGGAAGAGAATGAGTTCAGGGCGATGCTCAAGGTGGAAATTTTTGCCGCGGAGGCGATGCATTTACTGGGACAGGTTCCAGTAGAAGCTTTGCAACACATAAAAGAGCGGGCCGATTTCAGCGTGGAGCGGATCAGGGAAATAGAAAAAACTACCCAGCATGATATTTTGGCATTTTTAACCTGTGTGGGGGAACACATAGGCGAGTCGTCAAAATATGTGCATATGGGCATGACTTCGAGTGACGTCAAGGATACCGCGCTGGCGGTGCTGATGGTGGAGGCAGCCGGGCGTATCATAGACCGACTGGAAAAACTGGCGGCAGTGTTGAGGCGGCGGGCCGGGGAACACAAACATACTGTTATGATCGGACGCACACACGGCATACATGCCGAACCCATGACGCTGGGGCTCAAGTTTGCGCTTTGGCTCGACGAAACTGAGCGCAATATCCTGCGCATGCAGCGGGCGCTTGATGTTGTGGCGGTGGGCAAAATATCGGGCGCGGTGGGTACTTACTCCAATATTGACCCATTTGTGGAAAAATATGTGTGTGAAAAGCTCAATCTTCGGCCGGCCAAGCTGGCGACGCAGGTGATTCAGCGCGACCGGCACGCCGAATACATTTCGGCCATAGCTATAGTCGGTTGTTCGCTCGATAAATTTGCGACCGAAATACGTAATTTGCAGCGGACAGACATACGCGAGGCGGAAGAGTTTTTTGCCAGCGGACAGAAAGGCTCTTCTGCCATGCCGCATAAGCGTAATCCTGTAACCGCTGAACGCATCTGTGGTCTGGCGCGTGTTCTCAGGGGCAACGCGCAGGCGGCCATGGAGAATGTGGCGCTCTGGCACGAGCGCGACATATCACACTCATCGGTGGAGAGGATAATCCTGCCGGACAGTACTTTGGCGCTCGATTATATGCTTAGCAAGTTTACCGATATGGTGGATAAACTTTTGGTCTATCCGGAGGCCATGCTGGACAATCTCAACAAAACAGGAGGTCTCATCTACAGCCAACGGATAATGCTCGCTCTCGTGGAAAAGGGCGCGCTTCGGGAAGACGCCTATCTTTGGGTTCAGAGAAACGCTATGGCGCGCTGGCTGGAGGGGAAAGACTTTAAAAGCAATATAGAAAAAGACTCCGATATTGCCAAACATCTGACTAAAGAAGAGATAGAGGCTTGTTTTGACCCGTCCTACATGTTGCGGTATGTAGATGAGATAATGGCCAGGTTCGGGCTGTAACAGGCCGCCGGTAACGCGCCATCTGATCCAAATTGTCAGTTTTTTAAACAATGATGCAGGAAATGGCACAGACGGTGTTTTTTCGTCCATCTGCGAAGAGAAGGAGGGGTTTATATGTCAACAGTAGTAGTCATCGGCTCTCAGTGGGGCGACGAAGGGAAAGGCAAAATAGTAGATTATTTGGCTGAAGAAGCGGATATAGTAGTGCGTTATTCCGGCGGTTCCAACGCCGGGCATACAGTAGTCAGCGGAGGCAAGGAATATAAACTGCATTTATTGCCGTCCGGCATATTGTACCGCGAGAAGATCTGCGTTATCGCAAATGGTGTGGTGCTTGATCCCAGACAGATACTGGAAGAAATAGAACTGATAAACAGCAGGGGTGTTGATACCAGCAATCTTTATATCTCTGACCGTGCGCATGTCCTTTTTTCTTATCACAGTAAACTCGATGCGTTGCAGGAAGAACGCAAGGGTGCACAAAAAATAGGAACGACCAGGCGCGGCATAGGGCCGTGCTATATGGACAAGATGGCGCGTACTGGCATCAGGATGTGCGATTTGATGGACAAAGAGGTTTTTGCGGAAAAACTGAAAAGCAATCTGGAAGAGAAAAACCTTGTATTTAGAGTTATGTACAATGAAGAGGGCTACGACTACCAAGCCATGTTGGAAGAATATCTTGGTTATGCCGAAAAACTGCGCAAATACGTAGTGGATACGGGGCATTTTCTTTATGAAGCAAGCCAGCGGGGCAACCGCATCATGTACGAGGGCGCACAGGCGACCTTCCTCGATATAGACCATGGCACCTATCCGTATGTGACCAGCTCCAACCCGATCGCCGGGGGCGTATGCACCGGCTCGGGCGTTGGCCCTAAATCCATCAACCGGGTGGTGGGTGTAGTGAAAGCATACAGCACCCGTGTGGGCGAAGGCCCTTTCATTACCGAACTGCTGGGCGACACCGGCGAATACCTCCGGCAGCACGGGCATGAGTTTGGCGCCACTACCGGGCGGCCCCGCCGCTGCGGTTGGCTTGATACGGCGGTGGTGCGTTACGCTGCGCGCCTCAACAGCATGGAATATCTGGCGGTTACCCGTCTCGATATCCTGGATGAATTGCCGTCCCTCAAAATATGCACAGGTTATACGCTCAACGGTCAGCCTATTGATTACATGCCGGCCAACCTCAAAGAACTGGCCCGATGCCAGCCGATATATGAAGAACTGCCTGGTTGGCAGCAGGATATATCCGGTATTCGCGAATATGAACGCCTGCCGGAAAATGCTAAACGTTATTTGGCGCGTATTGCCGAAACGGCCGGAGTGCCGCTGGGGATCGTTTCAGTAGGGCCTGGGCGCGATGAGACTATTGTATTGACGGAGTTCTTTGTTTGATTGTAAAAGTGGTGTAAAACAACTATTTTGCCCGATATTGATTGACAAAGGTGAAGAGTTTTTTATATAATACCTTTGTATCCTATCACGATCCACTAGCTCAGTTGGTAGAGCACCTGACTTTTAATCAGGGTGTCCCGCGTTCGAGTCGCGGGTGGATCACCACTGTGGCCCATTAGCTCAGCTGGTAGAGCACCTGACTCTTAATCAGGGTGTCGTAGGTTCGAGGCCTACATGGGTCACCAAGTTAGGGCCCGTTGGTCAAGCGGTTAAGACACCGCCCTTTCACGGCGGTATCGGGGGTTCGATTCCCCCACGGGTCACCACATTACAGTAGTGCCGGATAAGTGCGTATATATGTCTCGGGAGGCCGGAAAGAAGGCGCCAGAGAGTAGGCGCGGCGGGGCTTTTTAGTGAAGTGTACATTGGTACATGAGCAAGAAACAGTAGCCGCAACGAAGTATAGGCGTTTATCTATGGCCTGATAAGGGCGATTAGCTCAGCTGGGAGAGCGCCTGCCTTACAAGCAGGATGTCGGCGGTTCGATCCCGTCATCGCCCACCATATTTTCCGGCCCGGTAGTTTAGTTGGTTAGAATGCCGCCCTGTCACGGCGGAGGTCGTGGGTTCGAGTCCCATCCGGGTCGCCATATCGCCGCGGTAGCTCAGTCGGTAGAGCAGAGGACTGAAAATCCTCGTGTCGGCAGTTCGATT
>JAVBNN010000034.1:0-16398 GCA_031551525.1 Acidaminococcales bacterium
CACATTTGGCGGAATACTGCTTGGCAATATTATGATGAAGATGACCGGCGGCAAGGTCAACCCGCTTATCGGTTCGGCCGGTGTATCTGCTGTGCCGATGGCCGCCCGTGTATCGCAAAAAGTGGGCGCTGAAGAAAACCCTTTTAACTTCCTTTTGATGCACGCCATGGGCCCGAATGTGGCCGGTGTTATCGGTACTGCTGTTGCGGCCGGTGTATTCCTTACCATTTACGGACCTAAATAACAAGTGTCCATTGATTACTGAAGTTTGCAAAAAACCACCGTTTCTCTTATGAACGGTGGTTTTTTGTTCACTGACAACCTTGGAGTATGTCTATATATGCTGGCAAAATCTTTCGACAGTTCATCTAGGCAATCCAGATTTTGCGGCAAGGCTTTTTATGTACAAACATGGAATTTTTTCATGATTATGGTATAATTTTTTTAGTAGAAATACGAGGGGAAGTAGTGGAAAATGGAGAGCACTTTTGTTGAAAAAACCGCCCGTCAACCGATAAATGATTTGGCGCAAATCATGCTGGATGCCATGCCGATGTGCGGCTTGTGCTGGAATGATGAATATAAACACATAGCATGTAATGAAGAGGCGGTCCGATTATTTGGCTTGTCCTCCAAACAAGAGTATCTCGAGAGGTTTTTTGAGCTGTCGCCTGAATTTCAGCCGGATGGCCGCCGTTCGGCTGACCTGGCTGTGGAGTATGTGAAGAAAGCTTTTACCGAAGGCTATGCCCACTTTGAATGGCTGCACCAAAAGTTGGACGGTGAGGCGATACCTGCAGAAATAACTTTAGTACGCACCAAATATGGTGATAAGGACATTGTGGTAGGTTATACCAGAGACTTGCGCGAAATGAAAGCCACTATGGCTAAAATGCGCGAAGCGGATGAACGTACCCAGATAATGCTGGATGCTACTCCTTTGTGCGCTAATTTTTGGGACAAAAACTTTAATAATATTGACTGTAACCAAGAAGCCGTCAAACTGTTTGACCTGTATTCCAAACAAGAATATCTCGACCGATTTTTTGAATTATCGCCTGAATATCAACCGGACGGACGTTTGTCGTCGGAAAGTGCGGCGAAAAATATACAGACAGCTTTCCGAGACGGTTATTGCCGCTTCGAGTGGATGCACCAGAAGCTAAACGGCGAGCCGATACCGGCTGAAATAACTTTAGTGCGCATGAAATACCGGGAAGATTTTATTGTAGTCGGTTATACACGCGATCTGCGTGAACTCAAAGAGACGATGGCTAAAATGCGTGAAGCGGATGAGCGTATACAGCTTATGTTGGATGCGACCCCTTTGTGTTGCAATCTATGGAATGAAAAGTTTCAGAATATCGACTGTAACCAGGAAGCGGTCAAACTATTTGAACTGTCCTCCAAGCAGGAATATTTGGACAGATTTTCCCAGTTGTCGCCGCAGTACCAGCCGAATGAACGCCTTAGCTCGGAGATGGCGTTGGAGAATATAACGACGGCTTTTCGGGACGGCTATTGCCGCTTCGAATGGATGCACCAGAAACTTAACGGTGACCCTGTTCCGTCTGAAATAACGCTGGTGCGGGTGAAGTACCGTGACGGATATATTGTGGCTGGCTATACACGCGACCTGCGTGAATTAAAGGCAACCATGGCCAAAATCCGCGAAGCAGACGAACGCATACAGCTTATGTTTGACGCGACGCCCTTATGTTGCAATTTGTGGAATGAAAAATTTCAAAATATCGACTGCAATCAAGAAGCGGTCACACTATTTGAACTGTCTTCCAAGCAAGAATATCTCCAGAGGTTTTTTGAGCTGTCGCCAGAGTACCAGCCTAGTGGACGGCTTAGTGCAGAGATAGCGTTGGAAAATATAACGACGGCTTTTCGGGACGGCTATTGCCGCTTTGAATGGATGCACCAAAAAGTAAGCGGCGAGCCTATCCCGGCCGAGATAACGCTGGTACGGGTAAAATACCAGGACGGCTACGTTGTAGCCGGCTATACGCGCGACCTGCGCGAACTTAAGGCCATGCTCACAGAGATGCATAAAGTCGAGGATGATTTGCGTTTAGCCAGAGATATAGCTCAGGAAAACACAAAAGCCAAGAGTGAATTTCTGGCGAACATGAGCCATGAGATCAGGACGCCGATGAATGGCATTCTGGGCCTCTTGCATTTAGTGCTGACCACAGAGGTAACTTCTAAACAGCGTGATTACCTTACGAAAACCGAACAGTCGGCCAAAGCTCTTTTGCGGATTATCAACGACATACTGGATTTTTCCAAGATCGAAGCTGGTAAACTGGAAATGGAACATGAGGATTTTAACCTCAAAGACATTATAGAAGACATAGAAGGGATATTCGCTGCCAAGATCAAAGAACGCGGGGTAGACTTTAATATACATGTCCCGCAGGATATACCCAAAATCGTTATCGGCGACGCTTTGCGCCTCAAGCAGGTACTTATAAACCTCGTTAATAACGCCGCTAAATTTACGGAAAGAGGTATTATCAACCTGTCGGTCGAACAAATTAGCCAGCAAAAAGACAGTGTGCAATATATGTTCTCTGTAGAAGATACCGGTATAGGAATGAAAAGCGAACATTTACAGGGGTTATTCACGCCCTTTACTCAGGCCGATACCTCTACTACCCGCAAATACGGCGGAACAGGCCTCGGGCTTGCTATATCAAAAAACCTGGTTGCCATGATGGGCGGAGATATCTGGGCAGAAAGCGAGTTCGGCAAGGGAACGGTCTTTAACTTTACGGCTACTTTCAAACTCCCCGAGGAAGAACGCTGTGAACACATCCCAGAGCAGTCGGCTGTACAGGAATGCAACTTAGAAAACCAGGCGGATTGCGAGGTGCGTATCCTTTTGGTAGAAGATAATGAAATAAACCAGATAATCGCCGAAGAGCTTTTGCGATATGAAGGCTATGCGGTTGATATCGCCAATAACGGTCAAGAAGCTGTTGATATGGTATTTGGGCATGATTACGCGCTGGTTTTGATGGATATACAAATGCCGATCATGGACGGCCTGACAGCTACCAAAAAAATCAGGGACAGCGGACGTTTTAACACTTTGCCAATCATTGCCATGTCGGCTCACGCTATGGCGGGTGACCGGGAAAAAAGTCTGACGGGCGGTATGAATGACCACCTTACTAAACCGATAGACCCGGAAATCTTTGCTGAAACACTGAAAAAATGGATACATAGGTAAATCAGGGCCACCCTCAAATTGAACGGCATCCCGAAAAAGGGAGACTGCTGGGATAATGCACCCATGGAACGCTTTTGCGGCACCCCTCAAAACGGAGCTCGTATACCATGAGCAGTACCACACCCGCAGTCATTTTTGACTATGCAGAGTCATTCTACAGTCGAACCAGACTTCAGGAGACACTTTCGAAAAACTTCGCTTTTCAGCGTAACTATTTGTTTATGTGAACTGGCTAGGGTCAGCTACTCGGATGTCCGTTTTATATGTGCGTGTTTTATTGTACGTTATCGATCAACTAGACCCACAGGCAAATTTTTCCCCCATAAGGCTCGTCCTTGAAAAAGACATCAAAAAAATAAATTTCCGCATTGTGGCAACCTGCTCTATTTTTATGGCAACCCAGGAGGGATTCACCCTCCCATTTTTTGTGCAAATTTCACGGTCATGGAAGCTCCCATAATTACTTTCAGACCTTCTTTTTTATATTCAATGACTCTTTCCCTAAGATCATCGGCGCCGCTCCAATACCATAACTGTTTTATTTTAACATTTGTCAGCTGTTCGATATGGTTGACGTCATAAGAAACATTCGCATAATTGATCAACCCGATTTCTTTTAACTCGGGATAAAAGTTAGACTTGATATTTAAAATAGAATCGATCAAATCCGAGTGTGTTACTTCACAATTCACTACCGGCACTTTTACAGCTTTTTTAATCGCCGCGACCGAACCGGCCCTGCTTATGATCACATCAACACCGTTTTTTCACACTCCAAAGCAACCGCGACCGCTTCATCAAGGACCGCATTATAAAAAGTCATATTGGGACTTAACTCAACTTCCAATTCGGCGCTGATATTGCCGGGGAAAATCATTGCTGCCTTGTTCATATCCCTTCCCCCAACAAATTACCAATTTTAACCACTGTCTTTATTAACAATATATTGCCACCTTTCCCCGTTGGCAACTTAAATATTTTTCAGTAGAGTAATTGCAAATATCCTTGCGCCTAATGCGCCGATTCATACACAGAAGCTTGAAATGAGAGATTTAGCATAATAAAAATCAAGAACCCACAGATGATTTTTCTGAGGTTCTTGATTTTACTTCCTACCCCTTGATAGTCCTCGGCAGTATCATCTGATGTACCGGCGTTATTGACCTCGGGTTCTGATAATAGGCGTTGGCAAACGCCTGGCAGTAACTCCTCAGCTTCTCGACCGGCACTACTTCGTCTACCAAACCCATCCTGGCGCAAAAAACCGGTCTCGATTTTGCATAGTAATCGTCTACCATCTCATTCATTTTCCGGAGCGTTCCGTCAAGGCTCTTTTTTTCGTCATGCTCTTTCACCAGCCGCCGCGCGTAGGCCGCCACCGCCGCCGTCTCGCTGTGCATGACGTAGATTTCCGTGGCCGGCGTTCCGATACTAAAGGCCGTCACGGTCGACTGCGGTCCGCCCATCAAATAGTGCGCCGCCGCCGTGCCTTTTCTTAAAATTATGCTCATCATGGGCATGTGAGCCTTTTCTATGGAGTAGAGAAGGCTTTGGCCGAGAGCCAGCAGTTCGGCCTCTTCCGCATCGTCGCCTACGTCTATGCCTACAGTGTCTTGCAGCCAGATGAGCGGCAGGTTGTCCCGCCCGCAGAGCGTTACGAATTCATTCATCTTGATCATGCCCTGGCGGTAAAGTTTACCGCCAAGAGCTACGCTTTCTTCTTTGTAGTAGTCGGGGTAGTTGAGGAAGAAGCCTTGCTTGTTTCCTATGATGCCTACCGGCAGGCCGTTTATCTTTGCTATGCCGGTTATTACTTCCGGCCCGTAACCGCTGCGGTATTCCATAAATTCGCTGGCATCGGTCAACCTGGCCAGCACCTCGACAGTATCGTAGATTTTTTTCGGATCGGACTGCAATATATAGTACAGGTCTTTTTGTTCATAGAGCGGGTCTTTAGGATCGGCCACCCTAAAGAAATCCGGGTCATAGGCCGGCAGTTTTTTCATGTATTCTTTGATGCCGTCCAGCACTTCTTTCTCTGTGTCGTAAACTTCCCTAAAGTAGGCGGTTTTGTCAAAATGAGTCTCTACTCGCCCCGGTGGTTTTGCCTTGAGCTTTCTTGTAGCTTCGATGATCTCCATAGCCATCGCCTGGTCAAAGTGGCCGGTCGGGCTCATGCCGCCTACTATGCCCGCGCCGCCTACCGCTATATTTGCATCTTTATGGGCCAGAAGGATGGTCGGGCTAATGCCGTGGTAACCACCGCCGGCTGGATTGGTGCCAAAGATGGCGTTCATGACCGGAATGCCGAGTTTATTGAGTTCGGCATGCCGGAAGAAGGGCGCACCGTTGCCCCGGGCATTGGGAAAGACTTTTTCCTGTTCGGCTAGTTTTACGCCACTGCAGTTGAGTACCCATACCAAGGGTACGTTGAGCTTTTTCGCCATGTCGGTCACGCGGAGGATGTTCTCCGCCTGACCTGCTATCCAGGCGCCAGCGATTATTTTGTTGTCAAAGGCGATGATCACTGCCCAGCGCCCCTCGATGCGCCCGATACCGTCGATTACGCCCGTACAGCCTTCTTCGTTCTCGGCCGGGTCGTACAGCGTGTGCAGCGGACACCACGTTCCTTCGTCGACCAGGTATTCCAGCCGTTCATAAGCGGTCATCTGGCCTTTTTCGTGTATTTTCCCGGCCGGTGTGCCGGTACCCCTCACTCTTGCCTCTTCTCTCTCTATTAAGGCTTCCTGTTCTTTCAATACTTCAAGATTACCCTGATTGCGCTCGATAAAACTCTCGTCCAACTCAGTGCCTATTTGCGGCATGTTTTCAAAGTACGGCCTCAATGGTCTTTGCTTTTTCATCATTTTGTCCCCTTAGCTTAAAAATCCATTTTAAAATCCAACTGTTTTTTATCAAAAAGTTTTTTGCGGATGTTCAGCGCGTCAAGCCGCCTGATAAATTCTATTTCTTCTTTCACGGGAGTTGCTGTGCTGTCCGTGGACTTTACTGCCAGTTCAAACTGTGTACAGTTTTTTATTTCAGCCAAATCGGTGTAAGGGTGGACCGAGGCCAACCGCATGGTTTGAGCCTGTCCGTCAAAGTCAAATACACCCAAGTCGGTCACCACTGCGTCCGGGCCGCCGCCTTGCAGGCCCATCTCCCGTCTCGAGCCTTTCGGCGTCACATGCCCCACCGTCGTAACAAAGTCCACCCGATCGACAAAGGTATAGTTGTTGCTCTCGCGGCTTTTTTCATCGACAAAGTGCCTGCTGCTCCACAAAGTAAAGTTCTGGGCGTTACAGGAAATGCTCGGTGCCCCGGCCCCACCCGGCAGCTTTACCTTGGGCGAGCCGATATCGCCGATCACCGTATTGTTGGCGTTGCCAAACTGGTCGATCTGTCCGCCGCCGAAAAAGATGCGGTCGATTTGGCCGCTATTTGCCAGATTGAAGATTTCGTCAACTGGAATCATACTTTCTTCGTTCTGATTGAAAACAAAATCCACCGAAACTGGCGGTAAAAAAGCAAACTTCGGATTGACAGCTCCTTGCAGCCCGCCCAAGAAAACGGAGTTTTTGGCATGTGTTTGTTTAGCCAACGCCATAGCAGTAAAAGGAAGCACGGAAGCTACGCCGTTAAAGACAAGATCGCGGTCTTTGATCGTCCTCGCGAGGCAGACGATGACAAGTTCGTCGACAGTGTAAAATTCAGGTTTCATTGAAACGCCTCCATCCACTGTTTTTTGTCATCCTGCCAACCCTTGAGGAAAGCCCGTTTTTCCTGTCCGCCAATCAGTTTCAGGTATTCATGGTTATCGGCATTACGCACATATTTTTCCAGATAGCTGGCCGCTGTTTCATCATCTTTCGAATGCTTGATAAACAACTGCATGTGCGCCCTGTCATAGGTATAATCCGGGTAACAGGATGACGGATGCGCGCCAAAGGACGCCTCGACTATCGCATCCGTATAGTAGTACGCTATCGTCGGGCCAAGCTTTTTCATCTCTTCTTCCGAAACTATCCTCTCTGCCGATACGATCACTATCTCCGCCACCTGGGCGAAAAGTTTATCCTTAAATACAGAGCCGAATATTTTTACATTGCCTTTTGGATCGGCGGCGTGCGCATGTATAATGGCTACGTCCGGTTTCAAAGCGGGCACCAGAGTAACCGGCCGGCCGGTATAAGGGCAGTCCGCCTGTTTATATTCCTCATGCAGATCCAATATACCGCTACCGTCCAACCGGGGCATGGGCAAAAATGGGACGCCGAACTGCGCGGCCCTAAGTTGCTGTAAAAGGATATTACAATCGGTTTCTTTTACAACGACTCTTTTCTGTTCACAGGCACGGCGGTAATTTAGCGCCAGCCCAAGGTCAAACTCATAGCCGACAAAAGAGTTTTCACAGACAGCCAAGGCTTGGGCCGCGCACAATAAATCAATGGAAAAATTATGCGCCCCGGCGATCGTATGAATGTTTTTTTTCCTGTCTTTGATCATCCGGCGGATGATCGCATTGGGTTCTCTGGCCGTAAGCACACCGCCCACAGCGACTTTTGCCCCATCTTTGATCAGGGACACCGCTTTTTCCATAGAACAAAGCTTATCCTCTCGCAAACAAACCCCCATTGCTCGCCTCTTTCTCGCATCAACCAGATACGATTTTTTGACCGATGGCTATTCTTGGTATTTTGAAGTCTTGGTGAATATTTTCGATGCTATCCTCCCATACGCAAGGGTTTTAATATTTTCAAATAAGCCGCTTTTCCTTCATTTTTGTAATATAGTCGCAATTGCCTTGGTATGATACTCGGAACCAAAACAAATATCCTGCCCGCTTGCTTCTAATTCCAGCAAATTATCAGCCGTAAGTTCAAAAGTCCTGTTCAAGATATTTTTAGTAAGAGCAAGCGCAATATAAGATTTTTCACTTAAATTCCCGGCAAATTTTTTTACGTATGTTTCAAGCTCTTCGGGTTTAACCGTTTTTGTCACCAATCCTAGTGTCAATGCCGTTTTTGCATCTATCTTTTCCGCATGCATAGCCAGTTCTTTCGTTTTAGCAACACCAATCAGCCTTGGTAGAGTGTACAAAAGGCCGCCGTCCGGTAAAATGCCGATATCTATAAAAGGCAACCCAAACTTAGCCGTTTCCGACGCTATCCTAAAATCGCACCAACAGGCAAGAGCAAAACCGCTGCCGGACGTAGCGCCGTTTATAGCGGCAATATACAGTTTATCGCTATTAGCGATAGTTTTATACATGGCAAAACCGCTGCGCATCCTCTGCCGACCGTCATTGGCGCAGCTCTTGTTTCCCATTGTTTCCACCAGATCCGCCCCCGCGCAAAAACCCTTGCCTTTGCCGGTTATTACCACTACAGACAAGTCCCGGTCTTTTTCAAACTCCTGCACGGCATTACCAATTTCTTGCTTCATTTTAAAATTCATAGCATTGAATTTTTCTGGCCGGTTTAAAAACAATGTAGCAACTTTACCTTGTTTTTCAACAATAATTGTTTCATACACCTTGTTGCACCTCACTATAATTAATAACAACCTTGAAACACTATACATACAAATGGTCAAACGAAATTTTTATCTATATATAACCGTTTACAAAATAATAGAATCACAATAATGCCACTCCCCATTTGCCCAGTGTGCCGGGTATGAAAATTTCTCACGATTCTCTCCCACCCCGATTTATCTATATAACGTAGCAATTTTCATGCCAAAACCAAACAGCTGATTTTATCACAAGATACCCTATATTCCAAAAGTGGCCGTCACACAAAGCATCACATTTATGTCATAAAATATGACATTCGTGTGCCTCCCTCCATTGTACATTTTTCAACGATCAACTGCCTTACCCATTATAATTGACTGTCGCTGTGAAGTAACGCGGTAATAGTTTCAGTGTGACCTACTCTGGTTTTCTTTTACGACTAACATGCCATTTTTTTGCAATATGTCAAAATTACTTTAGTTGCATTCGGTAAAGTATTAATCCAGTTATGTGCCTTGGCTGTTTCAGCCAAGGCACACTTGATTTTACAATAGCGCCATAACTTTGAGTGCGCTTTAGCTTACAACAAAATATCCCTCATTAAACCCTTTATTTATTTGTCATTATAAAATAGATCCTGGCAATGACTACTGCAAGGATGATATTTAGCAGCATGTGTACGCCGCCAGGTATGCCAAACTTCGGATATACAAAGATTCCCACAAGTGAAGTGACAAGTACAGCGAAGCCCAACAGTTTGTTTTTTCTGGCCAGGTCGGCATACACCGCTCCGAGCACAGCAGGCAGGACAAAGTTAAACCCTTTCAAGACAGCTGGCGGCATCATGGGCATCACTTTTGCACCCACTATAGTAAAAAAGGTGATCATCGATACGGAAACTAAAATAGATGATGTTATACCGATTGTCGACATTATTTCCGCCTTGGGTGAGCCCTGTTCAGCATTGGTCACCTTTTGCGCCATTGTTGCGGCAGGTACGCGTATTTCCCCGACGTTGCCGCAAATCCAGCACAAGTAGCTGCCAGCTGCGTTGACCATCGGAAAAAATGAGATCGGCTGAACAAAGTAACCTACTCCAAAAGCGGCGGCAGCGGCTAGCCAGAGTTTCAACAGAGCGGCCCCGCTCGGCATCATGCCGGTACTTATAGAAACATAGACTGCCGGAACAAAGTTGGCAATCAGAGCCAAGGTTACAAAAACAAAGCCATAGCGCTTTATTTTGCGGTTAAATTCATTGATGCCCTCTTGCATATTACTGTTTTCCTGAATGTTATTATCAGTCATTTTGTACACCCCTTTTTTTTAAAAAAATGCCGCCGCAGTATACATGCCGATAAGCATGGCCAAACCCAAGCTGAATTCCTGTACACGTTGGTTGCCTTTAAAAATTTGGGAAATAATGGTCATGGCGATAAAAGCTACCACACCGGCAAACAGATTTTTAGTGACTAGATTTCCTTTAGCGATAACGGCATTGCCTAAAAGCGTACTGAACAGGCCAAGTGCCGCCGCCGCCATGAGCAGTTTTACCCACAGGGCATTGAATTTTCTTTTCATGAAATCAACGCCGTTTTTCAGATAAGGCGCCGAATAACCGCCAAAAACTATCCAGCCGGCATTATTGAGTGCCATACCCCACAAGGCAAAAATAAAGCCCAAAAGAGTCATTTTGCCAGCCTGCAGGCTGGAGCCGACCATACCGGTCGCGATAGTGCTCATGGCAAGCTCGGTACGGGCAGCCCCTATATCGTTCATCCGCATCCAGGCGGTCGGCCCGCCGAGGACGGCCATCAGGGCGATCAAGACGATGACCGGGCTGAACGCAGGTCCTATTGCCGTTATCATCGCGGCGCGCATACCTTTTATACAGTCGTCTTTAGCTATACCCATTTTTTCAGCGGATACGAATGCCTGCCGCAGGAAAACCAACGCCTCGCTCACTACGACGATAACAATAAAACTTGACATTATCCACAAGGTCGGCGAATTCATTACTTGCTCCAGGTTCATAAAGATACCCCTCTCCGTATTTAACAAAAGTAAAAAAGCCACTTACTTTACAACACCGACTTCTTTGAGTCTATCAATGTTTTCTTTATCCATGCCCAATATTTGGCTCAATATGTTTTCCGTATGTTGTCCCAGATAAGGTGGCGGCGTTGTGATTTTCGCCGGTGTTTCCGATAGTTTGAGCGGAATACCGGCCATTTTTATTTTGTCCGCAATGGGGTGCGCCATCTCGATGATCATTTCACGTGCCAGGACCTGCGGATTGGTCACCACCTGGCCCATGTTGTTGATCATTGTGCAAGGAACGCCTTCTTTTTCGAACGCTTCCACCCATTCTTCCCCTGTTTTGGCGGCAAAAAGCGGCAGGAAAATCTTGTCGAGTTCCGGTGTATTGTCCACCCTTTTGACATTAGTGCAAAAGCGTTCGTCATTCTCCAGTTCTTCTTTGCCCATTACCTTACAGACCTTGCCCCACAGCCTTTGGTTGGCTGCGCAAATGACAAAAGTGCCGTTAGATACTGCATAAGACTGGAAAGGCGCTATGCCGGAGTGCCTGTTGCCCATCGGCTGGGGCATCGTGCCGGAGTAAAAATACCTGGCGATAGCGTTTTCCAGAAATGAAACAAGACAATCCAGCATAGACATGTCGATGCGCTGGCCAAGTCCGGTCACCGTCCTGGCGTAAAGGGCGGTCATAATGGCAAACGCCGTATAAAGACCAGCCAAAAGATCGCTCACCGACGGCCCCACACGCACAGGCTCCCCGCCCGCCGATCCTGTGATACTCACAATACCGCCCATCGACTGGACTATCATATCGTAAGCCGGTTTGTCCCGGAACGGCCCGGTCTGTCCAAAACCTGAAATGGAGGCAAAAACCAATCTGGGGTTTATTTCTTTCAGCGTATCATAACCAAGACCCAGTCTGTCTATAACACCAGGACGGTAGTTTTCTACTAGCACATCAGCGGTTTTTACAAGTTCTTTGACTATATCCTGCGCTTCTTTTTCTTTCAAATTAAGCGCCATGGATTGCTTACCGCGGTTGATACTCATGTAAAAGGCGCTCTCGCCGTTCACATAAGGCCCCCAGGTGCGCGACTCATCGCCCTCCGGCGGCTCTACTTTTATAACTTCGGCGCCAAGATCGGCCAGATTCATTGTGCAGAACGGGCCGGAAACCGCCCGCGTCAGATCAATGATTTTAATGCCTTGTAAAGGTTGCATAATGCCCTCCTCAATCTTTCTTGTTTTCATGAACAAATTTTTTCCTGTCGGCCCCAGCTTCGCAGGTTATCATGCAACGCCCGCACATAGCAGCCACGCGCTCCATGCGGTTCCATTTATCATCTTTTTTGATAAGTTTCAGCCAGTCATTAGAATCTTCTATCTTCCCAATAACCTCGGCTTCGAGCCGCCCGGCACTCCCTTTGGCCAGCCCGGACACCGCCGTGCGGCAAAGGGACTTGGCTACTGTGCCGTAACAGTATTTGCGACCGTCTATTGCCAATTCTTTTGTTTCCGTAGCGCTAAGCGCCCCCAGCGGGCATATCCTGACGCAATTGCCACATCCGGTGCATACTTTCTCTCCGTCATACAGTTTATTGTATTCCAGTTCGAGATTGGTTATCAGCGTTCCCCAGCGCACCCTCGGCCCTACTTCCGGCGTCAGAGCCAGCCCGTTCCAGCCGAAATCCGCCAAGCCCGCACAGACAGCGGCATGCCTGTTAGACAGCATACCGACCATTTTTTCTTCATCCCGCCCGACACTAGAGGGCGGCATAAAGATATCCGCGTTTTCGTGTTCTTCGAGATACATACCCAGTTTCAAAACGGTTTCTTCTATGATATTGCTCACCATGTCATAGCCAAAATGCATATAAGTAAAAATGCCATGGCGAACATTGTTGTAAGCATTATTATTGGCAACCACTGTGCCTCTGGGTATTTTTCGACCAACAACTATGACCGACTTGGCATTGGGCAAAAGATCGGTAGGCCGATACCCCTCAAGCGCGCTTGTCCAGCGCGTAACAGGCGCGACGCCAAAAAAGTTTATTCCGTCTTCCAGCGCCAGCTCTTTAAGTTTTTCTGTAAGCGTCATTTTTACCACCTCACTTTTCGCCGACAGGACACAGCATCATGCATTGCAGGCAATAGTTGCCATGGTTGAACTCCATCCTCTGCCATGGGTCATTCTTCTTGTTAAATTCATACCAGTCGTCCATATTGTCCATTTTTTCCGGAATATCCGCCTGCAAACGGCCGGGAGTTCCCTTGACCAGCCCGTTTGTCGCACAACGGCACAGCGGCTTGTTACGCTTGGCATAGCCCGTTTTCAAGGCGGCAATCTCTACCGGCACCACTTCAGTTCCGCTTAAGGCATGAACCGGACAGACCTCTACACACACCTTGCATTTCCCCGGATCGCATAACTGCTCACCAGAATAGAGGGGATCCGCCTTCAACGGCGCATCTGTTATAACGACCGCCCATCTTACTCTTGGGCCGTCTTTGGGCGTCAAGGCAAACCCGCTCCAGCCAAACTCGCCGAGGCCAGCGGCGACTGCCGCGTACCGCCCGGACAACGCCGACATATATAGCTCCTCGTCTTTGGGTTCACCAGCCGGTATCGGGTAAGCTGTATAGTCTGAATGATTTTCTATGTAATCTACGATTCTGAATGATGATACATCGAGATGTTCGTTGACATTTTTGTAGCCATAGCGGGTAAAGGAAAAAAACATGTGCCGCGGCCCGCCTTTAAATACCCGCTTGTGCGCGTTTACCACACCTTTAGTCAGCCGGACGCCAATGACCACAACCGACTTTGCCCCCGGCAATAAGTCCTGTGGCCTATGACCGACAGGCATATTGCTAAACCGGTCCACGGAAGCGACCCCAAAATAATTGATATGCTGATCCTTGCACAACTCTTTTAAATCATCTTTAATACTCATCTCATGCCCCTCCCAAATTTTTTCTTAATGAAATACAAACGAATCTAAAACATTTTCCCGTACCTCCAATACTAGAAATATGAAACATCATTTATTCCGTATTGCGGAATGCATTTCAATATATAGGCGAAATACTACTGCTCATAAATAATACTAATAAATTAAAAAATAAACATTTTATTAGATTTTTTCTAGAACTCTAGAAAACTTTGGGTTCATTAGCTTATATACCCTTATTGTCCCCCAAAATACCATTTGTCTTTTTATTCCATATTGCGGAATGCGTTTCAATATTTTCTATATTTATTTTATCATATATCTTTTAAATAATGCAATATAATTTTTTAATAATTCCAAAAATTCACTTCAGCCCCTAGATGTGTATTTTGTGCAGCGTTGATATGATATAATACCAAATAATAATAATAATAGGAGTAGGCAATGGTACAAAGCGTAAAAAGAACCTTTGCGATTTTAAATGCACTAGGTAATCTAAAAAATAAATCTTCACTCGCAGAAATCAGTGAATACGTCGATTTGCCGCCCAGCACTGTCCACCGCCTTTTAACGACGCTGAAAGACGCCAGATTTGTTGCCCAGGAAGAAGGCACAAACAAATATTATCTTGGGCCGTCTCTGATCTCTTTAGGCATTGAGGCAAGCAATTATCTGGATATCAGACGGTCGGCTCATCCCATCCTGGCCAGTCTTGCCACAGAATCAGAAGAAGACTCTTATTTGAGCATGGTCGACGGTTATTTAGGTGTTATTATCGAAAGTGTAGCTGGCCCCCACGCTTTAAAAATAATCGGCCCGCCGCAATCGAGAATACCCCTGCATGCCGGCGCTGCAAGAAAAATCCTCTTGGCCTACCAAAGTGACGAATTTATCAATGACTATATAGGGCACCAACTAAAGCAAGTCACTGATAAAACCATCATTAAGCCATATGAGTTGAAAGAACATTTAAAAGAAATTAAAAACCAGGGTTATGCGACCTCCATAGGCGAACATCTCGTTGACGCCACGGGGGTCAGCGCCCCGGTGTTTGACGCAATGGGCGTACTGGTCGGCGGCATGGGCATCATGGGGCCGAGTATACGCATGACGCCAGACAAATACCCTTCCCTGATCAGATCAGTCAAAAAACATGCGCTTGAACTGTCGCTTTCCCTCGGCTATCAGCCGTCAATAAAATATTGATACAATAAACCCTTTTAATATTGCAATAGCAAAAAGCCTATCAAAATTGATAGGCTTTTTATTTATACCTTGACATGTAGCAAAATGCCTGCAGCAAAACCTAACTAAAGCATTCGTTTTTTATGCTGCTGGCTTACCATAAACCGATGACCTTCCACCACATGCCGCCCAAAAGGACCCATATGAAAAGGTTTATCGTACAAACAACAAAGCCGTGCTTCCATCAATAGATGTTTGCTCGGCTATATATGGATGTGTTCCCTATCCATCAACACCAATGCTAAAAAATGAACAACACCAAACCAAAATGATATATTTCTTTATTAAAAACCCATGTATGGAATAATTCCGTGTTCAAAAATCGACATTTTAGTATTTATACAATGCCTTTTTAGGGGTTTTATCTGTACGTACGTTCTTTAGCTTTCCAACTACGTGTAATCTGCTGCAATAACACAACATTGATTAAAATTGTAATATTTATTACAATTTTAATGAGTTTTGCTGAAAACAGCCTTCCGCAGGCTCTTTGCTAGGGGGTATATATCCTCGCCTTTCACCCCCGCCGCCCGGCAAACCCGCGTATAGCCAGTACTGGCGCAGATAATGAGGCTTATATACCCTTGAACTCCCGTATTTAAACAGGGGGTATATTCTCCCCCATTCACCCCGCCACACAGCAAATCGGCACATAGCCGCTTCTGGCACTGATAATACGCCTGTATCATCTCACGCCTTCGTATTTATCCAGGGGTACACATATCCATTCCTCTTGGCACTCCAGCCCCCCGCTAGAAACGTATACAGGCAGTCCTGGTGGTTAAAGCAGAGAACAATACCTGACCAGGTTTTGCCGCCCATAAAAATGCCCATTCTAACCAAAATGTTGTGTTAGAATGGGTAGAAAAGTGTTATAAAAGTGTTAGAAAGCCAGATTAAGGATAGACAAGCAGAGCTGGCCTGCAAAAACGACACGCTAGCCACGATCGAAGTCCCTCTTTAAACGGCTTTTGTTTTGACAAAAGCACCCTTTCCTTTTCTTTTATTAAATGTATTTAATAAAATTTGATTATTTCTTGCTTTTGTGATATTGTGTTTATAAATAAAGGTGGTGATTAGAAGCATGATAGATAGGCCTCTTTATCTCGACAAGTTAAAGTCCTTCAAGGATAAGCAGCTTATTAAGGTGATTACCGGCATCCGGCGTTGCGGTAAGTCTACGCTGTTTGATCTGTACTGCGATTATCTCAGGTCAACAGGCTTTAAGGATGATCAAATAATACGGATAAACCTTGAGAGCGGCGATTTTTACTTTATAGAAGATTACAAAGACCTCTATGACTATGCGGAAAAGCTCATCCAGCCTGATAAAAACACGTATATTTTTATCGACGAAGTGCAAAATGTTGAAGATTTTCAAAAGGCTGTGGACAGTTTATTTG
>JAVBNN010000001.1:0-53775 GCA_031551525.1 Acidaminococcales bacterium
CGGCAAAAATGACTACTCTTTTTTTCTCCAGATGGCGGATGGCCCGCCTCCTGATATACGGCTCAGCTATCTGACGCATTTCTATAGCTGTTTGCACCCGGGTCACTACATTTAAAGACTCCAAGGCATCCTGCAAAGCCAGCGAATTTATAACTGTAGCCAGCATGCCCATATAGTCGGCTGTAGCCCGGTCCATGCCCTGAGCGCTCCCAGACAGACCGCGCCAAATATTGCCGCCGCCATTTACTATCGCTACCTCAAGTCCGGTATCATTGACTTCCTTGATCTGGCGGGCAATATTCTCAACGGTTTCCGGGTCTATGCCAAAGCCCTGTTTGCCGGCCAACGCCTCTCCGCTAAGTTTTAATACCACCCTGCGGAATTTTCCTTGTTCCATTGGCCTATCCCCCATCTACATAGTTTTTCATGGCTAATCCCTAGTTTTACTTAAACAAATAGGGAACACGGCTGTGTTCCCTATTTGCTATTTTCATCATTTAACAAATGCCATTACTTCAGCGGCAAAATCGTTGGATTTTTTCTCAATGCCTTCGCCTAATTGGTAACGTACAAAGCGGCGAATAGAAATGTTTTCACCAATTTTGGCGATACTTTCAGTTACCATTTGAGAAATGCTCTTGTCAGGATCTTTGACAAAAGGCTGTTCCAAGAGGCAAACTTCTTTATAGTATTTTTCAATGCGTCCGTCGACCATTTTTTCCACTATCTTCTCAGGTTTGCCTTCGTTAAGGGCCTGCGCCTTCAATACCTCACGTTCATGCGTTAAAATGTTTTCCGGCACTTCTTCTTTATTCAGGTATTGAGGATTACTGGCCGCTATGTGCATGGCGATATCCTTCGCCAGAGTTTTGAAATTATCGGTTTTGGCGACAAAGTCAGTTTCACAGTTGAGTTCGAGCAAAACGCCGATACGTCCGCCGCCGTGGATATAAGCTTCGACCACGCCTTCACTGGCGATGCGCCCGGCTTTTTTAGCCGCCGCAGCCAGACCTTTTTCCCGCAGAAAGTCTACAGCTTTATCTAAATCGCCACCAGTTTCACCCAGCGCTTTTTTACAATCCATCATGCCGGCGCCTGTGCGCTCGCGCAACTCTTTTACCATTTGAGCTGTTACCATTGATACGCCTCCCAAAATTACACAGATTTATATTACGCTTGTTCAGCAGCCTCTTCGCCGTTTTTTTCGCCAGCGGCAGCTTCAGCAGCGTCCTGCATTTGCACGCCTTGCCTGCCTTCAAGAACCGCGTCAGCCATTTTTGCGGTCAAGAGTTTTACCGCCCTGATAGCGTCGTCGTTGCCGGGGATAATATAGTCTATTTCGTCGGGATCGCAGTTGGTATCTACTACGCCAACGATAGGAATATTGAGTTTGCGGGCTTCAAGCACTGCAATGTGTTCTTTGCGCGGGTCGATGACAAACAGTGCGCCAGGCAGTTTGCCCATATCTTTTATGCCGGCCAGGAATTTGGTCAGGCGCGACATTTCATGGCGAAGAGACAGCACTTCTTTTTTGGGCAGTACGTCAAATGTACCGTCGTTTTCCATTTTTTCAAGCTGACGCAGCCGGGATATACGTTTTTGTATGGTCTGATAGTTGGTGAGCATGCCGCCCAGCCATCTTTCGTTCACATAGAACATGTTGCAACGTATGGCCTCGTCACGCATAGCTTCCTGAGCCTGTTTTTTGGTGCCCACGAAAAGGATGCTCTTGCCACTGGCTGCGACGTCGCGTAAAAAGTTGTACGCAATGTCGATTTTCTTCACTGTTTTTTGCAAGTCGATAATATAAATACCGTTGCGCTCAGTAAAGATGTACGGAGCCATTTTGGGGTTCCAGCGCCTTGTCTGGTGGCCAAAGTGCACACCCGCCTCTAAAAGTTGTTTCATTGAGATAACTGCCATTGTTAATTCCCTCCTGTTTTTTCCTCCGCAGTCCGCATTTTTGCATACACCACAAAGTGGCACAGTAGCAAATTGTCCTGCGTGTGTTATACATACCGGATGATATTATAACATAAAGAAAAAAAGTATACAAGGTCTATAAAAAGAGGTTTTGTATACTTTCCAAACATTCAACTATTTGGTGCGACAGCTCGGCCGCCAGACCGGACGAAATGGCCACGCCAAGATCGGCAGTTTTCATTTTCTCATCTTGTTTCCTTGTTAAATCCATTACCACTCATTCACCAGAGCTACTTTACCGAAGCTTTTGCCGGATTCCATGATCCGATGCGCTTTAGCGGCATCGCTGAAAGTAAATTTTTCCGGATGTATGACCGGCCTCAGCGCGCCGTCATCAACCAGGCTCATGATCTGTCTCATGATTTGACCATAGTGTGCGCGCCCCCGCCCGCTGACCAGCGGGTACATGGTATTGACTACAGAAAGCGTCAGTCCTTTATTGTTCATCAGTGTAAGGTCGTGCGTGCTACGGGTAGCTATGGCCAGAACATGGCCCAGCGGTTTTACCGCCTCGAAAGATTTTTCAAGGTTAGACCCGCCCACCGTGTCGAATACTATATCAAACCCCCGTTTATCGGTGCATCTTTTTACATAATCCCGCACTGTTTCTTTTTCATAGTCTATAACTACCGCACCCAGACTTTCCCCCAGTGCCAGTTTTTCCGGCGTATGTGCGGTCGCATACACATCGGCCCCTGCCCACTTGGCTAACTGTATTGCTACATGCCCTACTCCTCCTGCCGCGGCGTGAACAAGTATTTTTTGCCCTTTACAGGCTTTTCCTTGTTCAATGACCGCCTGCCAGGCAGCCAAAGAAACGAGGGGCAAAGCCGCAGCCTCACGTATATCTATTGTCTTTGGCTTTAGAGCCATAAAGTCGGCGTCTACCAGCATATACTCGGCTAAAGCACCACCCGCCGTCCCTTTGGCCCCACCCGCAAACCCGTATACTTCATCGCCAGTTTTAAAGCCTTTTACACCTTCACCAGTTTCGAGGACTATCCCCGCCACGTCGCCCTGCAAAACAGCGGGAAAGTCAGGCGCCATAGCAGGTGTTTCGCCCCGCCTGATGCGTCCGTCTATCGGATTGACACTGCTCGCGTTCACTTTGAGCAAAAGGTGGCCGGCACGAATCAGCGGTTTTTCTATCTCTCGTTCTTTAAATACTGAGGGATCGCCAAAGCTTTCTATGACCATCGCGCGCATAGCATACCTCCTTGGTGTTTTGCTGTTATTTCCTATAGCTATATTTTAACATATATTCGTATATTAAATCTGATGTCAGCGTACTTGGTCCGGCAGGATATTGCCCTATAATAAAAATCCCGGCTGCATCGCCGGGAAAAAACCAAACCGCCTGCACAGGCTATTTGCATCACAGTATTTTCCACCACTTTTTTGCTTCTACCAATATATTGTAAGCGGTTTCATTATCTTGCTGCATAAATTTGTCGGTCGCGCCCATCGCCTTGACAAAACGCAGTTCAAAACGGTATTTCCCTTTATAAAAACTATATCCATCAAAGTATTTTTCTTTGGTAAGAATACCTGTATAGCGGTACTTTTCTTCATGAGTAAAATCACTCCAGCCGTACGCCCTAAGTATGTCGCGATAATAGGCGACTATCTCTTTTTGAGTATATGTGCTTTTCAAAGGGGCAAGCAGTTGGACTTCGTCGCCTGTGCCGTAAGGGCGCAGTAGTTTTTCGAGACGTCCCTTGTTTTCCAAAGAGCCGATGCCATATACTACCTCACGCAATTCTTCTTCCATATTATCGGGTTTATTTGGCATGACATAACCGTCCGCCGGCGCGCTCAGCATAAAATAAGCCGCAATTCCGGCGCCTGCCATGCCCGCCATGATAACAAGTATGATAAATGCGTATTTGTTTTTGGATATCCAATCCATAAAGAACCTTCTTTACAAAACTTTTTATAATATTATACCACAATTATTATTGCTGGCAAAATATTCCCTTCTATAAGGGATTTTTTCTATATTCACAGGTTTACGCAAATACCGCCACCGCCATTTGGCGGAGGCGGCACAAGAGATGTCGGCATTATTTTTAGCTCTTCTAAACAATTATCAATAAATGTAGGCATCCTCTACGCTTAAATAAGAACTGTTTCTGCCGACTATCGGGAGCGGCCGTTTCTTTCATTGGTCACTGTGTAGCTTAGCTGTGATAAAGCTCGCCTTTGCTCATGCCATGATAAAAATCACCTTTTAAGCAATATCATACTAGAACATCTCTTTTTAAAATGTAATGGTCTGTCCCGCGAATACGCACCAGCTGGTTCCAGGGTATAAAACTTGCCGGAAAGAGTATTGCTCTTTCCGGCAAGTTTTAAGAAAAACAATTTTTAGATTTTAAATTTTGCAGCCAGCTCACGCAGGTCTTCGGCCATTCTTGCCAAAACCTGGCTGCTGGAGGCGATCTCTTCGGTAGAGGCGGCCTGCTCTTCGGCAGCCGCCGATACATTGGCCACTTCGCTCGCCACGTTGCGGGCACCCTGGTCTATCTCATGTACTGCAGTTACTGTGCGCTGACTGCCTTCGGCCATTTCATGGACAGATTTACTAATGCCATGCATCTGCCCGGTCAGGGAGGCCACCAAGTCGGCTATTTGCCCAAAAGCCCGCCCGGAGGCGTTGACATTCGTTACGCCGCGTTCCACATATTCTTTTTGCCTGTCCATCATTTCCACGGTTTTTTGTATGCTGTCGGTGTTTTTGGCGATCAGTTCGGCTATTTCCTGGGCGGCGTGACCGGACTCTTCGGCCAGTTTTCTTACTTCTTCGGCAACGACGGCAAACCCTCTGCCGTGTTCGCCTGCGCGCGCCGCTTCGATAGCCGCATTGAGCGCCAAAAGGTTGGTCTGTCCGGCGATGCCGGTGATCATCTCTACGATTTCGCCGATACGGCTCGAGCTGTCTCTTAGGTCGGTTATCGCTCCGGCGACTTGCGAAGCTCCTTCACCAACGTCATTTAT
Organism: Acidaminococcales bacterium; assembly: GCA_031551525.1. Taxonomy (GTDB): domain Bacteria; phylum Bacillota; class Negativicutes; order Acidaminococcales; family JAISLQ01; genus JAVBNN01. The sequence goes on from JAVBNN010000001.1 coordinate 4,981, forward strand.
ACTCTTGACAGCGACTTCGACACCCTTGCGCCCTTCGGTTGCCGTATGGGACGCCTCGCTGGCAGTCGTGGCTACGGCATTGGCGGTTGCGGCCACTTCTTCAAGCGATGCCGCTACCTGTTCGGTGATGCTGGCAGTATCGGTCACTGCCGCTATCGCGAGATCTGTCTGTCTGATGATATTAGTGGTCGCGCCGGCGACTTCACCCGATGCAGTGGCGGTCTGGTCGGCACTGGCATGCAGCTCTTCGCTAGATGCGGCAATGTTTTCCGCTATGCTGCCCAACCGGGAAACCATCTTTTTCAGGTTGTCCTGCATAGAGCCGAGCGCCCTGCCCATATCGCCGAACTCATCGTCGCGGGTAGCAAGATCAGGCCTCAACTGGGCCGTCAGGTCGTTTTTGGCCATCTCAAGTGATACTTCGGTAACGTGTGACAAAACGCCAGTGATGTGTCTGGCGAGGTAGAGACCAAAGAGCAATAGTAGAACTACCGCCGCTGCCAATATGGCCAGTGTCATGTAGATCGCCGTGTTGGCGTCAGACAAGGATGTTTTGGTGCTTTTTTCCGCGTTGCTCAAAAGATATTTGTTGAGCTTTTCCAAGTCTTTTAAGACAACGTCGCTGGCCGGGTTGACTTCTTTATCATAATAGGCGTTAAACTTGATTTTACCTTCCGGGGTGGTATCGCGGGCCATAGTCATAGCGGCGTCGCGAGCCTTGCGATAAGTAGCAAGTGATGCCTCAAACTTTGAGAAAAGTGCTTGTTCTTCTTTGTCGCGATCAGTAGCCAGGTATTTTTTGATAAGATCATTATTGCCGATGAGGATGTTTTTTATTCCTTCATCCACTTTTTTAACGTTTTCCTGGCCCTGATCCACGGCCGCATCCAGCAACAGGGTCTCAGACTCCCTCAGGTTAGAGTCGAGCTGCCCCATATACGCCACCGGCAAAGTCAGGTTCTTGTAGTTGTAATCGATGATGTCAGACACCTTATTCAGGTAAAAGGCGCCTAAGCCGCCCACGGCAAAGGCACAGATAAGGGCCACGGCCACCAGTAGAAGAATTTTACCACGCATTTTTACATTGTCGAGCATTTACAGGGCACCTCCAAAAGTTTTTCATGAATAAGGACAAGTTATTCCATAATAAATATCGTTATTTATATTATATAGTAAATTTAAAAAAATACATCTTTTTATTCATAAAAATTTTGTCAAAAAAATATTTTTTCTCGGCAAACACCCTGTTTATGGTTTAAAAAACTGCGCCAGTCGTGCGGCGTAGTTCAGCATAAAATATCACTCGATTAAACCGCCGAAGGCGTTTGTAGCCGCAGTACGGAGGTGCCTATGCCAGCAAAGGAGTCGTCGCTTTGTATAGAAAATAGCTGCCGGTTTTGCCTTTTAGGGGTTTTATTGATGCCTGTTTTATTCATACTCAGCAGTTATCTATTTCCGGGACAGGTTCTTCGTCTTTCAGGTCGAGTTTGTCCTGCCAGAGGTATTTGTCGGTTTCCGCTACTATGACTTTACCCAACAGTAAAAGCGCGATAAGATTTGGTATAGCCATCAGGGCGTTGGTAAAGTCGGCTAGTTCCCACACCAGGTCAAGAGTAGTGGTGGCGCCGATATAAGACACGATGACAAATGCTATGCGGTAGGGCATAAGAGCTTTTTTGCCCAGTAGATATTCCATGCAGCGTTCGCCATAGTACGCCCAGCCGAGAATAGTGGAAAAAGCGAAGGTTGCAAGGCCTACCACTAATATAAATGGCCCAGCGGTCGGAATAGCGTCAAATGCTTTGTAAGTCAGAGCGCTGCCTTTCAATCCGGCAAAACCATCCGGGTTCTTGATGATACTGGTCACCAATACCAGGCCGGTCATCAGGCATACGACTACCGTATCCCAAAAAGTGCCGGTCATTGAAACCAGAGCCTGGCGCACGGGGTTTCTGGTGATGGCAGCAGCAGCAGCAATCGGCGCCGAGCCGAGGCCAGATTCATTGGAGAAAAGGCCTCTCGCCACGCCGTAGCGAGCGGCTAGCATGATGCTGGAGCCGACAAAGCCACCGGCGGCGGCCTGGGTGGTAAAGGCGCTCTTGACGATAAGCACTATAGCATCACCGATATACGGTGCGTTGATAACAAGTATAACGATACAACCCAATACATAGAAAATAGCCATAAAGGGCACCAGTTTTTCGCAAACCGAGGCGATAGACTTTACTCCACCCAAAATAACTACCGCGGTAAAAATGGCTATAGCGATACCAGTAACGGCCGGGGCCAAGCCAAACTGACTTTCCACCATGCTGGAGATAGAGTTGGCCTGGGTAGTGTTGCCTATGCCAAAAGCCGCAATAGATGCAAATATTGAAAAGAGTGTGGCCATGGTTTTAGAGCCTACCCCGCGCTCCAGGGCATACATAGGTCCGCCCAGCATGGTTCCGTCACTGGTTTTGACCCGGTATTTCACCGCTAAAAGCCCTTCTGCATATTTAGTAGCTATGCCAAATATGCCGGTCATCCACACCCACAATATCGAGCCGGGGCCGCCAAGTGCCACCGCGGTGCCTACGCCTACTATATTACCTGTGCCGATAGTAGCCGCCAAAGCCGTTGTCAGGGCGGCAAACTGGCTGATATCACCAGGAGACTCGCTGTCTTTTGTGACCGACATTTTTATGGCAGTCCATGTATGTTGTTGAATAAATTTCAATCGAAAAGTAAGATAAAGATGAGTGCCGAATAAAAGTATCAGCATGGGCGGTCCCCACACGATAGAGTTGCCCGCTTTTAAAAATTCCAATAAATTTTCCATAAACAACTTCCTTTTTCGAAGATTTTTCGGCGCCGTTCTTTACGGCTACTAATCAAACACAAATATATATTAGTCTTTACAAAAAACCGCCGGGGTTAGAAAACTAAAATGGCGGCATGCTAAAATAAGTGCCTTCGAGCAGGTTTTCACATTGCAGATAATTGTTATTGGGCAACAGGCAAAGCACATAGCTGTCGCTATCTATGTCAAGATGGGCCAGCGTATAGCCGTGCTCCACCACCCAAACGCCAATAAGGGTCAGCGCTCGTTCTGTTTCGAGGTCATCCGCGTCTTCACCTTCGTCGAGAAAACCTATGTCCAGTTTTATATCTAACGGTGCGCCTATCTTCTTTTTAAGTTCTTCGACCACACTGAGTATGTCGGCAATTTCTTCTTTCCATTCGATTTCTCTGGCATAGCCGTACTTTTTCAATACATTAGCCAGCGCAAACCACGACTCCATGTTTTGCGGATGACCGTTGGTAAGTGTTGCAACTTCTTCTACCGCTCTCCCGTCATTTTGGGAGATAAGCGCAGCCAAGGCGGCAAAAAGGTTATCAAGCGGTTTGTCCGCACCGCCCTCTGCAAAGAAATTTTTCAAAAAGTTCATACTAGTCCCGCTGCCTCCTGCCAGGGCATATATTCACGTCCCTGCGCGTCAGCCACCGCCTTATAGGTCACATGGCCCTCAACAAGGTTAAGTCCTTTGCCTAGGGCCTCGTTTTCAATAGCCGCCTGCTTCCAGCCTTTGTTGGCGATCTGGAGCGCATAGCCGAGAGTAGCGTTGGTCAGGGCAAAAGTCGATGTACGCGCCACCGCGCCCGGCATATTAGCTACCGAATAGTGTATGACGCCGTGTTTTATAAAGGTCGGGTCACTGTGCGTGGTCACCCGGTCCATGGTTTCCACCGAACCACCCTGGTCTATCGCTACATCCACGATGACCGACCCGGGCGACATGGTCTTGACCATATCTTCCGTAACCAGACGTGGCGTGCGAGCCCCCGGGATCAGTACCGCGCCGACCAAAAGGTCGGCCCTTCTCACCCATTTGGCTATATTGTAGCTGTTGGACATGATAGTAGTTACTTGGTTGCCAAAAATATCGGCCAGATAGGCCAGCCGCTCAGCAGAGGTATCCAGCACCACTACTTTTGCGCCAAGGCCGGCCGCCATTTTGGCGGCGTTCGTACCTACCATGCCGCCGCCGATAACGACCACTTGTGCCGAATCTACTCCCGGCACGCCACCCAAAAGTACGCCTTTGCCGCCGGCCGGTTTGGTCAAAAACTGCGCGCCTAGTTGGACAGACATGCGTCCGGCCACTTCACTCATCGGCGTCAAAAGAGGCAGGCTCCGCCCAACTGCTATGGTCTCGTAGGCGATGGCCACTACTTTTCTGTCCAAAAGCGCACCGGTCAAGCCTTTCTCCGGCGCCAGATGCAGGTAGGCGAACACTATCTGTCCCGGACGCAATAGGCCTATTTCCTTTGCTTCCGGTTCTTTTACCTTTATGATCATTTCAGCCTGTGCAAATACTTCTTCCACACTGCCAAGGGTCGCTCCCGCTTCCATATATTCGGCATCAGAGATGCCGCTGTTTTCACCGGCGCCGCGCTCTATAACGACACTGTGCCCGGCCGCCGCTAAAGAGTGCACTCCGGCCTGTGTCAAACCCACGCGGTTTTCGTTGTTTTTGCTTTCTCTGGGACAGCCTATTATCATAAATAACAACTCCCTATTGTATAAAATACCGACTGTACTATTAAGAATAATAACCGCGCTGCCATAAGATGTCAATAAAGAATACTGATCCGGGCGGGGTGCAAACCCCGTCCGAATCTTAGTCGCACTTATTTTGAGCCTAGCGCCGCTTTATCCTCCCGCCTTGAAAGCCGGAGGTATTAACGACGTTTAGCGAGATAAAGTTTACGGCTTTTGCGGCCTAGGCTATTGCATATGGACGGCAAACATTTTATCATTATATCAGACATATTTTTTACAGGTGGTTTGATGGAATATCTCATAATAATAGTTGCGCCTTTTTTAGCCTTTGTTTTGCTAATGCTGCTTTCACTGGCAATAAAGAATATCTGGCTTGACCTGTCTTTATTGACCGCCCTTTTTGCAGTCTGCATGATCCTGCCGGAAGATACGCCCTTTCTGCCTCTGGCCTCCCATATCTCAGTATGGGCGCTTGTTATCGCGACTTATTTTCTGGCCCACTGTTACAACAGGGACGTCCGGGCGCTAAGCGGTCCTGCCCCGGGTTGCTCCTTTCGCGCAATGCTCAAAGACCAGTATACGGTATTTGGCCGTTGGGCCGCTGGAAAATTTGGTTTGGCAAAAAATAAATAGGACACAAAAATACCCCGTTTTTTAACGGGGTATTTTTGTGTGACAATCACTCTTTAATATCCGCCTTTATCCCGGTCACGTAGCCGTGGTACTTTTTCCCGGTGTAGTCGTAGGCAGTCACATAAAAAGACGAAATGATGCATTCACCAGGAGAAAAGCCCATATCCTTGAATGATACCGAGTATTCCGCCCTTGAACCTTTCATGCTGTGATAAGTTTTATTTTTTTTGACCGCATCCTGCTGGATATCCACTCCGTTACAGGTAAATATCACTCCGGCCGGCGTACCGTCAAAAATTACCCTGATAAATAGTTCTTTACCTCTGACCAGTTGGTTTGGCGGAAAATTTCGATGCGGGTAAGGTATTTGTATCCAATTGCCAAAGGTATCACGTCCGAGGGCTATCACCTGTATCCCGGTCAGCTTGGCCGCCTCCGCTTGACTCGCCAGCGTCGCCGCAGCAATCAGTACAACCAAAGCTAAAAATATGCTGAAAAATTTTCTTCGCACTTAAGATCACCTTTTTCCCGTCAGACCATATTTTTTGCCTGCTCAAACTCTTCTTTTATTTCCTCGCTGGGTTCAGCCGTCAAAAGTGACACTATGACTATCGCCGCGCAGGAGGTCAAAAAGGCCGGCAAGAGTTCGTATATGCCAAATACTCCGCCCAGCGGTTTTAATACCAGTTTCCAAAAAAACACCATGCCACCACCGGCCAGCATGCCGGCGATCGCGCCAGCGCGGTTGCAGCGTTTCCAGAACAGGCTGAGCAGCATCAACGGGCCGAAAGCCGCGCCAAAACCCGCCCAGGCAAAACTGACCACCTTGAATATGATGCTGTTTTCATCATAGGCGATGGCCATACCGATGAGCGATACTGCCATCAAGGTGATGCGGCTGACGTTCATGATCTGTTTTTCCGTGGCGTCTTTTTTCATTATGCCCTGATAGATGTTTTTAGAAAAAGCCGAGGCTGCTATCAAAAGATAAGAGTCGGAAGAACTGATGGTGGCGGCGAGTATGCCCGCCATGACTATGCCACCGACCAAAGGATGAAAGAGCGCCGTGGCTATTACGATAAATATGTTTTCCGCCGCCGCTGCGGTTTGTAATGCAGACGGATACAGCGCGCGCCCGATCAGTCCGATAAATACCGCCGAGGCCAGCGAAATAATGCACCAGGTAATGGCGATACGCCGGGAGCGGTCAAGTTCTTCCACCCGCCTGATGGCCATGAAACGCAAAAGCACATGCGGCATGCCAAAGTAGCCGAGGCCCCAGGACATAGTGGAGATGATGGTCAGCCAGCCGTAAGTCTTGGCTGGCTCAAACAGCGGCGCCGCTTCCGGCGACAGCAGTTGCTTGCCGTCCACCGCCGCCGGGCTGGCTATGGTGAAGAAGGATAGAAAGCCCGGTATTTTATCAAGGTTGGCCAATACGGCATCAACGCCGCCCGCCGCGATTACGCCGACTGCCATAACTGCCACCAGCGCAAACACCATAACTATGGCCTGCATGAAGTCAGAAGCGCTTTCTGCGAGAAAACCTCCGAGATAAGTATAGATGATGACAAAGAGAGCGCCCAATACCATCATGACACGGTAGTCAAAGCCAAACAGCTGGTTGAACAGCTTGCCGCAGGTAACAAAACAGCTGGCCGCGTACACCGCGAAAAAAATAAGTATCATAGCGGAAGCCAGAAACATGATGACCTTGTCTTGTTCTTTGAAGCGGTTGCTGAAGAAATCCGGTACGGTTATAGAATTTCCCGCGACTTCCGAGTAACAGCGCAAGCGTTTGGCCACGACCAGCCAGTTGATGTATGTGCCGAGGCAAAGCCCGATCGCTGTCCAGACTGCGTCGGCCAGACCGCACCAATAGGCAACGCCGGGCACTCCCATAAGCAGCCAGCCGCTCATATCGCTGGCACAGGCGCTCATCGACGCCACCCAGGGGCCCAGGCTACGCCCGCCCAGAAAATAGTTTTCGCTGTTTTCGTTGGCCCGGCGGGCAAAAAATATGCCTATACCTATGACCACCAGCATATAAACAATCATGGTCGCCATTATTTGTTGAGTATTCGTCTCCATGCGCTTCCTGCCTCTCGTGATAAATATTTTGTTTTTGCTATGGCAAGATTATAACAAAAATCATCCAGTGGGTAAATCGTTTCTCAGTAGCCCATCTCTTTCAATATACTTTCAAGTACGCGCAAACGCTCGCCCAAAAGTTCGTCGTCATTGCTGAGCGCCTGGGAAAACAGTTTTATATCTTCATCTAGTTTAGGATTATCCTGGCATACAGACACTGTCATAGCGTCACCTTGCAACCCCACTCGGTCTATGACCGGTTTTTTCGGGTCATACAGTTTTTCATAGCGGTAGGCTTCCCGAAAATGCAGCTTGGCGCGCGCGATCAATATAGCCAGGTCAATCACGCGATGGAGCGGCAGCTCTTCCGACTGACGCGACCATTTTTCCCCGGTATGCCGCCATACCTTGGCGGCGATATCTACCTTGCCCCGGTCGTTCCACTGAGCCAGGCCGAGCGAAAGGCCTTGGGCGTCTGTATGGTACGCGTACCTGCCATCAATGTTTTCATAATCTTCCGCGACGATGACCGGTTTATGGTTGAGTGTTACCGGTATTTTCATTTTTATCACCTTCTTGTTTTTCTAGTAATTTACTAATTTAGTAATTTACTATTTTAGTATATCCGAAAAATAAATTTTGTCAAGTCAGGCCCCCTATTTTGCATAAAATATGCATTTTATTGTCGAATACAAAAAAACATGTTAATATAAATACTGTGTTTTTTACATCAATATTATAATTTGGAGAGTAAAACATGTTCACAAAAGCCAGGCTGGAAGCGCTTTGGTCATTTGCCATAGGAATATTTCTCATATTATTGGCTTTTTATTTATTCGAGGAACTAAGCTTGCTGGAAGAGGCAGGCGGACGGCGGCGCGCGGCTTGGCCGGTCGCCCTTTTGTACAATCTTTTTGGCAAGACTGTCACCAGCGGTGTATTCGGCCTTGGCGGCATCCTGCTCTGTGGAATAAGCGTCATGGACTTTATCAATAACACTTCTAACGACGATGATGACGACAATGACGACGATAGCGAAGAAGCTGCGGACGATGATAAAAAATAGCCGTTTTTCTCTATGTGCCTGCCGGACATTTTTATTATTTATAAAAACTACTTTATTGACATCCACTCCCTTGTATAACATAATATATTTAAGGATATATGTATCTGTTGCCACAGCCCGGCGGCAGACCAGTCTCTAAAAATCGAATACTTCCCGCTATTGACCGGCTTTTATCCGCTATGCCAGCTTATATGTACACGCATGCACCCGTAAACCCGGAATTTATAGACGGGTATTTTTATTGCTTTTTCCTGCCCGTCTTGCAGGGGAGGCTTAATTATGAAAAGAAATGGCATGTACATTCTTCCGGAACGCACATACTTAATAGCAGCTACATTCAGCTTGCTTTTCCTGCTGTTTGGCATAAGTTTCATTTTTTATGCCTTTTCTCTCAATGAGCGCAACATTAGTGAATATATACGCCAAACGACCAAACAAACCGTCATGGAAGTAGAAAACCACATCGAGCACGAGTTTGAAAATCTGATAGTACTGGCTGACTTGGTCGGCAAACAAAATATATTTGAAGATACCGCTACTTTCTCTATATTTGCCAAAAGTATTACCAGCAACCATACATACCTGAACATCGGTTTTACTGATGTCAACGCGCAAGCAGTATGGATGGATAAACGTGGTGGCTTGTACTACGGCGATTTTTCAAAAAACGGTTTTGTTACCCGCGCCTTGAATGGACAAAAAGCTTTGAGCCGCAGTTATTTCAACAAAGAAAATAATACCTATGTAAATTATTATGCTGTACCTATTTATGATGCTACAGGCAGCATAACGGGAACTCTATTTGCGGCAAACCCGGAAGATGAGCTTAGAGAAACGATCGACCGGGCTATTTATGCGGGAAACGGGCTGGCCCATATCATCGACAGCGAGGGTAACTACATTATTAAATCCAAAAGCCCGCTAGTGATCAATCCCGGCAACAATATATTCGACCTACATTTCAAGTTACCGGTCCAGCTAAAGTCTAGCGTATTGAGCAACCTGGCGGCGGCCCGGGGAAGTTATTTCGAAAGCCCTTATTACGACGGAAACCGCCTGGTAGCCTATGCGCCACTTAATATCAATGCCTGGCATATCTTTTACGCCGTACCGGAAAATAAACTTGGCGTAGAAATGAAAACTATTATTATTTGGTCTGTAGCCATCATTGCTTTCGCAGCTATCGTATCCGTAGCTCTTCTTCTAATCATCAAGCGCATCAGTAAACAACGGCAATCGCAACTGGAAAGCATCGCCTATTACAATTCCCTCACTAAACTGCCCAACCTGCAAAAGTTTTTAATAGACGCCGCCAAACTGCTTAAAAATAGAGGCGATACCAAATATGCTTTATTATATATTGACATCAAAGGATTCAAATACATCAACGACCTGTTTGGCCGCGAGGTCGGTAACCGCCTGCTTCGCTACTGGGGAAATTATGTGGCGGCCATAAATCAGAAAGGTGAAGTATGCGCCCACGTCAATGCCGACATTTTCGTATCACTCAGAAAATATACGTCAAGGCAAGACCTCGAGGCCCGGTTTGAGGGAATATCCCGGCTGCTTGGCGTTTACCCGGAAATTCTCGCGCGCGGCTATAAAATAGACGTATATGGCGGAGCCTACCTGGTCGGCCCGGAAGACGACAAACTCAGCGTTTCCGATATGCTTGACCGGGCCAACACCGCGCAGCAAGTGGTAAAAAGCGGTAAAAAAAGCGGACATTTTAACTTTTATTCCGCACAAATGCGCGAAGAAAAGATCTGGCAAACCCAGGTAGAGGCACGCATGGATGCTGCGCTGGAAAGCAATGAGTTTGAAATGTATCTGCAGCCAAAAATAGCCATCCAAAAGAACTGCCGTGTTATCGGCGCCGAAGCGCTCGTGCGTTGGGAATCACCGGACGGCTATATAACTCCGGACCGTTTTATCGATATATTTGAAAAAAATGGCTTTATTCTCCAACTAGACCGTTATATATTTGAAAAATTGTGCAGGTATTACCGGGAAAATATCCTTAATAAGGGCCTTCCCACCTGTATACTTTCGGCAAATGTATCCCGCATGGCCCTCTGGCATCCCGATTTTATAAAAACATACACCGACATAAAAAATAAATATGCTATCCCCGACCAATCTATCGAGCTGGAATTCACTGAAAGCCTGGCTTTTGAAAACCACACCCATTTCCAGACCATTGTTTCCATCTGTCAAGGCCATGGCTTTCTCTGCTCGCTCGATGATTTCGGCGCTGGCTATTCTTCGCTCAATATCCTAAAATCCATCCATGTGGACATACTGAAACTGGACCGTCTTTTCTTCCAGTACGGCAATGACCCGGAACGCGGCAAAGCGCTTGTAAAAAGTATCATCGATATGGCCAAGGCACTCAATATGAAAACAGTAGCTGAGGGTATAGACTCCATGGAGCAAGTGGATGAACTGCGGACCATAGGCTGTGACGCCATTCAAGGGTATGTTTTTGCCAAACCCATGCCCGGCTCTGAGTTTTTAGAGTTTATACAAAAATGGCCTACAGACAAAAACCCCGCCTTGTAAAAAGGCGGGGTTTTACTGTTATATTTAACTCCGGCAGGTTGCCGTCCACCCTCCCTCGCCTGTTATTTCCAGGCGGCATGAATGGTATGCTCCAAGTGTGCTGCGATGCCCTACGCTCACCAAAGTAGTGGTGGGCAGTTCTTTTTTCAAAAGGCTATACATGGCGTTTTCCAGTTCTTCGTCCATAGCGGAAGTTGCTTCATCTAAAAACAGCCAGCCTGGTTTATGGAGGAGCACCCTGGCAAAGGCCACTCTCTGCTGTTCGCCCAGGGAGAGTATATTAGACCAATCTTCTTCTTCATCGAGATGCCCGACCAATCCATCTAACTGGCACAGGCTAAGGGCACGCTTTATTTCTGCGTCGTCGGTTTCGATCAGTCCCGGGTAAGTCAGCGCTTCACGCAGGTTACCGAGTGGCAAATAGGACCGCTGGGGCAAAAACATCCTCGTTTTATCGGCCGGATAGGTTATCTCTCCTTCGGCATACGGCCATAGTCCGGCCAAAGTACGCAGAAGGGTGCTCTTGCCAGCGCCGCTCCTGCCTTTTACCAGCCAGGAAGAACCGGGGGAAAAGTCAACATTCATATTTTCCAGAAGTGCCGTATTTTGAGGCAGTTTCACGGTCAGGCCACGGGTAATAAGACTATCACCCGTTTCTTTTTCCCGCAGGTGGTCTTTTTGTTCACTTTCGTCCGCCACCCGCTCCATATGCTGGGAAAAGGTGGTCAGACGGGCTACCACGGCCCGCCATCCTGCGATCTGCACATACATGTCGACGAAAAAAGACAGAGCGTCCTGTACCCGGCCAAAGGCCGACGATATCTGCATAAGTCCGCCCAAGTTGATTTGTTTGCTCAAATAGCGCGGTACGGCAAGCGCCAAAGGCACAATGACCGATATCTGCGAATAACCGGCGGTGAGTGCCACCACCTGTTTTTGGCGGCGGATGATCTTCCAGAGGTTGTCTATGACACTTCCAAACCACTTTCTAAAAGCTTTTCCTTCAAATTCTTCACCTTTGTAGAAGGCTACGTTTTCGCTGTTTTCACGCAGCCTAACCATACTGAAACGAAAGTCGGCCTCAAATCGCTGCTGGTCAAAGTTTAGTTTGACCAGCGGCCAACCTACCCGGTCGGTCAGCCAGGTTCCTATCAGAGCGTAGATGATGGTTACCCATACCATATAACCAGGTATGCTGATATCGACGCCGATGAACGGCTTTAAGTCAAGTGGTCCGGAGAGCCCCCAGAGTATGCCTACAAAGGAAATAAACAACACTACGTTTTTTATCAGACCCAGCACCAGGCTGAGGGTAGTGCTGACAAACTGGTTTATGTCTTCGCTGATACGCTGGTCGGGGTTGTCTGTTTCTTTCTCGAACAGTTGCAGGAGGTAGTAGGTGCGCCCGTCTAGCCACTTGTCAAGATATTGTCTGGTCATCCAGATACGCCAGCGCATTTGGAGTATCTGCTGGAGGTAATAGGAATACACCACTATCACGATGTAGGCGCCGGCGATCATGCAAAACTGCCAAATACCGCTCATCACCGCCTCACTGCTATAATCCTGTAGGGCGCTGTAAAAGGCATTGTACCACTTGTTGAGCAGCACCAGCATATATACCTGCCCCAGGCTGAGAGCTATTATGACCACCAGCATGATGCGCGCCCAGCGTTTTTCTTCCGAGTACCAGTAGCTGCGGGTGAGTTGCCAGAGGTCGCGCAAAAAGTTTTTATCAAGTATTTTATCCACAGATATTACTCCCAAATGAATTTTTAAAACTAAATCTTATTCGTTATTTATTCACTGTTTTTTTAAAAAACCCTTTAGTTAAAAAAGAAAAAGCGCAAGAAAATCTTGCGCTTTAAAATTTCATACAGCTTTATTTTTCGTCTTCTTCCTTGCTTTTAAACCGTTCGCTAAGTTTTTCGATGGTCACAAAGAGGGTCGGTATGATGAATATGCCAAGGAAGGTGGCGGCCGTCATGCCGCCAACCACGGCTGTACCCATCGCGTTACGCGCGCCGGCGCCGGCGCCGGAGGCTATGGCGAGCGGCAAACAGCCGATAATGAAGGCAAAGGAGGTCATGAGTATAGGACGAAGGCGCAGCTTAGCCGCAGCAATAGCCGCTTCCACGACCGGCATGCCGTTATCGAGGTTCAGCTTGGCAAATTCTACTATCAGTATGGCGTTTTTAGCCGCCAAACCTATCAGCATAACCAGACCTATCTGCATGTAGACGTTATTTTCAAGCCCCACAAAATACTGCAATCCCGCCGCGCCCATAACGGCGGTGGGAACAGACAGGAGAACCGCGAAAGGTATACTCCAGCTCTCGTAAAGTGCCGCCAGGCAAAGGAAGGAGAAGAGTATGGCAAACCCGAACACCATGGCGCTGCGTCCGCCAGAGGCTTTTTCGTCCCGGCTCTGCCCGTACCATTCATAGCTGTATGTGTTGGGCAGCACCTGAGACGACACTGTTTCCAAAGCCGCCATGGCCTGGCCTGTACTATATCCCTCGGCCGGGTTGCCGCCTATTTGAAAGGACCTGAGGCCATTATATCTTTTTATGCTCGATACTACCATGGTGCTATCTGCTTTAGCCAAAGTATTGAGCGGTACCATAGAACCCGTATTGCTGCGTACGAAAAAGAAGCGCAAAGCATCAACATTAGCCCTGAATTGCGGCTCGGCCTGCATGACGACTTTCCAGGTACGGCCAAACAGGTTGAAGTCATTGACTTGCTGCCCGCCGAGAAAGGTCTGCAAAGCGCTAAATACGTCGTTCACCGGTACACCGAGCGCAGACGCTTTGTCGCGGTCTACGTCGAACTTGTAGCCCGGGGTGTTGACACTGAAGGTAGTAAATATGGAACCTACTTCCGGGCGCTTTTGCGCTTCTGCGAGGAATTGTTTCGACAGTTCGGACATCTCGTCGATCGTGCCGCCGCCGCGATCGAGCAACGCCAGACTAAGCGCGCCTGTACTGCTGGCGCCCGGGAGCACCGGAGCGTTAAAGGCCATAAATACAGCCTCCGGCTCATGCATGGACAGGCCCATGACTTGTTGGATGATGCTTTGTACCTGGAGTTCTTTGGTCTTTCTTTCCTCCCATGGTTTTAAGCCGCAAATGACTATGCCGCAGTTGGGTTTTGACGCGGATGTCAGTATGTCGTAGCCGCTGACGATTATGACGTCTTCGACGCCGGGTATCTTGGCGACCTTGGCGCCGAAGTTGGCGCCGACTGCACGAGTGCGTTCAAGTGAGGCGGCTTCCGGCAGTATCATAGCCGTCATGAAATAACCCTGGTCTTCGTCCGGAACAAAAGAGGACGGCAGTAACTCCATAAAGGTAAGGGCCAGGATCATTATCGCCAGTAGTCCGCATAATGTTATTTTAGCGTGGTTTATACATTTTTCGGCGTAACGGCCATAACTTTCGGTGGTTTTTTCAAACCATATGTTAAATTTAATAAAAAATCTGGTCAAAATACCGTCTTTTTTCTCACGTTCCCCTTTTAGCAAGAGACTGCATAATACAGGGGTAAGGGTGAGCGCTACAAAGGCCGATAGCGCCATGGATATGGATATAGTCAGAGCGAACTGTTGGTAGAGAACGCCTACCGTGCCGCCAAAGAAGGCTACCGGAATAAACACCGAAGCCAAAACAAAGGCTATAGCGACAACCGGCCCGGAAACTTCCCTCATCGCCCGGTAAGTGGCTTCGCGCGGACTAAGTCCGGTGTGCTCAATATGGTGTTCGACCGCTTCCACTACGACTATGGCGTCGTCAACGACGAGGCCGATAGCTAGTACCATGGCAAATAGCGTCAGGGTGTTTATACTGAAACCCAAGAGAACAAAAGCGGCGAAAGTGCCTATCAATGATACCGGCACTGCCAGCATGGGTATGACGGTCGCCCGCCAGTTCTGCAAAAAGATGAAAACGACTATGAGAACGAGGATGAGCGCTTCGACAAATGTGTGTATGACTTCTTTCAGTGATTCACGGATAAATCTGGTGTTATCCGAAACTACTTTATAAACCACGCCCGGCGGGAATTTTTTAGATGATTCTTCTAAAAGGGCGTTTACTTTGCCGATGGTATCCATGGCGTTGGCGTCGGTGGTCAGGCTTATGGCAAAAACCACGCTGTCGTGCCCGTTGGTGTCGCTCAAAAAGTAGTAGTCTTTGGCGCTCAGTTCCACCCTCGCCACGTCTTTTACTCTAAGATAAGAGCCATCCTTATTGGCGCGCACGATGATGTTTTCAAATTCCTGAGGGCTAACAAGCCGGCCTTTGACCTGCGCCGAATACTGGAACTGCTGGCCGGGCGCCGATGGATACTGGCCGATGATACCGGCCGGAGCCTGGACGTTTTGCGCCATGACGGCGTTGGCTACGTCTGTGCTGGTAACGCCCACCTGGGCCATTTTATCCGGTTGCAGCCAGATACGCATACCGAATTCCGAGCCGTATTCCTGTACGCCGCCAATGCCGTTGATGCGCTTTATATCATCTATTATATTAATGCTGGCGTAGTTTTTTAAAAACAGGCTGTCATATTCGTCGGTCGGTGAATAAAGAGAAAAATACATCGCCGTATCGGCAGATTCCTTGGTTGTGGTAACACCGGCTGACAGCACTTCCGACGGTAAAAGCGAGTTGGCCTGGGCCACCCGGTTTTGCACCTGTACAGACATCATGTCGGCGTCGCGGTCTAGTTCAAAAGTTACGTCAAGAGTATAGTTGCCCGAGTTGTCCGAGGTAGACTGCATATCCTGCATACCCTCGACACCATTGACCTGAGGTTCAATAGACTGCGCCACAGACTGCTCCACTACTTCGGCGTTAGCGCCTATGTAGAAACCGCTCACCACTACGCGTGGCGCGGTTATTTGCGGATACTGGGCAATAGGTAGTATCGCGACGGAAACAAGGCCGCCAATGACTATGAATAGTGATAAAACGATGGCAAAAACCGGTCTGTCAATAAAAAATCTTGCCATGATCGGCCTCCTGTATTATTTCTTAGCGTCTTCCGGTTTTTTGTCTGCTGTCGCCGCAACTTTAGGCTGTACCTGCAGATCAGCCATGGTTATGGTCTCTACTTTTACCGGTGTTCCTTGCGGTGTTTTCTGAAATCCTTCCACTATGACAGTGTCGCCTGACTCAAGGCCGCTTTCTACCAGCCACAGTTCGTTGCCGATGCGCGGTCCCATTTTTACCGGTTTCATTAAGGATTTGCTGTCTTTATCCACTACAAAGATAAATGTTTTATCGAGCATTTCCATTACCGCCCTTTGCGGTACCAACAGGGCATTTTGGCGCACTTCACCAGCCAGTTGCACACGGGAGAACATCCCGGGGACGAGTATTCCGTCCGGGTTTTCGACCAAAGCCTTTATGGTGAGGGTACCGGTCTCCTTGGCAAGGCCCCGGTCTACCTGTTCGATTTTACCAGGATTCGGGTATTTGCTGCCATCGCTCAAAATCATGTCTACTTCGGGAAAACCGCTCAACAAAGGACCCGTAGCACGTTTTCTAGCCATTTCCGCAAACTTCAGATAGTCGCTTTCACTTATGCTGAACCGCACCCGGACAGGGTTGATGCTCGATACGGTCGCCATGACGGTCTGCCCGGCCACCACGTAGCTGCCTGTACTGAGGACATTAGTGTCTATCCGGCCGTTGACCGGCGATAAGATGATCGTTTCACTGACATCTACTTCAGCCTGCTCCAGACGGGCTTTTATAGCGTCGAGCTGTGCTGCGGTCTGTTTTTCCTCCGCGACGGTATTATCCAGTATCTGTTGGGCTATAGCGTTTTGCGCATACAGTTGTGTGTATCTTTCCACGTCGCGCTGCACACGGGCTAAAGCAGCTTCCGTGCCGGCCACCTGGGAACGGTAATCAAGCACTGATGCTTTATACTGACGCTGGTCTATTACAAACAGCGTTTGCCCCATGTTCACTGTAGTACCGCCCTGTATGTATTTCTCAACGATCATGCCGGAAACCTTGGACCGCAGCTCTACTTCGTCGCGAGCTTCTACTTCGCCGACAAATTCATAGATTATCGGTGTGTTTTTTTGAATGACCGTCATACCTTTTACAGGCACCGCCTGAGGAGCCTGTGCCTGTTTCTTGCCACAACCACCAACCGCGCCCGCCAGTGCCGCCAAAAGCGCCACAATGATCAATAAACGGCCTGTGACCCCCATTGTATTTTTACTCATATAAAAATCCTCCCGCGATTAGTATGTGTATCACTATAAAAATTTTACCGGGAAAGCATGTTGTCCACGAAAAAGGTATGATATTATATTAACAATAATATTTTTCTAGAGTGCAGTCAAGTTTATTTGCATATTATCTGTTTATTTAAGTAAAAACATTTATTCATCTTTGTTTTAAAGTAAAGGAATCGGCTGATTAATGTCGAATAAGCTTGTTAAATTATCTTTACAGGGAGTGATATCAACCGTGAAAAATTTTTCCCTCATTCTGATTGCCTTTTGCCTGACGATCGTGGCGGCAGGCTGCGGCGGAGGTAAAGACACCGCCCCGACCAAACCTCTGGAAACTAAAAAGCTGTCCATCGGCATGCTGCGCCTGACTAGTTCCGCACCATTGTTCATCGGCATTGAAAAAGGCTTTTTTAAAGAACAGGCCATAGATCTTGATGTACAGTGGTTTGACGCCGCCCAGCCGATCGCGGTGGCTACCGCATCCAATAAAGTGGATGTCGGCGCCACCGGTATAACAGCCGGCCTGTTTAATATGGCAGCCAGTGGGCAAAAACTGTCGATAGTGGCTGACAAGGGGCGTGAAGAAAAAGGTTATTCCTCTTCCGCAATAGTCGTAAACAAATCAGCTTGGGGCGCGGGCGTGAATTCCATCGAAAAGCTCAAGGGCAAGAAGATCGGCATCACCCAGACTGGCTCTACTTTTCACTATATGATGGGGCGCGTTCTTGAGAAAAAGGGCCTGTCGCTGACCGATGTGGAGATCGTGCCGCTCGGTAAGCTGGGATCTATCATGGCGAGCCTAGAGAGTGGGCAGATAGACGCGGCCATACTCAACGAGCCAAATATTACCAAAGCAGAAAAAGCCGGCTATGGCAAACAGCTCACCCAGATAGGCGATATCATAGAATACCAGACTTCGGGCATCTTCTACTCCCCCGCTCTTAACAAAAACGACGATCTCGGGCTGCGCTTTATGAGGGCCTATGTAAAATCCTGTAATTACTATTACGACGCAGTATTGGTGAAAAAAGACGGCAAACCTGTACCTGGCAAAAATTTTGATGAAGTGGTAGGTATAATCTCCCAATATACCAAGATGTCAACCGAAGACACCAAACTGGGCCTTCCGTATATTGACCGGGACGGCAAGCTCCTCGCGAGCGATATCCCCACCCAGATAAACTGGTATACCAAAAATAAGATGATCGAAAAACCGCTTGAGGCAAAGGATGTAGTAAACACCTCATTTACAGAAAAAGCTTTGAAAAAATAAATTTTTGTTTTATAATTTTATTTATAAAATCCTCTGGATTTGCTATTCAGAGGATTTTTGATTTAGTGTTTCAAGAAGGATGGTCATATGCGGGTAGTAATCGAAAATGTGCACAAAGAATATATGAACAGCCACGGTAAGAAATTGTCAGCTCTCTCGGACGTCTCCCTGACGATACACGAGGAGGAGTTTGTCGTTTTGGTCGGTCCGAGCGGCTGCGGCAAGTCTACCCTGCTTAATATGGTGGGCGGCCTTCTTAGCCCTTCGTCCGGCGATATATATTTTGAAGGGCTTCCGCCCGGGCACGATCCTCTGGTGGGAATGGTTTTCCAGGAGATCGGCCTCTTTCCCTGGCGTTCGGTATACCAGAACATCGCTTTTGGCCTCGAGGAACTAAACGTCTCTGCCGATGAAAAAAACCGGCTCATCGCTTACTACACGGAACTAGTCGGACTTAACGGGTTTGAAAAAGCTTTCCCCAGTCAACTATCGGGCGGCATGCGCCAGCGGGTCGGTATAGCGCGCGCACTGGCTATACAGCCAGACCTTTTGTTGATGGATGAACCGTTTTCAGCTCTCGATGCGCAGACCCGTACCATCATGCAGGATGAACTGCTGTCTATTTGGGAAAAAACCAAGCTCAGCACGCTTTATGTGACACACAATATTGCCGAAGCCGTACATCTGGCCGACCGGGTGGTCGTGCTGTCCCGCCGCCCCGGCCGGATAAAGAGCATCCTTTCCATCGAACTGCCGCGCAAGGAGCGCAACCAGCCGCAAAACGCCGCCCGGTTCAACGCTTATGTAGACGAAATATGGGAAAATATTAAAAGCGATGCTTTGGACGCGTTGATGGAGGTGGAAGATGAATGATCGAAAACCGATAACAAACCGTCTGGCCGCGCTCGAGAAGTCTTATCCGTCTTGGCTGTCGCCGCTGTCGCTTTTGGGAGTACTTTTGCTATGGGAGCTTATCGGCAGAACGGGCATAGTGTCGGAGCTGTTTTTGCCCGCTCCGTCGAGTATCCTCGTTGAGGGACTCGAAATGCTCAAAAGCGGCGAAATCTTTGCCAATTTTTCCGCCAGTTTTTACCGGATCGCCCTCGGGTTTATCATTGGCTGTTCGGCCGGGATAGTGCTCGGCCTCCTGACCGGCATGTCCAAACTGGCCGACAGTATAGGAACACCTATCATATTCGCCCTCTACCCAATACCAAAGATCGCCCTTTTGCCGCTCATCATACTCTGGCTGGGCATCGGGGAGTTGTCTAAAGTGACGGTGATCAGCCTGGGGGTGTTTTTCCCTGTAGTGATAAATACCTATTCCGGAGTGAAAAACATCGACCCGTTGTTTATAAAGGTCGCAGTCAGTTTTCAGGCCAGCCGGCTCAGCCTGATCAGAAAGGTGATACTGCCCGGCGCGCTGCCGGTCATCTTTGCCGGGCTCAAGCTGGCCGCCGGCACTTCGCTCCTCATGCTGGTAGCCGCCGAGATGATCGCCGCCCGTGAAGGTATCGGCGCGATGATCCTGCACTACGGCGATTTGATGATGACGACCAAACTGATGGTAGGTGTGATAATACTCTCTCTGCTCGGTGTTATTTTTACAAACTCCCTGCAATTGCTGGAAAAAAAGATCATACCTTGGAAATGAAAAAGACGGCTGGGAAAGCCGTCTTTTGGTTTATGCCGATATGTCGACCACACTGCCCATCCAGGGCTCCTGTTTGCGGGCGTTTGTGTCTTTGAGGTCTTTACCGCCAGTTACTTGCAGTTTAGTCATTTCCGCGCGGGCCGCCGCTTCTTTGGAGCTGGCCGCTGCCGCCACACTGCGGTCCTGCGAAGAAGGGTTCGCCGGGGCGAGCGCCGCGCTGCGCACGATCTGCATCTTCTTGACGGTTTTTTCCGGAGTGTTTTCTTCCGCTATATCTATGGGAACTTCCCCGCCCACGATGTATTGCTTGCCATCAGGGCCGGTGGCCTTGTCGTAGCTGATGCCGCCGGCATACTGGCCGCCGGTCGCCTTGTGCGCCTGTTCGTGCGCCTTTACTTCCATTTCAATGCCGCGTAGTTCAGTTATCTGGCGCTCTACCTGTTTTTGTTCTTCTGGGCTTTTGCCTCGGCGCCAAAATTCACCGGTAGAGTCACTGGAGGCCTTTTTGTCAGTATCTTTTTTGTTTTTGCCGCCGGCCTGTTTGCCTTTCCCCTCTTCCTGCGCCACAGGCACAGCCAAAGAAGGCCGTACTTCCGCGGCCTTATCTTTAAAAGGGTTAGCTTCGCCGGTCGGCGTTTTGTCTTCTTTTTGCGCTATGGGTGGTTGATTGAAAAGTACTATGGGCGAAAACCTGGCTGCCGGGCTGATCGACATCCTACACCTCGTCCAAATAAATGATTATTTACAAACATTTTAACACAATTATCAGATAATGTTAATAGTTTTTCTCAAATAGTCCGGTTATCAGCCTCGGCAATAGTCCGGAGCGCCTGCATGAGATGGGCGAAGCGCTCGGGCTTTATCGACTGCGGTCCGTCGCATTTAGCTTTCAGGGGATCGTTGTGCACTTCCACCATCAGTCCATCCGCGCCGACCGCGATGGCCGCTTTGGAGAGAGCTTCCACCATCCACCACATCCCGGCGGCATGGCTGGGATCTACTACGATGGGCAGGTGGCTGAGTTTTTTTACAGCCAGTACAGCTGAGAGATCAAGCGTATTTCTGGTGTAGGTTTCAAAAGTCCTGATACCGCGCTCACAGAGCACAACTTTTTCGTTTCCAGCCGCCATGATGTATTCGGCGGACATCAGCCATTCTTCAATAGTCGCGCTCAAACCGCGTTTTAATAGTACAGGCTTGTCAGTTTCACCGACTGCGCGCAAAAGGTCAAAGTTCTGCATGTTGCGCGCGCCGATCTGTATAACGTCAACATCCTCGACAAAGCGCGGC
The DNA here is from genome assembly GCA_031551525.1 of Acidaminococcales bacterium. Taxonomy (GTDB): domain Bacteria; phylum Bacillota; class Negativicutes; order Acidaminococcales; family JAISLQ01; genus JAVBNN01. Next base: position 26,349 of record JAVBNN010000001.1, read on the forward strand.
AGACGGTCAGTCGCCATAATTTCAGAAACGATGGGCAGCCCGGTCTCTGCGCGGGCTTTTTTCAAAAGATCGAGCCCCTCTTCTTTCATGCCCTGAAAGCTGTACGGTGAAGAACGCGGCTTGAAAGCGCCACCGCGTAAAAATGTAGCCCCGGCGGTTTTTACATCTTTAGCGATGCTGGTTATCTGCTCTTCATTTTCCACCGAACAAGGCCCTGCTATCACAGCCACCCGTCCGCCGCCGATAGTCGCGCCGCCCACCTCTATGATGGTATCCTCCGGATGAAAGGCCCGGTTAGCCTTTTTATACGGCTCTTGCACGGATAGAACCTTCTCCACAAAATCAAAGGCGTTCATGTGTTCTCTGTCTACATTGTAGGTATCGCCCACCACGCCTATTATGTTCTGGAATTCGCCGTAAGTGATCCATGAACTACAGTTGACCTCTTCCAACTGCTTTATTATGATATCCATCTGTTCCTTGCTCGCGCCTTGACGCATTACGATGACCATGAAACGCCTCCTAAAAATGCTTACATATTAATAGTGATTTTATCATATTTTTTGCATTATGTGTAATTTTATTTTTGCAGCCAAATTGTAATAGGGTTTACAAATACAAGCGATTTATATTTTTTTCGCAAGCATTGGAAAAATCCACTTTATATAGTAAAATAGAAATAACCTTTCTTAAACGATAAATATAATTACGGGGGTAATAATATGGCTAAATGGGAATGCACTGTCTGCGGCTACATCCACGAAGGGGATACTCCGCCCGACGAATGTCCGGTTTGCGGCGTAGGCCCTGAGTCTTTCATCGAAGTAAAAGAATAGTTAATCGTAAAGAAAAACCCCTTCAGTGTAAACTGAAGGGGTTTTCTTTATGCAACTTTAAAATTTTGCCGGCCGTTTTTCTAAAAAGGCGGACATTCCTTCTTTTTGTTCGGAGTTGGCAAAACATTCGCCAAATTTTATGGCTTCCATTTGGTTTCCCGCCCGAAGACCCATTTCATGACCGGCGTTTATCGCCTGTTTGGCTATTTTTACAGCATTCGGACTTTTCCCGGCGATCTCCGCCGCCAGTTTTTTCGCCTCAATCAGCAGTTCGCCGTCGCTGACCAGCATGTCAGCCAGGCCGATGCGCAGGGCTTCCTGGGCATTTATTATGCGCGCGGACATTATGAGCATTTTGGCCACTCCCTTACCCACGAGGCGCATCAGACGCTGCGTTCCGCCAAAGCCCGGTATGATGCCAAGGTTTACTTCCGGCTGGCCAAATTTTGCTTTTTCCGATATTATGCGTATATCGCAAGCCATGGCCAGTTCGCATCCCCCGCCGAGGGCAAAGCCGTTTATTGCGGCAATGACCGGTTTATCAAGGTTTTCTATTTTTTCAAACACTTCGTGACCCAAGAGGGCAAATTCCCGGACGCCTTGCGCGTCGAGATTGACCATTTCAGAGATGTCCGCTCCGGCAACAAAGGCTTTTTCTCCGGCGCCGGTCAGAATGACCGCTTTGACCGTTTTATCGCCTTCTAACTCCAGCATGGCCTTTTTCAGCTCGGAGAGCACCTCGCTGTTGAGCGCGTTCATGACTTGCGGCCTGTTGATAGTCACGACCCCCAATAGACCTTCTCTATCTACTAAAAGGTGTTTATAGTCCATGTTGACCCTCCTTATTTACAAAAGTTCGACCACAGCAGCCGCGCCCTGCCCTCCGCCTATGCAAAGCGTTGCCAGACCGCGCTTTGCGCCGCGTTTTTTCATGGCATATAACAATGTAACCAGTATACGCGCGCCGGATGCTCCTATGGGGTGGCCGAGCGCAATGGCGCCGCCATTGACATTGACTTTAGCCCCGTCAAACCCTAGTTCCTTGCCTACCGCGCACCACTGGGCGGCAAACGCTTCATTGGCTTCGATGAGGTCTATATCTTTCAGCGCTACCCCTGCTTTTGACAGAGCATTTTTAGAGGCCGGCACCGGGCCGATGCCCATTATCTCCGGCGCAACGCCGGCGCTGGCATAGCTGAGTATTTTGGCCATTGGTTTAAGGCCGAGTTCTTTGGCTTTGTCTGCTGACATAATAACAAAAGCCGCAGCACCATCATTTATGCCGGAAGCGTTACCGGCTGTGACAGTGCCGTCTTTTTTGAAGGCGGTACCTAGTTTAGCGAGTTTATCTGCGCTGGCATCCTGTTTGGGATATTCGTCAGTATCAAAAACTATATCGCCCTTTTTGCCCTTTATAACGACCGATACTATTTCCTCTTTAAAAGCGCCTTCGGCTATGGCCCGGCAAGCTTTCTCCTGGGATGCGAGCGCGACCTTGTCCTGTTCTTCACGGCTGACCGAATATTTTTCCGCAACGTTTTCCGCCGTTATGCCCATATGGTAGTTGTTAAAAGCGTCCCACAGGCCATCTTTTACCATTACGTCCACCAGTTTGCCGTCGCCCATACGGTAGCCCCAGCGTGCTTTTTCAAGGGCAAAGGGAGTCTGGCTCATGTTTTCCATGCCGCCGGCTACTACGATATCGGCATCGCCCGCAATTATGGCTTGGCGCGCCAGCCCTACGGCTTTTAGGCCGCTGCCGCATACTTTATTTATGGTAAAGCTGGGGGTCTCTACCGGCACACCGGCTTTTATCGAAGCCTGACGAGCGGTATTCTGCCCCTGGGCGGTCTGCAAAACATGCCCCATGATGACTTCATCTACTTGCTGCGGTTTTATGCCGGCACGGACGATCGCTTCTCTTATTGCTATGGCTCCGAGTTCCGTAGCGTTAATATCGGATAACCCCCCGTTGAAACTGCCGACGGGTGTACGGGCAGCAGAGACTATTACTACTTCTTTCATTTACATCACTCCTTACATCAGTTGTATTTGAAAAAGCCTTCTCCGCTTTTACGCCCCAGTTTGCCGGCGCTGACCATACGTTTAAAAATAAGAGCCGGGCGGTATTTGGTATCCTGGAATTCGTCATATAATACTTGCATGATGGCAAGGACTGTATCATTGCCAATAAGATCGCTCAAAGCCAAAGGCCCGATCGGGTGGCTCGCGCCATTGAGCATAGCTTTGTCGATGACTTCGGCACTGGCCACTCCTTCTTCAAACAGTAACGCCGCTTCGTTTATCATGGGAATAAGTATGCGGTTGACTACAAAACCAGGAGCGTCTTTTTGGATGTTCGCCACTGCTTTGCCAAGTTTTTCCCCTACTTCGGCGGCAACTTCGCAGGTCGAAGGCGCTGTTTTTAGTCCTGGAATCAGTTCAAGGAGTTTCATGACAGGTACGGGGTTAAAAAAGTGCATACCGATAACTTTTTCCGGCCGTTTCGTAGCCGAAGCTATCTTGGTTATGGAAATGGAAGAAGTGTTGCTGGCCAGGACAGTTTCCGCCGGACACAGTTCATCGAGTTTTTTAAAGAGTTCAAGTTTCAGTTCTGCGTTTTCGGTGGCAGCTTCGATAACGAGGTCTACTGCGCAGGCGGGTTTATCGATATCCGGGCAAAGACTGAGGCCACTCAGCCATTTGGCTGTATCTTCATTGGTGGCTTTGCCTTTTTCCACCATTTTTCCGTAAGCTTTTTCCAGCCGCCCTTTCAGGCTGTCAACGGCCGGTTTATAAACGTCATATGCGTTTACCTGATAGCCGCCCGTCAAAAGTACCTGAATGATGCCGCTACCCATTTGGCCTGTACCGATAACAAGAATTTTGTTTACCATAATCAAACTCACCTCTCACAAATTAATTTATGCCAATATATTGGCTGAAATGACCATCCGCTGTACCTGGTTGGTCCCTTCGTATATCTGGGTTATCTTTGCATTGCGCATCAGGCGCTCCACCGGGTATTCCCGGCTGTAGCCGTAACCGCCGAATACTTGTACTGCGTCCGTGGTGACCGCCATGGCGATATCGGAAGCGAACAGTTTTGCCATAGCAGCTTCTTTGCCATAGGGTTCACCCGCATCTTTTTTGGCGGCAGCGTTATAAACCAGCCAACGGGCGGCCTGCACTTTGGTGGCCATATCGGCCAGCATAAAGGCGATGGCCTGATTGCTGGATATTGGTTTGCCAAACTGTACGCGTTCTTTAGAGTATTTTATGGCATGATCAAGGGCTCCCTGGGCTATGCCGAGCGCTTGAGCGGCTACACCGATACGCCCGCCGTCGAGGGTGGACATGGCGATCTTAAAGCCGTCCCCTTCCTTGCCTAAAAGGTTCGCCACAGGTACTTCAACGTTTTCAAAAACCAGTTCATAGGTAGCCGAGGTATGTATGCCCATTTTTTCTTCTTTTTTACCAAAGGAGAAGCCTTTCATATCTTTTTCCAAAATAAAGGCGGAAATGCCTTTGGTGCCTTTAGCTTTGTCGGTCATGGCAAAAACCACATAGGTATCGGCTTCTTTACCGTTGGTTATGAATATTTTGCTGCCATTGATGATATATTTATCGCCATCTTTCACCGCAACGGTCTGTTGGGATGCTGCGTCTGTGCCGGCGTTAGGTTCGGTCAGGCCAAACGCGCCTAGTGTGGCTCCTTCGCACAGCGGGGTGAGGTATTTTTGCTTTTGTTCTTCGTTGCCGTAAGCAAAAATCGGCCAGGCGCACAGCGATACATGCGCCGACAAGGTTATGCCCATGCCGTCGTCTACTTTTGACATTTCTTCAAGCGTGAGGATATAACTCAAGGTATCTCCGCCGGATCCGCCGTATTCTTCTGGAAAACAAATGCCGGTAAATCCAAGTTTGCCCATTTCGTCAAATAGTTTTTTAGAGAATTCTGCTTTTTCGTCTCGTTCTGCTACGGTCGGCGCCAGAAATTTCTTGCTGAAATCTGCCGCCATGTTCTTGATCTCTGCTTGGTCTTCGGTAAATTTAAACATTTTTACCACTCCTCTTAAAAATTTGACAACAAAGTACATATAAATCCTTTATTCACTATAAAAGTAGAAAAACCTTTTTTGCTAGAACAAAAATTACTTATCGCAGCAAAAACTTTTTCATATTATAACTATTGCTAATAGCTATGAACATTGTTGCGGATTGTTAAAGGAATGTTACATTACACACAATAGCTAATTTTACGTTGCATACAATGATGTAAAAAAAGAATTTTATCACTGCTGCATTAATATTTCGCCTGATAGCTATACGGTATTTTTTATGGTAAAATTATTTAAAGATTTAGCGTTTCTAAATTTTTAAGAGGGGGATTTGTTAATGAAAACCGGCAATGAATATGTGGAAAGTCTGCGCAACCGTAAAATAAAAGTGTATGTAAAAGGAGCGCTCTTAGAGAGCGAAAAAGTGGTCGACCACCCATTTATAAGGGCGCATGTAAATGCCGCGGCCATGACCTACAATCTGGCTCTTAATCCTGACAATCAGGCTCTGATGGTGGTTGATTCCCATCTTACCGGCAAAAAAATAAACCGTTTCACACATATACACCAAAGCACTGATGATTTGCTGAAGAAGGTAAAGATGCTGCGGATGATCTCGCAACAGACCGGCACCTGCTACCAGCGCATCGTTGGATTTGACGCGCTCAACACGCTTTATGCCACTACTTTTGAAATGGATAAAAAACTGGGTACCGAATACCACGAACGCCTGAAAAAGTTTCTCGCCTATATCCAGGAGACCGACTTTATGGTGGCCGGAGCCATGACCGACCCCAAGGGCGACCGCAGTCTGCGTCCCAGCCAGCAGTCCGACCCTGATTTGTTCGTCCACATCGTCGAGAAAAACGACCAGGGCATCGTCATCCGCGGCGCCAAAGCTCACATGACCGGCATGGTCAATTCGCATGAGATGCTCATCATGCCCACTATGGCCATGACCGAAGATGATAAAAACTATGCCGTGTCCTGCGCCATCCCTGTCGATGCGGAGGGCGTCTTGCACATTTTCGGTCGTCAAACCAACGATGACCGAAAATGCGATGGCGAGATAGACCAGGGTAACGCCCGCTACGGTATTGTCGGAGGCGAGTGTCTTACTGTTCTTGAGAATGTTTTCGTTCCCTGGGAGCGGGTCTTTATGTGCGGCGAGGTAGAGTTCTCCGGTATGCTGGTCGAGCGTTTTGCCTGTTATCATCGGCAAAACTACGGCGGCTGCAAAGGCGGCGTTTCAGATATCGTCATAGGTGCGGCGGCTGTTATGGCCGATTACAGCGGCTACGGCAAGGCTGCTCACGTAAAAGAAAAGATAAATGAAATGATCCATATGGCGGAAACACTATACGCCTGCTCTATCGCCTGCTCCGCCGAAGGAAAACCTACCGCTTCAGGAGCTTATTATGTAGACCCGCTGCTGGCGAATGTCGGCAAACATAATGTGACCAAACTCATCTACGATATCGACCGGCTGGCTCAGGACATAGCAGGCGGCCTCGTAGCCACCCTGCCGTCCGAATCCGATCTTAAACACCCTGAGATAGGCAAATATGTGGATAAATATTTCAAAGGCACGGCGTCCGTACCAACAGAAGACCGTATGCGCATGGCCAGACTGATAGAAAACATGACCGGCGGCACGGCGCTTATCGAAAGCATGCACGGCGCTGGTTCTCCGCAGGCGCAAAAAGTGATGTACTCCAAGCTGTCTAATCTCGAACACAAAAAGCGGCGCGCTATGATGCTAGCCGGGGTAAAAAACAAAGACAAGGAGTGAATATATGCGTAAAGTAGTTGTCACAGCCGCCAAACGCACTCCCATCGGTGATTTTCTCGGCGCTTTCAAAGATATCAGCGCCGTCGACCTTGGTGTTGCCGCCGTCAACGCCGCTCTTTGCCAGACGGGCATACCGGCAGGCCTGGTGGAGGAGGTAGCCTGCGGCATGATATACAAGGCGGGCGCCAAAGGAAACCCCGCCCGGCAGATACAGCTCAAATGCGGCATGCCGACGGACAGTTACGCCTATACGGTAGACCAGCAGTGCGGCTCGGGCATGAAAGCGTTCGAACTGGCCAGCCAGTCCATAATGCTCGGCAAAACCGATATAGCGGTCGCCGTCGGCACCGAGAGCATGTCGCAAACCCCCTACCTCTTGACCCGGGCACGCGAAGGCTATCGCATGGGCAATTCGGGCGTCAAAGATTCCATGCTCAACGATGGGTTGATCTGCGCCATAATGGATTACCATATGGGCCGGACAGCGGAAAACTTGGCTGAAATATACGGCATCAGCCGCGAAAGTCAGGATGAACTGGCTTGTCTTAGCCACAAGAGAGCCCTTAAAGCAATAGAAAACGGCGTTTTCCATGAAGAAATCACCCCTGTCACTATTACCGGCAAAAAAGGTACGGCTATCATAGATACGGACGAACATCCGCGCGCCGACGTGAGCCTTGAAAAACTGGCGGCGATGAAACCGTCCTTTATCAAAGACGGCACCGTTACGGCGGGCAACGCTTCCGGCGTCAACGACGGAGCTGCCGCGCTGATACTTATGTCACTCGAAAAGGCCAACGAACTCGGTATAAAGCCGCTGGCCGAAATAGTAGCCACCGCTTGCGCCGGGGTAAAACCGGAAGTAATGGGTATCGGGCCCGTGAAGGCCATACCAAAAGCTCTGGCTTACGCTGGGCTTACGGCAAATGACATCGGCTACTATGAAATAAACGAGGCTTTTGCCGCCCAATTTCTGGCTGTTCAAAAAGAGCTCGGCCTTGATATGAAAAAAGTCAACGCCAACGGTTCCGGCATAGGCCTTGGCCATCCGGTGGGCTGTACCGCCGCCCGGATCATCGTTTCGCTCATCTATGAAATGAAGCGGCAACGAGTAGATCACGGTGTGGCGTCTTTATGCGTGGGCGGTGGCCCGGCCATAGCTACTGTACTAAAAAGAATGTAACGGGTTTTATGAAAGGATGGCAAATATATGGATAAACTTCTGCAAAATAAAACTGCCATAGTCACCGGTTCCACCCGAGGCATAGGACGCGCGCTGGCCGAGGGGATCGGCCGGGAAGGCGCCAGGGTGGTCATAGTCAGCCGCTCCCAGGACGACTGCGAAGAAACTGCCAAATATCTGACGGCGCAAGGTATAGAAACTTTGCCGGTGGCCGGTGATCTGACCAAAAAATCCGCCATAGATAATCTGATGGAACAAACGGTAAAACGTTTCGGCAGCATAGATATATTGGTCAACAACGCCGGCACGTCCATCACCAAAACCGCCGAGAGCATCAGTGAGGACGACTGGGACAGAGTACTGGACCTCAACCTGCGCAGTGTGTTTTTTACTGCCCAGGCGGCGGGCAAAGTGATGCTCCAACAGGGAAGCGGTAAAATCATCAACGTCGCCTCAGTGCTGGGCCTGGTGGCAGAAAAACAGGTACTGCCCTATTGCGTTGCCAAAGCCGGACTTTTGCACATGACCAAGGCACTGGCTCTTGAATGGGCTAGGAAAGGCGTTTTTGTCAACGCCCTCTGCCCTGGCTATATAGTCACCGAGCTTAACCGCGAGCAGCTTTCCAACGAAAAGATCGCCAGCCACCTTCTAGGAAAAACTCCCCTCGCCCGTTTCGGCAAAACCGAAGAAATGGTGGGGGCGGTGGTTTTCATGGCCTCCAATCAGTCCGATTATATGACCGGCCAGGCCATCGTCCTTGACGGCGGCTGGACCATACAATAACGTCAGGCTCCTGGCTGTGTAGAATATTGCTTTTGCCGCTTGCAAAAAGCGGCTTATTTTTCGCTCTCAACGTTAACCTATTTATTTTTATGGTTGACGAAAATACTTTTTTTGTTTTATACTGAGACAAGATTCAAGAAAGCAGGGAACTTCCATGAATATAAATAGTCGCCTAAAAGACCTTATTTATGCGGCATTGTTCGCCGCGCTGACCATCGCGCTGGGCTTTATTTCCATCCCCATCCCGGTCAGTCCGGTGCCCATCTCGGGCGTCACACTTGGCGTCATGTTGGCCGGCAGCGTATTGTCACCCCGCCAGGCGGCTTACAGTATGCTGACTATCATTTTGCTATGTGCAGCGGGCCTGCCGGTATTTTCCGGCTTTCTCGGCGGTATCGGCGCAGTCATCGGGCCACGCGGAGGTTATTATGCGGCTTTTGTGCCGGGAGCGGCAGCTATATCCTTACTGCGCGGCAACAATAGCGGAGTAAGCCGGCTGTTTTTTGCCAATATTATTGGCGGTATTTTGATCGTCTACGCCGTCGCCGTACCCTGGCTCAGCCTGGTCACCGGCATGCCTCTATGGCCAGCCGTCATGGCAGGAGCGGCCCCTTTTATTATCGGCGATTTTTTGAAAGCCGTTATCGCTAGTATGGCCGGTATGGCCATCAGCAGGCGGCAAGTATTATGAGCTGTTATATCACAGATGGTCTGCGCACCCCCATCGGCAAGACCGGCGGTCTGTTCAGGGATTTTTTGCCTGAGCATCTGGCCGCTTTTTTGTTTCGCGCTATTTTGACGAAAAATGCTTTGCCCGCCGCCGCTATAGACCAGGTGATAATGGGCAACACTATCGGACCAGGCGGCAATATTGCCCGTATGAGCCTCTTGTCGGCGGACTTTCCTTATAGCGTGCCGGGCTTTACCGTAGACAGTCAGTGCACTTCCAGCCTCACCGCCATTATTTTAGGAGAGGCCCTTATCGCTTCTGGCCAGGCCGATCTTGTTATCGCCGGTGGTCTCGAAAGTACCAGCCTTGCTCCCCGCCGCTGTTTTCATGAAAATGATCCGCGTTTTTCCGGCCCCGATGACTTTTATGAACAGGCGCCTTTCTCCCCGCCAGAGATCGGCAATCCTGCCACTTTGGCGGGTGCGGAAGAACTGGCGGAAAGATTTTTTATATCCCGCTCCGCCATGGATGAACTGGCCTTCAACAGTCACCAGAAAGCTGCCCAGGCTGTAGACATCCTGAAACCGGTCATCCTGCCGCTCGTCAGAGACGGCCAAAACATACAGGCCGATCAGTGCATAAGACCGGACATCTCCCGTCAGCTACTGGCGCGCATGCCTGGTCTCCTATCCAAAAATGGCCTCATTACCGCCGGTAATTCCTGCCTCAAACACGATGGCGCGGCCGTCCTCTTATTAGCTTCGGAAGCGGCTGCGGAAAAATATGCGTTAAAACCACAGGGCAAAATTCGCGCCGCAGCCAGTGCAGGCTGCGATCCCAATCTGTTTCCGCTCAGCCCGGTATGTGCTGTCCGCTCCCTACTGACAAAAGCCAAACTCGACCTTACAGATATCGACGCCGTAGAAATAAACGAAGCGTTTGCCGTCAAAATACTGGCCTGCTGCCAAGAACTCGCGTTACCGCTCGGCAAGGTCAACCGCCTGGGCGGCGCCTTGGCTTACGGCCATCCTTACGGGGCATCCGGTGCTATCATAACGCTACACCTGTTGCGCACCCTGGCTGTGGAAAACCTGCGCTTCGGCATAGCTTCCGCCGGTGCGGTGGGCGGTCTTGGCACGGCGATTTTGCTGGAGGCTCTTTCATGCTGATATCAGAGTTACTTGCAGATAAACCGCCCGGCAAGATATGCCTCTTACACAAGGGAAAAACTTTTTCCTATGGCGACCTCGAAGAGAAAAGTTCCCTGCTGGCCCGGCGGCTGGACATACAAAAAGGCGACTGCGTACTGGTCAACCTGCCTGATCCCCTGGAACAACTACTTTACTTTTTTGCTGTAGCCAAAGCGGGCGGTATATGTATACTGCTTCCTCCGGGTACACCTACCGCCTTTACCGCGCAGTTCATGGAAAAACACGGCATAACGCATATGATAACCCCTGATTGTCTTCTGATGGGAAAAAAGAAAAATCTGCCGCCGCTCGCCCCAGATGACATCTTCCTTGGAGCGCTTACTTCTGGCAGCACCGGACAGGCTAAGCTCCTGTGGCGCGACCACCAGAGCTGGTTGTGCGCTTTTCCTCATCAAAGCAACATTTTTTCTTTAAACGCCGGCGACACGCTTTATTTGCCCGGATACCTTGCCTACACCACCAACCTCAATTCTTGTCTGCACATGCTGTTCGCAGGCGGTACCGTCGTATTCCCATCCAGCCGCCTGCCGCGCCGCTGGGTGGAAGAGCTGGCGGAACATCAAATCACTGCCCTCTTTATGGTACCGACCAATTACCGGCTGTTACTGAAAAACCTCAAACAGCCGCTGCCCGCCGTCCGGTCAGTGTTGAGCGGCGGCGCCAGTCTCGACATCGCCACCATTAATTATTTGCGCGAAATGTTCCCGCAGGCCGTTATTGTAGAATATTACGGCGCGGCCGAACTAGGCCACATAGCCTATTCCCGTCTGCCGGAAAGGCAGGGCATACCCTTCCCAGACGTGAAAATCAGTATAAAAGATAGCGTAATTTGGGTACACAGCCCCTATATCGTCCCCGCACTGCGGCCAAAAGCCACAGTCGGCGACCTGGGCGAGTTGTGCCCCGACGGTACTTTAAAAGTGTATGGCCGAGGCGGTAACATCATAAACAGCGGTGGACTAAAGATCAACACGGAAGAAATAGACGACCTGCTCCGCACTCATCCCTCTGTTTCAGATGCCGCCGTACTAGCCGAAAACGACGGGCTGCGCGGCCAAAAGATCTGCGCGTTTGTCTCATCCGCAGACCCCGCCCTGAAGAGCAACGATTTATTGGTTTTTTGCCGCCAACACCTAAATGTAGGCCATTGCCCCCAACAGATACTGCTCCTGCCCGAACTTCCGCTCAATACCAGCGGCAAAACCGACCGCCAACAGCTAAAAAACTTACTAGACAGTGAAAACATCAAAAAATTGTTACCCCAACGCGAACCTTTCCTTTTCCTTGACCGGTTGGATACAGATACTCCCAGCGTTATTCACGGCGAAAAAAACTATGCAATGTCTTTTATTTTTGCCCAACCCTCGCCAGGCGGCGGGTCGCATGTACCGACCGCAATCCTCCTCGAATCGCTGATCCAGTGCGGCGGCGCAGGGGTAAAACAACTTGGGCAAAGCGGCGGCGGACTGTTCGCTCTAACCGCCCTCAATAAAGTAAAAATATATGGTGTGGCTATATTGCCAACTAAAATAACCATGACCGTATATACGAAGAAAGTTGCAAAAAAACTGCTTGTGCAAAGCGGTCAGGCCCGGATGGACGGAAACATCGTCTTGTCAGCGGAGTGGACGTGTATAGCGATAGAAAAAAGAGCCTGACTTTGAAGTATTAACCTCAAGGTAGACATGCTCTTTGAACTGACCCCAAAATGGGGTGGCTTGGGTAGCCCTGGAAGGGCCTGTTACTAGCCAGCGCCTAAAGGACGCTGGCTTTCACTTCGTTCAAGCCTTGTGCACTGATTACCTGGCTAACCCCTAAAGGGGTCTTCAAGCTCTTTGCTACTTACTTTATCCATTATCTGGTCATGTTTTTCTTGTTCCCTTATATATTTGGCTATCGTGGCTTCGTTTAGGCCAACTGTACTTACGTAATACCCCTCGGCCCAAAATTTTCTGTTGCCAAATTTATATTTCAGGTTGCTATGTCTATCGAATATCATCATCGCACTCTTGCCTTTTATATAGCCCATTACTGCCGATATGCTATATTTAGGCGGTATACTTACCAACATATGTATGTGGTCAGGCATCATGTGACCTTCCAATATTTCTATGCCTTTCCATTTACACAAATCTCGCAATATTTTACCTACGTCTTGGCGGATCTTACCATAGATGATTTTTCGCCTATACTTCGGGGCAAACACTATGTGATACTTGCATAGCCATTTTGTGTGTGCTAGACTTTTTGCCATAGGAGACATCACCCTTTCATTTGGTTTTTGGTGGCTTGAACAATCACCATTTTACCAAAGGGTGGTGTTTTCTATACAATAAAGCGGAGCGCTGATGCGCTCCGCTTTATATTACCTGTTTTTTATTTCCCGGCGGCGTCTCCATGATGATCTGTAATGTCCAGGCGGCCGCGTCGTAGAGGTCTTTTTCCGTGATGTATTCTTCTTTGGTGTGGGCGTTCGACATGCCAACGCCGAGTACCGCGCAGGGTACGCCGTAGGTGTTATAGAAGTTGGCGTCACTGCCGCCGCCGGTGCCGCCGATGGATACCGGCAGTCCGAGTTTTTGGGCCGAGGCGGCTGCCAAAACAATGGCCGGCATGTCGTCGGGCAGTACGTAAGGGTCGTAGGCTTTTTGGACTGTTATCTCCACCCGGACGCCTTCCTGCGCCGCCGCGCCGTCTTCAAAGACTTTGCAGAACTCTTTGGTGAGTTTTTCCATCTTCGCGCTGTTGCGGCTGCGCGTTTCGCAGGCGATCTCCACCATGTCGGGCACTACATTGGTAGCAGTGCCGCCTTTGATGATGCCAACATTGCAGGTGGTTTCGTCATCCACCCGCCCGGGCGGAAGATTGGCCATAATGCGGCCGGCGGCCACTATGGCGTTGATGCCTTTTTCCGGCGCAAGGCCCGCGTGGGCGGTTTTGCCGTATACTTTGACGTTCACTTTATTTTGGCCGGGTGCGGCGTTGACTATCTTGCCGGGGCTGCCGCTCGAGTCGAGCGCATAGCCAAAGTCGGCTTTGAGTAGCTCTTTGTCCATGTTTTTCGAGCCGTTGACCCCGCCTTCTTCGGCTACGGCGAATACTACTTGGATAGGGCCGTGCGGGATGTTTTTCTCTTTGATGACGCGCAAGGTTTCGAGGATGGCCACCACTCCGGCTTTGTCGTCCGCACCGAGGATAGTGCTGCCGTCCGACCTGATAACTCCGTCTTTAAGTATAGGTTTGATGCCGGCGCAGGGCTCCACACAGTCCATGTGAGCGGCCAGCATGACGGTCGGCCCGGCTATCGAGCCGGGATAGTCGGCGATAAGATTACCGCAGTTGCCGCCGATCTTTTGCCCGGCGGTGTCTTCTTTGACGGTGCAGCCGAGCTCCTCCAGGCGTTTGGTCAAGAGGTCGCCGATCTCGCGCTCATCTTTAGTATGGCAGGTAACGCCGGCCAGTTCAAAAAATTCACTGAGTACGCGTTGTTTATTTATCACGCATATCTCTCCTTTTTATTTAAAATACCAGCATGAAGGTAATGACACCGAGCAGCATGGGAATGACGTTGCGTTTTGTAAGTTCCATAGGGCTGACTCCGGCCAGTTGGGCGCAGATGATGGCGGCGCCCGCCACCGGCGACATGGAGCGGCCGATTGCTCCGGCCATTTGCGCGAGGGAACCAAGGTCCATGATGGTCATGCCGAACTGCGCGGCGTGCGGAGTAATGGCGCCGTTAAAGGCGAGAGCTGCCGCGTCACCCGAGCCGGACAGAATGGCGATGATGAAGGGACCAAAAGCGCCAGCCAGCTTGGCTACCGACTCCGAGCCTTTCATGATATTGATAAGTTCTTTGGTAAGACCGATGGTCTGCATGCCTTGCGTAAAGACAGCGGCCGCAATGATGAGGCCGATAACGCCAGCGTAGGCGCTACCCATGCCATCAAAGAACTGCTTGGTTGCTTCCTGCGGGTTGACGCGCGATACGATGAGCGCTATGACGCTGCCGATAAGCATGGCCGCCTGCACGGTGACCGCCGGGGTCATACCGATCTGTTTGCTGCCCGTGACGAGCAGTACCAGCGGAATGAGCGGAATCACGGCTTTCAGGAGGTTAACGCTCAGACTCTCGCCTTCGCCGCCTTCTGTGGCCTTGGCGCGATCAGAGCTGGGACCTTCTTTTTTGATCATGGCGATGATGGTCAGGGCGGCGATGACCACGAAAGACGCGCCGATAGCGGCGGGAGTTTCATTGGCGATGACTGTCATAACGTCGACGTTGGCCAGTTTGGCCACAAAGGGGTTGTGCGAAGTACCGGGGCTAATGGCGCTGCCCCAGGTACCGGCCAGTACGGCCGCTCCGGCCATCGCCGGGTGTACGCCCGCGCCGATGAGCGTCGGGATAAGTATGGAGCCAACAGCGGCGGCGCAACCAGCCGCACTGGGTATGGCGATATTGATCCACCAGGTGATGAGGATGGCCAAAGGTATGAGGACTGGCTTAAACTTACCGATAACTGATGATATGGAGGTAACGAGGTGTTTGTCACACTCGGTATATTTCATAACAAAAGAAAAACCCATTACCGAGCAGATAGTGGGAACGAGGGTGCCGTGCACCATGGAATTTGAAAAACCTGTCATGGCCGCGCCGGTATTTCCCCCGGCAAAACACATTGCCACACCGGCCACCAAGAGAACCAGACGGGCTTCATAACGTTTGATAATTGCGGCGAATGCGATGATAACGATAGCTAAACCCATTGCTGTCATCATGTACAAACCAACTCCTTTTCTATTATATTAAAATGCTGTTTTACAGCATAAACAGCCAAAACGATTGTTCTTATCAGCCAAAGTGATTATTATGGTTTTATTATAACACAAATTTTTCTCCTGCAAATAACAGATTTTTAAAATGCTAGCAATTTTCTTTGTCGCACCACTTGCTGACACGAAAGGTTTGCGCCGGTGATTTATTTTTGTGGCTGTATATGGTATTATTTAAGTGAATTTATAGTTTATTAAAATCCTACAAACAATCTACGGAGGTGGCAATATGGCAACAACAAAACTGGATGAGAAAGTTTTTACCCTGGCCGATCGCCTGAAAGACATCACTATCGACCGGCGACGCGACCTGCACAAACACCCCGAGTCCGGCTGGACGGAATTTCGGACCGCCTCTTTAGTGGCCTCTACGCTGACCAAGCTGGGTTACCAGGTGCTGGCCGGATCGGACGCAGTCAAAGAGTCTGCCATGATGGGCGTGCCTTCCGCCGATGCACTCAAAGGACACATGGAGCGCGCCATAGAACAGGGCGCCGACCCGGAGTGGGTCAACCGCATGGCCGGTGGCAAGACCGGCGTAGTCGGCGTAATGAAATTTGCCAAGCCTGGCCCAACGATCGGCCTCAGATTTGACATGGATTCCAACGACGCGATAGAGACGGCTAACGAAGAACACCGCCCCAATGCCGAAAATTTTGCTTCCACCAATAAAAACTGCATGCACGCCTGCGGTCATGACGGGCATACCGCCATGGGCCTTGCGGTGGCAGAAATACTCATGGAGCTTAAAGGTGAACTGGCCGGTACGGTCAAACTGGTCTTCCAGCCCGCCGAAGAGGGCGTGCGCGGCGCGCGCGCCATGGTGGAGGCCGGAGTAGTGGACGATGTCGACGTGATGGTCGGCGCGCACATCGGCTTCAAGGCCACCACTACTGGTTCTTTCTGCTGCAATATCAAGGGCTTTTTGGCCACCAGCAAATTTGACGCCGTGTTTACCGGTCTGACCGCCCACGCCGGCGCGGCGCCGGAAGAGGGCAAAAACGCCCTTCTCGCTTCTGCCTGCGCGGCTCTTAACCTGCACGCCATATCCCGCCACGGCAAGGGCGTTTCCCGCATCAATGTCGGCGTCTTGAATGCCGGCAGCGGGCGCAACGTACTTCCGGCCAACGCGGTCATCAAGCTCGAGACCCGCGGCGGCACCAGCGAAATAAACGCCTTCATGGCCAGGGAGTCCGCCCGCATCATCAATGCGGCGGCTACTATGTACGACGTCAAGGTCGCCATCACTGAAGAGGGCGGCGCAGCCGGCGGCAACAACAGCCCCGAACTGTCGAATAAACTGGCGGCCACTGCCGAGCGGCTCGGCATATTCAATAACATCATCCCGGAGTCGGACTTTGGCGCGAGCGAAGACTACTCCTACTTTATGGAGCGCGTCCAGCAAAAAGGCGGCGAAGCCGCCTACGTCATGATCGGCGCCGATCTTTCAGCCGGGCACCATGATTCGTTGTTCGACTTTGATGAAAAAGTGCTCGACCTCGGCGTAAAGGTCATTGCCGCCTCTGCGGCCGAACTTTTGCAAGGAGAATGAACGAAGTGATAAATAAAGAACACCTGGCTAAAAATTTTGAGACCATGAAGAGCTTTTCCCTGCCCGGTGAAGGCATCACCCGTCTGGCGTTCAGCGACGAAGAC
Organism: Acidaminococcales bacterium; assembly: GCA_031551525.1. Lineage (GTDB taxonomy): Bacteria > Bacillota > Negativicutes > Acidaminococcales > JAISLQ01 > JAVBNN01. The sequence continues at coordinate 43,371 of JAVBNN010000001.1, forward strand.
TGGGCGGCGCGCCAGTTCATCATGAACGAAATGACCGCCCTTGGCCTGGCTCTCAAAGTAGATGCTTTCGGCAACGTTATCGGTCGCCGGGAAGGAAGATACCCGGAACTGCCCGCCGTCATGTTCGGCTCGCACATAGACAGTGTACCGTCCGGCGGCAACTTTGACGGAGTGGCGGGCGTACTGTCCGCCCTGGAAGTGATCCGCACGCTCAAGGAAGAAAACCTCATCCTCGACCATCCGGTAGAGGTGGCGCTCTTTATGGCGGAAGAATCCAGCCGTTTCGGCGTGGCTACCCTCGGCTCGAAGGCTATGACCGGACATCTCACGCTGGCTGACCTGAAAAAGATAGCCGACAAACAGGGCCATATACTCTATGACGTCTTGAAGGCGCGCGGACTATCACCAGATGATATAGACTCCGCCGCCTGCACCAAGCCGCCCAAGGCTTTCCTCGAAATGCACATAGAACAGGGCAAGGTGCTCGAAGCCACCGGCAACCGCATCGGCGTCGTTACCGGCATCGCCGCCCCCACCCGCCTCAAGGCGCTGATCGACGGGCGGGCCGACCATTCGGGCGCAACGCCCATGGACATGCGCAAAGACGGCCTGTGCGCCGCTGCCGAAATCATCCTTCTGGTGGAAAGTCTGGCTAAAAACATCCAGCCGCCCTGCGTCGGTACGGTGGGTGTGGCTATAGTGGAACCCTGCGTAATGAACGTAGTGCCCGGCAAAGTGGAACTCGGCATCGACCTCCGAAGTATCCACAAGGATGCCAAAGCCACACTGGCTGGCGAAGTGAAGGCGGTCATCGCTGACACCGGCGAAAAACGCGGTATAAAGATAGACATAACGGTGACCAGCGACGAAGCGCCGGTAACACTGTCTGCCGGCATGATAAACTTTCTCGCCGGACTGTGCGAAGAAGAGCAGGTCAAATACATGAAGATGCCGAGCGGCGCCGGGCACGACGCCATGCACTGGGCGTCCCTCGCCCCGGTCGGCATGCTGTTTATCCCTTGTAAAGGCGGCGTCAGCCACCACAAAGACGAGGACGCCAAGCTCGAAGACGTTCTTTTGGGAGCAAGCATGCTGCTCCTGGCCGTCAAACGGCTGGCCATGAAGGGTACGGTTATTTGAGTAAATGTCGCAAACACAGGAAGCCTTGCACTTCCTGTGTTTTTTAATTGCAGTGAACAGGCAACCCAAATGAGGACAAAAATTAAACCTGTTGCATATCTATGATACCCGAGAAAAGGAGTCGCCCGCTCCGGCTAACACAGCCTCCGTAGGAGCACTTAGAAAAAATACATGAGCTTATCCCCGCAATATGTTATAATACAAAATAAAATCGCCATCCGGCTAGCCAAAGGAGCAACCACACGTGAAAAAAACTCTGGCAGTATTATCGATATTCATCGCTGTTTTATGCGCCGCCTGTAGTTTCGGTAGCCAGCAACCCGCCCCCGGAGTACCCTCCGCGCCCAAGAAACCCTACACCGGGCCCAAGCGTGAAGCGGTAAAAGTCGTGCGCGCCGTCGACGGCGACACCATTATCATCAACGTGAACGGCAAACACGAGCGCCTGCGTATGATAGGCATGGACACACCTGAAACGGTAAAAGAAGATACTCCGGTTCAGTATTATGGGCCGGAAGCCCATGAATATACAGAAAAACAGCTGGCCGGCAAAACTGTGTACCTCGAGTTTGACGTAGGCAAGCATGATCGTTTCAAGCGTTATCTGGCCTATATCTGGCTGGACGCGGAAGAAACGGATGTCCGAAAAATGTTCAACGCGCGGCTGGTTCTCGAGGGCTACGCCCGCCTCCTTACCATGCCGCCTAACGTACGCTACGCCGACTATTTCAAGAAATATATAGCTGAAGCAAGAGACAATAAGCGCGGCATGTGGCAAAAAGCCGTGCATTAAAAAGCGGCGCCAACCGCCGGGGAGAGATGCAGTTTGGCAAAATATGTTTCCGGAGACCTGACCACGAGGAAAATCACCGTCAATACTTTCTCCCGGGAATTTGAACTTTCCTGGTCAAAAAACAATACTTTTTTTAGTGATAAAGTGGAGATAGACCTGTCGCGCCGCCTCAAATCCGTCTGGCTGCTATCGCCGGACAACGGCCCGGTGCAGGCCTCTCCAGACGGCAAACTCGAGCGCATGAGCAGTTCTCTCTTTGGCGGCAAATCCTTTGAGGTATCCTGTACCCTCTTGAACGGTAAAAAATTTATCCTCGAAGTAAATGAGGATGAATACTACAAACTGTGCAAATATGTGGAAATAAATACAGGCGAAAATCCGGTCGGTCTCTGTGAAGCACCGAACAGTACCAGACAGCCGGAAACCGCACCTCGAAAACCAACACAGACCGATGAAACAGATATCATCGCTACCATCCGCCGTCTGGGCGACTTAAAAAATGAAGGCCTCCTGACCGAAGAAGAATTTGAAAGCAAAAAAGCCGAGCTCTTAAAGCGGCTGTAAAAGCGAAAGGACGCCTACTATGGCCAACATCCCAGCACCAGACAAACCATTTTGGGACAGCGAATCCCTCTCGTCCGAAATCCCGTCCGGAGAAAACAGCAAATACACCGTAAGCGTATGCCAAAAAGACGGTAAAAAGTTCGTCAGCCTCACCCGCTGGTACCGTACCCAGAAATCCCCGGACTGGCGCCCAAAAAACGGCGTCGTTCTCCCGTACGACAAGGCGGGCGATATAGCTAAAGCGCTCAAAGAAGCGGCTGAATAAACACCAACCCCCCCGCGAGACGCCTTGCGGGGGGCTTGGTTATCATGCGGATACGCGCAGTATTGCCGGCATTTTTCAATCGTAAAATTCCGGCGCTTTTTTGAGTGTGGAAAAAAAGTCCATGTCATGTGAAAATATTACTTTAGCATCGTGCTTTTTTTGCAGAGCGCGCACTTTTTCGATCGAAGCGAAAAAAGAGAGGCTGTCGTAGAAATTGCCCGAAGCCAGCGCGGGCGGACCGTAGTTTTTGGCGGTGTAGATCGCGTCGGAAGGAAAGATGAAGGTGCCGCTATTTTTAAGCCTGACCAGCAGGCCCAATAGCCCGGGCGTATGCCCGGGCAGGTTGAGCGCCGTCACGCCGTCAAACAGTTCCACATCTTCCCCTTCGTCCACCAGATGCAGTTTTTTAAACGTCAGGTCGACATATTTTTTAACATAAGAGCCGTGTTTTTCTATATCCGGGTCACGGTGCGTGGTTTGCACCGCCTGCTCGAAATCCTTCCCGGGCGCGTACACTTCGCAATGCGTAAAGAGCGGCGCGTTGCCCATATGATCGAAATGAAAGTGCGACAAAACAGCGGTCTTGATATCCCGGGTCGTCACACCGACAGCAGACAGCTGGTTTTCCAGCCTTTGCTCCTCGCGGCAGAAGTACGGAAACAGCTCCCGCGTCCTTTGCGCGATATTGCTTAAATCTTCGTCTGGACTGCGGGAAAAATCATAAATGACGTACCCCGCTTTGGGATGTTCGATCAAAAGCGACCATGTGGGTATTTTTATCCACTGGTGTCTGGCGTTTTTATTGTTGGCCGTGGCGATGGTAGTATGATTGACCATCCTGTTGGCGTCACACTCCATCCAGCCATTGTCGAGAAGATAAAGCTTCATCACTGCAACCTCTTTTCTAAAGACATGTACCGTGGCCGCTCCGCTATCCCGCCACTATGTCGCCTTTCCGACCGGACAGGAATACAGGCACCGGCCGCACCTGGTTTTTAGCGGCCCGGATGTTATGATTATTTCATTGAAGCGGTCACAGGCATTGAGGTCGAGTTTCGTCCGCGAGATGGCGTTGACCGGGCAGGCTTTTATACAAGCGTCATCGCATTTATCCGGGTCGCACAGATGGGGTTTATCATGCGTCAGCGGCGTCAGGGCGGCGTTCGTTATAATGCAGCCGATACGTATGCGCGGTCCGAAGCGCTCGCTTATCGTCACTCCGCTGATGCCGCGCTCGGTAAGGCCGGCCAGTTCCGCCATGTATTTGTGTGAGACCAGTCCGCGCAGCTTCCTCCCGTCGTAAGGCGGGCCGGAGTTTATCGGCAGCGCCTGGTAGCCATGGTCGTTTATGAGGCAGGCCGTCCGGTAAGCCAAATGGTCTAAGAGGTTGGCCACAATGAAAAAGTTGGCGGTGTATTCGACCATGCCCTGATGCAGTCCGCCGTCTTCAACTATTCCCAGGCGGGGAAATTCAAACTGCCTTACTCCGTATACTATGACAAATTTTGCGCCCGGTAAAACATCTGACGGCTGGTAGCCGGACTCGGCAGTTACAGTATCTGCTATCGGCAATATGGCAAACAGATCCGCTCCCCCATCTTTCATAAGTTTTTCAACCTGAACACTCAATTTTTTCTCCATAATATCATCTCCTCGCAGTAATCTGGTCTGATATCGGGAAACCGGATTTTCGACAGAGTGTGGTGTCCTTTATAGGGCTAAGAGGCCTGTTTACACATGAAGCCCGCCGGAGTTTCCTGGCGGGCTTCAACTAAATATTCCGTATACTATTTTCCCTTGCGTAATATTGCCAGCGCCTGCCCGATCAGTTCATCGCTGACCTGGTTTTCCAGCACTACCTTACTTATACCGGGCAGCGCTTCTTTGAACGCGGTCTCGACAAACTGCTCCACCGTATGCTGACGGCCCGGGCAACTGCTGCATGCTCCGGTCAGCTTTATTTTTACGATGTTATCGTCAGTCACTTCGACCAGTTCAACTCCGCCGCCGTGCAAGAAGAGCGCTGGCTGTATCTCATCGTTGATTATCTTTTCTACTTGCTCTCTCATTCTTTGATCCCGGCGATCTCTTTGGCCAGTTCCTTCTTTTGCTCGATATTGCCCTGACGCGCTATCATGATGCGCTGGGCCTGCGGCGAACCCGCTCCGTGCATGGACTCCGTGCGGTAACCTACGGCGGCTGTCCCCAACGTGAGGTTTTCAACCAGCCGCATAATACGCAAGCGGTTTTCCGTCGGAACACTGGCCACTCCTTTAAAGTATTTTTCCACGATCTTGCCTATTTCCGGATGCCGCAGGTCTTTTTCCGAGGGTTGAGTCACCATCATCCCGCCGGCTATGTCTTCGGCCAATCTGGCGATTTCGTAGGGCAGACGTGTGACATTTTGCTTACACACGTTCGCCAGCAAAAGATCAATAAGGTAAGTGCCGGATGCCGTCTTCGCGCCCTCGGCCGAACAGGCGATACCGCAGGCGTAGAGCGTTTCGTTAAGATGGGTCATTTCGATCAGTTTGTCCTTGATGTGGGTAGCCTTGGCCGCGCCGTTGTATTCGGCCGCGAGCGCCGCCGCGCCGATGAGCACGTCGCCCACTCCTACCTTGCATCCGCCATAGCTCTGGCGGTGATAACCGGCGAAGCGCTCTACCAACAGGTTACTGTATTCATACTCGCCGCACATAAAGACGTTTTCCTTCGGGATGAACACGCGGTCAAAGACCATGAGCGCCTCATGTCCTCCGAATTGCTTGTTACCTACGTCTATGTCGCCGCCCTCGAGTTTTCTGGTATCACAGGACTGGCGCCCGTAGATATAGATAATCCCATCCTGGTCGGCCGGAGCGCAAAAAGACACGGCATAATCAGCGTCCTCCTTGCCCATGGCCATGGTCGGCATGACCAGTATCCAATGTGAGTTGATCGCCCCGGTCTGATGCGCCTTGGCGCCCGAAACGATGATTCCCCTGTCGTTTTTTTCGACGATACGCAAAAAGAGGTCGGGATCGGCCTGTTTTCCCGGCGGCAGCCCCCGGTCGCCCTTCGGGTCGGTCATCGCGCCATCGACCGTCCAGTCTTCTTCCTGCATTTTACGCAAAAATGCGGTAAATCGCTTGTGGTAATCCGTCCCCATCACTTTATCCATTTCAAAGGCCGTCGAGTCCACCGCGTTTATCGCGTCCATGCCCACGCAGCGCTGGAAACAGGCCGCCGTTTTCTGGCCGAGCAGCCTTTGCATCTTCACCTTTTTCACCAAGTCGTCCGTGTTTTGGTGCAGGTGGCAGAAACGGTTGACCTTCTCCCGGGTCAGATGCGAAGTCGCGGTCATCAAGTCTGCGTATTCCGGTTTTTGTGCCAATTCATAGGTCATTTTCACGGAATTCATCGACGGCCTGATGATCGGATGATCGACCGGAGTATCCACTAGCTCACCCTGCAGATAGACCTTGAACTTCATTTTACGCAGACTGTCTTCGTACTGCGCCCCTGTTTTTAAAGCCATTCAGTTCACCCCCAAGATTTTTGCCCCTTCACAAGGGCAGGTTAGAATGTTTTTTATACGGACGCCACTCTTTTTTATCTCTGAATACTTCAAGGTATTTGATCAGATATTTTCTGAGATAGGTGGGGTCTATGATCTCGTCGACCAGCCCCCACTCAGCCGCTTTATAAGGCGTGGCAAACTTCTCCCGGTATTCTTCCACCAGTTGGGCGCGTTTGTCCGCCGGATCCTTGGCCGCCTCTATTTCGCGCTTGAATACCAGGTTAGCCGCCGCTTCAGGTCCGACTACGGCGATCTCGGCAGTCGGGACGGTCAGCACTATGTCCGCACCGAGTCCTTTGCCGCACATCGCGGAATAAGCGCCGCCGTAGCTTTTCCGTAAAACCACGGTGATCTTGGGTACAGTCGCTTCGGAAAAAGAGTACAGGAGCTTGGCGCCGTTTCTGATGATGCCCTGGTGCTCCTGGTTGACACCCGGCAGATAGCCGGGGCAGTCTACAAAGGTCAGCAAAGGAATATTGAAGGCGTCGCAAAAACGGACAAATCTAGCCGCTTTCCAGGAGGCGTTGACGTCGAGGCAACCTGCCAGGTGTTTGGTCTGGTTGGCCACTATGCCGACCGAATGCCCGTCCATGCGCGCGAAACCCACCACAATGTTGGTGGCGAAATCCTTGTGCACTTCGAGGAACTTCCCATAATCCACTACTTCTTTTATTACCTCTTTTACATTATAACTCAAAGCGGAGTTTACCGGAATAAGTTCTTTCAAGGCCGGGGTTTCGCGTTCCGCCGGATCGCTGTTTTCGTAAATCGGCGGCCTTTCCTTGCTGTTTTGCGGCAGATAGCTCAAAAGATCGCGCACCAGCTCGAACGCCTCTGCTTCCGTTTGCGCGGCAAAATGCGCCACGCCGGTCTTTTGCGAGTGGACTGCCACACCGCCCAGCTTGTCGACGGTGATCTCCTCTCCGGTAACTGCCTCGATGACCGCCGGGCCAGTTATAAACATCTTCGACACGCCTTCGACTAACACGATAAAGTCGGTGATGGCAGGGGAATAGACCGCACCGCCTGCACAGGGGCCGAGGACAAGCGATATCTGCGGGATCCAGCCTGAAGCCACCGAGTTTTGAAAAAATAGCGAACAGTAACCGTTAAGCGCGCCCATGCCCTCTTGTATACGCGCCCCGCCGGAGTCATTGAGACCGACAATGGGTACGCCCATCCGTATAGCCTGCTCCCAGATGCGCCACAGTTTCGTACCCTGCGCCTCTCCGAGAGAACCGCCCATCAGGGTAAAATCCTGCGAATAGGTGAATATCTGCCGCCCGTTGACCTTGCCGTAGCCGATGGCCGCCCCTTCGCCGGGGAACTCCTGATTTTGAAAGTCAAAGTCCATGCAACGGTTTTGCAGCCACAGGTCATTCTCGACAAAGCTGTCCTTGTCGAGTAAGAGGTCGAGCCGTTCGCGGGCGGTCAGTTTACCCAGCTTGTGCTGCTTTTTTATCTGCTCCTCGCCGCCGCCCATTTGCAGCTTTTTTCTTTTCTCTTCCATTTTTTGGATCAAATCATCTATAGCCATTATCAAACCTCCTAAGTTAGTGGCAGCACTTTAGGCAAGCTCCCTTTAAAAGAGTATCCAGGCAGCCACCGCGCCCACGACCGACATGGAAAGGCCCCAGGCCAGCAGTTGATTGAAAAGTTTTCGTTTGTCCATTTCGGGAGTAGCTGCGCCTAAAAGCAGCGCGCCGAGAGTGGACAGCGGGCTGGCGTCTGTGATGAAACTGCCAAGGCAAACTGCCGAAAATACTTTCTCGAGATTGCCGCCGACCTGTTCCACCAGACCCGGCACCAGCGGCAAAAAGGCCGGCAGCACGACGCCGGTAGAACTGGAATACGCGGATATAACTCCTGGAATAAAAGTCGCGACCAAGGTGAGGGTATTGGGCGTAGAGATGCTGGCCATCATATCAACAAACATTTTCATGCCGCCGGTATTGCTCATCAGGTCGACCAAAACGGTTATACCGCAGACCATGAGCACTGTACCCCAGGGAATGGCCGCAAATACTTTTTTCTCATCCGCGCAACCGAGTATGACGAGGATCATGCCGATCGTCAGGCCGAGAAGACCAACGTCCAGTTTGAGTACCAGGGCGCCGAACAGCATCGCGCCTATACCAATAAGGGTGAAAATATGTGGCTTTTCATATGTCATAGCTTTTACGTCGAGTTTCACCACATCTTCGGGGTTGCCGCTCTTTTCTCTTCTCATCAGGGTCAGGCCGCCGAACAGCACATAGGCAAAAGCGTTGATTACGATATTGGCCAAAGCGGCGTTTCTAAAAAGTAGCCAAGAGATGTCCGGCATGCCGAGCTTGGTGATAAGGCCGACCGCGATAGCGCCCGACGGAGTGATGGGCGACATGCAGGCGGCGTTACAGCCGTTGATGACAAAAAGCGCCATCAGAAAAGGATTGATCTTCATCTTGCTGGCCAAAAGCATGGCCGGCGGTGCGAGGAGCGCGGTCGGCGGGATGGCGCCCGGGCCGATCGCCGACAGGATGAAACCGAGAACGAAAAACACTATCGGGATAAGGCTGGCACGCCCGCGCACCAAGCGGATGCAGGTATTGGCCAGACGGTCGAGCGTGCCATTTACCTGCGCTATCCCGAACAGATAGGTGACGCCTATCAGTATGGTGAAAAGACCTATCGGAAAGCCCTTGATTACCGCGCTAGCCTTCATGCCGGCGATAAGACAGCCGATAATGAACGAAAAGGCCATAGCCAGGATACCTACGTTATACGGAAGAAAACAGGAGATCGCTATGACGATCAATAAAGCGATCAGAGACATTACTGCCATTGACATAATAATTTCCTCCATTCAAAAACTTTCATCAAAACCCGATTTTCAAATCATTTATAGTCAGCTTCTGCGATACCGAACGCGGCCAATATTTCTTCCGTATGCTGGCCGAGCGCCGGTGCCGGTTTTTCGACTACACACTTCGTTTCAGAGAAATTGATCGGATTGCCGGCAAACTTCATGTCTCCCGCAATAGGATGCCCTTTCAGCTCTATGATCATCTTTCTGGCTACTATCTGCGGGTCGTTGATGACCGCCTCCATGTCGTTGATCGGGCCGCAGGGTATGCCAGCTTCAAGAAGGGGCACTATCCATTCATCTGAAGTTTTAACTGCAAGTTTTTCTTCCAGAAGTTCTTTCAAAGCGTCCACATTGTCTGTGCGCAAAGCGTTGTCTTTGAAGCGTTCGTCTTTAAAGAGGTCTTCTGCGTCTATCACCTTGCAAAAGCGCTCCCACAGCGAATTGTTCTGGATGCCTATGACTACTTTGCCCTTTTTGGTATTAAAAGCGTCGAAGGGCGTGGCTACCGGATGACGGTTGCCGAGCGGCGCCGGGCTCACTCCTGTGCTAAAATACCTAACTATGGCGTTTTCAAGGACAGACACCAGGCAGTCTAGCATACCAATGTCTATATACTGGCCCTTGCCAGTCTTCTCCCGGGCCGCCATAGCCGCCTCGATACTGATAACACCATACAGCCCCGCAGTTATATCGCCAATCGACGAACCTATCCGCGTCGGCTCCCCTCCTTTTGCCCCGGTAACACTCATAATGCCTGACATGGCTTGGACGATGATGTCGTAAGCCGCCCTCGTCCTGTATGGCCCGGTCTGGCCAAAACCGGAAATCGCACAATAAATCAGTCTGGGATTGACTTTCTTTAATACATTCTCATAACCCAACTCCAGTTTTTCCATGGTACCCGGGCGGTAGTTTTCTATAAGCACGTCCGCCTGCTTCACCATATCGAGAAAGACTTTTTTATGTTTTTCATTTTTAAAGTCAAGAATGATGCTCCGCTTGCCCCGGTTCAGGCTCATGAAGTACGTGCTCTCGCCGTTGGCGAACGGCCCGTTGCCGCGCGCGTCGTCCCCTTTGGGCGACTCCACCTTAAAGACGTCCGCCCCGAGGTCAGCCAGTACCATACCGCAAAACGGCCCAGCCAACACCCTAGTCAAATCAAGAACTTTCAACCCTTCCAATGGTTTCATTTAAGCCCCCCCTTAAAAAATTTGAAAATTTTGAATCCTTCGTTTT
>JAVBNN010000032.1:0-4886 GCA_031551525.1 Acidaminococcales bacterium
GCTCGTCGGGCTCATAACCCGAAGGTCGCAGGTTCAAGTCCTGCCCCCGCAACCATGTTTTTTCGCTGATGTAGCTCAGTCGGCAGAGCGTATCCTTGGTAAGGATAAGGTCACCGGTTCAATCCCGGTCATCAGCTCCATGATAAGGCGGCGTAGCTCAGTTGGCTAGAGCATTCGGTTCATACCCGAAGTGTCCGGGGTTCAAATCCCTGCGCCGCCACCATACAGCTTGTAGAAGCACCTTTGACAAGGGTGTTTTTTTATTTCAACGTACTGATTAAGGTGCAGAATAGGCAAAACACTATAAAAGTCATTGTAAAAATTTTTCAATGTGCTAATATTTATAATATAAACCAGCACGTGAGCTCCAAAAACGCAAAAATCTATATGTAAAGATCGGAGACAGCAGTATGAGTATAGATAAAAAGAATGATGTTGCGGCAAAAAACACAGCTGTGATCGATAAAAAGATACTTATCGATGCAATGAAACGCCTCATGCAAGGCAAAGAGGCTCATCTTTTACCTGCGACGGTGGGCTGCGAAGAAACGGCAAAGGCATGGAATGAGCTGGTAGACGGCATTTGCAATGAAAAACGTGGTACGATGTTGGCCGTGAACGGTATCCTAGAGGATGTCACTAAAATGGATCTCGTCCGTGATATGATCGAGCATGTGAAGAAACAGGATAGCGCCATCCATTTGATTGCCAATAACAGCAAACAAATGGCGAACTGCATGGAAGATATTGCTGCACGGGCACAGACTGCAGCGCAGGACTCGGGGTTGGCCAGTGTATCGGCAGCCAATGGAAAAGAAACTATCAGCAAAGCGTTTTCTTTTGTCGAGGATTCTTTTGCGGCTATTGACGGCATAAACGTACAGATGCACAAGGTACTCGAGGGGACAAAACAGATCGGCGATATTGTCAACATCATCAAGAGTATCGCCAAGCAGACCAATCTGTTGGCTTTGAACGCAGCCATAGAATCGGCACGCGCCGGAGAGCATGGACGCGGGTTTTCCGTAGTGGCCAGTGAAGTGAACAAGCTGGCGGATAATACCAGAGAATCTGTATTGAAGATAGAAAAGAACATTGGCGACCTACAAAAAGCGGTGGAGCATTCCGTGGCTGATATGGGCAGTACATCACATCAGCTGCATGAAGGTAAACAACTGGTCGACGGGGCTTTGACCTCTATCAATGAGATACAAGATATAGTGAGGTCTATAAATACGGAAGTTGCGCAAATCGCTGCCAACAACGAAGAACAGACCGCTACTTCCGAAGAAATAGCAGCAGAGACCGATGTATTGGCCTCAGATGCCTCGGTACTCTTACAGCAGGGGGACGATACAGGGCGGAGCATTTTCCTGTTAAGCGGGCAAGTCAGCAAACTGCGTAATGATTTGGTAAAAAATGCATGGCTGCTCACCGCCAGTGAAAGGGTAGATCTTTACATAGTGGATCATTTGTTGTGGCGCTGGCGCATATATAATATGCTGCTGGGCTATGAAGAAGTAAGCAATGTCGGTTCACACAAAGAATGTCGCTTGGGATCATGGTATTACGCAGTAAACGATCCGGCAATAAAACGGAACGCCGCATTTACCAACATAGAAAGACCGCATATGGAATTGCACCAGTGCGCCAAAGACGCGGCGGAAGCATATGCGAAAAAGGATGTTGCCAAAGCTGGGAAAATTTTGGCAGAAATGGATCAACATTCGGCAGAGGTTATCGCTGGGCTCAATGAACTTCGTAAAGTGATTAATTAAGGCAGTTTGCACAAGATGGCGGGCAGACCGACAGCAATGAGCCCGTTGCCTAAATAATATTGGTATTTTCACTCATATTTTAAACTTTCACACACACGGTATGTGCATTTTCATAAAGTTGATATTATGTAAACAGTACGCCTTCAAAAAACGGGCGACGTTTAGAATATGCAACCTCTATTGCCAAGTAAGGGCAGTAGAGGTTTTTTTATGTGTTACAAAGCCGCGTGAGGTTTTTTGGGGTATTATCCTGTCAGTAAAAGCTTAAACCTGTTTTGCGTTTTGTAATTGTCGGCGAAAAACAGTGCCGGGAATTTTGGTTATAGAATAATGAGTAGTAGCTATAACCTGCTGATTTATTGGAGTGAAATCAAGTTAAAGGGGCAGTTGGTAACGACAAAAAAATCTTAATTAAATAAATTTAAAAAAACAAAAGATGGAAGTCCATATATATCAGTAACAATCATGATAAATTTGATATTAATAGAAAAATAAAAATTTCATAAAAATTTTTTATGCTTAATATATTAACAATATTATATATATATATACATAATATTGTTTTGTGCAAATATATAGACTACTATAACAATAAAAAAATAATGTTTTTTAATTATTTAGTTAATTTTTTAATAAAATATTATAAATTACTAAAGATATAAAGGGCTAACAACCTTTATATATAAGTTTTAATAAGGAGGAGAAAAAATGGATCCAGCAGTAAAAACTCTTATTCTTCTGGCAGTAGTTGCCCTATGTTTTATTACCGAAATTATTCCCTTGGCAATTACTGCTATGGGCGGCGCGATAGCGTGCGGCCTGATCGGTGTCCTGGCGCCTAACCAGGTGTTTTCCGGTCTTTCCAACTCCACAGTCGTACTTTTTGCCGGTATGTTCATTGTCGGCGCATCAATGTTCTACACGGGACTCGCACAAAAAATAGGCACCACGGTAGTCAAAATGTGCGGTACCAGCGAAAACAGCCTGATGTTCGGCATCATGCTGGTCGCGACCCTTCTCTCGTCTGTTCTGTCTAACACTGGTACGGCAGCTTGCCTTATGCCGGTGGCGCTGGGCATCTGCGCCGCCGCGAAATTGCCGGCCTCCCGTCAGCTCATGCCTTTGGCTTTTGCCTGCGGTTGGGGCGGCGTTATTACGCTTGTCGGCACACCGCCTAACATTATTGCCAATGGTGTTTTGGGCGCATCCAATCTGCCTAAATTTGGCTTTTTTGAATTTGCCTGGATAGGCATACCTTTGTCTATTGCCGGTATGATTTATATGATGACCATCGGGAAACGTTTGTTGCCGAAGGTCGAATTGGATGCCAACCAGGAAATAGAACAAGAAGTGGAAGCCACTTCACAGGATACTACCAAACAGATGATTTCCGGCGTTATATTGTTGATAGTTGTTGTCGTTATGGCTCTCGACCTCAAATGGCTGCCGCTCGAGATGGCTGCCATCATCGGCGCTATCCTGTGCGTACTGACCAAGTGTCTTACCGAAAAACAGGCTTATGCCTCTATCGACTGGGTAACGATCTTCTTGTTCGCCGGTATGATGCCTGTTTCGAGCGCCATGGACAAATCCGGCGCCGGCAAAATGATTGCCCAGTTCGTTGTCAACCTGATGGGGGGCGATCCGGCACCGCTGGTCGTTATGGCTGTACTGTTTATTCTTTCCTGCGGCCTGACCCAGTTCATGTCCAACACCGCTTCGGCAGCGCTGCTTTGTCCTATAGGTCTGTCTATCGCCAAACAACTGGGAGCTAGCCCCAGTGCTGTTGTTATGGCCATAGCGGTCGCCGCATCCTGCGCTTTCGCGACTCCGGTCGGCACTCCGCCCAATACCCTGGTACTTGGACCCGGCGGCTACAAATTCATGGATTATGTTAAAGCCGGTACTGGCCTTGTTATAGTATCTTTCATAGTATGTATGATAGTTATCCCGATGGTATGGCCGTTCTTCCCCGCAAAATAATGTCTAAGTGATTTTTGTAGTAAACCTGTCATGCTACGCAGGTGAAACCCTGCGTAGCATTGTTTTAAAACACCTTCGGCCAAGGGTGTCCCTGTTGGGCACAAGGTTGTTCGGACAGGTTGACGGCGAAAACGTAAAGGAGGAAATTAAATGGATCAGATGCTTACCGGCGTTAGCACGATGGTTGTTGGCATGACGGTGGTTTTTCTCGTTTTGGGACTTTTGTATTTGATGTTGCTGGTATTGCCGATGGTAAACGGTAAAGAAGGCAACGAATAAATCGCTGCATCAGCGTAAGGAGGAGATATTTTGGATTTTGCAGGTATGTTTGTCAATTCGATCGTAGACTTTTTTGCCGCATCCGGTTTTACAGGAATTACCATGGGTTCTGTTTTGATGATTTGTGTGGCCTTATTATTTATGTACCTGGCTATTGAAAAAGATTATGAACCGCTTTTATTGGTGCCTATTTCTTTCGGTATGCTCTTGGTCAACCTGCCGCTCTCGGGCGTCATGAATCATCCGACTGAAGCGGTTCCGGTCGGTGGTATGCTTTATTACCTGTACCAGGGCGACGAACTTGGCATATTCCCGCCGCTTATTTTCCTCGGCGTTGGCGCGATGACCGATTTTGGTCCGCTGATCGCCAACCCCAAGAGCATATTTCTGGGCGCAGCAGCCCAGCTCGGCGTTTTCATATCTTTCCTGGGCGCCATGTTTCTCGGCTTTACCCCTGGTCAAGCCGCTTCCATCGGTATCATCGGCGGCGCCGACGGTCCGACGTCCATTTATCTCGCGACCAAACTTTCCCCGGAAATACTTGGCGCTGTAGCCGTGTCCGCCTATTCTTACATGTCGCTGGTGCCGATCATCCAGCCGCCTATCATGAAAATGTTTACAACTAAAGAAGCTCGCGGCATAGTCATGGAGCAGCTGCGTCCGGTAAGCCAAAGAGAGAAGATCATTTTCCCGATAGTGACCACTATAATCGGCTCGCTGCTGGTACCGAGCGCAGCCATCCTTATCGGCATGCTCATGCTGGGCAACCTCTTTAAAGAGTGCGGAGCAGTTCCTGCTCTCGCGAGAACCGCTGGCGACGCCATGATGTACATTATAGTCGTGTTC
>JAVBNN010000037.1:0-22591 GCA_031551525.1 Acidaminococcales bacterium
GGCTTTTACAATACAAGGCGTGTCAAGGCCAGTCTGGGTTATCTTTCACCCAGACAATTTACTAAATCATTGGCAAAAATGGTTTGTCCAGCAGCCTAGTTTTTTTGGCTAATTTTGTGTCCGAATTTTTGTTGACTTCCCCTTCGCTTTGTATGTTTTTCCTCGGTAAAAATTCTTTTCGTAATATTAGCCCTATCCTTCGCACTTCATTTAATATCAAGGTTTCACATACTACGGTCAGTAACTGGTGTGTCCGCTTCGCGCCTTTGTTTTATGATATGCGCCTCAAGTTTTTGCCTTTGCTTGATTTTTCTTCCGATGAGTGGCATGCGGATGAAACGGTGGTTAAGGTCGCTGGCGTCAAACATTATTTGTGGTTGGTTGTAAATAGCGAGACAAGGTTTGTACTGGATTTTCATTTGTCGCCATACCGCGATTTCTGCCAGGCCGCCAGTGTGTTAGCCGGGGCGGCTGGACACGGACGACCTGGGGCTATTGTGTCTGATCGCTATAGTGCTTACACGGTTCCTGTAAAGGCTTTTTTTTCTGGCACAACACACATATGAGTTCAAAGTTTTGCTGATGATATTTCAAATAACCTCATCGAGTGTTTCAACAAGCAGTTCAGGCCTGGTACAAAACCAAACAAGGGTTTTCATCTTTTTCCTGTGCGAATAATTTGATTGCGACTTTTGTGTTTTTCTTTAATTTTGTCCGCCCACATTCAGCTTTGAATGGTCTGACTCCGGCTCAAGTTGCTGGACTGCAGCTTTCAAATAAACAAAAACGGGAGTATCCTCTTGTCGCGTGACGATATCTTGAGATTGCATTGCTTAATTTTTCATGTTTACTTTACAGAGCCAATTCATTGATAATCGTGTTATAGCACCAGTTTATCCAAAATATTTTCTCAGATACATTCAAGTCAAAGCATCGGTTTTCCTCCGCCATACTGGCAATAGCTATTTTGAGGCGTTTAGCACACACTGCCACAAAATCGAGGATTATCAGTCAATACCAAAAAATTTTCGGTTTTTCTTGTGTCAGCAAGCTGAAGATTCTGGCAATAATATTGCCTTGGTGTCATTGAGATTTTTTACCCATGCATTCGAGGTAAAAGTCCAGTATTCTAGGTAGCGGCAACAATAGATTAAGCGAACAAGTTAAGTGGCTAGACAACGGATTTGAACTGCCACAAGAAAAGACTTAGAGTTCTTGGCATATCTTGTGGCAATGCCGCGTCAGTGTTTCAACGGCAAAACAGCATTTTCTACCAGATGACGATGTTTGTACAAATACTTATCATATCCTAGTTGCTCTTGTCGATTCTCTTTGGGTGGAATAACGATTTGCATATCCGATGACAGCGCTTGCGCAATGATAGCATCATTATCATAAGCGCGATTAGCAAATAAAGTTCCCGCATCAATGCCTTCAATCAGTTGGAAAGCATATTTGCAATCCGCCGCGGTACCTTCTGCAATAATAACTCTGACCGGCATACCACGCACCTCCACGGCCAAGTGTATTTTGCTGTTGAGCCCTCTTTGTGCGCGCCATGTCTTGGTTGCCACCTTTAGCGCCTGCGGCACGGTGACGTTTTCAAACAAGTGATATATTTGGTTTTGATTGCCTTGACTCTGTTTACAACATAATTGGTAATACTTTTTTAATCAAAATAGATATTATTTACCTCAAAGACCGTAAAAGCATAAATGCTTCCGCAGAGTTAACCGAAATGGTCGATCCACGCAGTTGGGCAAGATTTGCCAGCGCCTCTAGCGAACGCGGATGCGGCGGTTCATAAACCTGTGATTTAAAGCATTGCATTGCAGTAAGCTTTTTATCAAGGTATCCTGTTATATTGATAAAACAATTTGGCATAAAAGCATGCTCGGCCCGCGGAGCATTCCATTCGGTTTCTGAAAGTGTTTCGTAGGCTAAAACCTCTTTAACACTACAGCTTGCTAGTGGACGCACCGCCACCATAGCCGCCTGCGCAACTAGCTGATGATCTATATGCATATCACCGGCATGCGGCAAAAATACAATATCCGGGCGCACGTCTTTGACAACTCTATCAATTGAGCCATTAAGTTCATAAACAGGTAACTCTTTAAGTGTAACCGCAGCATAATCTAGAAAAATGGTTTCTTTTACACCCATCAACGCATGTGCCTGCCGCGCTTCACGTTTTGTTGTCTCTCTGTGTTCTTCAGTATAAAGGGGCGCATCGTGGTTAGAAACAATGCATATAAAAACATCGGCACCCTCCTGGGCAAAACGTGATATCACACCTCCGCAGCCAAGCGTTTCATCATCTGGATGCGGCGCTATAACAAGTATTCGCTTCATTATGTTTCTCCATTCATTTGAACTTGCCGCCCACCAAAAATTTCATTTGCGGTTCATATTGTGTAATAACCAAAAATTGGTCATCTTTAGTTAAGACATATATTTTTTCATTCTCCATAAAAGCTATTTGTCCCGGCTGCCCTATATACCGCTCGTTTGGCTTAAGTTCGGCCTGCAATATAGTGATTTTTTGCTCCTTATAGTACGTAAATGCCCCGGGGTAAGGCGGCGCAGCCGCTCGAATCAGGGTATGTATCGTTTTCCCATCTTGCCTCCAGTCTATTGCCCCATCTTCAGGGCGGCGTATCAATAAGAACGATGCTTCGTCTTCATTTTGATTCCAAAATTTTGCTGTACCTTTATAAAGATCAGGTATATTCTTGACTATAGCCCTGTCTAATGCTTTACAAACACTGTTATATACATCTGATGCATAGTCATCTTCCCGAATGATATATGGTTCTTGACACAAGATATCCCCGCTGTCCATTCCTTCATCTATTTTAAATAAGGTTATTTTAGTATCTTTTTCTCCAAGTAAGATCATCCATGGTATAGGTGCCCTGCCACGATACTTTGGTAAAGCTGTGGGGTGAAAGCCTATAGAACAACCTTTTACTGAATCTAAAACTTGTGCCGGAATAATCTGTGATATGCCTATGACAAACAAAAAATCGGGGTTTTCTTCAACAATACGCGCTGTCAATTCAATTACCTTGCAGAACTTCAAGCACTCTATACCCTCACGCTGCGCTATTTCATGAAGCGGATAATAATCTGAAACATTTGCTGCAGCAGTTTCATCCAAAGAGCATATCAGATCAATTTTAATCCCTGCTTTTAAAAGCACTTCTATTGCCACTTTACTCAACAACACAGAACCAATAAATATCGTTTTAGGATATTTTGCCATTGCCATTGCCATTGCCATCCTCTTTTATAAAAGCTTTTTTATTCATTATGGGGCTTTTGGTTGCAAATATCTCGGAAACGGTCATCCACAGTATTTTTAAATCAAGCTCTAAACTCATATTATCAACATAATACTTTTCCATCTCAGCTTTTTGGTGGTCAGGAATTTCCCTACCATTTACCTGCGTCCAACCTGTTATGCCAGGCCTTACATTATGCACTCCATATTCATCTCGTATTCTGATCAGTTCTGTCTGATTCCACAGGGGAGGACGCGGCCCAACAAGGCTCATATCTCCCTGCAAGACATTTATAAGCTGAGGTAGCTCATCTAAACTTGTCTTACGCATAAAACTACCTATTTTAGTTACATATAAATCAGGGTTCCCCAAATCTGCCGTAGGGGTTTCGGCCGGCGTATTTATTTTCATTGTTCGAAATTTATAAAGATTGAAATAAGATTTATTAACACCTATGCGTTTTTGCTGAAAAAATATGGGGCCTGGAGACGAAATTTTTATCATGAATGCAAATACAATAAAAATAGGCGCTAAAAAAAATAATCCCACTAATGAAAGAGAAAAATCCATAATATGTTTGGTTGTTTTATACATATATAGATCTCCTCCCCACAAAACATATCCTATTTGCAAAAATTACCTATTCGGCTTATATGTCCGCACCAGTTTCTCAAAAGCAGCTACGATAGCTCGCGATGAATATAGGCCCCTGATATCTTTGACATTCTGTTTCATTTTTTCAAAATCCACCGGCGTTATATTGGCTACAAATATCTTGCTGTGCTTGGTGGTGGTTGTGCCCTCTTCCGCCGTAAGAAGCTCTTCAAACAGCTTTTCACCGGTTCGGAGGCCGGTATATTCTATCTTAATGTCTTCACCGGGTATGTTTCCGGAAAGTTTTATTAAATCGGTCGCCAGATCAGCTATCTTTATCGGCTCGCCCATGTCGAGGACAAAAACCTCACCACCTTGCGCCAACGCACCTGCCTGCAAGACCAGTTGGCTGGCTTCCGGAATAGTCATGAAGTACCGCTTCATCTCCGGATGGGTCACGGTGACTGGTCCGCCTCTGGCTATTTGCCTTTTAAATAGCGGTATCACGCTGCCTCGACTGCCTAGTACATTTCCAAAACGCACCGCAGCAAAAATCGTATCACCCGATCGACCGAGGCTGTTGACCAGCATCTCCGCTACCCGCTTGCTCGCACCCATGACACTCGTTGGATTGACCGCTTTATCGGTGGATATCATGATAAAACGTTCTGCACCGTGTTTTTGTGCCGCTTCCGCCACTGTCAGAGTGCCAAAAACATTATTCTGTACCGCTTCCACCGGCTGCAGCTCCATCAACGGGACATGTTTGTGGGCGGCCGCATGAAAGACCACCTGCGGCCGGAATTCAAAAAACAGCTTGTTTATCCTTTTCTCGTCTTTAATATCGGCAACAACGGCATGTGTTTTTACCGTCGGATAGAGGCTCCTCAGTTCGTAGTCTACTTCATAGATACTATTTTCGCCACGCCCCAGAAGGATTATTTCTTTGGGAGCAAGTTTGGCCACCTGCCGACATATTTCCAAGCCGATCGACCCGCCGGCGCCTGTTACCAATACGCTCTTTCCCTGCAGATAGGTTTTTATTATTTCCTGATCCAGTTTGACCGGATCGCGTCTCAGCAAGTCTTCGACGTCTATATTTCTCAGTTGATCTAGCGTTATCTTGCCGTCAATAAGTTCATATATGCTGGGCACCATCTTGATGTTGCAGCCGGTTTCCCGGCAAATATTTACTACATCCCTGACTATGCCGCCATCTACTGACGGCATGGCTATGATGATTTCATCTATAGCGTATTCTTCCGCTACAACCTTGATCCTGCTACGGTCACCCAGTATCTTGCTGCCGAACATCACCATGCCTTGCTTGACTTTATCGTCGTCAATAAACCCTGCCACTTTTCTGCCCGTCCTGTTACTCTGCAGGATTTCCCTGGCAATAATTGCGCCGGCGTCACCGGCGCCTACGATCAGTATATTTTGTCCGCCCGCGACTTTGCAGGAGTTTTTTTGGTTTGTCCGGTAATGGGAGTAAGTCCTTACGGCCAGGCGGGATGCGCCAACACCGCCAATGACCAGTATCATGGAAATGATGAGCACACTTCTCGGCAAAGCAAAATTCTGTCCGGAAGCGACCAATAAAAGATAAAATATGACGGTACTGCTCACCCCGGCGCCGATGATCAGTAGAAACTCCCTGATACTAGCATACCGCCAGATACGGTTATATAACTTGAAGAAATAAAATACTGCCACACTTATTGCAATAAGTACAGGCAAACTTACTACCGTGTAGTTAAGGTATTTTAGCGGAACATTCCCGTCAAAGCGCAGAAATACCGCCACAAAAGCCGCTGTAGCAATAGTTATTATATCCAGCGTCACCATAAACAGCGAAACCAGTAATCTGCGCAAATCTATATCCCCCAAGCATTTTTGCTAAACCAACACACCTATAATATATTCATTGTACCACTTATTGGCAGCTATAGTAAGTGCCTAATTGTCAGACTTCTTGCCCTATCGACAATATGTACCTGTTTTCGTCTTTTGTTCTTACCGCATAGCCTGCCAAAACCGCGGTAATAATCACAAAAAGAACGCCTTCAGAAAAATCAATGATAAATGAATTGAAAAAATTACAGGCCATATAGGCACTGAGCGCTGCTATATAAAAATTTCTTTTCTTGTCCGGCAACCGCCAGGCGGCTTTATAGCAAAAAAACAGCCAGCCGAGGAAAACCGTTAGGCCAACAACACCTAATTGCACTGCTTCCAAAAGGTAGGCATTGTGGGGGTTATTGACACTGTATTTGTATCTTGGTATGGCATAATAAAAGCTGCCGGCGCCATGACCGAGTATCGGCGCCTCTTTTATCATCCGCCAGGACTCTTTCACAAAAGCCGTCCGTAAGCCCATGGAGTTATAATTATTGTATTGAACGCCTTGCTCTTGCGCGGTCAGATACTTGTCTACCTCTTTCATCCCAATATTCAACCTATCCATAGCGCGGTTCGGGAGAGCAAAAAACATGCTTACTGCCAAGAACATACAAAAACCGGCTACTACACGCTGTTTGCTGCTAAGCGCCATGAACAACCATACCGCCACAGCTACAAACAGTGCCAAATACCCCGTTCTTCCCCATACCATAAATAGTATATTGTAGCTGGCCAGTAGCAATAATACCATATATCCCAAGCGCTTAATCCCTTGGCTGTAAAATGTCCCGGACAGCCAAAACATCGCCGACAAAGCCATGAAAAAATTTTGCGATATGTTCCCCTTAACAACTGTTGGATTTATGGCTTTTACCATCCCGGGGAAAAGGTCAAAAAATCCCGCCAGCAAACTAATTGCCAATATCAAGACGTTGCCCAGCAAAAAACCTTTCAAAAAATATTTGGGCAAAATGCGATCATATAGAAAAAACAAAGCTAAGGGCAATACATACAGTATTTTCTTATGCTTGCCCAACATTTCCACACCATAAGAATTCTCATGCAGCAACAATGAAAGTGCCAGCATAAAAAACAAGAGCGCCGGCAACCAAACCAGCGGTTGCTTTAAAACCGCTTTTATTTTAGTAAAATCATGTTTTAATAATACGCATAACACAGCCAAGCCCATTGAGATGTTCAGCCACGCTGGCGTAACATTGACAGATATTCCCATTAAAAAAGCAACAAATATAAATAAGTAATCGAGGTAACTCTTTTTTGGTGTTTCTTCCGAAAGATTGGTCATACCAGACTCCTTTTAAAGGTAAGAAAAAAATTTAGATATTGTTTAGTATACAGGCCTGCGACGAATCCGCAAGGCATTTTTCAACAGCAGCTTTTACATCTTCCACCGGTATTGCGTCAAGATACCGCTCGTCAGTATCCGTATCAACCTCCTTTGGCAGTTCCCGATAATCACCTGCCCATAAGAGTATATGGGGCGACTCCCACGGATGCCACTGTTTTCTGTTAGTCGGGCCGAAAAGCACCACCGACGGAGTCTTTAGCGCCGCCGCCATATGCATCGGCGCCGAATCCACACCCACAAATAGCTTAGCCTTGTCGATAAATACCGCCAATTCAGACAGTTCCAGCATACCCGCTAAATTAACTAGTCGGTTTTGATCGTACCGTGAACCACACCCCGCTATGATACTATCGACAATACTCATTTCATCCGTATTTTTTCCAGACGTAATTACTACCGTTTCCCCTTTTTCCAGTAAGTGGCCTATCAGTTCGCTGAATTTCCCAGGCGGCCACATTTTAAATCCCCAGAAAGCCGTAGGTTGAATCAATATGTATTCTTTCAAATTGTACTGTTGGCATACACCATCAACTTTTTCCATGTCGCTTTTTTGATAATGCATGGTAACTTTTGTTATGATTTTAGGCACATTGAGCGGCTCCAATATACTTAAATTATGCATTACCGTATGCCGTTCATTATATAGCCCCATATCTATCAACTCAGAATGCAGCATTTTCCAGAACATATTATTGCGTTTCGGGTAGTCAAAACCAACGCTGAACTTCGGATGCAGTAAATAAGCATAGAAACCTGCCCGCCACCGGTCAGTCAAGTTGATTACACAATCATACCTGGTCTGATTAAGTTCTTTCAGTAACTTAAACTCCCCGCTATATTGTCTTCGTATACCTAGACTTTTAAGATTTCTGTCCACCTTGAAAATCTTATTTATCATGCCGTCTTTGGGCAAAATTGCCTCTGTCCCGGCATAAACCACCACATCTACTGATGCATTGGGGTAGTTTAGCAAAAGCGTGGACAATAAAGGTGTCAGCAATAGTGTGTCGCCAAAGCGTTCAAGTTTTATCACCAGGATATTCCGTACATTTGCCCGCTCTGCCAACATATCGGCCCGCCGGACAGATTTTATTTTATCAACTAACATCTTGCCGCCCATCACCTTGTCATTTATCTTATGATAACTATCTGTTTAATTAGTTACTACTGTGGTAGCAATAACCTTTTAATGCAAAACCTAAAATGTTCGTCGAAAATTACGAGGTCACTATAATAGCCATATAAAAGCAACCTTTATTTTATATTTTTTTTACTTGTTCCAAACAGTTCCTGCGCATATTGGCGATGACTGTCGGGGTGGAAAATTTATCCACGCTTTTCTGCACTTTTTCGGCATCAGGTAAAATCGCCGGATCATCAATTATATTTTGCAAGAGTTCCGCAAGCCTGTTTACATCACGCGGCGGGTAGAGCCAGCCATTTTCACCGTTTATTATTATTTCGCGCGGCCCGGAAGGGCAGTCGGCACTTACGCAAGGTATCCCCCTTTGCATTGCTTCCACAAGCACCATGCCAAAGGCCTCAAACTCTGAAGTAAGCACCAGCGCGCTTGCTTCAGTGACGGCGGACCACGGTTCGGACAGCCAGCCCGTCCAGGTAATTTTGTCATAAATTCCCAGTTTTTCCGCCAAAATCTTTAATTCATATTCATCCTGCCCGTCCCCGACTATCATTGCCCGCCAAGGACCCTTTACACACACTAACGCCCGCAAAAAATCTCCTACGCATTTTTCACGTTCCATCACAAGCCGACCCATATAAACAAAAACCGGACTTGCAGACCTTGGCAAAAGTTGCTCTTTATCAGCAGGATTATAGATAATACTTGTTTTATCCTTTGTTATGCCAAATCCCGTCAATTCTTCCGCCATACCGGACGATATGCAAAAATGCCAATCTGCAGCCAGTACCCTGCTTTTTCTTTTTTCACCGATAGTGGAGTGTAACCAGGAAATAACACATGCCTTTTTGTCAAATATGTCCCTGTACCAACAGGAATACATGACCGCCTTGGCATCTGCCGCCACAATGACCTCCGGTTGTAGCCGAAAAAGCACATAAAACATATGCAGTACAAGCAATGGATACTCCAGCCACCTTGCCGCAAACCACAGTTTTATATGCGGAACCTTGTCCACCCAATCGGAAGGCGAACCCGTCCGTCTGGAAACTATCAAGTCCACCTTGTCGTCAGCATATTTCCAGTTTTGTATGGTTTTGGAGACTACCGTTTCCATACCGCCTTTGCCAGATACATACCGTGCTACGACAAACGCAATTTTGGCCCCCTTGCGTTTAGGCAAAGAAACAGTTTCGTCATTTTTGTTTTGTATCTGTAAATAGTTTAATTTGGTGTATTTTAATAAAGTGTAAGTAAAATTAAAACAGCAAACTACCAAACCGGTCAGGCCATCCAGAAAACCGGTTTTTATCACTACCATTTTAAAAAGTGCATATACCGCATGTATGAATCCCTCTACCAAATTAGTGCGTTTGCCCTTGCCATAAGCTTCTTCCGCCCAAATGGTAGTATAGTTGTTTAACTTTTTAAAATATTGCTCAAAACTGTCATATGTATAATGATCAAGACTGCCGGTCAAAAATTCTTCTGAAAGACCGCTTCCCAGGTTTTCATGCACGGCACCAGCCCACACTGCTTTGCCCCGGGGGTAAAGCCGCCTTACTTTATCCGGCCGGAAAACGCCGTAGCCAAATTGCTTACCGAAAGCATGGTTTGTGCGGCGAAAGCAATATATCCTGTTTATTCCGGCGTCCACGACCCTTTTGATATTATCCGCCAGTTGGTCAGAAATGCGCTCATCGGCGTCTATCTGCAATATCCAGTCAGCGTCTGTTTTATCGTGGATAAAATTACGCGCCGCCGCAAAATCACTGTCCCAGGCGCGACTTAAAATCTTGGCGCCCTGCGCTTCAGCCAATTCGACAGTCCTATCACTACTGCCCGAGTCAATTACAAATATCTCATCGGTGACCTTTTGCACCGACTGTACAGCTTTTACGATATGTCTTTCTTCATTGCAGGTAAGAATCACCGCGCACAGCGACATATTATTTCCCTTTCGCCAGGCTGGCGTACGCCGCCTCCAGTACTTGTTTCACCGACAGGTCTTCCATACAGCGCATGTCAGTGCATTGGTGTTTCATGCGTTCCCGGCAACCTGTGCAGGGCGGCTCGGCCCGCACAACCGTCGCCCGGTCAAATTTATACGGCCCATAAAGTTCTGCTTTAGAAGGCCCATAGAGGGCCACCAGAGGCACTTTCTGGCTTACCGCCAAATGCATGGGGCCGCTGTCATTGGTTATTAAAAGTTCCAGCCGGCTTAAGGCAGCCGTAAGGGCGCCCAGGCCAAACTCGCCTGTGGCGACGAGCGGCCGCGTAGACATATGGCTGACTGCCGTTGCTACCGCCGGCAGTTCATCCTTACTGCCCAAAAATACTGTTTTATAGCCTCGTCCCGCCACAGCATCCGCCACTGCGGCAAACCGCTCCGGTAGCCAGCGCTTGGTAGCCGAGGCGCTGCCTATATTAAAACCTATCAGTTTATCTTGGGCAGTTATAGCGTTTTTTCGCCAAAACTCCTCTGCCTGTTCTTTATATCCCGGCAACAGCATCACTTTCAAACCATCGTTTGTCAAGTCAGTATCGACCAGTTGGCTGAGTGTCGACAGATACATGTCTGCGGCGTGTGCCTGCCGGTCAAGTTTAAGTTTATGGTCAAAAAACAGTTTAAATATCTTTGGTGTGGCGCCGATTTTATATTTCGCCCCGCTGAATGCCGCCAAAAAAGTACAGCGCTCACTGGGATTGAGATTTATCACCAGATCGAAGTTTTTTTGCTGTAATTTTTTGCTGTACTGCCACAAGGCGGAGAACTTGTTGTCCTTGCCCTTGCGGTCAATGGTCAGTATTTCATCTATATCGGGATTGCCCGCCATGACTTCCCGCCACCGCACATCCTGTAAAAGAGTTATTTTCGCCTGCGGTGCCGCACGGCGCAAAGCAGTAAGAAAAGGAGTGATAAGCACCAGATCGCCCAGTTGCATGAGAAAGGTTACCAGTATGGTGTTGGCTTTATTTATTTCCATTATGCATTCTCCGTAACCAGATGCGGCAAACAGGCGTCAAATACCCTGTCCACACTGATATCGTCCATGCAGATGAATTTTGTAGGGCAGGTACGTTTAAAGCAGGGGGAACACTCCGCCGCGGTAATAACACTGGTATTAAGGTCGCCATAGGGATACGAACGGTCGGAACTGCTAGGACCGAACATAGCAACTGTCGGTACTGTAGCTGCGGCCGCCACATGCAATGGTCCAGAGTCACCACCCACACACAAACAGGAGTTTTTTATCAAGGCGGCTATATCCAGCATGGTGGTCTCGCCAACAAGATCGGCCACCTGCGGCAAATCTGCCTGTTCTTTTATTTTAGCCCCTTTTTCTCTATCCGCCGGCCCGCCGGCTATCACCACCGCTACGCCTTCGCTGACAATTTTTTTCGCTAAAGCAGCATAGCGTTCAATAGCCCACTCCTTGGTCACCCAGCCTGCGCCAGGGAAAAAAAGCGCATATTGCCCCGTTATGCCCTGTTGGCGTAATATAGCCTTCATTTTAGTTTCCTGATCCGCAAAACCCGGCAGCGGAAAAACCGCTTTATCCACTTGTGCGCCCAGATATCTTATAACATCAAGATATCGCTCTACTATGTGATTTTTGCTGTTAGGGCCACAAATAGCACGCGTTACCAAAAAACTGCCTTCACGCATCTCACAATAGCCGATACGGTTTGAACAGCCGGAAAGAAGCGCCACCAGAGAGCTTTTCATAAGTCCCTGCAAATCAATGACCAGGTCAAAATGATGGTTCTGCAGCCTTTTTCTCAGTTTTTGCAAATATATGAGTTTGCCCCATACGCTTTTCTTTTTAAGATCATTTTTATAAAAAATTATTTTTTCATCTATATAAGGCGCCTCCGGCAAAAGATCGGCAAACTGCGGCTCAACCACCCAGCTTATTCTAGCCGCCGGATAAAGGCTGCGCAAAGCATGAAGAGATGGCAAAGCGTGTATAATGTCGCCCCAGGCGCTCATTTTTATGACCAGGATGTTTGTATACTGTTCAGACATCAGGCGCCTCTTTCTTCAAAATAGGCCCTCCACGAAGTTTTTCAGGTTCCCCTGTTTATAAAGATAGCCTTTTATACCGGCATTTTCAGCCGCCTTAACATCTGTCGGCTTGTCGCCGACCAGAAAGGTTTTTTCCTTATCTATAGCAAAGTCGCCAAGTGCCGCTTCTATCATGCCGGGAGCCGGTTTGCGGCAGTCGCATTCCCTGGTGTAGCCCGGCACACTGCCATCCGGATGGTGCGGGCAGTAGTAAAAAGCATCGATTTGCGTTCCAATCTTTGCTAACTCTTCTTGCATAAAGGCGTGCAGGTTTTTTATATCATCTTCGCTATAGAAACCCCGCGCTACTCCGCTTTGGTTGGTAACCACAAACACCAGATAGTCTTTTTGGCTTAGCAAAGCTATTGCTTCCCGCGCCCCTTCGTTCCATTCAAAATCCTTCGGTTGAAAAATATAGCCCTTATCTATGTTCAAAACACCGTCCCGGTCAAAAAAAACAGCCGGTTTCATCCGAAGTACCCGTCGTTGTCCGCTAAAAGCGCGCAGTATTCCGCCACGGCTTTTGCCAGCGGCGTAAAGCCGCCGTCATAACCGGCCGCCAGCAGTTTAGAGGTATCGGCCCGTGTGTAACTTTGGTATTTACCGCGCAATTTATCCGGGAACGGCACATATTCCAGCTCACCGGCGCCAAAATGGTCGACTACGGCTTTGGCTACCATATTAAAGGCGTTCGCCTCACCTGTACCGCAGTTGAACACACCACTCAAGCAAGGATTGTTAGCAAAAAACAGATTGACTTTGACCACATCTTTTACATAAATAAAGTCGCGCTGTTGTTCGCCGTCGCCGTAATCGTCCGCACCTTTGAAAAGCTGGATTTTTCCAGTTTCCTGCATCTGACGGAACAACTGATAGGCGATAGACGCCATGCGTCCTTTATGGTTTTCCTGCGGCCCGAATACGTTAAAATACCTCAGCCCGACTACCTGGCTACGGGCTTGCGGCAGATGCCGCGCCACATAACGGTCAAAAAACAGTTTAGAGTAGGCATACACGTTGAGCGCCTGCTCACATTCCGGTTTTTCACTGAATCCCCGAGCACCGCTGCCATAAGTAGAAGCAGATGAAGCATAGATGAACGGTATCCTTCTCTCCAGACAAAAATGCAGTAGCTGTTTGCTGTAATCAAAATTGTTTTCCATCATATACTTGCCGTTATACTCCATGGTATCCGAACAAGCGCCCTGATGATACATTATCTCTATATTTTCATAGTTGAACACACCCTGTTTGAGCGCGTCGCTGAAAGCATGTTTGTCCATAAAGTCGAGTGCTTTGAGACCGCTCAAGTTACGCGCCTTGTCTGCATTGGTAAGATTGTCTACGATAAGGATGTCGCCGCGTCCCTGCTCGTTGAGCTCTCTGACCAGGTTGCTGCCGATAAACCCGGCCCCGCCGGTAACGATGATCATAATTTGCCCCCCTCGACCAATTTCCTGATTTTCTCTATAACGCCGGTGGTGGAGTAACCTTCTTCAAAATCGATTATTTTCACCTCGCCGGCGTACTGCCGGCCCGCCACTTCGTCCACCGCATAGTCGCCGCCTTTGACTAGTACATCAGGCTTTACCGCGCTAAGCAGTTCCTCCGGCGTATCTTCTGCAAACAAAACCACCGCATCCACACAGCCTAAAGCGGATAGTACCCGCGCGCGGTCCAGTTCACACACCAGAGGCCTGGTTTCTCCCTTGAGCTTTTTTACCGAGTTGTCAGAATTCAGGCCGATTATCAAATGATCGCCCAAGGCACGGGCTTTTTCCAGGTAGGTCACATGGCCGGTATGCAAAATATCAAAACAGCCATTGGTAAATACCACTCTTTCCCCACGCTGCCGCCAGCCGGCGGCCAGCATCTCGACTTCCCGCCGGTTGAGCGGCCGGTACTTTTTGCCCGCGCTGCGTTCTTCGCACAATACTTCGTTTAAAAGCTCGTCCCTTCTGATCGCATAAGTACCTACCCGCCCGACGACTATGCCCGCCGCCTGGTTAGCCAAAAGGGCCGCCTCGCCGGAGGGTAACCCGCCAGCCAGCGTAGCCAGAAAAACTGCCGCCACCGTATCGCCGGCGCCCGACACATCATAAACTTCACGCGCCGCGGCCGGTACAGTAAAGGCTTCTTCTTCCGCGACAAAGGACAGACCCTTTTCCGACCTGGTCACCAGGACAGAGGCCACCCCATACTGGCAGATAGCGTCGCGGGCCGCGTTTACTATCTGTAGCGTTTCGTTCGGCAAGACCCGGCCGACCGCCTCACCCATCTCTTTTACATTGGGCGTAATGCAATCGGCGCCCTGGTATTTAGCCCATTCGCTGCCTTTAGGGTCAACCAGGACAGGAATATTGGCCTCGTGAGCCTTTTGGATAAGCCACGGGCAGATAGTTGATGAACAGACGCCTTTGGCGTAGTCGGAAATCACCAGACCATCAAGGCCGTTTGCTACCAGCCCTTTAAACCATGTTTGAAGGCTGCATTCTTCCTGCGGCGACAGTACGCCTGTTTCTTCAAAGTCCAAGCGCAACATTTGCTGGTTGGAACCCAATATACGCAGTTTAGTGATGGTTTTTCGTTCTTGGCCGGTAATAAGGCCACTGCTGTCTATGGCGGCCTTATTAAGTAAATCCAGTAATTTACCTCTGTTCTCATCCAGCCCGCTTACGCCGCCTAAATAGACTTTCGCACCCAGAAACGCCAAATTAGCGGCTACATTGGCCGCGCCGCCCAGGCTGGCTGACTGCCCGGTGACTCTCGTCACCGGCACCGGCGCTTCCGGCGAAATACGCTTTACTTCGCCGTAATAATAGCAATCGAGCATCACGTCGCCCACAACAGCGATCTTTAGCTTATCCGCCTGTTCTGTCAGAAATGATATGCTATCTGGCTTATTCATTTTCCAAGTCATCCAATAGTTCACAGAGTATATGCCCGATCAGGATATGCGCCTCCTGTACGCGCGCGGTAGCCTGGGCCGGCACATTCAGGCATAGGCTGCATATCTGCTCTATTTTACCGCCATCGCGCCCGGTCAGTCCGATGGTCTTTATGCCCATACTTTTCGCTTTTTCGATCGCCGCCAGCACATTATCACTGTTGCCGGAGGTGGAAATGCCGATGAGCACATCTCCTTCGCAACCTATGCCACCCACCTGGCGGGCGAAGATTTCCCGGAAACCATAGTCGTTGCCCACCGCCGTGAGTATCGAGGTGTCGGTCGTCAGAGCTACCGCCGCCAAACCGCCTCTTTCACGCTGAAACCGACCGACCAGTTCCGCCGCTAGGTGCTGGCTGTCGGCCGCGCTGCCGCCGTTACCGCAAAGTAGCACCTTATTGCCGCGCGTCATGGCTTCAGCGCACATAGCCGCTGCTTCCGCAATTTTGCCAACCATGGACGCCTTTACTATATCTATGGTTTTCTGATGCTCGTTTATTGATTTTTCCACGATGTCATAACGCATTTTTCCGTACCAGCCTTTCTTTATATAGCCAGATGCATTTCCCAGCGGAATTTATTGTCGTGAGGCTGCCCTACCCGCCGCTCACGTTCATACAAAATATACAAATCCCAGCAATGCAGGTTACGCACATAAGACGCCTTGTTCATATACACCCGGTCGTTGGCGACATCGCGCTGCTGGTAGAACATAAAGGCATTTTTATTGTCCGGTCGCCAGGTTATCGTATAGCTGAACGATTCGGCGACATTGATGGCGTTATAGTTAAAGAGTGTAGTCGTACTGCTGGAATTGGAATAAACTCCGTTTACCATCCACTTGGGAGAAATCCTCTTAGTCAGGCCGATATCGTAGCGATAGATGTCCTGCCGGGTGTTGCGGTAAGACTCTTCGACCACCTGGTAACCAGTACCGAGGTTAAACCATATGGATTTTCCGCGACTTAGGTAAATAGGGTCACGGCTAAAATAAATACCGATATCTTTATGCCAGCTTTGTTTTTTATCGTCTTTCCATAAACCGCGCTCAAACCACAACCTATACTTCCACGGCAAACCAAACAGACGCTTGTAATAATAGTCCGCCCGGATGTTATTTTCTTTCTTTATCCAGTGATTGTCGCTGTCTTCCGTATAACCATAAGAATACCTGATGCGGAAATTTGTTTCCTGATGGTTGGCCCAACCTATGGAACGTCCGCCTATCTCGGTACCAGCCAGCATATTGACACCCACAGTCGTCTTATAGTCAATCGGGAAACTATAGTTTTGCGCGACATAATAACCATAGTCGTTGTCATAACCAATGCGCGGTATCTGGTTGTCCCGTTCGCCTAACGACGTGACATAGCGCGTGCGGTGGGCGATCTGCATCCCCAAAACATACACTTTGGCGTCATAAGCAATCAGCTTATTTACCGGCGCCGGCCATATATCCACCCGTCTGGCAACCGTATGCTGGCACTTGGTGCCTTTAGCGGTGCAGCGCGTCATCATGGCGTTATGTCCCTGCATGCGGTCTGGATAAATATCTACTTTGTCCGCCTGCATATTCTCCTTGCGTACCTTGCCGGTCACATTATCCGCCTGCCCGGTCTTACTATTGTAGTTATAATCTATCTTATCGCTGAAAAACTTGGTCTGGGTCGCCGGTTCGCGGAACTCCGTCTTTACGCGGGTCCAGATGTCGCCGGTCTTCACATTGCCGTCTATCCGCTGGGCCAGCATCACCTGACCGCCCTGGATGACCCGCACATTTCCTTCTGCGTAAAGGTCGCCGCTGCTTTCTTCGTAATGCACATAATCGGCATATATAGTCACCGGAAGGTTTTCCACCGGCTCCTCTTTTTGCTTTTTCGCGGCTTCGGCTACGTCAACCGGACAGCATAAAATAAACAGCGATAACAAAATACCCGCCAGCAACTTTGTTTTATTTTCAACCCTGCTATGATACATGCATTCGTCCGCCTTCTAAGCAAAATCACATCTTCGGCAATCAAATAATACCGTATTTATTATTGTAACATAGCCGCGGGCTTTGTGCCACCTCTACATAATTACTGTTACAGCATTTTTAAAGAAAAACCCTCCGGCAAGGAGGGTTTACACAATACTGTCAAATTACGATTTTCGCTATTAAAGCCCGCCCGAACCGGGATGTACAGGCTCCTGAACCTGGCTGCCCTGTTGGGCCTCCGGCATATATACGCCGTTGAGTGGGCAGTCTTCCTTAGTCTGGACATAAAGTACCGCCCCAGCGGGAATACTATACTCCTTTCCCTTGACAAACACTCCGCCGATAGCGCCGACCGGCCCGAGGATGATCATCCCCGCCATGCTGGCGCCCGCCGCCAAAGCCATCGACTCGGTAGCCTCCTTGGCCAGTTTACCTAAAGTTATGGGTACATTGCTGCTATCAACAGCCTTTATGCCGGTATACTCGATTTCAATAGCACCGTTGCGGCCAAAATTCCTGGCCGGCGATACCTTGGTTATTTTCCCGTGAGCCACAGCCCCTTTGGGGATAGCCAAAACATTGCCAACATAAACATTGTCCTCCGCCCGAAAAAGCACGTCGTCGCCTACTTTGGTGGTTTTACTGTGCAGATCCTGCGCTATGCCCACCTTGATGAGAAAGTCTTTGGGTAAAACCACGCGCTGCATCTCGACCGCACCCTCTTTAAAGGCCATAGCCATCAGCACGTCTATCCGGTCGTCCAAAGCGCCCTCGTCAGTCCGTCCGTGCAAAAGCTTCTCCACATCCTCGAGCCGCGTCTTGGCGGGACCTTCACTAAGCTTTTCCGCGAAGCTCCACTCGATCATGTTGATCTTGGTCAAAAAAGACGGCTCCGTACTGCCGGAACTACCCTTCACATAACGATATACACGGTCTATCCTGGTCAAAAGCGCGTCAACTTCAGCCGAGCCGTATACATCCACCTCGAGGCTGTTCACCCGGTCGAGCAGCGCACCCTGCTGTTCCGCGCCATAAAGAATGCGCTCTATCTCGTTGACCTTCTCAAGCGCCGTCGGGCTGTCCGCATAAACAGGCGCAAGCATGGCCACGCTAAAAACAACTGTTAAAAAAACCGTCAGTAATTTTTTCCGCCGCAAATCGCTTACCCCCTAACTATTATTGCATCCCCCGTTTGGCGATCCGGGTCAGCTGCTGATCGACATAGTTGCCATATGTCTGCATTTTCCAGTTGCTTTTCATTATAGCGCCGTATTCCACCTGTTTTTTATCCCGGATATGCCAATTGACGATTTTTTTATCCCAGCTGTAGATCGCCATCACATTCATATCAATAGTCAATTCATCCGTATCTTCCCGGCCATAGCGGTATTTTTCCTGGGTCAGTTCATTGAGTTTGACCATGACGATAACTTCCACACCGGATTTTTGCATGACCGTGCGGAGCATCTCTTCCGTAACGCCCTGTTTGCCGGCTTCGTAGTAGTTGATTTCGTCGAGCGCCTTATAAACCTTGTCGTCGTCATATATCTCGTAATCGGGATACCTGAAGACCTCGAGTGCTTTCTGAAAGACCAGCGTATTTGCGTAATCAACGTCTTCCTGCAGGTTTATCACCGGCAAGATGGCGACCCTGGCAAAACGGGCCGGTTTTACCTTATTCCTGTCCGGCCGTTTCGGCGCGGCTTCGCCTTGCGCCAGGAGCTGGAAAGAAACCAGCAGAGCCAGCACAGCGCAGGCAGCTATTTTAAGACTTTTTTTCACTTGACCACCCCTCCATACAGGTATTTACTTTTCTATTTTACCATATAGCAAAGAAAAAGTGTTATCCGCCAGAAATATATTGCAAATATGTCACAATTTTTTGCTGCCGGGTTTCTTTTTGCTATAAAAACCCGGCAGTAAATCTGTCCGGCTTTTTGTAGAAACATACGGTTTTTTGTTATATAATAGCCATATAGTTTTATTTTCACACTAAACATTATATAAGGAGTGATCTATTTGAAAAAATGTATTTTACTTTTGGCCTTATGTTTTACTTTTTGCTGTTCGACTGGAGTGGGAGCAGAAGAGCGCAGCAGGGTAAACCCCAATGAAACTGTTTCAGACAATGCCACAGTCGCGGTCTTTCTTACTGTTTTATCAAGCAAAACGCCTCCCCAGGAAGTGGCCAATGCGGAAACCTATATGTACCGCACCATCAAAGCCGACCTCGAAAGACACCACTCCCTGCGGGTATTCCTGCCAGCCAATTATCGCAATGTAGGTGACGAGATTGCGGCAGCTAAAAACTCCAGGGCCGATTACAGTTTATTTGCCGCAGCCTATCGTTTAAGAGCCAAAAACAGCAACGGCCAACCGATCATCCAGTTTGAATTACTGCTTATCGATAACGCAACTATGGCGACCGTAGTTGACGAATGTTACTCGGAAAAAGGTTCTTTTAACAGCGAATTCAATGCCGCAATGAGCAGGTTTATGGCCAAGATAAACTTTGGCAATGTAAAAATCAATAACCCCTACCTGCATAACGGGCCGGGGCCCAGCAATACGCATCATAACAACCCGCATGCGCAAACCGGACCCGGCCCGGAAGACAGCTCACAACCCAACCCCTATCTGCATAATCGCCGTTAACGCTGTATAGTCACAAAAAATACCCCTCCGTACGGAGGGGTATTTTTGTGTTAGTGTTACTAGAACATTTTTAACTATTAGAAGTAGAAACGTACATAGCTCCACAGCAATTTAGCATCATAATCTTCATGCTGAGCGTCGAAGTCATAGTATTCGATGTTCAGGTCGATGTTTTTGGCAGCCATAACGCCTACGCCAGCTTTCCAGCCTTTGTAGCCATCTCTAAATATAGCTTTACCAGTATCAAGTTCTTGGGTGGTGTTGATCATGGTGCCAAGCGGCTGGTCATAGTAACCGGCATGGATGTTGAAAGTGCCGGGTTTGCTGCGGACCATCTTGCCGTAGTCGGCGCGCACGGCCCAGCCACTGCGGCCGTTGTCATTGAGGTTGTCGCCGCGGAGGTATTCAGCCCACATACCAAAATCTTTGGTGAAGTTGAAACCGAGCGCGATTTCATAGATAGCGGAACTTGCTTCGCTGATGGCATCATTCATACCTTCGGTCTGATAGAAAGCAGCTTTGAAGTCGATGTTTTTACCAAGGCCGAGACCAAGGACGGCGCCGTATACCTGATTCCTGTCACCGTCGCCAACTCCAGCAATTTCAAAGTTGGTATAGGTAGGACGCATTACGAAGAGATCCAATTTAGCGTTGTTTTTGCCATAGCTGACTTTGAGGCCGTCGGCATCTTCGTCAAATACCAAACCATAAACCGGTTTGTAGTAGAAACGACCGGCGGTTACACCAAAGTCGCCCATTTTGCCGTCTACCCAGGCGCGACGCAGGCGGGTAGTGGTGTCAGCATTGCCGTTGGTCCTGAGGTTGTCGGTTTGCTCCAGCATACCGGTGTAGGACCAGTTGTTGTTGACCTGGCCGCGCAACCACAGACGGGAACGCAGTTCGTCTTTGTCGCTACCGGCAGCAGGACGAATATAGTCGCCATCATAGTTCCAATCACCGAAACGGACTTCGCCGGTGATCTTGACGTTGTCAGCGTTTTTCTCGAGACGTGCAGCGCGAACGCCCATGCCGTTCAGTTCGTTGGAGAACTCAGCGGCGAGCTTTTCGATCTGTGCGTTCATAGCGGCGTCAGCCTTATCGCTGCGGGCCATAGCCTTGGCGATGATCTGAGCCATTTCATAACGGGTCATGTTGCGTTGGCCAACAAAAGTGCCGTCGCCATAACCGTCAATGATACCGGCCTGAGCCAGTTTGGAAACGGAAGCGTATGCCCAGTGGTTAGCCGGAACATCGGTGAACGGATTGGCGGCAAAGGCGGTACCGGCGATGCCGAGTACGAAAACCAGCGCCAGAGTTACTACTAAAGATTTTTTCATTCTTTTTCCCCCTTAGGTTTTT
Organism: Acidaminococcales bacterium; assembly: GCA_031551525.1. Classification (GTDB taxonomy): domain Bacteria; phylum Bacillota; class Negativicutes; order Acidaminococcales; family JAISLQ01; genus JAVBNN01. Next base: position 21,302 of record JAVBNN010000037.1, read on the forward strand.
TTGTTTTTTATAACGGGGGTCCAAGCTACTTAACAGAAAGACAGATAATAGAGTTTCCTTGTTTCCTCACTATCACACTTTCCCCGTATCCTGAACGTTTTCCCGTATCTCAAGCCTACTTCAGCTTACCGCTCCCGGGCCCTAAGGTACACCTCCTTCCCTCCCCGTCGGCAGCCTTCAGCTTTTGACCAAACTAATAAAGACAAAAATCGTCAAAATAACATTGCTTTATAAATCTTAAAGGTTCTATTTCGCCATAAAAATTTTAATTCCTTCTTTTTTGTAAAAAATTTACAAAAAATTTTATGGCTCTTTTCCAATTGTTCTTTTTAAACATTTTTCATCAGCCAGCGCCTGCCCAAAGCGAGGGCGGCATAGCCGTCCACCGCCTCCGGCAGGGGCAAGAGGCCGCGCGGCAGCCATTTCTTCCAGCCGCTCGGCGGGTTGTACTGCCAGTATAGATCGCGAGCCAGTAAAGTAGTGTTGCGTTCGTCGACTTTTTCGAGCGGCATCCCGCTACCCGGCAGCACTCCGGCCAGCAGCGACAGTGTTTCCTCCGCGGCAGTGCCGTTGCCTAGTAACACTATAGAAGGCGTAAATTTTTCCAGCAGATTTTTGGCGGTTTCGGCAAAGTATGCCGCCTGTACGGTCTGTAAAAACACAGGTTGCCCATCGCTATCAAGTATGGCCAGGCCGCATTTTTTCCGGCCCGGGTCTACCGCCATCACGAGTCCTTCAGTTTTCATGGCGCGGAAGCTATTTCCAGCGTTACCTGGAGGGGCCCCATGGTGTAAATATCCTGGCCGGCCCGCGCGGTCATACTGAAAGCGCCTGTAGTGTGGCGTATCTTTTCCATGGTTTCCATCATATATGGTATGTCGAGGTTGCCCACATTGCCGGTGATCGGGTCGGGCAGCACTCCGTCCTCTACCGCCTGATTGTTCAGCCTTGACAAAAATGCCACCAAGATAGCCTCGGCCGCGCGTTTATCGACATGTTCCGGTATTTGCTCGGAGTATATTTTCTTGCCATCTTTATAAATAAGTTTGTTGGGATAGATTTTAAAATTAGTCATGATAGGTTCACCCACGAGGGTATTGGCCGATGCCTGAAGGCGGACAGCCATACTGCCGCTGCCCTTTGACATTTCACCTGCGGTGGCCATGAATTCCTGGCGGGACATCATAAGTACCTGGGCATCTTTGTCCTCGAGGCCCAAACGGTCGACAACATTTTTGTTGGCAAACAACAAAAAGTCGTCCAAAGATTTAACGGTCGTTTGTTCATCCT
>JAVBNN010000014.1:0-2700 GCA_031551525.1 Acidaminococcales bacterium
CCCCCGGCGAAGTCAAAACCCCGGCCCCGCTCCTTGGCCAACATACCAACGAGCTGTTGAAAGAAATGCTCGGCTGGGACGAAGGCACTGTTGCTGAAAAACTGAAATAAACCAAAACTCCGCCGATCTAAACGACCGGCGGAGTTTTTTTGTAGGGGAGCTTATTTATCAGTTATGCCCCATTTTTTGAACAGTTTATCCAGTTCGCCGGATTTTTTCATTTCGGCGATAGTATCGTTGACCAGCTTGGCAAGGTCGTTATTGCCTTTCTTGGAGGCCACGGCATACTGTTGCGGGCTGAAACGGTCGGCGAGGACAACGGTGGTGGCTTCGACATAGCCAAAAAGTATGGCGGTGTCGCCGGAGAATACGTCTACGCGCTTGGCGTCAAGCGCAGTCTTTATTTCCGGGTAGGTGCCAAACTCCAGGAAGGTTACTTTGACGCCGGCTTTGTCGGCTGCTTCCTGCAAGGCTTTTTTGCCGGTGGCGCTTTGCGCTACGCCTACGGTTTTGCCGTTAAGGTCTTTTATGCTCTTGATGCCGGAATCTTTTTTGACCAAGAGGCCGACGCCGTCAACAAAATACGGGTCGGAGAAATCATAGGTCTGTTTGCGTTCCGGTGTCACGGTAAAAGTAGCTATAACCAGATCGATAGCGCCGCTATCAAGGAGCGGGCCGCGTGTTTTGGGGTTGACGCCCTCGACGGACAGCTTGTTTTCGTCGCCCAGGATCTTTTTGGCGATGGCTTTGGAGAGGTCTATCTCCATGCCTTCGATTTTGCCGCTGCCAGGGTCCTTATAGCCAAACTTTGGTACGTCTACCTTTACCCCTACTTTTAGTATGCCGCGGTCTTTGATGGCTTTGATGGCAGTGCCGCTGCTGGCGGGAACTGCTGGTTTCGCTGGCGCGGGAGCGGGTGAAGAGCCGCCGCAACCGGCAATGAGCAGTATAGAAGCTGCAAAGATAGCCAAAAATACTGTGCTGATTTTTTTCATTAGTTGTCACATCCTTTTTAGTTTTGCCCCTTGCCGGGGGTTTATTTCAACAGGCTGACCTGTCAAAAACTGCGATGAGCCAAGCTTTTGTGAAGGTTGCGGCTGTACAGGGATAGTGAATAGTTTAAAATGAAGTAAATAGCCGCTATCATGCCGAACAACGCAAAAACTTGCGGGGTGCTGTTGTATTTACCCATTATTATCATGCCGCGTCCGGTAATTTCTTCGATGCCGACTGCCCAGGCGAAGGAGGTATCTTTTATGACTGTAGTGGTTTGGGACATGAGGGGCGGGATCATATTGCGCAAAGCCTGGGGCAGTATGATATAGCGCAAAGTTTTTAAAAAACCAAAGCCTTGTGATTTGGCGGCTTCCCACTGGCCTTTGCCGATAGAATTGAGTCCGCCGCGAATGATCTCGGCGACTATGGCCGTGCCGAACACCGACATAGCCAGTACGGTAGAATATATCGGCGGCAGGGTGGTCATGAAGCGGGCGGCCAGGATAAATAAAAGAGACGGCAGATTGCGTACTGAGTCGATATAGACTGCCGCCATAGAACTTAGCGTTTTATTGCCGCCAAAGCGTATGATACCGAGAACAATGCCGAAAACCATACTAAAAAGAAGAGAGAAAAAGGCTATCTCTAAAGTGATCAAGAGGCCGTTGAAGAGAAAAACCAGTATATCAGACTGAAAGAGCACTCCGACCATTTTACACCTCCGCCTGCTTTTCTAGTTTTTTCGCGTACATAGCGAGAGGGAGGCACAGGCTGAGGTATAAAAGGCCGGTGACTACATAAGTGGGGCCATAATGAAGCGTAGTGCTCGACCAGGAATCGGCGCAGTACATGAGCTCTCCGCCTGCCACCATGGCCAGTACAGAAGTGTTTTTGATCAGGCTGACTGACAGATTGGTCATCGGCGGCAGAGTCATACGCTTTACCTGCGGCAGTATTATGTAGCGCATAGCGTTGCTAAAAGAAAAGCCCTGGGAATAAGCGGCTTCCATTTGTCCTCTTGGTACCGCCTGTATGCCGGCGCGTACTACCTCTGACACATAAGCGCCGTGATAAAAACCGACACCCAGTACGCCAATGCTGAACACCGGCAGCATTATGCCCAGATGAGGGAGGGCGTGATAGAGGAAAAATATCTGGATGACTAAAGGAGTGTTTTGAAAAAACTCCACATAACATCTGTTCATGAAAGACAAAGGTTTATTGTGCGAAACACCGAATACGCCGAAAAGTATCCCGATGGACAATGCGAGGACGAGGCCAAGCAAGGATATCTCGATCGTTGATAAAAAACCGCCGGCAAATATCTGCCAGTCGCCGGCCAAAGCCTGCCATTTGAACAGAGAAAAAGGCCCTGTACCCATAGCTTGTTCCTCCTTCTGCTATTAATGGGCGCGCATTATCTTGCTTAAGAAAGCTTTAGTGCGCTCGTTTTCCGGATCAGTAAAAAAATGTTCCGGGTTGCCGCTCTCGATGATATTGCCGCTTTCCATGAAAATGACCCGGTCAGCCACCTGGCGCGCAAAACCCATCTCGTGCGTTACCACCACCATGGTGATGCCCTCTTTGGCAAGGTCTACCATAACGTCGAGCACTTCTTGGATCATCTCCGGGTCGAGGGCGGAAGTCGGTTCGTCAAACAGCATTATTTTGGGGCGCATATTGAGCGCCCGCGCGATGGCCACC
>JAVBNN010000010.1:0-46875 GCA_031551525.1 Acidaminococcales bacterium
GCTGGGAATTATAATAATGGATGAAGAGCATGAGTTTAGCTATAAACAGGAAGAACGTCCAAGTTATCACGCCCGCGCCGTAACGGAAAAACGCGCGGAAGTTTCCGGCATCCCACTAGTGTTGGGCAGCGCGACGCCCGACCTTGAAAGCTACTACAAGGCATTGACGGGTCAGTATATTTTATTGGAATTAAAAGAGCGTCCTCTGTCCGCCACTTTGCCCAATGTTGTTGTGGTAGATATGAAAGACGAACTGCAAAGAGGCAATAAAGGTGTACTTTCCTATAAATTATTGGCACAACTGCAAAACACCGTCGAACAGGGCGATCAGGCCATTATTCTTTTAAACCGCCGGGGTTTTTCTACTTTTGTATTGTGCCGTGACTGCGGATATTCGGTAAAATGCGAGCATTGCGCGGTATCGCTGGTATACCACGAAACAGACAAGGCGATGCGCTGCCACTACTGTGGTCACAAAGAAACGGTGCCTGCCGAATGCCCCTCCTGCAAAAGCAGGCGCATCAGATTTTTCGGCAGTGGCACCCAAAAAGCCGAGACCCAGCTCAAAGAACGCTTCGGCGATCTGGCGGTGATACGCATGGATCAGGATACCACCGGGGAAAAATTTTCTCATGACAAAATACTGGCAGATTTTAAACAGCAAAAATATCAGATACTTTTGGGTACGCAGATGGTCGCCAAAGGTCATGATGTACCGAATGTAACACTAGTCGGCATACTGGCCGCCGACTCTATCATCAACCTGCCGGACTTTCGTGCGGCTGAACGGACCTTTTCTTTACTTACCCAGGCAGCTGGAAGGGCCGGCCGGGGTTACAAAAAAGGAGAAGTGGTTTTACAAGCCTATGAAACAGCCCACCCGGCTATTAACTATGCGGTGACCCAAAATTATAACGAATTTGCCGCCTATGAACTCCAAGAGCGCAAGGCACTCTTTTACCCGCCTTTTTCCAGCATGATAAAGATAACCGTAGCCGCCAAAACAGAAGGGCTTGCTTTGGAAAAAGCAGAGAAAATTGCACTGGAACTGATCAAAGCGGAACAACCGGCTCCGGGTTATTTGGAAATAAATGGCCCCTTCCAAGGTACAGTGTCTAAAGTAAAGGATATGCATAAAATAATCATTCTCATTAAAGCAAAACGCCCTGAAAGGATTAAACATTGGTTAAAAGCCTCTGGTTGGCTGGAAGACCGTGCCGTATCGATTGACATAGATCCTCTAAATGTGATTTAATTTATTATTGGCAAAGTAGTTTTATTTACATAAAAATTGCCATCTGGAGGATAATCTTATGGCGAAATTGACCATCAGGACAGCCGGCGATAATGTACTCAGGGAAAAAACGCTGCCTGTTAAAAGATTTGATAAAGGCTTGAAAGCACTTTTAGATAATATGGTTGATACCATGCAGGACGCTAATGGCGTCGGTCTAGCCGCGCCGCAGGTCGGTGTAAACAAACGTGTGGCCGTCGTGGATATAGGTGATGGCTTATTGGAATTGGTAAACCCCGAAATAACCCGCACCGAGGGTGTTCAGATATGCGAACAGGAAGGCTGTCTGAGTGTACCGGGTTTTTTTGGCACGGTCGAACGGGCGGCTCAAATAGATATTTCTGCGCAAGACCGCACAGGTAAGCCTTTCAAAGTTACGGCCGATGGATTCAAAGCGCAAGCCATACAACATGAACTCGATCACCTGGATGGCATCCTGTTTATCGACCGGGCTACCAGCATAATGAAGGCTGAAGCCTTGGAACCAGCCGAGGAGGAATAGTTTTGCGCATAGTTTTTATGGGTACGCCGACTTTTGCCGTACCGGCTTTACAGGCTTTGGCTAAAAAACATGAAGTAGTGCTGACAGTGACTCAGCCGGATCGGCCGCAGGGCAGAGGGCAAAAAGTCGCTTTTTCGCCGGTCAAGGAAGCGGCTCTTGCACTGAGCATCCCGCTCTTGCAACCGGAAAAAGTGCGTACTGCGGAAGTTGTTACCGTAATCGCCGCTGTGCGCCCGGAAGCCATCATAGTAGTAGCTTTCGGGCAGATATTGCCCGCAGATATACTCTCCATACCTGCCTTGGGCTGTATAAACCTGCACGCCTCCCTTCTGCCTAAATACCGGGGTGCGGCGCCGATACACTGGTCTATTTTCAGCGGCGACACAAAAAGCGGCAACACCACTATGCTGATGGATAAAGGCATGGACACCGGAGCTATATTGCTGTCTAACGAGGTTGCTGTCGGCGGCGACACCACTACCGGCCAGTTGCACGATGCGTTAAGCCAGACCGGCGCGCAATTGCTTTTGGATACCTTGCATGGCCTTGAAAACGGTAGTATAAAACCGGCACCGCAAAATGAAAGCGCAGCTACTTATGCGCCGAAACTCACCAAAGAAATGGAACTCATCGACTGGTCTTTGACCAGTTGGGAAATACATAACAAGATACGGGGCATGAATCCCTGGCCGGTGGCTTATACGGTTACCAAAGCCGGTCGCCTGAAAATACTGCGTAGCAGGCTTGCTCCGGGGAAAGAGGCTTTGACGCCCCTCGGGCATGTGTCAGGGCTTAGCGGAGAAGGCTTTTACATGGCTACTGGCGACGGCTGCCTGGAGATATTGGAAGTGCAGCAGGAAAGCCGTAAACGCATGTTGGCCAATGTTTTTGCTCAAGGCATGGATATCGAAGAATTATTTTGTATGGAGAAACCTCAATGACCTGTTGCGCTCAAACCAATTCGAGGCCGCAAAAACGCCTCTTTTTAGCATTGATATTGATAAGTTGGCTGCTTTTGGCCTTGGCCATATATTTTCTCTGGTATATAGCACTGCCGGGGCTTAGTAGCATAAATGCATATCTGCCGCTCATTTTAGGCGCTTTAGTGGGGCTGGCCATGTTTGGCGTGGCTGTTTTCATTTCGTCCATGGTGCTTGCTGTGATGGGTATCTCCACCTTCAAGATGTTTCAGGGATTGGCCTGGAGTTGCATAAATTTTCTTTTCCCCATAGCGTCTTTTCTAGGCAAACTGTTTAGCATAGACAAAGAGCGCATTGATCGCTCTTTTATCGAATTGAGCAACCATCTGGTCGTACAAAAGCAGATAAAGGTGCCGGCAGACAGGATATTGCTTTTGTTGCCGCACTGTCTGCAAAAAGATAGTTGTCCGCATAAAATAACCCGTGATATCAATAATTGCCGCCAATGCGGGGCGTGTCCTATCGGTGGGTTATTGGGTATATGTAAAAAATACGGTACGCATATGGCGGTGGTGCCGGGCGGTACGCTTGCGCGCCTGGTGGTAAAAAGCATACGGCCAAAAGTGATTTTAGCCGTAGCATGTGAAAGAGATCTTACCAGCGGCATACAGGACGTATTTCCCTTGCCGGTGTTTGGCGTTCTCAACTCCCGTCCCTGCGGGCCATGCTGCAATACTGAAGTAGATCTTGAAAAAGTGGAAGAAGCTGTGCGCAGCCTTATTTTGGAGGACGAGGCCGTTGAAAAAGCACAATGATGCTACGCCCAGCGCGCGCAATATAGCCCTTGCGGTTCTCTTGGCGATCAGCCAGGAGGACGCTTATGCCAATATAACGCTCAATATGGAACTTAATAAATACCGCCTTGACGATCTGGAACGCCGGTTTGCCACCGAACTGTCTTACGGGGCGGCTAAAGCGGGCGGAGTTCTCGATATATTACTGGAGAAATTTTCAGCCAGGCCGCTTATAAAACTTCCGCCGATGATATTGTGCATACTGCGACTGGCTGTCTATCAGATATTCTATCTTGACCGGGTGCCCGACTCCGCTGCCTGCAATGAAGCAGTAAAGCAGGCGCGCAAGTTTGGCCATGAAGGCACCGCAAAATATGTAAATGCGGTGCTGCGCAGCGCTGTACGCTGGAAAGAATCCGGCGGACTACAGCAGGATAGCGCCCTGGCGAAAAAAGTGCTTTTGCAGCATCCGGACTGGCTGGTAAAACGCTGGGAAAACACATTGGGGGAAGAAGAAACTCGCCAGCTTTGCCTTTTAAACAATCAACCGCCAGCTCTGTGTCTGCGCGTTAATACCCTGAAAACCGACCGCGCAGAGTTGGCCGCCCTCTTGCAAAAAGAAGGGGCTGCGGTCAGAGCATCGGTTTGGTCGGCGGAAGGGCTGGTCTCTGAGAGCATGCCGCCGCTCTTGTCCTTGACGTCTTTTAAAGAGGGGCTTTATCAGGTGCAGGATGAGAGTTCCATGCTGGTCGCCCATTTTCTTGATGTGACGAGCGGACAGACCGTTATAGACTTGTGTGCTGCCCCCGGAGGCAAAACAACTCATATCGCAGAATTGATGGAAAACAAGGGGAAAATCTTTGCCTCTGATATATATGAACATAAATTGAAAATAATCAGTGATAACGCAAAACGCCTTGGTATAACGATAATAGACACGATACTCGCGGATGCCACAGAAGAAAAAGCCGCATGGCTTGATAAGGCTGACCGGGTGCTTGTCGATGCGCCCTGTTCCGGGCTAGGTGTGTTACGCCGCCGGCCTGACCTGCGGTGGCGCAGAAACGAAAAAGACCTGGCTGTTTTTCCGCCCCTGCAATCTCTCATGCTCGCAAATGCCGCTAAATATTTGCGCAAAGGCGGCAAACTGGTATATAGTACATGTACGACCGAAGAAGCAGAAAATATGTTTGTGGTAAAAGAGTTTTTACTTAAAAACAGCGACTTTGGCCTGGAAAAAATGCAACACCCTCTGACGGGAGCTATGGTAGATTACCTGCAGTTATGGCCGCAGCGAGATGGAGTAGATGGTTTCTTTATTTGCAGGCTGAAAAGAGAAACCTGAAAAGGTGGTAATCTTGGCTTTTAAAAAACAAGAATTGTTCGGCCTCTCGGTAGATGAACTGAGGCATATTGCACAGGAGATGGGCATGCCTGCTTTTCGCGGCAGACAACTCGCTGACTGGATGTATAAACAACATGTGTGGGATTTTTCCGCTATGACTGATATTGCAAAAAAAGATGCAGCCCTGTTTGCGGAAAAATGCACGGTTTTGCCGAAAGATTTGACTGTGCTGGCAGAAAAAACCTCCCGCGACAAACTGACCAGTAAACTTCTTGTGCGTTTGGCGGACGGCAATAGCATTGAAACCGTGGGCATGCAGCACGGTTACGGGTATAGCGTATGCGCGTCCAGCCAGGTGGGATGTGCGATGGGATGTGTGTTTTGCGCCAGCACATTAGAGGGCTGTGTGCGAAATTTGACGGCAGCCGAGATGCTCTCTCAGGTGGCTTTATTTCAAAAAAAGCTTGCGCAAACCGGCGGTCGAGTGGGTAATATTATCATTATGGGCTCAGGCGAACCTCTTTTGAATTATGCCGAAACAGTAAAATTTATGCACCTTGTACACCAACCAGAGCTGTACAATCTGGGTTATCGCAATATAACGCTTTCAACATGCGGCATAGTGGATGGGATAGAGAATTTGCAAAGAGAGGATATTCCAATCAATTTGGCTATTTCTCTGCACGCACCGACAGACGCCTTGCGGGAACAACTTATGCCGGTAAATAAGAAATATAAAATACAAGACATCATGTCTGCCGCGGATAACTACGCTAAAGCCACCGGGCGGCGAGTTACCTATGAATATATTTTGATAAAAGGCGTAAACGACGCGCCTGATACGGCAAAAAAGCTGGCAAAGCTACTATCCGGGCGTTTGGCGGCGGTGAATATCATCCCGGTTAATCCGGTAAAAGCCAAAGGCTGGCAAAGGCCTGACAGTAGGGACGTAGCAGATTTTGGCATGGTTTTGCAGGATAGAGGGATTACTGCTACAATAAGAAAAGAGATGGGCTCGGATATCAGGGCGGCCTGTGGCCAGCTAAAAGCGGCGCATACACCGGGCGATATTTTTTGAAAGTGCGGGTATTAAATATGTCGTTGTGGAAAAAAGTTAACAGTCTGTTAGCGACAGATAAAGAAAGAATACTTGAAGAAAAACTTGAGATAAAAGACACGGAAAGAGAGCCAGATCCGCTACCGGCCGATGGTCATACCAAAATATTTATACCGGACAAGCAGGCCGCAACGGCCAAACAGGCGTTGCCGGCTGTATTGAAAGTCATATCCGGCATAAACTCCGGGACGTGGGTATCTATTGGAGGCGCGCGTGTAAATATAGGACGGGCAGCCGGAAACGAGTTGGAACTTACCGATCCGGGCATTTCAAGGCTGCATGCCTTTATTGCCAACGAAGACGGACACCACGTACTTTACGACGGGCGCAGCATGAATGGAACGTACGTGAACGGTTTGCGTGTCACGAAAAAAACGCTGCAACACGGCGATGCGATAAAAATAGCCAATACAGTTGTATTGTACGAATTGGAATAGCTTTACCGGAGGTATTTTTATGCAGGTTGCTGGATTGACCGATCGAGGCTGCGTACGCGAAATAAATGAAGATACTATATTGCTGGATAAGTCGCTATATGCTATTGCCGATGGCATGGGAGGGCATCTGGCGGGAGAAGTGGCCAGTCAAAAGGCGCTGGAGTGCGTGAAAGAGCACCTGGCCGCTTTGGCGTTTAATGCCAAATCGGCGCTAGGCGTTCTTGAGGAGGCTGTACAGATAGCCAACCGTAAAGTTTTTTGCCTTTCCAATGAAAAACCGGAATATAACGGCATGGGTACTACGCTGACCTTGATAAAGGTTATTCGCGGGGAACTTTTTTATGTTCATGTCGGCGACAGCCGGCTATATCTTTTCCGGGATGGTAAACTTAGCCAAATAACAACGGATCATTCGTTGGTAGCCCAGATGGTTGTAGACGGACAAATAACCGTTGATGAAGCGGCCGTGCATCCGGGCAAAAATATCATCACCAGGGCGGTGGGGACGGCTGACTTTGTCCAACCGGACAGCGGCAGCATCGATCTTGCAAAAGGCGATATATTGATAATTTGTTCCGATGGGCTTACCAACATGGTGTCTGACGAAGAACTGGCGCAAAAAGCGGAAAAATACAAACAAAGCGTAGGCCGGTTGGCGTCGGAATTGTTAAATACGGCTAAACAGGCCGGCGGGGATGATAATATCAGTATTATATGTCTTAAATACTGATAGTGGAGACCACTATGGAAAAAGATACTATGCTGCAAAACAGGTATAAAATAATAGAATATATCGGCTGCGGAGGCATGGCAGAAGTATATAAAGCCATAGACCTTCTGCTCGAACGCGAAGTAGCGGTTAAAATCCTGCATCCGCAGTTTGCCTCCGACGAAAAATTTATCGCGCGCTTTCATCGTGAAGCGCAGTCTGCGGCGCGCCTTTCCTACAATTCCATTGTAAGCGTTTTTGACGTGGGCAAAGAAAACGATGTGTATTTCATCGTTATGGAATATGTACACGGTGAAACTCTGCAAAAACTTATCGCGCGGGAAGCGCCCCTTGAACCTATGCGCGCCCTCAATATAGCCAGGGTGATTGCAAAAGCGTTGGCGCGTGCGCATAAAAGGGGTATAGTACACTGCGATATAAAGCCGCATAATATTCTGATGGACGAAAATTCATTGCCCAAGGTGAGCGATTTTGGTATAGCCAGAGCGGTCAGTTCTTCGGCGGTGACCCTTGAGGGCGGGATTATGGGCTCGGTACATTACCTCTCACCAGAGCAGGCCCAAGGCGGACATGTGACATATAGCTCGGATATATATTCGTTGGGAGTAGTGCTTTTTGAGATGCTCACAGGGAAAGTGCCCTTTGAGGGAGAGACGCCGGTAGCCGTGGCTTTGCATCACGTGCAGACGCCCGCGCCTGTCCTGCGTGATTTTGTTTCGAATATACCGCCCCAATTAGAGTCCGTGGTTTTAAAAACACTGGCCAAACAGCCTACTGACCGCTACAGAAACGCTGATGACCTGGTAAACGACCTTGACAATATCGAAACTGTGCTGGAAGGATATGAAGGCAGCGACGCTTTCGCCGATACTGTCCTTTTGGATATAGTTGATGTAGATAAAACCCCTTGGCAGCGCCGGATAGATAAAATCAAAGAACTCTGGCAAAAGCGATTTTTCAAAATAGCCAGCGTCGTGGTTCTGCTTATGTTTAGTTTTTTAGGCGGCCATTTGCTATTTGGTTCTTTCTTGGGAGGTGCCGAGGTAAAAGTACCCAATATCGTGGGTAAAGAAATCAGTCAGGCGCAAAAGATGCTAAGCACCAAGCGGCTGGCTTATGATACGAGAGAAGAAAGTGACGACAAAGTTCCGCCGGGTTTTGTCATCAACCAATTTCCGGAGGCCGGCAGTATCGTCAAAGAAAAACGCGAAATAACAATTATTGTGAGCAAAGGCCCTGCACTCGTTACCGTGCCGTCTTTAGTGGGCACAAACATTGACCAGGCACGCGCGACCTTACAAAAAGCCCAACTAAAAGTAGGGCGCGTCGAAGAACAAGATACTAAAGAAAAACCGCCAGGGACAGTCCTTTCACAAAATCCGGCTCCGCCGGCCCAGATAGGGGAACATTCACCGGTCGATCTAGTTGTAGTTTATTCGGGGGTGAAAACCATACCCATGCCTGAACTAAGAGGCATGCAGGACGAAGAAGCTAAAAACACTATTGCCATGTTCAAACTGAAACTAAATGAAGTAATCAACCAATATACTTCCAGCAACACCGGCGGAACAGTTGTCGACCAGACCCCATCTTCGGGACAGGAGATAAAAGAAGGCGGCAAAGTTACCATCACTGTAACCCGGCCATTATCCGAACAGGAAAAGCATGGTATTGTGGAATTTATCGTTCCGACTGGAAAGAAGGGACAGGATATAAAGGTTGTCGTCACAGATACTCGCGGTCGCCGTACCGTCTACGAGTCTAGCAACGATCCTGGTGCGCGTATCCGGCAAACGGTCGACGGAGTGGGGACAGTACGGGTACAATTTTACAGCAACAACCAGTTGCTGGAGGAGAAACTTCTTTGAGTGAAACTGGCGCCGTAATAAAGAACTATAACGGTTATTATTATGTCAGCACGCCAAATGGGCGTGTTACTGCCTGCAAAGTACGCGGGCGGCTGAAAAAAACCAGATTTTCTTTATTGACAGGAGACAAAGTCGTATTTGTGTCGGCGGTCAATGGAGAAGGCAGCATAGAAGAAATCCTGCCGCGCAAAAACTGTCTTTTGCGGCCGGCAGTAGCGAACATCGACCAACTGGTGCTGGTATTTGCCAGCAGGCAGCCGGATTTAAACCAAGGCGTACTTGACCGCTTTCTGATCTTGGCCGAGCAGGCTAAAATACCTATCGTTCTTTGTTTCAGCAAAGTCGATCTACTTGATGATACGGCGGATATTTTACCAATAAAACAGAAATATCAAAATATCGGTTATGAGGCATTGCTTTTATCATCGGACAATGGTGATGGGCTAGCTGAACTGCAAAACCTGCTTGTTGGGAAAATAACAGTGTTTGCCGGATTGTCGGGCGCCGGCAAATCAACCCTTTTAAATGCACTCTATCCTGGATTACAATTGACTACCGGCAGTGTGAGTGAAAAAATTGGCCGGGGGAGGCATACTACACGTTATTCTGAATTAATAGCGGTCGGCGGGGCGTATATAGTAGATACGCCGGGCTTCAGCCTTAATGATATGGCCGGTTTTACAGAATATGAAATACGCGACGCTTTTCCGGAATTTTCCCAATATGCCGCCGGGTGCAAATTTTCCACCTGCCTGCATCTTTCAGAACCTTCCTGCGCAGTCAAAGCGGCACTGACTGAAGGCCTGATAGATAAAGAACGCTATCAAAACTATCTGGATATTTTGGCAGAAGCCAAAGGAAGGCGGAGCTGATATGGTAAAAATAGCACCTTCGATATTGTCGGCGGATTTTTCGCGGCTGGGCGAAGAGATCGTGCGCGTGGACAAAGCGGGAGCCGACTGGATACATATAGATGTTATGGATGGACATTTTGTGCCCAACCTTACTTTTGGCGCATCGGTAGTCAGCAAACTGCGCCCGTTGAGCAACCTTGTCTTTGACTGTCACCTCATGGTGGAGAACCCGGTCAGCCTCTTAGACGACTTTACCGCAGCCGGGGCTGATTATATAGTCGTACACATAGAGACGGAAAAACACATGAACCGCCTTGTCAATAATATCAAAGAACGAAAAACCTGGCGTGGACAGCCCATGAAAGCCGGAATAGCAGTAAATCCTTCTACTTCGCTGGTGCTTTTGGAAGAACTTATCGCTGAAGTCGACTTGGTGCTCTTGATGTCGGTAAATCCCGGTTTTGGCAATCAAAAATTTATACCTTCCACACTCGATAAAATAAGCCGTTTACGAGATATGATAAAATTTTCCGGCAGTAAAGCCGAAATACAGGTAGACGGCGGAATAAATAACGAAACTGCGCCGGCGGTCATCAGAGCCGGTGCAGATGTACTGGTGGCGGGCAGCGCGATATACGGAGCGCCGGATATTGAAGTGGCGGTAAATAAACTGCGTGGCTGATACTTGCGCTTTTTTATGGCAAGTGGTATTATGAGGACATAACTTAATAAATAATTAGCCTTTGGGGCAGGGTGAGATTCCCTACCGGCGGTACAGTCCGCGAGCTGACTTGTCAGCATGATTCGGTGAAATTCCGGAACCGACAGTATAGTCTGGATGAAAAAGGGCGTAAATGATCATCATACAGCCATTCCCACGAAGGACTGTATGATTTTTTATTTGCCAGGAAGGTTTTTCAGATGTCGAAAGAAATTTATATGCGCCGGGCGCTGGAGGTGGCAGCTAAAGCACGTGGGTGTACCTCGCCCAATCCTATGGTAGGCGCGGTCTTGGTAAAAAACGGAGAAATCATAGCCGAAGGCTGGCATGAATGCGCCGGGTTGGCCCACGCGGAGCGGGTAGCCCTTCTGGCTGCCGGTGAAAATAGCCGGGGCGCCGATATGTATGTCACACTGGAGCCCTGCTGTCATAACGGTCGTACTGGGCCCTGTACCGAAGCGATAATAGCCGCCGGCATTAAAAAAGTGTATGTCGCGGTGCGTGATCCCAATCCTGTAGTTAACGGCAAGGGCATCGCCATGCTAAAAAATGCGGGTATCGAAGTAGAGGAAGATCTGCTGGCAGAAGATGCACAGTTGTTGAATGAAATATTCTTCAAATGGGTACTGGAGAACAGCCCTTTTGTGATAGCGAAATATGCCATGTCACTGGATGGAAAGATCGCGACTGTGACCGGGGATTCCAAATGGATAAGCAGTGAACAGTCACGTGCTTTTACTCATCAACTACGCAATGACTGCGATGCCATACTAGTCGGGTCAGGCACTGTGAAAATAGACGACCCAGCGCTCACCTGCCGTCTGCCGGGCGGAAAACAGCCGGTTCGAGTGATTGTCGACAGCCGGGCCGGTATCGAACTTACATCCCAGTTATTATGCGATGGCCTGGCCAGAACGATTGTGGCCGTTACCGAAAATGCGCCCGCGGAAAACATCAAGCGTATAATGGATACCGGCGCGGAAGTTGCGGTATTGCCATCACGGGAGGAGAGGGTGGACCTCAGCGCTTTGCTCAAATATCTGGGAGGGCAAAATATCACCAGTGTACTGGTGGAAGGCGGGGCTACACTGCACGCGTCCATGTTATCTCAAGGGCTGGTGGATAAATTGTATGTTTTCATCGCGCCCATCATCATATCCGGCAAAACGGCGCCGGGGCCGGTAGGAGGCATCGGCTGGGAGAAAGTCGCCGACGCCTGGCAACTGTCGGATGTTAAGATGGAAAAAATCGGGCCGGATATCATGGTCAGCGGCTATATTAAATAAGGAGAAAGAGATGTTTACAGGTTTAGTAGCTGAACTGGGCAAAATAACCGCCATAAACAAAGACGGAAACTCTTATAAATTGTCCATCGCTGCCAAAATAGTGCTGGATGGACTGAGGATCGGCGACAGTGTGGCGGTCAACGGCACCTGCCTTACGGTGGTTTTTATCGATACCGGGGTATTCACCGCCGAAGTGATGCCGGAAACGGCGCAAAACACTGTCATCCCCCATTTAAAAACAGGCGACAGGGTAAACCTTGAACGCACTTTGCGGTTAGGAGACCGGCTGGACGGGCACATGGTCAGCGGGCATATCGACTTTACCGGCAAGCTGGTATCCCAAAAAACCGACGGCATAGCTTCGGTGGTCACTATCTCAGCTCCACCTGACGCTTTGCGCTATATAATACACAAAGGGTCAGTAGCGGTAGATGGCATAAGCCTTACCGTTTGCGCACTGGGCAAAGATTTTTTTGCCGTATCGCTCATACCGCATACCGTCGCCAATACCACTTTGGGGCATAAAAAAACCGGCGATGTCGTTAACATAGAAACAGACCTCATCGGAAAATATGTGGAACGACTTTTATCGCCTGTTCCGCAGAAGAAAACAGAAAGCTTGACCAGGGCAAGTTTATTGGAAAATGGATTTTTGGAGGAATAGAAGATGGCGTTTAACACTATACCAGAAGCAATCGAAGACATAAAAAATGGAAAAATGATCGTCGTTATTGACGATGAAGACAGAGAAAACGAAGGCGACCTTATAATGGCGGCCCAGACAGTTACTCCGCAAGCGATAAATTTTATGGCCACATATGCCAGAGGGCTCATTTGTACGCCCATGTCCGGCGAATTATTAGACAAACTTGGCATGGAACAAATGGTTTTCAAAAACACAGATAACCACGATACTGCCTTTACCGTGTCGGTCGATCACGTAGATACTACTACGGGCATATCAGCCTTTGAACGCTCCCATACTATGCTGAAAATGATCGACGAAAATGCCCGCCCGGCAGATTTTCGCCGCCCCGGCCATGTATTTCCCCTGCGTGCGCGCAAAGGGGGCGTACTCAGGCGTAGCGGACATACCGAGGCAACAGTAGACCTTGCTGTCTTAGCCGGTATGAAAGCAGCCGGCATTTGTTGCGAAATAATGAGTGAAGATGGTGAAATGGCCAGAACGCCGGAACTTATAAAATTTGCGAAAAAACACAGTTTAAAAATAATCACCGTAGCCGATTTGATCTCTTACCGGAAAAACATGAGCAAAATGGTCAGAAGGGTAGCAGAGACGGAACTTCCGACTAAATATGGTATATTCCATTTGATAGCCTATGAAAATGATATGGATAACCAGTGCCACCTAGCGATAATCAAAGGAAACATACAAAACAAGAAAGACGTGCTGGTGCGGGTACACTCCGAATGCCTTACCGGAGATGTATTGGGGTCTTTGCGCTGCGATTGCGGCGAACAGCTGCATGAAGCATTGAAAATGATTGAAAAGGCCAAAGAAGGAGTTATAATATATATGCGGCAGGAAGGCCGTGGCATTGGCCTTGCGAATAAGATAAAGACTTACTCCCTCCAGGACAAAGGCATGGATACTGTGGAAGCGAACATAGCCCTAGGTTTTGCGCCGGATATGCGAGACTATGGACTAGGCGCGCAGATCATGACTGATCTTGGCCTGTCGAGCATACGCCTTATCACCAACAACCCCGCCAAACGGGCCGGACTGCAAGGGCATGGTATAATTATCACGGAAACTTTGCCGCTCGAAATAGAGTCGAATAAATACAATGCCAAATATCTTTCCTGTAAAAAGCTAAAAATGGGCCATATTTTACAAAAATCATGATAAAAGGAGCCATGTAAAGATGGGAAAAATAATCGAAGGCAATATTTCCGCTAAAGGGTATCGATTTGCCATAGTAGTAGCCAGATTCAATGAGTTTATTACCAATAAGCTGCTGGGCGGTGCGCTAGATGCGCTCAAACGCCATGAAGCGAACGAAAAGGACATTACTACAGTATGGGTGCCGGGCGCATTTGAGATACCGCTGATTGCCAAAAAACTTGCTCAAAGCGGTAATTATGACGCAGTAATCTGCTTGGGCGCAGTAATACGCGGCAGCACATCGCATTATGATCTTGTGTGTTCGGAAGTGACCAAAGGTATAGCACAGGTCGGTCTTCATGCAGAACTGCCAGTTATATTTGGCGTAGTTACTACCGACAATATCGAGCAGGCGGTGGAACGGGCCGGTACAAAAGCGGGCAACAAAGGTTTTGACGCAGCGATGTCTGCCATGGAAATGGTCAATATTATAAAGAAACTGTGATTGAGGTTGCATGATGACTGACAAGATAAAAAAAGTGGCGGCTTTATGGCAAGAAGCCAAAAATGTGGTCATACTAAGCGGCGCCGGGATGAGTACGGCATCGGGGCTGCCCGATTTTCGTTCCAAGACCGGTTTGTGGCGACAGCGCCCGGAAGCACTGGCAACGCTTATTGCTATGAACAAAACACCTGACGATTTTTATTTCTTCTACCAGTGGCGCATTGCCCGTCTCTGGCAGACCCAACCCAACCCCGGCCATACAATGCTGGCCAATATGGAAAAAAAAGGCAAAGTAAAGCTTATCGTCACGCAAAATGTAGACAGCCTGCATCAAAGGGCCGGTTCGAAAAAAGTTGACGAACTGCATGGAAGTTTGCGCACCGTTAGTTGCCTCAAATGCGCAATGGTTTATGACAGCAAGATAATCATCCCCCAAACACCCGGTTGGGATGAAGAACCGGCAGCGACGGACTATCATCACGGGAAAGAATGTTACTGCACCAACTGCGGTGGGCAACTACGCCCGGACGTAGTCCTGTTTGGCGAACAGTTGCCTATGCGAAACTGGCAACAGGCGGTGACTGCTGCCAAAGAGGCGAACCTTATCATAGTGCTGGGCTCATCTCTTGTGGTAGGTCCGGCCAATCAACTGCCAAATTATACACTCGGGCACGGTGGCAAACTGGTGATAATCAACTACGACCGCACGCAGCTTGATTCTATTGCAACAGTGGTCATAAACGACGATATACCTAAAGTATTAAACAAAGTGGAAGAAGCGTTTTTAAAAACAAAGTGATTTTTGGGAGGTAATACCATGCCCGATTGCCTGGCTCGCGCTACAGCGGAAGGCGTAAAAATATATGCCATAGAAACAACACGGCTTGTTGAAGAAGCGTGCGCCCGTCACAGTTGTTGGCCGCTGGCGGCCGCCGCGCTGGGACGCACCATGACGGGGGCGCTCCTCTTGACGGCCAGTTTAAAAGGGGAAGACCGGGTAACCATTAAGATTGATGGTGACGGTCCGCTGGGTAGCATAGTAGCCGACGCCGGCAACGATACGGTGCGCGGCTATGTCGACAACCCGCAGGCAGACCTGCCTGCCCGAAACGGCAAAATAGACGTAGCCGGCGGCGTAGGAAAAGGCAAAATCATCGTCACGCGATTTACCGGCCTTAAAACGCCGTTTACCGGCTGGGCCGATCTGGTGAGTGGTGAAATAGCCGCTGACCTGACTAACTATTTATACGTTTCAGAACAGACCCCTGCCAGTATTGCGCTGGGTGTGCTTGTGGGCACCGATGGCAAGGTAAAAGCGGCGGGCGGTTTTTTTGTGCAGGCCATGCCTGGTGCGGATGAAGCGGTACTGCAAAAGCTGGAAGAAAATATTGACAGCTTGCCTCCAGTCACTGTAATGCTGGAAAATGGCGCAAATGCAGAGGATATAGTGAAAAAAATAGCTGGCGATACGGTGCAGTTGACCATACATGACAAACTGCCGGTAAAGTTTAAGTGTACCTGTTCGCCTGAACGCATACTGGATATGCTGGCCGGTTTGTCTGACGAAGATTTTGAGGCTGTGGCGCAAGACCAGGAAACAGAGGTGCGTTGTCATTTTTGCAATAATAAATACACTTTTTCGCAAAAAGAAATTTTGCAGATGAAAAATACATAACCTATTGACAAAACGAACAACTGTTTATACAATATAGTCATAAATACTGGGAGGTGCCAAATGGCGGAAAAACCTGATAAAACAATAGACAAAACCAAGGCTCTTGAAATGGCCATACGCCAGATAGAAAAAGATTTTGGCAAGGGTTCTATTATGATGCTGGGTGAGGCCAGCGCCAAGATGAACCTGGAAGTTATACCCACTGGTGCTTTGTCCCTTGATGTGGCGCTTGGCGTTGGCGGTATCCCCCGCGGTCGCGTCATTGAAATATACGGGCCGGAGGCTTCGGGTAAAACCACCGTAGCCCTCCATATGATCGCCGAGGCGCAAAAAATAGGCGGTTATGCAGCCTTTATTGACGCAGAGCATGCGCTTGACCCTGAATACGCAAAAAGATTGGGTGTCGATGTGGACAACCTTCTCATATCCCAACCGGACAACGGAGAGCAAGCTTTGGAAATAGCCGATGCGCTTGTACGCAGCGGCGCCATAGATATAGTAGTTATTGACTCAGTGGCGGCGCTGGTGCCGAGAGCCGAAATAGAAGGAGAAATGGGCGACTCGCATGTGGGCCTGCATGCACGCCTGATGAGCCAGGCCTTGCGCAAACTGACCGGTATTATCAGCAAATCACATACTGTGGCCGTATTTATCAACCAGATAAGGGAAAAAGTCGGCGTAATGTTTGGCAGCCCGGAAACAACTACCGGCGGGCGGGCGCTGAAATTTTATTCAAGCGTGCGCCTTGATGTGCGGCGTATAGACAGCATAAAGAACGGCAACGATATAATAGGCAACAGGACAAGAGTAAAAGTTGTAAAAAATAAAATAGCGCCGCCGTTCAAACAGGCGGAGTTTGATATCATGTATGGCCAGGGCATATCACACGAAGGCTGTTTGGTAGATTTGGCTGTCGATATGGATATAATAAACAAAAGTGGTTCATGGTATTCATACTCTGACAACAGACTGGGCCAAGGGAAGGAAAATGTAAAAGACTTTTTGCGTGATAACCCGAAAATAGCGGCTGAGATAGAAGGCAAAATAAGGCAAGAGGGGTTTGCCGCTTTAAAATCTGGCAGTGAGGCGGCGGATACAGATGCTGCAGAAAAAGACGATTGAAACCTTTGAACAGGCTAGAGATTTTGCATTTAAAAAACTTTTGCTAAGAGACCGTTCGCGAGAAGAAATGTTGATCGACCTGACAAAAAGAAACTGCCCGGGCAATATAGCTCAGGCAGTTTTAAACTATTTAGTTAAGAATAATTATCTAAATGACGAAAGACTATGTAGGAATATGTGTGAGGCTTGGCAAAGAAACGGTACCGAGAGTGTAAGAGCCCTGAAGGTAAAACTTTTGAAGAGGGGCATGGATAAACATATTATAAATGCAGTCCTTGACACGATCGAATTTGATGAAGTGGAGCGGGCTCAAAAAACACTTGCTATATTTTTGAAAACCCATAAAATTTCCGATCAGCGTTCTTTTGAACGCCTGCTTCGCCATATGGCGGGCAAGGGGTTTGTCTACCCCACCATACAAAAAGCGCTGTCGGGCTTTGCCGAGGTGAGTGGTGACCGGAATATACCTGACCTTGACACATATTTTAAAACCCTATACAATTAATATAGCCAATCGTGTAAATTTTTACTAGTGAAGTTAAACGGGATAAACCCCAATATTTTTGATTGACATTCATAAAGGAGGTGAAAATAATAAGCGTAGAAGAAATCCTTACAATAGTTTTTGCTGTTATCGCTGGTCTGGTTACCGGTTATTTTGTACGCAGGAGTTCAGCCGAGAGTAAAATCGGTTCGGCGGAAGCTCAAGCCAGAAAAATAATGGAAGAAGCTGAAAAAAGCAGCGAAGCAAAGAAAAAAGAATTGCTTTTAGAAACAAAAGAAGAAGTGCTTAAAATTAAAAATGAAACCGAGCGAGAGCATAAGGAACGGCGCAATGAGTTACAGCGCATGGAGCGCCGCCTTACCCAAAAAGAGGAAAATCTCGATCGTAAGCTAGATTCTTTTGAGAAAAAAGAAGAAATGATCGCCCATAAAGAGGGCGAAGTAGAGAAAAAACAGCAGGCGGTTGACGAACTGCACTTTAAACAACTTGCAGAACTCGAACGGGTATCGGGGCTTACTTATGATGACGCCAAAAAAGAGCTTTTGAAAAATGTCGAGGAAGAGATTAGGCATGAAACAGCTGCTCTCATTAAAGACCTTGAGCAACAGGCGAAAGAAGAAGCCGATAAAAAAGCCCGTGAAATAATATCTTTGGCTATTCAACGTTGTGCGGCGGATCATGTTGCTGAAACTACCGTTTCGGTTGTGAACCTGCCAAATGATGAAATGAAAGGGCGTATTATAGGGCGCGAAGGGCGAAATATACGGACATTGGAAACGATGACGGGTATCGACCTTATTATCGATGATACACCGGAAGCTGTGATACTTTCAGGGTTTGATCCTGTGCGCCGCGAGGTAGCCAAGATAACCCTCGAGAAACTGATAACCGATGGGCGCATACATCCGGCGCGTATCGAAGAGATGGTGGAGAAAGCTCAAAAGGAAGTCGAACAAAAGATAAAAGAGGCTGGGGAACAGGCAACTTTTACTACCGGGGTACATGGGCTGCATCCAGAAATCATCCGCTTGATCGGTCGGCTTAAATATCGCACCAGTTACGGACAAAACGTCCTCAATCATTCCATAGAGGTAGCACACCTGGCAGGCCTGATGGCCGCCGAATTGGGTGTGGACGTGATGCTGGCTAAACGTGCAGGTCTTTTGCACGATATCGGTAAGGCCATTGACCATGAGGTCGAAGGTACGCATGTTGAAATAGGCGGGGAGATCGCCAAAAAATACCGCGAATCCAAAGAAGTCGTCAATGCCATTATGGCCCATCATGGCGATGTTGAGCCGATGACTGTGCAGGCCGTACTGGTCGCGGCGGCAGATGCTGTATCAGCCGCACGCCCGGGCGCCAGACGCGAAACCCTCGAGAGCTATCTCAAACGTTTGACACGATTGGAAGAGATAGCTGAATCCTTCGAAGGGATAGAAAAGTCTTTTGCCATACAAGCCGGCAGAGAAGTTCGCATCATGGTAAAACCGGAGAAGGTTGACGATGCGACTTCGGTACTTTTGGCGCGAGATATCGTCAAAAAGATCGAAGAAGAACTTGAGTATCCCGGACAGATAAAAGTAACTGTAATAAGGGAAACTCGTGCCGTAGATTATGCAAAATAGTTAACATCAAGAAAGCGACCTTAAAGTGCTTAAGGTCGCTTTCTTAATGAAATAACAAAAAACTATACCCATATATGGATATAGTTCTGTTTATAAATAATTTTTTGTTTAGATAGCGCGGTTTACTTTACCTGAACGCAGGCAACGGGTACAAACATTTACGCGTTTTGTTTCATCGCCGACTTTAGCGCGGACTTTTTGTATATTGGGTTTCCAAGTGCGTTTAGTATGTCTGTTGGAATGGCTGACCAGGCAACCGGATGTTTCGCCTTTGCCGCAAACCTCACAAAGTTTCGCCATATATTACACCTCCTTTTGTTATGAAGGAAAATACTTCAGATACAACATTGTTATTTTACCACAATATTTATAAAAAAAGCAAGCCGGAGATTTGATATGTTATTGACAGACCCCGTGGGCACCCTTAAAGGTATCGGTGAAAAGAGAGCCGGACAACTAAAACAGTTAGGGATAGAGAAGATCGGCGATCTATTGTCTTATTTTCCTCGTCAAGGACACTATCTCGATTACGGTAAAACCAAAGAGATAGCCGCACTGGAATTTGGCAAGCGTCAAATCTTTCAGGCCGAGATTTCCTCTGTGCAGGAGAAACGCTCTCTGCGTGGCCGCCGCTATGCCCTCGTTAGAGTGCGGGATCGTACCGGCTACGCCGAGATATATCTTTTTGGCAGCCAGATATACCGGGCGCGCAGCTTAAAAAACGGTGCGCCGGTGATAATTTCGGGAAAAATACAGCCTGGTAAAACAGCCAAAATGGTTGTCGAGGCTACTATAGATACGTATGAAGAAGGTACGGAGAAGAGCGGCATCCTGCCAATCTACAGTTTGAGCGGACAATTGACACAAATTTTTTTGCGTAACATTATAAAAAACACTTTGGTTATAGCGAAAGACAGCGGAGTACCGGAAACACTGCCGCAAAAAATCCTGAAAGAAAACGCTTTTATTGGTCGTGCTGAGGCCCTTGCCAATATGCATTTTCCGTCAAACTGGAAATTGCACGCAGCGGCCAGGCGCAGGCTAGCCTTTGAAGAACTGTATTTAATGCAATGCGGACTGATGTATCATCGCCAGAAAATAAAATTGAAATCTCAAGGCTTCAAACATGCGGCCAGTTCCAAACTGCTCCAAAAGCTTTCCCGCGCATTACCCTTTTCTTTGACCAATGCCCAGGAAAAAACCTGGCGGCAGATCGAAAACGATATGGAAGACAGCACACCCATGCACCGCCTATTACAAGGCGATGTAGGTTCTGGAAAGACCATCATTGCAGTATTTGCCCTGGTAAAAGCGGTAGAAAACGGCTTTCAGGGAGCATTTATGGCGCCGACCGAAATACTGGCCAAGCAGCACTTTGAAACACTCGCGTCTTTACTTATGCCGCTTGGTGTAGATGTAGAACTATTGACCGGGGGCAGCAGCCTCGCCAAACGGAAAGAAATACTGAAAAAACTCTCCAACGGCGAGCTAGATATATTGATCGGAACACACGCCCTTTTACAAAAAGACGTAGTATTTAAAAACCTTTCTCTGGTGGTAACAGATGAACAGCATAGGTTTGGCGTACGACAAAGAGCGGGTTTGGTGCAAAAAACAACCGGCGCTCCGGATACACTGGTAATGACGGCTACACCCATACCACGCACCATGGCGCTTACCGTTTACGGTGATCTTGATGTTTCATTCATAAAAGAACTGCCGCCTGGCCGTAAGCCTATAGTGACACTATGCTATAATGAGGAAAAGCGCAAAGATGTATATCAGGGATTAGTGAGGCAGGTAAAACTTGGACGGCAGGCCTATGTAGTCTGTCCGCTCATCGAAGAATCGGAAAAAATGAATGCGCTTTCCGCGACAGAACTGTATGAAATGCTCAAGCATGATTTTTTGCGGGATATCCCGGCCGCTTTATTGCACGGGCGCCTGAAACAGGCGGAAAAAGATGCCATTATGGCGGACTTTGTCTCCGGCAAACTCAAGGTATTGGTCAGCACGACTGTTATCGAGGTGGGGGTAAATGTCCCCAACGCCTCTTTGATGATAGTAGAGGGGGCGGATCGCTTTGGACTGGCGCAGCTGCACCAACTCAGGGGACGTATCGGGCGTGGGGAACATCAGTCATACTGCGCCCTCATCAGTAACATGAATACTCCGCAGGCGACAGAACGTCTTAGCTTGATGACGACTTGCAACGATGGATTTTCTCTGGCCGAGGAAGATTTGAAACTGAGAGGTTCCGGTGAACTGTTTGGTACACGGCAGCATGGTTTGCCTGATTTGCGCCTGGCAGACATTTTTTCTGACCTTGACTTGTTATTTTTAGCAAGGGACTGTGCAGCACAAACAATCAATGATTCCGAAGCTATGGAAGAAATAAAAGCCTCAATCAAATCCAGTTATGACGACAAATTCTCTACGATATTTTTTTCATAACTTTAAAGAAAGGTAAATATAATGCCTGATGATAACAAAAATGCCGAAAAATATTTAAAGCTGACGGCTTTTTTACTTATGCTGCTTCTTTTAGCAGCGATAAAGATATGGGCACCTGCCTTTTACACTAACGTATGGGAATTATCCACTAAAGGTGATATTGAAGGGACTGTAGCTTATCTACGTTCTTTTGGCGTATGGGCTATACTGGTAAGTTTTTCTCTCGATGTATTGGTAAATTGTCTAGGTTTTTTGCCATCCATATTTCTTTCAACTGCCAATGGTTTATTATTCGGTATACCTCTCGGCATACTTATTTCATGGATAGCAGAATCCATCGGTGTCATAATAAGCTTTTATATAATGAGGTTTTTCCTCAGGGAATCGGCGCTTTTAATCATTGAAAAAAGTAAACGTTTAAAAGACCTGGATGAATTGAGTGGCAAAAACGGCCTTACCTTTATGGCACTAGCGAGGGCTCTGCCATACTTTCCATCCGGCGTACTTACCGCGCTTGGCGCGGTAAGCAAAATAAGCTCGCGCGATTATATAATAGCGACATTTATAGGCAAATTCCCTTCAACAGCTATAGAAGTAATATTAGGCCATGATATAGTCAACTATGAGCAACATATGCACAGGCTGGCTATCAGCGTGGTGTTGATAATCGTAGTTTATGCGTTTATATTGTGGCGAAACAATAAAAACAAAAAACTTGAGGCATAAAAAGGGATGTTTGCAGCTGATATTGGCATGCTATACTTTTTTGTGATAAAATAATAGCATGTGTTGTAAATATTTATAAGTGATGTTACGTATAGGAGGAAGTAGCATGCTAAAATGTGCAAGTGTTTATACCTATGAGTTGGACGACCATGAGGTTGCTTACCATGAAATAAAAGAACAAATCGCTCAAAAAATAATGCTTATGGAAAATTCCGTCGGTATTATCATGTGCCACCCGGAGTTTATTTATTCCGGGGCACTAAAATACATATGTGAAAAACTGCCGTTTGACACAGTCGGGGTCACGACCTCCTCCCAGGCGATAAACGGCGAAGCTGGCGAGCTGATACTGACGCTGTTTGTTATGACTGCGGACGATGTTACCTTCAAGACGGGGCAAACACAGTCTTTGGAGGACGAAGTAGAAGGGCCCACCAGGGCGGCTTATGAAAAAGTCAGTGCAGGAATGAACGAACTGCCCAAACTGGCGTTGGTATTTCCACCGCTTATCTTAAAATACGCAGGCGATGTATATCCAAATACCTGGGGCAGTATTCTGTCCAACACCCCGGTTTTCGGCACGATAGCCATAGACGATACAGTTTCTTTTGACAGCAGTGAAACTATCTATAATGGCGAAAACTCCAAAACATGCATGCCTTTTGTCTTATGTTATGGAAACATCCACCCGCGCTTTTTAGTGGGTACGCTTCCCGAGGACAATGTCCTAGCCTATCAGGGAGAGGTAACTAAAGCACAAGGGCCCTTTGTAGCCGAAATAAATAACATGAACGCTTATAAATATTTTGAAGAACGCGGTTTTGCCAGCAATGGAGCGCCTACAGACAGCTTTCTTTTTGTACCGTTTATGATAGACCTTAAAAAACGGGCGGACTATGATGGCGTACCGGTCATGCGCGTGCTAACAACTTTCACGGAGGATGGTACGGCGATATTTCGTGGCAATGTCGATCAAAACTCTATTTTCACCTTGTCCAAATGCACCGAAGAAGATGTCGTGTCAACGGCCATTGACAAGATAAAAGAAATAAATGCTATGGCTGAAGTACATGGAGTGCTTTCTTTTTCCTGCATCATCCGTCGCATGGTGCAGGGTGCTGACTCCTTACGCGAAGCGGAAGGCTTCAAAAATCAGCTTGAGGTACCGTTCATGTTCGGCTATGCCGGCGGAGAGATATGCCCTACCTCGGTCAAAAACGGATCTGCCGCTAACCGTTTTCACAACTATTCTTTAGTAACACTTATTATATAAGTAGTAAGGAGTTTTCGGTGGAAAATCAAGACGCTTCAGTTATCACTAAAAAAGAATATGATGCACTGAAAGCTGAACTGGTTGCGCTCAAAACCGAAAAAAACAAACTGGCGCGTGAGCTGAGAGTGAGTGAGAACCGCAGCGCTGTTTTCAAGCTGAATGTTGATACGCAGGCAAGTATCAACAAAACCATTGCTAATGAAAAAATACGGCAGGAAATGTATGTGCGCCTGCTTTTGGAGTCTTGTCCGGACATAATCTTGGTTTTTGACGAAAACCTAAAACTTTTGTTTGGCACCAGTTCTGTCACAAGTATCATAGATATAGCGGATACGTCTATCCTGCAAGGACGGGAACTGGATGCTATCGTCGAAAGATATGCGCCGTCGGCTTTTACAGACGAGGTCGTAGCGGCGGCTAAAACTATTATTCGAGACGGCGCGGCAGAAAAAAAAGAAACTAAACTGGAAGTTGCGGCGGCCTCTGCAAGATACGACGTCAATGTCCTGCCTTTTTATAAAGAAGACGGTGTATTTGCCGGCGTACTGATAATAATACACGATATCACAGAACTTGACCGGGCGCGGGAAGATGCGGAAAAAGCAAACAGGGCAAAATCGGATTTTCTTGCGAACATGTCGCATGAGATACGGACGCCGATGAACGCAATTTTGGGTTTATTGGGTTCTTTGGAACAAGATCCGCTCACCGGGAAGCAGAAAAATTTTCTTTATAATATCAAAAAAGCTGGCAATTCGCTTTTAAGCATTATTAATGATATTTTGGATTTTTCCAAAATCGAAGCCGGCAAACTGATATTGACACCGGATAATTTTGACCTTTACGAACTTTTAGATAATATCGCATCACTTATCAGCGTAGCAGCCCGGGAAAAGGATCTGCGGTTTAGCTATACACTGTCTGACGATTTGCCTAGAGTGATATACGCGGACGAAAACCGCCTGCGGCAGATAATCAATAATATTTTAGTCAATGCGGTCAAATATACCCCCTCTGGCAGTGTTAAACTGGACGTTTACGTAAAAGACAGCATGTTGCATTTCGATATTACAGACACCGGCATAGGGATAAAAAGTGAAGACATAGACAAACTTTTTTCACCTTTTGAGCAGTTAGACCTGCGTAAAAACAAGAAAGTAATCGGTACCGGGCTTGGGCTGGCAATCACCAGGCATATCTGCCATGCTATGAAAGGCGCTATAAACATTCACAGCGTATACGGAAAGGGCAGCACCTTCTCTTTGACATTGCCTCTACAATTAGGTCAGCTGAACGATGAGGCGGAAAAACACAGCGAACCGTTTTTTAAAGCGGCTCCAGACGCAAAAATCTTACTGGTAGATGATATCGACATCAATTTGATAGTGGGCGAAGCTATACTTAATCATTATGAGATCAAACCGGACATGGTTTTATCTGGCGCCGAAGCCCTGAAAATGATTGCCCAAAAGAGATATGATATGATCTTTATGGACCAAATGATGCCAGATATGGATGGCGTAGAAACAACCGAAAAAATTCGTGAATACGACGAATATTATAAAAACGTCCCTATAGTGGCACTTACGGCCAACGTGTTGAGCGGAGTAGAGCAGACCTTATTGGCAGCAGGTTTTAGTGACTATCTTTCTAAACCTATCGACAGCGATCTGATGAATAGATGTCTTGCCAAGTGGTTGGGAAACAAATAATCTTGCTAAAGCAAAAAAAGAGGGTACCTATAGTTGGTATCCTCTTTGACTATATTTACAACAATATTTATTTACTGGCGCATTTTTGCAGATTATATGAGTTGAGGAAGCGGTCTATACGCTTTAGCGCCTCTTTGAGATGCTCAGTGGATGTTGCATAAGAGCAACGGATAAAGCCTTCGCCGCACTTGCCAAAGGCCGGGCCGGGGATAGCGGCGACCTCTTCTGCTTCCAGCAATTGCTCGGAAAACTCTACGCTGCCGAGGCCGGTACCGCTGATATCAGGAAAAATGTAAAAAGCCCCCTCCGGTTCAAAAACCGGCAAACCAATCTTTTTAAAACCATTTATCATAAGCTGGCGGCGGCTATTATAGGTTTCCATCATAAAATCACAGTCTTTTTGAGCACTGGATAGAGCCTCGAGAGCTGCGTGCTGGGCTGGGGTAGGCGCACACAGCATGGTGTACTGGTGTATGGAAAGCATAGCGGCAATGAATTCGGCGGGCGCCAGGGCAAAACCTATACGAAAGCCGGTCATGGCGTAGGCTTTTGAAAAACCGCCCAGCAATACAGTACGCTCTTGCATACCCGGCAGGGATGCGAAAGAGGTATGCTTGCCAGTATAAGTAAGATCGGCATATAGTTCATCTGATACAACTACCAAATTATGCTTTTCGGCAAACAGGGCTATGGTCAGCAAGTGTTCATGTTTCATGGTGGCGCCAGTAGGGTTGGTGGGATAGCCGATTATTATGGCCTTGGTTTTTGCGGTTATGGCAGCCTCCAGTTCCTCCAGCTGCGGGACAAATCCTTTTTCCGCGCTGGTAGCGACCGGCACAGGAGTACCTCCCGCCATTATTACACAGGCTTTATTAGCCACATAGCAAGGTTCGGGTACCAGTACCTCGTCGCCAGGGGAGAGCAAGGCGCGCATAGCCAAATCGAGGGCTTCACTGACGCCTACCGTAACGATAGCTTCTTTATCCGGCGAGTAGGATACCCCGTATTTTTTTTCAAAATCACGGGTTATAGCCTTGCGCAACTCTAGCAGTCCGTAACTGGAAGTATAAGAAGTATGGCCCTCTTCTATACTTTGTATGCACCGCTTTCTTACTGAAAGCGGCGGGGTAAAGTCAGGTTCGCCGATACTCATGGAAATAACATTTTTATTTGTGGCGATTATATCAAGGAAACGGCCCAAGCCGGAATCAGGCAACATGCCTACATATGGAGAAACGGTTTTCGACCAGTCGATTCTTTGTTTACTCATTTTGACACCTCATAAAAATTATTTGTTGTAGTTTTTGCAATAAAAAAACCGCCCTGAAATCAGGACGGAATATTCCGCGGTACCACCTGTGTTTTGCCGCAAAGCGGCAACACTCGACACCTGTAACGCTGGCGGCGGTATACTCATCATATACTGCTCTGGAGAGGCTTTCGCCGTTAGTCTTTACCGGTTTGCACCAACTCCGGCTCTCTTAAAAAACATAGCGGTTACTTATTTCCATCATTGCAATCATATTTTATTATTGCAACAATATCATGAAATTAAAGCTTTGGCAAGTATTTATTTGTATACACAGATAGAAAGGTGCAAAAATTATGAAATTAGCCGTTTTGGGAGATTCCCTGACCTACGGTTTTCCATTTGGCCCCGGAGTATCCTGGCTTTCGGTATTAGGAGAAAAATTATCGATAGATACTATCAATTGCGGGGTTTGCGGTGAAACATCATCCGATATGCTTGTTAGGGCAATAAGTGTATTGCGGCTGGAAAACCTAACGCACCTTATCATTTTTGGCGGCGCAAATGATATAATACTGGACAATAGGCCAGTGGAGTTTATTGTAAAAGACATTCTGGCTATCCAAAAAGCGTCGTTGTCTTGTGGCGCAAAAACCGGATGCATATTGCCGCTGGTGCCGATGGCCAAAATGTATAGTGAAGATTTTCTGGCATTGAGAGAAGCGCTGGCTGTGCGCTCCATCGAAAAAGTGAAACTTATAGACATGCAGCCCGCTTTATTGCCAGAGGACAATGGGGTAAACTATTTTCAAGACGAAGTTCATTTAAGTGTATCCGGCAACAGGGTTTTAGGCGGATATGCGGCCCGGGAACTGGCGGACTGGCTGCAAGAGGGGAGATAAGATGCCTTTATTTGTGCTGTTTTTTTCTACGGTGTTTGGCACAATGAATATATATGTGGCATACCGGCTGTACCATACATTTGGCGCTTCTTTGCCCAGCCCCTGGGCGCTGTTCAGCGTGTGGCTTTTTCTGGATGTGGCAGGTATGCTGTTTCGTACAGACGGCACTATCATACCCAATGCCTTTACCGATTATTTGTATTTAGCCGGGGCGTACTGGATGGCCATAATTTACTATGCTTTTTTGCTTACACTGTTGTGCGATACAGTAAATTTTCTGCAGAAAAAATTGGGTTTGGCTATTTTTCAACAGCCCGCCAAAATAACGGCTTATTGCATAATGCTTTTTTGCGTAGCCAGTATTGGCTATGGCGCATATAATGCTGGTATACCGCGGCCGACATATTACAATCTCGCAATAGACAAAGCGGCCAAAACCGCGAAAATGCGTATAGTTTTATTGTCCGACATACATTTTGGCAAGATAGTCGACAAGGCTATGGCGGAAAAATTTGTGGCGGAAATCAACAGGCAACAACCCGATATCGTCATTTTCGCCGGTGACATCATAGATAATGAACTACAGCCCGTGAAACGTAAATCGCCGATGGGCAGCTTCAAAAATATTAAAAGCAAATACGGCGTTTACGGAATAATGGGCAATCATGATTATTTCAACAGAAACGCACCTGAAGTGATAAGTTATTTCGAAGACCAGGGGATAAATATGCTGGTCGATCAGGCGGTGGAACTTCCCAACGGCGTAGTGTTATATGGACGCGATGATTACAGCCAGACCGCCGGCAAAAAAGACCTGGCGGAAAACCTGGCTGCTTATCACGGGAAACCTATATTGGTGGCAGACCACCAGCCCCGTAGGATAAAAGAAACCGCGGCGGCCGGGGCAGATGTTTTGATGTCGGGTCATACACATAAGGGGCAGTTTATTCCCAATAACTTTATAACCAGGTATATATATGACCTTGATTACGGCTACAAACAATTTGGCAATTTACACATGATAGTTACGAGCGGTATAGGTAGCTGGGGGCCGCCGGTGCGGATAGGAAGCGATGCAGAGGTTGTGGTCATGACTTTGTCTTTTGCCGCTGTACAGTGATGCTTTCACCGCCGATTCCCCAGTTGTCGGTAGATACTTCTTCTATGACGACAACAGTGGCGGCGGGGTTTTTACCCAAAACATCCACCAAAAGTTGAGTCGCGCCTTTGATGAGGGCGGCTTTTTGTTCGGTAGTGGGCGCACTGCTGCCACCGGTTACTTTGATATTTACATAAGGCATATTTATCATCCCCTGCTGTATTATTTATTATTTAAAGGATAGGCGATCAAAGAGGCCTTGTCAAGCTGCCAGGGGTATGTTTATGCTTATTTTTCTTTACCTTTGCTTTTAAAAAATGTTATTATAAACTCAAAGATTTTAAAGGAGTCAATGTTTTGCCGTCCTCCAAAAACAACCGAGTAAAAAAATGCGTTTTAGCAAATGAAAGGGGAGCACAGGTATTTGCGCCTGGCTCACGCCGTTCTTTTGCGCTTTTATATCCAAACAACTATCATATTGGTATGTCCAATCTTGGCCTGCACATACTTTACCGTGAAATAAACGCGCGTGGGGACACCTCATGTGAGCGTTTTTTTCTGCCAGAAACAGGAGAAAAACTGTTGAGCCGGGAAACCAAACGACCGCTTGGCACGTTTTCTGTTATCGGCGTTATGATGTCGTTTGAGCTCGATTATTTTAACTTCTTAACAATGCTTGAGGCGGGCAGAGTGCCATTATATAGCGAGAAGCGCAGTGAACGCGACCCGCTGGTTATTATTGGCGGCCCATGCGCGACGTTCAACCCGGAACCCTTATCGTTGTTTGCGGATGCATTTGTTATTGGCGAAGGTGAAGAAACGATAAATGATATACTGGATGCCATAAAAGACGATGCTTCACTCCGCCGGGAAAAGCTGGCGCGATTGGGCACAATACCAGGAGTATATGTTCCTTCCTTGTACCAGGCGGAATATAGCGCCGACGGCAAACAGACGGCGCTTTTATCTTTAGGCGGACCGTCGGCCATAAAACGGCGCTGGGTGCAAGATATAGACAAATATGCCGGTCATTACGAAATAATCAGCAACGCTACTGAATTTGGCAATATGTTTGCGGTGGAAGTAGCGCGTGGCTGTGGCAGGCATTGCCGTTTTTGCATGGCTGGTTACTGTTTTCGCCAACCGCGGCCACGCAGCCTGGAAAAAATCTGGCAAGCCATAGAACAGCGTCCGGCGGAAGCTGACCGGGTAGGGTTGTTGGGGGCCGCAGTGTCCGACTATCCTCAAATAAAAGAATTGGTGGCCCGGTTGATAGCTTTTGGGATAGCTTTTTCTGTTTCATCCATCCGGGCGGACATGCTTGACGTCGAACTGGCTCACGCATTGGCCCAAAGCGGACAAAAAACACTGACCATAGCGCCGGAAGCGGGCAGCGAAAGGTTGTGCCGGATAATAAATAAAGGCGTTACAGAAGAGGATATTCTGCGCTGCGTGCGCTTGGCTGCCGAAGCAGGCATGTCACAAATAAAGCTATATTTTATGATAGGTTTGCCGGGCGAAACCCAAGATGATATCGAAGAACTAGCCGCGCTGGTTTTTAAGGTGCGAAAAGAGATGGACGCAGTCGGCAACAAGGGCAAACTTTCTTTGAGCGTCAACCCATTCATCCCGAAGCCTTGCACGCCTTTCCAGTGGGAAAATATGCTGGAAGAAAAAGAACTGAAAATTCGCCTCTCCTATTTACAGGAAGCCTTTAAAAAGCACCGCAACATAGATATTTTTGCTGAATCGCTGCGTTCTTCTCGTGTACAGGCGGCTTTGGCCCGGGGGGGGCGCAGCATGGGCAAAGAGCTTTTAGCCGCGCATCATGAGGGCGGCATGAAGACATTTGCCGCCACGCTGCGTAAAACTGCGCTCGATAGTTACCAGCCGGGGGATTATTTGCCCTGGCAGCATTTAGATATGGGTTTTTCACTACAATATCTGTTGGATGAACGTGAAAAAGCACTGCTTGGACTGCCTGCTGCTGTATGCGTTGACGGCTGCCGACGGTGCGGTGTGTGCGAGGATTAACATGGACAATGCACTGGCACTGAAATATATAGATGATTTGTGGTTGGCCTGTTCGCCAAAACTATCGGACCGGGGGCTGAAACACGCCTTTACCACAAGGTTTAATGGCAAACATAACGAAAGTATGAACTTGGCTCTGCATGTAGGTAGAGACAGCGAAGCTGCTATCACAAACAGGAAAAAAGTATGTGATGCATTAAAACTGCCTTTTGACCGATTCACTACCGCCGAGCAGGTGCATGGTGACAAAGTGTCGGTTGTCACAGAAAAAGAGGCAGGCTGCGGGCGCTATAACTATAAAGAAAGCATTGCCGCAACCGACGCGCTTATCACAACATTAAAAGATACGCCGCTCGTGCTTTTTTATGCCGACTGCACTCCGGTGGTGCTGGCCGATCCGATAAGGCGGGTGGCGGCAGTGGTGCATGCGGGCTGGCGTGGTACAGTGGCCGCTATAACACAAAAAACAGCTATCAGGATGCAGGAAGAATTTGGCTGTCGATCGGTAGATTGCCTGGCGGCGATTGGCCCCTCTATCGGGCCTTGCTGTTACGAAGTGGATGAAACTGTACATGAGGCTGCCGCAGGGTTGCCCGGCTATGACAGTTTGTTTGTGGCAGTGCGTCCTGGCAACTGGCGCTTTGATCTTTGGCGGGCCAATCATGAACAACTTCTGGCTGCCGGAGTGCCGGGAAAAAATATTGGCGGTGGAAATATGTGCACATCATGTAATAATGAAACATTTTTCTCCTACCGGGCGGAAAAAGGAAAAACGGGAAGATTTGCAGCCCTTGTCTGGTTGTAACTAGCAGGAAAAAATTTTTTTATCGCGAATATAAAATCGAATAGAGGTTTTTAAATATGCTTGAGGAAAATCTGTGCAATATCCAAAAAGAAATAGATGACGCCCTGTCAAAACGCAAAGAAAGAAAAAACACTGGCGAAAAAGTACAGTTGATAGCAGTCTCCAAGACGCAGTCCCCGAAGGCGGTGCGTGCAGCACTAGCCGCCGGTATAAAGATATTTGGTGAAAACAAAGTGCAGGAAGCGGCGGAAAAGATACCGCTCGTTAATGGTGGCGAGTGGCATTTGATAGGCCACCTGCAGACCAATAAAGTCAAAAAAGCAGTTGAGTTGTTTGAACTGATTTATTCGGTCGACAGCGGGCATCTTATGATAGAATTAAACCAGGCCGCCGCTAAAAACGGAAAGATACAGGATATACTGTGGCAGTTTAATATAGCCAAAGAAGAGAGCAAGTCCGGTTTTGATAAAGAGATATTGCCGAAATTGTTGGTTGAACTGCCGTTATATAAAAACCTGCGTTTGCGCGGGGTAATGGTCATAGCGCCGGAGTTTGAAGATGCAGAACTGGCTCGTCCGGTCTTTGAGGAAGGTTATGGGTTGTTCAAGGCTATTTTGGCCGCCCGGCCAGAGAACGCCCTTATTGATACCCTCTCCATGGGTATGAGCGGGGATTTCAAAGTAGCCATTGAAGAAGGCGCAAACAACATACGCCTTGGTACCGCTATTTTCGGTAAACGCGATTATACAAAGCTGTGAAAGAAAGGCAGGAAAAACTGCAATGAAGTTTTTGGAAAAAGTATGGGATGCACTTGGCCTTTATGAACATGTGGAAACCGTAGAAGAAGATATAGAAAACGAGCCGGCGCCAACGCCTGTGCCAGTAGCAGCCAAACCTTTCCAGCGCAGTGTGCCAAAGCCTGCAGTTGCGCCGCCTACTGCCCAAGAGCCACAGGCTCAGCCAACTTGGCTGGCCCGGAAATCGGCGCCTGCTCCGGCGAATAATCTTGTGTCTTTGCCAGTGGCGAACAAACAGATAAAAGTAGTCGTAATGGCTCCCAAGCAGTTTGACGATGCCCAGCCTATCTCCGACCACATACGTTCCGGCAAGCCGGTAGTGGTCAACTTCGAAGGGATAGACCCCGAAGTGATGAAGCGCATCATAGACTTCATCAGCGGTACGGTTTACGCTATCAACGGCAATATCCAACTGGTTGGCAAAAACATGATGATCTGTGCGCCCAACAATGTTGATATAGACGCCAACAAGGATTTTTTTATCGGGAAGGACTTTAAACCGTGGAAAGACTGAACAAGCAGGTGGCGAAAAAGTTTGCTTTTATCGGCGGCGGCATGATGGCCGAGGCCATCATAAAAGGCGCTCTGGCCGGAAAAATTGTAAAACCGGCGGAGATAGCTGTGTTTGATGTATCACAAGAACGCTGCAAGCACCTGGCCGCTCTTTACAAGATAAATGCAGCCAATAAGGCGGACGCCGTACTAAAAAACGCTCCACTGGTATTTTTAGCGGTTAAGCCGCAAATGGTAGTCGAAGCGCTTACCCCTACGCTGATAAAAAACATAGCGAGCACAGCTACAGTAGTCTCTATCGTGGCCGGGCTTGAGTTGGCCGGACTGGCCAAGCGTTTGCCCGGGCGTCCGTTGGTACGTGTCATGCCCAACACCCCTTTGGCTGTGGGCGAGGGGATGACCGTCATGTCCACGGGCGCAGACGTACCAGAGCCCGTTAAGCTGGAAATAAAAAACATATTTTCGTCTTGCGGGCAGGTACTGGAATTGCCGGAACGTTTGATGGATGCCGTGACCGGTTTGTCGGGAAGCGGCCCGGGATATGCTTTTGTGATGATCGATGCTTTGGCGGATGCCGGTGTGATGGCCGGACTGCCGAGAGACGTAGCGATAAAACTGGCCGCCCAAACCCTTGTAGGTGCAGGGCGCATGGTGCTCGAAAGCGGGAAACATCCGGCCCAACTGCGTGACCAGGTGACTTCCCCCGGCGGCACGACGATAGCCGGTATCGCCGTCATGGAAAAAGTCGGCGTCAGGAGCGGTCTTATAGGAGCTGTTTTGGCGTCCATGGAAAAATCGAAGAGTTTGAGACAGTAATTATGATAAATAACCGTGAAAAAATATTAAGATATTACCGCGCCAGCGGCGACGACGCTCTGGCCGCCAGACTACTCGACCTGGCCGAGATAGCGCAAAAAAGCGAAAAATACAAGACCAGCGACTTTCTTGATCCACATGGTTTTAGTATAGCGGAGACAATAGCCGCGCATTATCCGGGGTTACGGCTGGACTCCGATGGTGGCTTTAATAATGCGGAACGGGTAAAAGTGGCTTTTATCGCGGACGACTTTCCAGGCAGTGTGGCCTGGGGCATTACTGGCCTCTCTGTAGAGTGGGATAAAAGGTTTTATAGCCTCAGCCACCGGGATGTACTGGGAGCGTTGATGGGACTTGGCTGCGAGAGAGACATTATGGGCGACATAGTCATGACGGACGCAGGGGCCCAGTTTGTGGCGGATGACTCTTTAGCGAATTTTGTTATCGGCAATCTGGCGCAAATAGGCGCGGCCAACATAAAAACAAAAAAAATATCACTAGCCGACCTATTGCAAAAAGCGGAACAGGTCAAAGAGATAAGGGCGACAGTGGCAGCGTTGCGCCTCGATGCAGTGGCGGCAGCCGGCTACGGCGTCTCACGCTCGCGCATGGCGGAAGAAATAAAAGCTCAACGGGTGAAAGTAAACTGGAAAGAAGCCAAAAATGCGGCACAAAGTGTTACGGCGGGAGACGTAATTTCTTTTCGCAACCGGGGCAGGCTCGAGATAGCGGAGATAGGCGGCCAGACTAAAAAAGGCCGTACAGGAATAATTTTGCGCAGATACATCTAACTTATGGAGGGATTTATTAATGTTGACAGCACTTGATATTTACGGGAAGACTTTTGCTAAAGGATTTCGCGGTTATGACACAGGCGAAGTAGACAAGTTTTTGGCTGACGTAGTAAAAGATTTTGAAATAGTATATGAAGAAAACGCAGCTATGAAAGCCGAAAAGGAAAATGTGGCCGCTGAAGTCGCACAACATCAGCAAAACAGCGACATTTTGAAAAATGACCTTGAGTCTGTTCAGACAACGGCTAATGAACTTAGGGCTGCGGTGCAAAAAGGCAATGATGAAAAGAAAACTTTGCAGCAAGAAATGGAAACAATAAAGGCGAAACTGGCGCAATACCAGCAACAGGCAGAAGTCATGAAAAATGACCTGACTGCTTCACAAAACGCGCTCAAAGAAGCGAAAGCGGCTATCCAGCAAGAAAGTGAAAAAAACAGCGCGTTACAGGCGGAACTAATAAATACGCAAAATCTTTTAGTAGAAAAAGAAAAAGAACTGGAAGAACAGGTTTCGGTGCACCTGACGGCGGCGCAGCAAGCCAAAACCACAGCCGAGGACAGCCTTCTTGGCTTGACGAAGGCACATGATAAAACCAAAGAAGATCTGGTTTTTAGCCGCAACCGTGAAGAATCCCTGCGCAAAGATGTTGTCAATGCCAGCGCGGCGGTTGAACAGGCCAAAGGTGAAGTGAAGAGGATGTACGCGGAATTGGCTGGAATGAAAGAAGAAAACGATAAACTTAAAGCCAAAATGGAACACTACCAGCAACTGGAAAACAGCATGAAAAACACGCTGATAACGGCGCAATCCGCGGCCAACGACCTCAGGGACTCGGCTAATGTCGACCACCAGATGCTGCTTCGGGACGCAGAAATGTCTAGCAAAGAACTAATCCGCCATGCCGAGATGCAGGTGCAGAAACTGCTGGCCGAGACCGAACGCCTGGTCAAAGCGAAACACCACGATATAGAAAACAAGATAAACACTGCCGAAGCAAAGCTTGACCAGATAAAAACCGACGGGCAGCTCTCCCGCGCCAAATTACGCAGCCTGCTGGAAACACAATTGCGTTTGATGAGCGAGGACTTTTCGGATGACCACCGCTCCAGCCTGGGACGCTGAAAGTGGAAAAACAGGGCGCAATCTTTCTGGTACGCCACGGCGAAGCCGAACATCACGTCAAAGACTTTACCGGCGGTTGGACAGACCTGCCGCTTACCGATAAAGGCTGCCGTCAACTGGAGCATTTGGCCAGACG
Organism: Acidaminococcales bacterium; assembly: GCA_031551525.1. Lineage (GTDB taxonomy): Bacteria > Bacillota > Negativicutes > Acidaminococcales > JAISLQ01 > JAVBNN01. Next base: position 35,583 of record JAVBNN010000010.1, read on the forward strand.
TTTAGCTGGGCAGCTGGATGAAAAACCGAAAATACTGTCCAGCGATCTATTGCGCGCCAAACAGTCTGCATCTATTCTGGCGAAAAAACTGGATGCCGGACTAGAACTGACCACATTCCTGCGGGAAAAGAACAACGGCGAAGCGGCTGGAAAAAGTAGTGCCGAAGCAGCCGGGATGAAACTTTCCCGGCAGACGGATGAGCCGGACAATCGCAACTATCCTGGCGGGGAGACGCGCCGGGAGTTTTATGGGCGGGTGGCCGCCGGTATGGACAGACAGTTATTTTCGGATAAACCACTTATCATAGTTAGCCATAAGGGAACTATCCAGAATATACTTTTCTGGTGGCTGGGGCTTTCGATCGATGAAGTATGCCGCCTGGGCATTTCTTTTGCCATAAACGCGGGCAGCTTGACTATACTCAGGATAAACAAATGGCAGGAGCACGAAGTGACGCTGCTTAATGACTGCGCGCATATGGATATGGCTTCTTGTATTAGTTGACCTCACGGTAGGTTTATTGTATAATAACACTATTGAATATAACATTGTGATGACGGAGAGAGTACCCACACAGCCTTTTTGCAAAAGAGAGCCGGATCAGGTGAAAGCCGGACAAGGGGCATACGGGGAAGATCACTCCCGAACTCCGGCCCGAAGAATAATCGGTCAACCTAAAAAAACGGCATGAGATTTGCGCGGATATTTTTTGCAGTGCAAGACGGCGGAAGAAGGATGCTGAGAGCATTCCGACTGACAACAACGAAGCAATGCGAAAAATGTACCACAAAGACAGGTGGCTTTTTTAGGTTGGCTGACTATAAAGTAGGCGACCGGCGGCGGCGGCTGTTATAACGCTAAGAGCGGCCATTTATATGGTCAGCAGGGTGGTACCACGGGCAAAAAAGTCTCGTCCCTTCAGGGATGTAGGCTTTATTTTTTTGGAGGTGTTTTGTTTGGACTACAGCAAAACTTTAAATCTGCCAGTAACCGAATTCCCCATGCGGGCGGATTTACCGGCTCGCGAACCGGAAATTCTCGATTATTGGCATAAAAATGATATTTATGGCAAAAAACAGGCCAGGCGTCAGGGCAGGGAAAAGTTCGTCCTGCACGATGGCCCGCCTTACGCCAACGGTAGTATTCATACAGGTACTGCGCTCAACAAGATATTAAAAGATATAGTAGTCAAATATAAATATCTGCGCGGTTTTGACACACCCTATGTGCCCGGCCGGGATACCCACGGTATGCCGATTGAGCATGCGGCGATTAAAAACCTCGGCCTCGACAGGAAACAGCTCGACACGCTTGTCTTGCGCGAAGAGTGTAAAAACTACGCCCTCAAGTGGATAGACGCCCAGCGAGAAGACTTCATGCGCCTTGGCGTACTGGGAGACTGGTACGATCCGTATATCACCCTCAAACCGGAATTTGAAGCCGAACAGATGCTGGTCTTTGGCGCGATGGCGCAAAAAAACTATATCTATAAAGGCCTAAAAGCCGTTTATTGGTGTACGCACTGCGAAACGGCGCTGGCCGAAGCCGAGATAGAATACGGCGAAGAAAAATCGCCTGCCATCTATGTCAAATTCCCCTTACAAGACGATAAAGCCATCCTGCCGCCCGGTCTTAAAGATAAACCGGTATTTGCCGTCATCTGGACCACTACGCCCTGGACGCTCCCGGCCAACGTGGCTATCGCCGTAAATCCGGACTTTGAATACTGCTGGGTGGAGTGCGACGGCGAAATATACCTGATGGGCAAAGAACTCTTGCCGCAGGTGGAAGAAGACAGCAAGAAGACATTCAATATTTTCTCCAGCGTAATGGGTAAAGAGCTGGAAGGGCTTATCTTCCGGCATCCATTTTTTGACAGGGACTCGCTCCTCGTTCTGGCCGACTACGTCACCAGCGACACCGGCACGGGTTGCGTGCACACTGCGCCCGGACACGGCCAGGAAGACTTTGCCACCGGCCAGCGCTACAACCTGCCGGTCATCTCGCCGGTAGACCCTTCGGGCAAATTCACTAAAGAAGCGGCCCAATTTGCCGGTATGCAGGTATTTGAAGCCAACGGTCCGATCATCAAGACCTTGGCCGAAAACAACATGCTGTTGGCCAAAGGCTCCATCCGCCACCAATATGCCCACTGCTGGCGCTGCAAAAATCCGATTATCTATCGGGCCACCGAGCAGTGGTTCGCCTCGATAGACGCCTTCCGCGAACAGGCGCTCAAAGAAATAGACGAAAATATCCAGTGGATACCAGCCTGGGGACACGACCGCATCCGCAATATGGTGGCCGACCGGGGCGACTGGTGTATTTCCCGTCAGCGTGTGTGGGGCGTGCCCATACCGGTGTTTTACTGTAAAAATTGCGGCGAACACCTGATAAACGAAACCACAATAAAAAACATCTCGGATATTTTCAGAAAAGAAGGCTCAAACGCATGGTGGGCCAGGGAAGCCGCCGACCTCCTGCCGTCCGGTACTAAATGCGAAAAATGTGGCGCCAGTGAATTCCGCAAAGAGACCGACATTATGGACGTCTGGTTTGACAGCGGTTCCAGTCATGCAGCCGTTTTAAAGGCCCGTCCGGAACTGGCCTGGCCGGCCTCTATGTATCTTGAAGGCAGCGACCAGCACCGTGGATGGTTCCAATCGTCACTCCTGACCAGCGTGGCTTCTTGCGGCAGCGCGCCGTACAAGGCCGTGCTTACTCACGGCTTCGTGGTGGATGGCGACGGACGCAAGATGTCCAAATCGCTCGGCAACACCATCGACCCGCAGGAAGTCATCAAAAAATACGGCGCGGACGTACTGCGCCTATGGGTAGCTTCGGCTGACTACAAGGCCGATATCAGGATATCCAACGATATTTTAAAACAACTTTCCGAAGTATACCGCAAGATACGCAATACCTTCCGCTACATGCTGGGCAATTTGTATGATTTTGATCCTGCGCAAGACCGGGTAGAGTACAAAGACATGCTGGAACTGGATAAATGGGCGCTCATGAAAAATGAGGAAGTCAAGGAAAAAGTTACCCAGGCCTATGAAAGCTATGAATTCCATCTGCTCTACCATTCGGTGCACAACTTTTGCACTATCGACCTGAGCTCTTTTTACCTCGACATCCTGAAAGACCGCCTGTACGCATCCGCCTCCGATTCACTGGCGCGCCGCAGCGCCCAGACTGCCATGTACGACATACTGCTCGACCTGGTGGTCATGCTAACGCCCGTCCTTTCTTTCACCACGGAAGAAACCTGGCGGTACATGAAAAAGAGCGACGGTATGCCGGAAAGCGTGCAGATGATGGATTGGCCTCCCGCAAGGCCGGAATATATGGATGAAGAACTTGGCAAGAAATGGAACGACTTCATCGAACTGAGAGGCCAGATAACCAAAGTGCTCGAAGGCGCCAGGCGCGCCAAGACCATCGGCCATTCGCTCGATGCTAAAGTCACGCTCTATGCTGAAGGAGAAGCCTACGAAAGCTTGTCCGGTGTGTCCGCTCAACTGGCAAATCTTTTGATCGTATCCCAGGCCGAGGTAGTACAAGGACTTGCGGGCGGTGAAGCAACCGACCGGGCCGACCTCAAAGTAGGCGTAACCGCGGCTGGTGGCGATAAATGTGACCGCTGCTGGATGTATAGCGAAGCCGTGGGCAAAGACAACGAACACCCCACGCTATGCGACAGATGCGCCAGCGTAATTAAATGATTTCAAACGCCCCGCTTTTGCGGGGCGTTTGCTTAGTTGCCGCGCCTTGTGTATAATTAAAAGATAGCGGTCTATGTAAAGGGTGATAGTACTTGAAGTTTTTAGTGGCGGCGTTTGTTGTGGTTATCTTCGACCGCCTCAGCAAACAGTATATAGTCGGCAGTATGCAGGAAGGCATGAGCATACCCGTTATAAAGGACATTTTTCACATAACTTATGTCCTCAATCCGGGCGCAGCTTTCGGCATCATGGAAAACCAGCGCTGGTTTTTTATCGCCATCGCCTGTGCGCTCTTGCTGACGGCGGCTTTTTTTTATAAAAAACTGCTGGCTCAACCGAAACTGCTGCAAACAGGCGTTGCTATCATGGCAGGCGGTGCGGTAGGCAATCTCATCGACCGCATCACTATCGGCAAAGTGGTGGATTTTTTGGACTTTCGTTTCTGGCCGGTATTCAATATCGCCGATATAGCTATATGTGTGGGGGCGGGTCTTATCGTATGGACAATTTGGCAAGAAGAACAATTTTAGACGATGGGCTGCGGCAGATAACTACTGGGCAAGAAGACCGGGACGCCCGGGCGGACATATATCTGGCCGGGCAAATAGGCATATCCCGTGCCAACATGCAAAAACTCATGAACAGCGGCCTGGTTGTAGTTAATGATAAACCCATAAAGCAAAACTACCGCGTCAAAGGCGGGGAAACTTTCACAGTGGAATATCAGCCGCCCCAGGCGCTGGCGGTGGAGGCGGAAAACATCCCGCTCGACATCATTTATGAAGACAAAGACATGATCGTTGTCAATAAAGCGCGCGGCATGGTCGTGCATCCCGCGCCGGGCAACTACAGCGGTACGCTGGTAAACGCGCTCCTTTACCATTGCCATGATCTATCGGGTATAAATGGCGTCGTGCGGCCAGGCATAGTGCACCGCCTCGACAAAGACACTTCCGGCGTTATGGTAGTGGCCAAGAACGATGCGGCGCACGTCGACCTGTCGGCGCAGATACAGGCCAAGACCGCCAAACGCGACTATCTGGCCATAGTGCACGGCTATGTTAAAACAGATGAAGGGCGCATAGAAACGCTCATCGGGCGCGACCCGAAAGACCGGCAGAAGATGGCGGTGGTGGACAAAAACGGCCGCCCGGCCATTACCTTATATAAAGCGTTGGAACGTTTTCCCAGACATTCGCTGCTCGAGTGCAGTCTTTTGACCGGGCGCACCCACCAGATACGCGTGCATCTGTCGCATATCGGTCACCCCATTGTGGGCGATCCACGTTACATGCCGAGACGGCCCGGATTTTCCATCAACGGTCAGGCACTGCATTCGGCGCATCTTACACTGAACAACCAGGCCGGGGAGAAAATGACCTTCACTGCGCCATTACCCGAAGATATGGAAAAAATACTGGCAAGGCTCAGGCAAGGATTATAGGAATACTAAAATGAGGTGAGAAAAAGTGGCAAATGTTGTTGAAAAAAAGCTCATTATGGATGCCAGCGCTATGAAAAGAGCCCTGGTACGTATTTCACACGAGATAGCTGAACGCAACAAAGGTTTTGGCGATATCGTGCTCATGGGCATCAGGAGCCGGGGCGTACCCTTGGCCGAGCGGCTGGCCGCAGAGATAACTGGCATAGAAAAAGTAAAAGTGCCTGTAGGGATACTAGATATCACCCTCTATCGCGACGACCTTTCAACCTTGTCTTACCAGCCGATCGTGCACGGCACGGATATCGATTTTGCCATAGACGGGAAAACAGTCATACTGGTGGACGACGTCCTTTATACCGGCCGCACCATCAGGGCAGCCATGGACGCGCTCATTGACGTAGGCCGGCCGAAATCTATACAACTGGCTGTCCTCATTGACCGAGGGCACCGTGAACTGCCGATCAGGGCTGATTTTGTGGGTAAAAACGTTCCCACAGCGAAAAACGAGATAGTAAAAGTCTGCCTCGCTGGTATAGACGAAGGTGAAGAACGAGTTGTTATTGGCGAGACCGCTCAGTGAGCAGGAAAGCGCATTTTATTTTAGTATTAACTAACGAAAAAACATACTAAAAAGGAAAAAGCAAATAAAAAACTGCCTTTTGGGCAGTTTTTTATTTGCCCAAAAGCCTTTGATGGGCTAAGATATTAATATAAATATCGTACAGGAGGTTTTTACATGCGAAATTACAGTAAAGATGATGAAATACTTTACCATATAGGCCTGTCTAAAAACATGCTGAAAGGGGCCAAGTACGCTCTTTTGCCGGGTGACCCGGGGCGTGTAGAAAGCATCGCGGGGCAGTTTTCCGATTGCCGTCCGCTGTCTGCCCACCGGGAATACACCAGCTGTTTATGTTATGAAGGAAAGCTGCCTATCCTGGTCTGTTCGACCGGCATGGGCGGACCGTCTGTGGCTATTGGTCTTGAAGAACTGGCGCGCCTTGGCATTACGCATTTTATCCGCGTTGGCACGACCGGGGCCATACAGGAAAAAGTGGCTCTCGGCGACGTTATCATCAATCATTCTGCTGTACGGCTAGATGGCACTTCTACTCACTACGCGCCCCTCAATTACCCGGCGGTGGCCTGTTTTGAAATGACCGGCAAACTGGTGCAAAGCGCCAAAGAAACCCAAATACCCTACCACCTCGGCGTGTCCTTGTCGTCCGATACATTCTGGCCGGGACAGGAACGCTACGACAGCTTCACCGGCTATGTGCTGCCGGAACTGAAGGGCTCGCTCGATATGTGGCGGCAGCTTAATGTGCTCAACTGCGAGATGGAAACAGCCACCATGTTTGTGGTGGCCAGAACGTTCGGCCTGCGCGCCGCGTCCATCTGCGGAGCGGTGGCATTGCGCACCAAGTCGGAGCAACCAGCTGGCGGAGATATCTACAAGCTGGCACAGCAGCGAATATACGCCATATTGAAAAACATGTTCGCAAAAATAGCGGAAGAGGAGATGCGCTGATGGCCAGAGCCGTTATTTTACTGCTGGATTCTTTTGGCATAGGAGGAGCGCCGGATGCCGCTAAGTTTGGCGACACCGGGGCAGATACGTTGGGACATATTGCCAGAGAGTGTCTGGCCGCCGGGCGGCCGCTAAAACTGCCAAACATGGCGGCTATCGGACTCGAGGCGGCGGCTGCCGCCAGCAGGGGGGCGAAACTGCCCGCGTCGCTGGGTACTGGTGAAATAGCGATAAACGGAGCCTACGGCTATGCCAGTCCGGTCAGTCACGGTAAGGACACTCTGAGCGGGCACTGGGAGATGACCGGGGTGCCGGTCACCTTTGACTGGGGCTATTTTCCTGAAAAAGAAAAATGCTTCCCGAAAGAACTGGTAGAAGAACTGGTTGGCGTTTGTGGCCTGCCGGGCGTGTTGGGTGAAAAACACGCATCGGGTACGGAGATAATAAAAGAATTAGGTCTCGAACACATGAAAAGCGGCAAACCGATAATATACACTTCGGCGGATAGCGTTTTCCAGATAGCAGCTCACGAGGAAAGTTTTGGCTTGGAAAAATTGTACGTAGTATGCCAAAAAGCCTTTGCGCTGGTACAAAAATACCGTATAGCACGCGTCATAGCGCGACCCTTTGTGGGCAATACATCGGAAGACTTCAACCGTACGGCCAATAGGCACGATTACGCAGTGCCGGCTCCCGACAAGACACTCCTTGATTTCATCTGCGAAAAAGGGGGGGCGGTCACTGCGGTGGGCAAAATATCCGATATCTTTGCCGGACGAGGTGTGACGAGCAGCTACAAGGGAAAAGACACTGCGGAACTGATGGACAGGACGCTGGCCGGGTTTGCGGAATTGCCGCAGGGCGGGCTGTTGTTTACAAATTTTGTAGACTTTGATTCTAAATATGGCCATCGAAGAGATATTTTCGGTTATGCTGACGCCCTTGAGTATGTCGACAGGCGCCTGTCAGAAATAAAGGCTCTTTTGCGGCCGGGCGACCTGGTAGTCCTTACGGCCGACCACGGTTGTGACCCAGTCTGGATAGGCAGCGATCATACCAGGGAAAATATCCCGCTACTGTTTTTCGGCCCGGCGTCTCCAGATTGTTGTCTGGGGCACAGGGAGACTTTTGCGGATATCGGTCAGACACTTGCCAAACATTTGGGACTGTCCCCCATGAAACACGGTACGGCTTGTTTCTAAACAGTAAAAACCCGGGGGACGCGTCCCCCGGGTTTTTGTTCTAGCAAAATCAAATACGATTCAATAATATTAAAACAAGCTGTCCGTACAAGAGGACAAGCGCAGCAAACTGTGCGGCCGATCCCATATCTTTCGCTTTTTTTGCCAATATGTTCCAATCGGAAGTTACAAGGTCGACGATATTTTCAATAGCCGAATTGAGCAATTCCACGATCACCGATATGCCAGCGCACAGTAAAAGGAAAGAGCGTTCAGTGTAAGTGAGCGGAAAATAGAAAGCGATCAAAAGCATGAACGCCGCCTGTCCCAGCACTATGCGGAAAGCAACTTCGTCTTTGAAAGCTGCCGCCAAGCCGTCCAGTGAGTATTTGGTTGCTTTTCTCACATGTGAAAACATTGTGTACCTCGGTTATTTTTGTTTGGGTAAGATGATGACAAAAGTGCTACCAGCGTCTTTTACAGAACTTACTTCAATAGTGCCATGCTGCTTTTCTGCTATGGCGCGGGCGATAGATAAACCCAGTCCGTTGCCGCCGGTTTGACGCGAGCGCGCTTTGTCCACACGGTAAAAACGGTCAAAGATCAATTTTTGCTCGCTATCTTCGATTCCTATGCCGGTGTCTTCGACCAGTATTTTTAATTCCGTGGTCTGCTGGTGGACAAAGACAGATACATTGCCGTTGTCTGGAGTATATTTTATCGCATTATCCAGCAAAATGTAAAGCATTTGAAACAAATCGTTTTTGTTTACCCGCCAGTATAACGGGCGGGTATGTTTCAACGCCAGCGAGATGTTTTTTTGCGCGGCCAGCGGCAGAAAATTCCGCACAGCCTGGGCGGACAACTCTGTAATATCAGTATCATCTGCTTCCGTAACGGCCGTTTCATCTAAACGGGAGAGTACCAGAAGATTTTGCACAAGGTTGGCCATTTTCCGCACCTCGTCCTTGATAATGGCGAGCGTATCCTTGCTTTCACTTGACAGGTGGTTTTCCCGGTCGGCCAGTAGAACTTCTGTCCCGGTAAGAGTGACGCTCAGCGGAGTTCGCAATTCGTGGGAGGCGTCCGTTATAAAGCGTTTTTGCCGTTCCAAGGCTTCTTCGATAGGGATCATGGCTTTGTTGGCCGCTATGCGACCGAAGCGGGAGAGCATGTAGATAAAGAACATACCTGCCAGAAAAGAAAAAAGCAGCATTTTTTTAAACATATCGATAATCGAAGTGATATCTTTTCCAACGTAAATCGTGCCGAGGTGTTTTCCGTTATCTACTATGGTTTTTTCCACTAACAGTATACGGTGATGTATACCGTTGAACTTGCAGGAAAAGATCTTGGGCTCTGGTATGCCGTTGCTTTTTTCTATTTCGTGGATGGCCCACTTGTGTATCTCGTTAGGCAGGGCGGTCAGATGAAAAAACTCGCCGGACGGCATCTTGATGATGGAAAACATCCTCAGCGCGTTCTGTATCTCTTCGTTGGAGGCGCTTTCCTCCGGATGATTGTATTGTTCGGCAAAGGCGCCGTTTTTTTGCAGAAGCGGCAGGTGTTCGCTTTTCTCCTCCTGGGCAAAAGCCATTATTTCAGCTTTTTCCTCATCATACAAAAACCAAGCGGAAGAAGCAAAAAGCACAACCGCAAATAAGGCCAGGGCGGCCGCGGTAACCGCTGTGTAGTATCTGGTAAGCGAACGGCGGGTTTCTTCAAACATTTTTTTCCTCCCAGCGGTAACCTACCGAGCGGATATTGTGGATAAATACCTTGCCAGGGATTTTTTCCAATTTTTTACGAACCAGTTTCATGTAAGCGTCAAGGGAATTGCTGGTGATGTCTTTATCACTGCCCCACACGCGGTCGAGCAAAAGTTCTCTTTCCAGCACCTGCCCGTGGTTGCGGGCCAATATTTCCGCTAGCTGAAATTCCCGCGCAGTCATTTGTATCTTCAAATCAAGACAGCTCACCGTATGTTCGAGACAGTCGAATGCACAGCTGTCGACCCGGAACACCTCATGCTGGAAAGATTTGCTGGCCCTTCTGCTCAAAGCGTTTATCCGGGCATACAATTCATCGAACTCGAACGGCTTTGTGAGGTAGTCATCCGCGCCGCAATCAAGGCCGGTTATCTTGTCGGCAAGCGTGGTGCGAGCAGTAAGCATGATGATAGCGCCCTGATAGCCGTTGTTGCGCAACGAGCGACAGGCCGCTACTCCGTCCTTGCCTGGCAGCATCCAGTCTAGCACGAGCACATCGTAATCTTCCTGTTGGGCGTAAAATTCTATTTCGTCGCCCGTATCTATCCAGTCTATCTCTACATCACGGCTGCGAAAAAGCTTTTGCAGGAAGTGACCGAGTCGGGCGTCGTCTTCCGCCAGTAGTATTTTCATGATTTTCCTCCGGACGCCTTTACTTTGCGTTTTTTTCTTTTAGCAGCCCGTCCTGGTAGATGTTACTAGCGCCCTGATACCAGGCCAGGGCTTCTCTGAGCGCCTCCGGGTCGTTAGCTATGCGAGTGTAATTGCTGCTTTCCATGTCCTCTACCCGATAAGTAACGGCCTGTTGCCGGGGTTTTAATATAACCAGCTTGTCGCCCCTTATATAACCAAGGTTTTGGTAAGTGCTGATAAATACTCGTTCCCGGCCCGCTTCCAGTTGGGCCATATCGTAACCGAAAAACTTTGAGTCATAGGAAAACCCCAGCATGCCTAAAAGAGTGGGCGGCAGGTCTATCTGGCTCATCAGGCGGGTATTTTGGCCAGGTTCTATCAGTTTGGGTGCAAATATCATTAACGGTATATGATATTTGTTTACCGGCAGATCAACCTTGCCGGCAGAGTTAGACTGATGGTCGGCGACAATGACAAAGACCGTATTGTCAAACCAGGGCTTGGAGCGGGCTTTTTCTATAAAGTCGCCGATCGCCCAGTCGGTATATTTGACGGCGCCCGGCCGTCCACCCGGAGATGGTATGTCTATCCGGCCGTCCGGGTATGTGAAGGGGCTGTGGTTGGAAGTGGTCATAATCAACTGGTAGACTTTCTCTCCCGCCGCCGTGCGCTTATCAAGATCATCCAGCGCATGCTTGAAAATGATCTCATCAGCCACGCCCCAGACATTTTCAAAGTAAACGTCCTTACTGGGGAGGTCTGTGCGGTCGGCCACCAGGTAGCCGTTTTCAGCGAAAAAAGCATTCATATTGTCAAAGTAGCCATAACCGCCGTAAATAAATTCAGTTGTGTAATTCTTTTCCCGCAGGACGCTGCCTAAAGTGAAAAGACCATTATAATCGGGGCGGCGCAAGATTGACTGGCCGGGCGTCGGTGGAACAGACAGAGAGAGCGCCTCGAGGCCGCGTACTGTACGGGTGCCGGTGGCGTACACACTGGTAAAAAA
>JAVBNN010000031.1:0-61378 GCA_031551525.1 Acidaminococcales bacterium
TACATAAATAATAAGGCCACACAAATCATCAAAACAGAACCCATGGTAATTCCTGTAAAACCGGATGCGGCAAAAAAGTCTACGATCGAATTGACAAACATACCTGCAAAATCCAAAATATCTCCTCCTTACACTAATATAGCGATTTATTCGTTACCTTCGTTACCCTCTCTACCGTTTACCATCGGCAATACCAGCAACATCAAATACAAAAGTCCCAAAACGAGAAAAACCACCGTCATGCCAACAACCATCGTGCTAACGCCGGTAAGCATCTGATCCATTTAATTTCCTCCTTTACGTTTTCGCAGACATCCAAACAGGAAAACCATGCTACGCAGAGTTTAACCTGCGTAGCATGACAGGTTGACTAGAAAAAACAGTTATACATTATTTTGCGGGGAAGAACGGCCATACTATAGGAATAACTATCATACATACTATGAAAGATACTAAAACAAGACCAGTACCGGCTTTAACATAATCCATGAATTTGTAGCCGCCAGGCCCAAGTACCAGGGTATTGGGCGGAGTACCGACCGGAGTCGCGAAAGCGCAGGACGCGGCAACCGCTATAGCCATAACGACAGCTTGTGGGCTCGCGCCTAGCTGTTTAGCTATCTGCAAACCGATCGGGCAAAGCAGCGCTGCCGCGGCGGTGTTGGACATGAACTGGGTCAGGCCGCAGGAGAGCGCGAACAACACGGCCATAACGATAAGTGGGGTGGGATCGCCGCCCATCAAATTAACAACAAATTGTGCCATCATCTTACCGGCACCGGATTTGTCCATAGCGGTAGAAATAGGCATCATGCCGGCAAACAGGAATATCGTTACCCAGTCGATAGAGGCGTAAGCCTGTTTTTCGGTAAGGCACTTGGTCAATACGCAGACGATCGCGCCGATGATGGCGGCCATTTCAAGCGGCAGCCATTTGAGTTCGAGCGCCATGACGATAACGACAACCAGAAGAATAATGCCGGAAATCATCTGTTTTGTAGAATCATGCGAGGTAGCTTCTACTTCCTGCTCGATTTCCTGATCGGCGTTCAGCGCCACTTTCGGTAACAGACGTTTGCCAATGGTCATCATGTAGGCCATACCGCCAACAGTCAAAGGAATACCTATCCAGGCAAATTCCAAAAAGCCAAACTTTTGAAAACCGCCGGCTTCAAGCGCACCGTTGGCGATGATGTTAGGCGGTGTACCGACAAGCGTGATAACGCCGCCAAGGCCTGCGGCAAATGCCAAGGGCATGAGCTGACGAGAGGCCGGGATTTTGGCTGCGGCGCAAATGCCCAGCACAACCGGCATCAAACAGGCTGTGGTACCGGTGTTCGACAGTACAGACGACAGGGCCGCCGCGACCAGCATGATGCCGAACATCAGGCTGTTTTCGCTGGTACCGCACATTTTGACTACCGAGGTGCCTATTTTTTGTGCGAGTCCCGTGTAGAACATTGATGCGCCGACGATGAACATACCGGCAAAAAGTACGACTGTGGAGTTGGAAAGACCGGAAAATACCTGGTTAGGCGCCAGAACGCCGATCAGGCCGCACGCTATCGCGCCGCCCATAGCAGTGATTGCCAAGGGAATGATTTCGGTAATAAAACATAGGGCAACTACTGCCAGAAGAATAAGAGTTTTTACTGCTGGATCCATTTTTTTTCCTCCTTATTTTTAAATTTTTATATAAAGGTTGTTTACCCTCATATATTTAGTAACTTATAATATCTATTTGTAAAATTAACTAAGTCTTTAAAAACATTCGCTGTTTGCCGCTATAATAGCCCAGATATATACATAAAACAATATTATGTATATATATATATGTTTTTATTAATATATTAAATCCAATAATAGTTGCCTTAAAAATTAACTTTAATATACATACTAAGCAAACTGCGATATTTGTTCACAAAAAACAACTTTAATGTTTTGTTTTAAAAAGTTTATTTAAGAAAAAGTTTTTAAACTGTCATTTTGTGTTACTTAGGCTTGATTTAAATCTAATAAATTGGCAAGTTGATAAATTTTGCGCATTTGTTTTTTCTGAAAAAGTAACCGCTACATTCTAGCCCACAAACGTAAAAAACGCCGTCGGTTTATCCGACAGCGCAAAAAGTCTGGCGCAGTTTTTGGGGTTTGATTGGTTGACTTATCATTTGGTTTGTTTTAATAAAAAAACTGGATAACAAAAAAACTACACTGTTTAGTTGCAGGTTTTTCTGTATTTTATATAAACTGTAAAATTGATCGTTTTATAGTATAATGGCCTTAAGCAACCTTTGAAAGGCGACTTCCGATGACTAGAAATGAACAGCCAACTATTGTTATTATCGACGGCCAGGGCGGCGGTGTGGGAAAGAGTATTGCCGAGCGCCTGTTGAAAGAGAGAATCAAGGCGAAAATAATCGTGGTCGGCGCCAATGCCGTGGCGACCAGTAATATGATGAAGGCTGGCCCCACAGCCGGCGCTACCGGTGAAAACGCCTGTATTTACAACTGCGCGCAGGCAGATATCATCGTCGGCCCTATAGGGATCATCTTTCCCAATGCCATGCATGGCGAGATTTCCGCCGCGATGGCTTTGGCCGTCGCTCAAAGTAAAGCGCATAGAGTACTTATCCCGGTGCCAAACAGTCATCTGTACATAGCTGGCTTACAGGAACACAGTCTGACGCAATATTTGGATGATGCAGTACGCGTGATACTGGATAATTACGGTTGATGGTCTGGTTGCTCTCTATCCGTGCTTGCCAACTTTTCCCAAAATCATTATAATTATATTAAAATACAGTATGAAGCTGTATCTGCTATAGAAATGGCCGTTTTTATTATTCACTTGAAAATATGTCTATTGAATAGGTATGTTTACGCCTGAAGGCGCAACCTTTGTTGCGCCTTCTTTGTTTTACACTTGTATTATTAGGGGGAAGGTAAATGAACGAGGAGCATTGGGATACAGCCAAGGCCTTTCACGGGCATGAATGCCCCGGTCTGGCTATTGGCGTTAAAGTCTGCGAAGCGGTAGTGGAAAAACTGGGCGCCAGCCCGTCTTTTGATGAAGAGTTTGTCTGCATTACGGAAACTGACGCCTGTGGTGTGGACGCCATTCAATCTTTGCTGCGTTGTACTTTAGGTAAAGGCAATCTTATTTATAAAGGAACGGGAAAACAGGCTTTTACCTTTGTCAACCGCGTCAGCGGCAAAGCTATGCGTTTTTACCTAAAGGCCAAAAATAACGGTATGGAACGTGCGGAGTACCAGGTTTATCTGCTCAAGGCGCCGATCGAGGAACTGTTCGACTGCCAGGAAGTAGACATAACTTTACCGGAACGCGCTCGCATCTTCGCTTCATTAACATGTGAGACATGCGGTGAAGCCGCTCCTGAACATAAAATACGCTTGCAGGAAGGCAAAAGAGTTTGTCTCGATTGCTGCAAAGAATATAGCCGCGGCTGGTAAAACGCCAAATCTTTACGCAAAAAAGGATAATTTATATGAAAATCCGGCAAATTTTTATCCTGTTACTTATTTTAGCCCTGAGCCTCGGTCTGACCGCCTGCTCCTCACAAACCACTACTCCCACCACAAGCACAACGATAATGGTAACTGATGTGTGGGGCAGACAAGTAGCAATCCCAGCCACTGTGAAAAAAATCGTCTGCCTGGGTTCCGGCGCGCCGCGGATGGCGGCCTACCTTGGCGTAGTCGGTATGATGGTCGGCAATGAAGACCATGACGCTAAAAATCTGACTGTTCTGCGCGACTACAATCCGGTCTACTACGAAAAACTTAAAAAGCTGCCGTTGGTCGGTAAGGGGGGCGGAAGCGGTAACAATAACGGTTACCCGGAAAAAATCATCATCGTCAAACCCGATGTCATCCTGGCCGGATTCTCGGCAGAAGCCGCGGACGAGCTGGCCAAGCAGACCAACATACCAGTCGTTTGCGTGCGTTATATCAGCAATAATTTTATCGACGACACCTTCTATAAAGCGATGCGGGTGTTCGCGGAAACCGTTGGGGCTCAGGAACGCTGCGAAAAAGTGCTGGCTTTCATCGACGCTTGCAAAAAAGACTTGAGCCGCCGTACCGCCTCTATCCCCGCTGACAAAAAAATAAAAGCCTATACCGGCGCGGTGACCTTCAATGGTCGGCATGGTTTTGCCGGCACTTACGCTAAATTCGGTCCATTTTTAGGTGTCAATGCGCACAATGTGGCCGATGAAGTAAATAAGCCCGGCTATTTTGAAGCAGACCTCGAGAAAGTCGTTGTGTGGAACCCGGACGTTATTTTTCTCGACCCCGGCAACATGGACCTGATAAAAGATGAATACGCCGCCAACACCAAATATTTCAATAACCTGCGTGCAATAAGGGAGGGGCGGGTCTATACCATGCCGTCTTTCAACAATTGCGGCACCAATATAACCTATGCCATTATGAACGCGTATTACGCCGGTATAGTTTTGTTTCCCGAGCAATTCAAAGATGTTGATATCGCTAAAAAATCCGCCGAGATATCTGCTTTATTCCTCGGCAAGGATATCTACGGCGCTATGGCTAAAGGCGGTCTATATTACGGAAAAATAAAAATAGGCGGATAATGGTTTTATGCATTTAGCGCTTTCAATAACGGCTAAAACTGAATACAGCCGGTACATCAGACGAAAATGGCTGATACTCTTCGCTCTGCTCGCAGCGCTCCTGGTCGCATGTGTATTGTCGGTTTCCGCTGGATCGTCCGGCCTTTCGCTGCCAGAGGTTATAAGTGCCCTCGTGGGTGACGGTGAAACGTCCAACAAAACCATCGTCTGGAATGTACGCATGCCGAGGATCGCGTCTGGTGTCAGTGTCGGAATCGCCCTCGCCATGGCGGGCTGCGTAATGCAAAACGTGCTGCGCAACCCGCTCGCCTCCGCTTCCACGCTGGGCGTTTCGCAGGGCGCGTCTTTTGGCGCGGCTGTCGCCATAGTGTACTTTGGAGCGGGGGTACAGGTAAATTCCGGCGGCGCCGCCGCCATCACGGTCACCAACCCCTACATGGTCACTCTTTGTGCCTTTTTGGGTGGCATCGCCACCACTATCGTGATTTTAGGCTTGTCGCGCGTCAACGGCGTAACACCTTCGACCATGGTACTGTCCGGCGTCGCCATAAGTTCGCTGTTCACCGGCGCCACTACTTTGGTGCAATATTTTTGTGACGATGTGATGATCGCCACTGTCGTTTACTGGACGTTTGGCAGTCTGGGCCGGGCCGGCTGGCAGGAGATCGCCTGGATATTTTTCTGTGCGGCGGCGGCTTTTTTGTATTTTATTTTTAACCGCTGGAACTACAACGCCATGGAAAGCGGTGTCCATACGGCCAAAAGCCTCGGCGTAAATGTTGATACGCTCATTCTCGTGAGCATGACTATCTGCGCCCTTATCTCTGCCGTATCGGTGGCTTTTGTCGGATGCATCAACTTTATCGGTCTCATCGCTCCCCACATGGTGCGCAAACTGGTTGGCAACGACTACCGCTTTATCATCCCCTGCTCCGCCCTGGTGGGCGCTCTTTTGATGCTGGCCGCCGATATAATGTCGCGGCTCCTGATTCCTCCCGCCATATTGCCCATCGGCGCTCTCACTTCGTTTCTCGGCGCGCCGCTCTTTTTACACATGATAATAGCGAAAGGAAATATAAAATGATCCAGATCAAAAACATTTCCTTTTCCTATGGCGACAGTGAGATATTGAAAAGTATCAGCTTTGACGTGCCGTCCGGCGAGTGCGTCGGCATCCTCGGCAACAACGGTGCAGGTAAAAGTACCCTCATCACCTGCCTTAATAAAATCCTTACACCTCAAAGCGGTGAAGTTTATATCGATGGTCAGGATGTTCTCAAAATGAACCGGCTGGAAACCGCCCGCCGTGTTTCCTATGTGGCGCAAAAAAACGAACTAAGCCACATGACGGTATTTGACTGCGTACTGCTAGGGCGCAAGCCATACATAAAATGGGCAGCCGCCCAGGAAGACATCGACCTGTGTGATGCAACAATAGAGAAGTTGGGTATGGCGGAATTCAAGCTGCGTTATATCAATGAACTGTCAGGCGGTGAGCTGCAAAAAGTAATGCTGGCCCGGGCGCTTGTTCAACAGCCCAGGCTGCTCTTGCTGGACGAGCCGACTAGCAACCTCGATCCGAAAAACCAGTATGAAATGTTGTCCATGGTGCAAAAATTGGCCCGCGAGCGCAACATAGGCGTACTTATCGTTATCCACGATCTAAGCCTGGCACTGCGCTATTGCAGCAAATTTCTATTTATCAAAGACGGCGCGATTTACAGGCACGGCGACGAGTCCGTTATAAACGAAGAAACTATCGCAGCCGTTTATGGCATAACGGCTACGGTGACAGAGGTTAACGGACGAAAAATAGTGGTTATTGGGTGAGGTTTATACGATTTATCAATTGTAGACAAAAAAAGGCACTCTACGCGTTGCGTAGAGTGCCTTTAAATTTTGTGTGAAAGTAGTCTAGAAATTGAGGATACCAAAGAATATGTAGCAGACCGTTGCGCCGACTACTGACATCGACAGGCCCCAGATCAAGAGGTTTCTAAAGAGTCTGCTCTTGTCCTCGTTTTCGCCCGCGCAGGCTATGCACAGTGCGCCCAGGGTAGACAGCGGGGAACTGTCGACAAGATGCGCGCCGATATTGATGGAGGATATCATTGAAACAGCATTGCCGCCGCCGATCTCTTTGATAAGACCGGGTACCAGCGGCAGGAACATCGGCATTACAACGCCTGACGAACTGGAGTAGGCTGACAGTATACCTGTGATGAGACCCAGCCAGAAGTTGACCGAGGTCGGATTGGATACCGTGCTGATCATGTCGACCAGGGCTTTGAGGCCGCCGGATTTGTCCATGACTTCGACCAATACGGTGACGCCGCAGACCATCATCATGGGGAACCAGGGCATGGCTTTGATAGCTTCTTTACTGTCGCCTGCTTTCAGGAGGAGCAGTATGGCCGCCAGGATGAAAGCTACGGAACCGACGTTAGACAGCATATTGGTTATGGTTTTGGGTAGTGTGCCTTTTATACCGGGTAAACCAGGGAATACGACCAGAATTATCAAGAGGATTATAGCCAGAATGGTGAGTTGTTGAGCCTTATTGAAAGGCTCGGGTTTTGGCGCCAGCTCTTCAATGTCGACGCTCTTGCCGCGCTGGGCCGATATCCAGGCCCAGCCGCCCAGAAGAAGGAAGCCTCCGATATTTACAAACCCCTGGGCTACTATGGAGTTAAAATGAATTTTCCAGGCCAGACCATTGAGAGAGTCAGCCGGGAGGCTTAAAGCGGGGGCCATTTTGGCAATCAAACCATTGGAAATAATACCGGTGGGAGCAAAGGGTGAAAAAGCAGAACCGTTGGATGCGCCGACTACCAGAAGGGTCATCAGAAAGGCCGACATGCCGATCCGCGTTGCTATAGCCATCATGACCGGGGCCAAGAGGGCTGTGGCGGCAATATTGCCGGGGCCTATGGTGGTCAATATGGTCGTAAGAACGTAGACTATCACGGGAATCAGAGCCATATTGCCTTTACACAGGCGCACAGAGTAAGCGGTCATCTTTTCCATGGTTCCGTTTGTAGCCGCCAGGCCAAATAAGAAAGTGACGCCGGCCAGGATCATAAAGAGGCTGGTCGGGAAAAAACCCATTACCTTGGCGCCAGTCAGGTTGCTGAAAACGCCGCCGACGATGATGGCGAAACCTATGCCCAGAAAACCGACATGCAAAGATTCGTTGATACAAGAAATGACAACTATGATAGCGAGGGCCACGAGCGATGCGATTGCAGCAGTAGAAATTTCCATAAAAAATCTCTCCTTTCATTAATAAAGTTTCCAGTGAAAGGGTTTTCCAGATTTTCTATTAATACATCCCTCAAAAAACCAGAGGGGGTGGCTTTGCCACAGAGCAAATCGCCATGGCAAAGCATAGATACTGGTCACCACGCTGACTACCCAAAAACAGCACCCGATTATATTAATGCAAATTTTGTGCCAAAAGAAAAACAGCCATAATGCCGTGTTTTATAACGGTGGCATTGTGGCTGTTTTGCAACAGCAAAAGTATTTTGAGCCAAAATCAAACATTGTATAATGTTTGTGCAAAAATGCAACAAAATTTATTCTTGCAACGAGAGTTTTTTTAACAGGCCAAGTTTACGCGCTTTGCGAAAAACCGTTGTTCTGTCAAGGCCGAGGGCAGAGGCAACCAGCGCCCAGGAACGGTATTTTTTATAGTTTTCTTCCAGCATGAACGTTTCTGTTTGTTCTATAGCTGATCTGAAGGGTGTGTTTTTTGACGGGACAAACTTTTTTTGGTAGATGGTATCGGGTAAATTATCGAGTGTCAACTCTGGCGTGTTGCTGGTCACTATCATGCGCTCGATGACGTTTTCCAGCTCCCGCACATTTCCGGGCCAGTCATAGTTCATCAATTTATCTACTACTTCTGGTTGCAGGACGCTATTGCGGTAAAAACGGATATTGAGTTTTTTGATGAAGTGCGCGGCCAGGAGCGGAATATCGTCCTTGCGGTATCTGAGCGGAGGCAGGTTTATGGGTATGACCATGAGCCGGTAATAGAGATCTTCGCGAAATTGTTTTTCTCGAACCATTTTTTCGATGTCGCGGTTAGTCGCTGCGATGATGCGGGTGTTTATCGGTATTATTCTGGTGCCGCCGACTCTTATGACTGCTTTTTCCTGGATGGCGTGCAGCAGCTTTACCTGTAAAAGCGGCGGCAGTTCGCATATTTCATCGAGAAAAAGCGTGCCGCCGTCAGCCAGTTCAAATATGCCGGGTTTGCCTTCTTTTTTGGCGCTGGTAAAAGCGCCGCCTTCGTAACCGAAAAGCTCCGACTCTAAAAGCTGGGAAGGTATGGCGCCGCAGTTTATCTTGATAAAAGGAGCGTTAGCGGGGTTACCGTACCGATGTATGGTTTTGGCTACGAGTTCCTTGCCGGTGCCTGATTCGCCGGAAATAAATATGGTGGAATCGACGTGGGCGACTTGCATCGCAAGCGACACGATGTCGCGCATAATAGGGTTGCGGCTGATAAGTTCGTCACGTAAAGCTTCAAAGGCGGATAAGCAGTCTGTCTCGCAGGCGGTTTCGGTATAGCCGGCGCGTAGTGCATTTAACTGTTTTTGCAATTGATCTAAACGGTCAATATCGCGGACATGGGTGACTATCCGGAGAAGTTTTCCGGTTTCATCAAAAAATGGGGTGCCTGTGATAAGCATTTTCCGGTTACCTTTGATAGTCTGATTGAGGACTACAGTTTCTTTTTTTTCTATGGCCAGAAGTGTAGCTGATGCGTCATAATAACCTTCTCCGATAAGCCGACGCAGACTTTTCCCAATAAGTTCGCTGGCGTTTAGACCGGTGATGCGTTCATAAGCCTTGTTTACAGTCAGTATGACGCCGGTTTCATCGGCGATAAACAGACCGTCCTCGGATGCGTGGACTATTGCATCGAGGTCGCAGAGCAGTTTGTTTGTAGCGGGGTGTGTTTCCGGTTGATAATGAGATAGCGTTTTGTCCATAAGGCATGCCCCCCTTATCCGGGTGGGGAAAACGCGCGGCGGGTATCTTGCCCGTTATTTATCCAGCGCCGGTAATTTTACAGACACTGCTTTATAGTATTATTTTACCATAAATACCCGCACATCTGTCTACTGTGTTAAATTATTAGTCAATTGTGGTATAATTAAATTAAATATGCAGGTATTCAACGCGCTACTCATATAAAGAAGTATTTGAGGAAGGGGCCGTTGTTATGAGTTTTTTAAAAGATTTATCGGATAAGATCCTGGTAAAACTATCTACTAAAGATCCTGCTGAGGTTGCCAAAGGACAGACTATTTATGATGGCTGGTATATGCTGGGCAAAGAAGTTAAACATCCTGAGCGGGTAGTTAAAAGTGAAGACCAGGAAGAATAAATGGTAATGTTTTTATAATAAATATCTACAAAGCCGGTTTGTTTTTATCGCGGGTAAGGGGGCGGTTTCGCATGAAAGACTCCGGGCAAAACGGTATTGCGCTTGATGCTGTGACCTTGCGCTGGTTGCCCTGGCTGGTAGCCATTTCTTTTTTTATGCAGATGTTTGATGGTACAGTGCTCAATACCGCGCTGCCTGCTATTGCTAAAAGCATGGGTGAGCCTACTTTGCGACTGCAAACAGCGGTCATATCGTATATGCTGACCGTTGCCATACTGCTGCCTGCCTCTGGTTGGCTGGCCGACCGTTTTGGCACCAGGCTTTTGATGAGTTCTTCTATTGGTTTGTTTACTTTTGGTTCTATATTATGCGCTATGTCGCCCAGCCTGTCATTGTTGGTTATTTCGCGTGTGATACAGGGGGTGGGCGGAGCGATGATGGTACCGGTAGGCCGACTGGTAGTATTGAAGGTATACCCGCGTGACCAGTTGATAAATGTACTTAGTTTCGTCACTATGCCAGGCCTGGCCGGATCGCTGTTTGGGCCGGCCGCAGGCGGTTTTTTGGTAGAGTACGCGACCTGGCACTGGATATTTCTTATCAATATACCTATAGGGTTGGCCGGTATATTGATGACAAAAAAATATATGCCTGATCTTCGGGGGCGAGAGCAGACAGAATTCAGCTGGTTTGATTTTTGCTTGTTTGCCGGTTCTTTATTTTTGATAACTTTGGCGTTGGAGGGGCTCGATGATTTTGGTTTTTCAGTATGGCTGTTTACTGTCATACTGGCAGTAGGGCTGCTCTTGCAATATATATACTGGAAAGAGCGGGCGAACAGGCCCGGGGCGTTGTTTGAAGCCAATCTGTTCAATAGTATGCGTTTTTTTATTGGCTTGTCGGCGGGTATTTTTACGCGTATAGGGACGGGTGCCGTACCATTTATGGTGCCGCTTTTTATGCAATTGGTCATGGGTTTTGATCCGCTGAAAACCGGACTTTTGATGATACCTGCCGCTGTGGCTTCTATTTTATGTAAACCGCTGGCCAACCCTATGCTCAAACATTTTGGTTTCCGCCGGGTATTGTTTGCCAATACGGTGTTGCAAGGCATATTTATTTCCAGTCTGTCGCTTTTGGCAGACAATAGTAGCCTATACGTTATGTTGCTCAACCTGGCACTTTTGGGTGCGGTGAATTCTATTCAGTTTACTGTTCTCAATACCTTTACCTTGTTTGACCTGGATGCAAAAAGCGCCAGCGGTGGCAATACTTTGCTGTCCGTAGTGATACAGGTATCGCAAAGTCTGTCGGTTGGCATAGCTGCGTTTGTTTTATCATTGTTTTTAGGGCAGGGCGGCGAGAGCAGCCTGCCGGTGACTGAAAGCGCTTTTCATTGGACATTTACTATACTGGGTTTGAGTTCGGTCGGTTCGGCGTTAATATTTTGGTTTGCCCCTCCGGAGAAAAAGGGTTGAACGAGGTGACGGAAACAGCTTGGTTTGCATATTAAGTTAGTTGCTTTTTGTAAAAACGGCACAATTACTCCGCTGAATGTGCTACACTTAGGGTATGTTAGGTCTTTATTGAGAAAGGAAGGTGTCTGTATGGAAAAAAGTTTTTTCGATGCAGTTAGGGCTCGCAGATCTTTTTACGCCATAACTAATGAGTCTTTGATTAGTGATCAGAAGATCGAGGAGCTGGTCACAGAGGCGGTGAAACATACTCCTTCACCTTTTAATTCCTGCAGTTCAAGGGTATTGCTATTGTTCGGCAAAGAGCACAAGAAGCTTTGGGAAATAGTTAAAGCAGAAGTGCAAAAGGTATCTCCACTGCAATCTTTTGCGGCGTCCGAAGAAAAAATTAACAATAGTTTTTTGGCGGGTTATGGAACAGTATTGTTTTTTGAAGAGATGAAAGTTGTCGAAGGATTGCAAGAACAGTTCCCTCTTTATGCAGACAAGTTTCCCGTCTGGTCCGATCATTCCGGAGGCATGCTGCAATTTGTGGTGTGGACGGCGCTTGAGGGAGAGGGATTTGGGGCGTCTCTCCAGCACTACAATCCATTGATTGACGAACGAGTGAAGAAAGAATGGGGGGTGCCGGAGAGCTGGCGGCTGTTAGCCCAGATGCCGTTTGGAAAGCCGCTGGAGATGCCTGGCGCTAAGGAGTTTGGCCCGTTGGACGAACGGATAAAAGTGTTTAAATAAATTATACGTTTATTGTTATGGCCGCCTGTTCGATATAATATTGGGCAGGCGGTTTTTGGTTTAAAAAATTTTTGCCGGTCCGTTGTATTACGAAAATGCCTGTGGTAAAATCTAATTTATCAAGTCAATATAGAACACTTACTAGTGTCCGCTTGGATCCTTAGTGACCGAGACGGGGGAGTTAGCATGGCAGAAATTTTCTGTCTTTAGCCTTCCGCGTCCGGCGGAAGGTTTTTTAGTGGCCGTTTTGTCAGGTAAGAAAGTGAAAAGCGGAGGGTAAAAAATGCTATATACCATGTTTCACGGAAAGATCCATCGGGCTACCATAACTGAGGCCAATCTGAACTATGTCGGCAGCATCACTATCGACAAGGAACTGATGAAGGCGGCCGGGATACTCGAAGGTGAGCGCGTACAGGTGGTGGATATTGATAATGGCAGCCGTCTCGAGACATATGTCATTCCCGGAGAGGCTCATTCCGGCGTTATCTGCCTCAATGGCGCCGCCGCGAGGCTGGTATCGGTGGGCGATAAGGTCATTATCATTGCGTACGCTCAGATGGACGCACAGGAGGCAAAGAAGTTTGTGCCATTAGTGGTTATGGTGGACGATAAAAATCATGTAACAGAGATACGCAATCAGGAAAAGCACGGACAAATTGTCTAAAAAAGACTTTTTCGGATAATTTATTGTACATAATGTCGAATTGTGTTACAATTATTTCAGAAAGGGAATTCGTAAAGATTTCCTGCTGCAAATCTATAAGGGGGTGTTCTTATGTATAAAAAGATACTAGTCCCCGTGGATGGCTCCTCGAAATCTCTTAAAGCACTTGATTGTGCTAACGCACTAGCTGAACTGACAGGAGGAAAACTGGTCGTTTTGCACGTGATCAAACACCTCCAATTTTCACATTCGTTTTCGGACGAAATGATGCTTGAAAACATCAACAAAGGGCGGGAAGCTTTTGCGCAGCGTTTGCTCGAAGGTATGAAAAAACAACTAAATCCGGTGATATTGGCTAAAAGCGAGTTTATATTAGTAGAAGGACAGGTGCCGGCTGAAGTTATTATCGACGAGGCTAAAGAGCGCGGTTGTGATGCGATAGTGATGAGCAGCCGTGGACTGGGCGGCGCGGAGTCCTTGCTGCTTGGCAGTGTGAGTCATGCCGTGCTGAATATGACGGATATGCCGGTACTTATAGTAAGATAGCAGTATGTGTAAAAAACCTCCGTTACTTTTGTAGCGGAGGTTTTTTGAATAGTGCGGGCAGTTGCATCGTTGGGGAAAATGGTTATAGTTGCGGCCAAGTTATTGTTAGGCGGGTCGTATGTTTTTATGTTAAAATGTATATAACTATTTTTTGCGAGGTGTAAGATGAGCGCATATGAACTAAAAAACGAGTCTGCCTTTGTCGACGGCAAATGTGATAGGAGCCGGTTTTTTGATAATAATCCGGCATTGCAACTGCTGGGCGTAAAAGAGATTTTTTTGCGGGAGAGCGGGGAAAGCGAGCTGATTTTGCCGCTGGATCGTAAACATACCAATATACATGGTATCGTACATGGGGGGATTTATGTGACCATGCTTGATACTGCCATGGGAGTGGCCTGCCATTATAAAAATGGTAAGCCCTGCGTGACTCTTGGTATAACTACTTCTTTTATTTCTAACTGCAAACCGGGGATAGACTCTGTAACGATAGGCCGGGTGGTACATATCGGACGCCGCATCATGGTGGCCGAGGGTGAAGTTTTTGATGACAAAGGTCAACTGATGGCCAAAGGACAGGGCACATTTTTTGTCTTGGGCGAACATCCGAGCGATGCTATTAAAGCTCCGGACAGTCAGACAAAATGAACACAAAAGGCAAAAAGCGCGGACCCAGCCGAGATGGATGGTTACTGCTTACTATTATATTGTCGTTGATTATTGTGAACTGGCAACAAGGCTTTAGTTGGGTGTCGTCTGTTCTTTTGGTGTTGTTCATTATTGGTTTTGTAGTCGATTTGGTAATCAGGAGAAGAGACGGCGAGTAAAACATGATATCTTATATAAAAAAAATAACTATTTTACTATTTAATAGTGTATAATACAAAAGAACCTGAATATGTATATAACAAATACAGTATCTTTGTTGTAATGAACTATGGGCTGAAAAAGAACATAATTTTGTTTCTGATTGTGCAGATTTTGTACAACTTATATAGTTAGTATGGACAAGCATAATGGAAAATGCATTTATTAACTTAGAGGGGGGAACAAGAAAATGGGTAAAAACAAAGAGCTTAACAGTTTATTTGTGCAGATGGTTGGGGGTTACCAGGCTTGCATGGTAAAAATCCTGAAAAAATTCAAACTGTATGTGGGCCAGCCTGCTATATTATTTTTATTGCAGGAAAAGACTGACCGCACACAAAATGAACTGGCGAAAGAGCTCGGCGTAAGCAAGGCAACCATTGGTGTGTCTTTAAGGCGCATGGAGAATGCCGGTCTGGTGAATCGTGTGACCGATGCTCGTGATGCTCGTTGCATCAGAGTAAGCCTGACGGACAAGGGCGTGGCCATGTGCAGTAAGTGCCGAGATGCTTTTCAGGAAGTCTACAACAGTATGTTCAATGGCTTTTCTGCGCGCGAGCAAAAAGAAATGGCCGAATTGTTTGGCAAACTCAACACAGGACTCGTTGCCGCACAAAAACATTTATCAGGAAAATAAAAAACTTCGGGGACGGGGTTCCTTATATGTAAAAACCGCCAGTGGTGTACTGGCGGTTTTACTTTATTTCAGTACTTTTTGGGAATTGATTCGAGCAGGACTAGTCATGGCGTATATGTAGCCGTTATATGAGGCATGTGTAGCTGGTGTGAAGTTTGCGCGTTGCGTTTGCAGCTTTCTATGGTTTTGATACAGGCTGTTTTGCAAAGCTGTTTGTAATTTCTTCATATTCGGCTGCTTTGTAAGAGGGGGCTGTTTGTCCCGGCAATTTGATGGCTGAAACAGGGCAAAAAGCGCTGCAATGTTGGCAACTCTGGCAGGAGCCGGTTATGCGCCTAAAATCGCTTGCCAGTTTTTCGATGGCTCCGGCCGGGCAAATTTTCTGGCACAGGCCGCATTTTATGCAGTCATTTTCGTCTACCTGCAAGGGAAAAAATTTGCGAAAAAGTTGGGTCGACCATTGCTTTCTAGTGAAGTTTTGCAAAAAACCAGCAACGAAGGTGGGTGTTTCCGGCCATTGCCGTTTGCCAGCCAATAGTTGTCCGGCAAAATTTTCTGCCTGATGTACCGCTTCTTCAATGATAGTTTTATTGGCCATGGTTGCTGAAGCTTGCTGTTTGCCATAGTTAGACGGCATTTTTATTTCAGCGTAACCGGTCGGCCGGTAATTTTTTTGGACGAGCAGTTTTCTTATGGTATGGGGCATACCGCCGGTAGTTCCAGCCATAGTGGTCAGTATAAATACTTCCCGGTTCCGGCCGTCGGGCAGATGATCCAAAAAGTTGAGCACAAAAGGATAAGTAGAAAAATAAGCGGTGGGAAAGGCCAAACCTAAGAGAGTTCCTTCTTCCGGCAGAGCAAATTGTCCCGGCAGAGGATAGAGGGTTGTGGGCACTTCATTGGCGGTAAAGAGCCGGGCCATTTCTTTGGCTAATAGCCAGGTATTTCCAGAACCGGAAAAAACGTAAAAATCAATTTGTTTGTGAGGCATGATATTATCCTCTCCGCCTGTCAGCGCAGGCCGGTATTTTTGACCATAGATGTAGCCAGTAGAGGTTTGTTCATAGTATATAGATGTATTCCCCGGACATCGTGCGCGAGAAGGTCCTCTATTTGTTGGCAGGCATATTCAAGGCCGGCTTTTTGCATATCATCGGGTTGGTGGTAATAGCGGTCGATTAGCCGGAGTAACTTGGGCGGCAGGCTGGTACTGCACAGGCGACAGATGTGGCGGATTTGGCTGCCGGAAAATACCGGCATGATACCGGCAGATACGGGTATGGCAAGCTTTGCCGCGGATAGTCGTTCGAGAAAGTAATAGAAAAAGTCATTATCAAAAAATATTTGGCTAATGAGAAAATCAGTACCGGCCAGAATTTTTTCTTGTAAATATAGCAATTCCTGGCGACGGTCGGGACATTCCGGATGCCCTTCTGGGTAGGCTGCACCTCCTACACAGAAGTTGCCAGCCTGTTTGATCTGTAAGACCAGGTCTTTGGCGTGTGTCTGGCGTACTGGCGCGCAGCAGTCCTGCGGCGGATCGCCGCGCAGGGCCAAAATATTTTGTATGCCGCGTTCTTTCATGTCTGCTAAAATGATGTCGATGTCTTCCGGCGTATTTACTATGGAGGTGAGGTGGGCCAGGGAGGCGATCTTGCCATCTTCTTTTATATGCTGCGCCAGATCGAGTGTGCGGCCGCGGTTGGAGCCGGCGGCGCCGTAGGTGACGCTGATAAAGTCGGGGTCAAGATTTTTAAGCGCCTCAACCGTACTGATGATGGGCTCAAACGGCGCATCCGGCTTGGGCGGAAATATTTCGAAGGAAACCACGTTTTTTTTACTGGAAAAAAGTTTGCTGATTTTCATTGATATACCTCTTTAATAAAATAAAAACCTGTGCTGGAGGCAGGTTTTTTGGCATGCCTCTCATCTTGCAGGGCGAGCCCTGCTGGAATTAGCACCGGTGCTGTGTAGCCGGTTGCCGGGCATCATCGGGCCAGATCCCTCCGCCACTCTTGATAAGAGCTAGTATACAATTATCTTTTATGTATGATAATATTATATTATAAAACAAAGGGTGTCAATATTTATGAGGAGAGCGGAGTTTCGATGGACAAAAGCGTTATTATCTATACAGACGGTTCGTGTCTTAGTAATCCTGGGCCCGGCGGTTATGCTGCTATTTTACGTTATGGCGAAGTGACGCGCGAAATATGGGGTGGGGAGGCGGAAACGACTAATAACCGCATGGAGCTTCTGGCGGCCATAAAAGCTTTGGGGCAGCTTAGCCGCCCGTGCGGGGTGGTTATATATACAGACAGTCAGTATGTTATGAAGGGCTTTACCGAACACTGGCTGGAAAACTGGAAAAAGAAAAACTGGAAGACGGCTGCCAACAAACCGGTAAAAAACCAGGAGTTGTGGCAACAACTGGACGAATTAAACAGCTTTCACGAGGTGGACTGGCGCTATGTGCCGGGGCATAAGGGGCAGGCGGAGAATGAGCGCTGTGATGAGCTGGCCAAGGTGGCGGCAGAAGAGAGTAAAACACGCGGCGAATTTTTTTTGTGCGGGGAGTATCGAGGGAAATAAAATTTTCTTGACAAAAGCTTCTTGCCTATTTATGATGATAGCAATATAGAATATTTACAAGCTATGATTGGGAAGAGTACTTTTGCCCACTTCTTTTAAGCGAACCGGCGGCCAGCGTAAGCTGGAGGTGTGATGGCCGGTAAGAAGAGCAAAGCGAATGGGCCCAGGAGCTGTCCGCCGAAAGCGTGTCGAGTAGGCCGGAACGGATGCCGCCGTTACGAGGCTAGGATATAGGATGAGTCCCGTATCTGAAGAGAGGGAATGTAGTTTCCAAATAAGGGTGGCAACACGAAGCACTTCGTCCCTGGGGGCTAAGTGTTTTTTTATTTGGAAGTATTCCGCACAAGGGTGGTACCACGAACTATTTCGTCCCTGACGAAATAGTTCTTTTGTTTTTAGGAGGCGAAGTTATGCATGACAAGATGGTGATGGTAAAGATAAGCCGCTGGATGAAGCGTTGGCGATTTTTATATCTGCAAGAATGTGGGTTTAGATTTAACGATAGATAGGAGAACTTATTGTAATTTGCTTATTGTTATTTTGAGAAAATATGAACATACCCGGAACAAGTACCCTATAAGGAGGTAGCGTATGGAATCAAATATGATAATAAGCATGATGATGGCAGTTTTCCTGGGTGTGGGCTTAAGTGCGGCGGTTGGGTTCAGGGTTTTTCTTCCGTTCCTAGCGGTTAGCGTGCTTACCAAACTTGGCATTATAAGCGTGGGTGAAAGCTTTGCGATGCTTTCCTCCTGGACAGCTATCATTATACTTTCAACTGCTACGCTGATGGAGATAGGCACATCGTTTATTCCGTGGCTGGATAATGCGCTGGATACGATTGCTGTTCCCCTGGCTGTCACAGCGGGTACGGTTATGACGGCGACGCTTACCGGGGATTTTATGGACCCTGCTTTTAAGTGGGCCATTGCCCTCATCGCTGGCGGTGGCACTGCTGGTGCTATCAAGCTGGGTACGGCAGGGCTTAGAGTCGGTTCCACCGCCGCTACCGGGGGTGTCGCCACTCCTGTATTAGCGGTCGGGGAACTGGGGGCATCTTTGTTGATGACAGCCCTTGCTATAGTTGCAGCGCCCCTTTGCATTATAATCATAATTTTTATTCTTTATAAAATGTTTACGCTGATAAAAAGAATAAAAAATATAGGGACTATAAATCTAATTTAGTTAGGGTCAGAAATAATATATCGGGAGAGGATGAATAATATGACACAGGCCAGGCTTATAGAGGAAAACCAGGAGAAGGCCGGATATTTCGGCGAATTTGGCGGACAGTTTGTTCCAGAAGGTGTTTTACCTATTTTAGATAAAATAGCGGACGAATATGAGAAGATAAAAAAAGATCCTAAATTTCAAGAGGAGTTTGCCTATCTTCTGGAAAACTATGTTGGCCGTCCGTCCCGGTTATATGAAGCAAAACGGTACGGCAAAGCGGTGGGTGGGCCCAAAGTTTATCTAAAAAGAGAAGATCTCAACCATACAGGGTCGCATAAGTTAAATAACTGTTTGGGGCAGGCGCTTTTGGCCAAACACATGGGCATGAAGCATATCATTGCAGAAACCGGAGCGGGACAGCATGGTGTGGCAGCAGCGACAGTAGCAGCGTTGTTTGATATGAAATGCACTATATTTATGGGTGAAGAAGATGTAGCGCGTCAGTCGCTTAATGTTTACCGCATGAAAATGCTGGGCGCCGAGGTTGTTTCGGTGACTGACGGCACGGGCACACTGAAAGAAGCGGTAGATGCGGCGCTCTCTTACTGGGTGGAACATAAAGACGAAATATTTTATATCATCGGCTCGGCGGTGGGGCCGCATCCCTATCCGACCATGGTGCGGGATTTCCATGATTGCATAGGAACTGAGGCGCGCGCGCAGATACTGGAGAAAGAAGGCCGCTTGCCCAACGCCATTTATGCTTGTATCGGAGGCGGCAGTAATGCCATTGGTCTTTTTAGTGCATTTTTGGGCGACAAGGGCGTTGACATATACGGCGCCGAAGCCGGCGGTCGCGGCATAGATACTAAAGATCACGCAGCTACTTTGACGTTAGGCCAGGTAGGGGTATTGCATGGATTTAAAAGCTACATACTAGCGCAGCCGGATGGGGAGATCATGCCGGTATATTCTATTTCCGCCGGACTCGATTATCCTGGTATAGGGCCGCAACATGCTTATCTTAAAGACTGCGGCCGGGTGGACTATCAGCCGGTCACCGATCAGGAGGCAGTTGACGCCTTCAAGTTGCTTTGCCATACGGAAGGGATAGTTCCGGCGCTAGAAAGTGCGCATGCGTTGGCTCTTTTCCAGCGGACAGCAAAAAAGTACACCGATAAAGATGTGGTGATAGTCAATTTGTCCGGGCGCGGCGATAAAGATGTGCAGCAACTGGCTGAACTGTGAACCAATAATGTGTCATTTAAAGCCGCCGCCGGTTTGGTGGCGGCTTTTTAAACTCTATTTTACAAGCAGAAAAAGTATGTATAGTATTTTGTTAAAAAAAATTGCAATTTATGTTATTATATGTATGAAAGTTTTTCTGGCTGTTAAAATATTGTCTGTGGCGCGTCGGCTCTTTTGGCTTGCGGCCGGACATATAAGGAGGCATGGTTGCTTTTATGGAAAAAATTTTAGTTGCCACTGACTTTTCTGTACAATCGCTGCGTTTGCCTGATTGTGTGGAAGACCTTGGTAACGGCGGCGTTGACAGTGTCGTTCTTATGCATGTGCTGGGAGAAGAAGACGAAGATGGCGAAGATAGCGAAGTGCGACGAAGCGCGTTGGCGCGACTGGAGACTTTGCGAGAGCGCCTTGTAAACAAAGGTTTTGACGTCGATATTTTTTTGGCCTGGGGAAAAGCGGCTGTGGAGATACAAACTGCCGCGGTGCGGGAAAAAGTAGATCTTATCGTTTTGGCTCCGGAAGACAAGGGGTATTTGAAAAGGACTATTTTGGGCAGCACTAGCCTTGATGTAGTCAAGCTTGCCACCTGCCCGGTGCTTTTAGAAAAAGGCGATAGCCAGGTCGCTGCGAAAAACGCTCCGGCGCATTTTCGAAAGATAATGATACCGACAGATTTTTCTCTGGCTTCTCTGGCTGCGCTGGATTTCATACGCAGCCTGAGGGAGTTTATTGGTGAAGTAGTTTTCGTCAATATAGTGGAAAATGGGAAAAATGCCGAGAAATATATAGAACAAGCACAACTTAACCTGGCGGAACTGGTCGACGAACTGAACGATTTTGGCATAAAGGCGACGTCGTATATAGGGCGCGGCTCTCCGGCAAAAGAAATAGTGGATATAGTAGAGGAGATTTCGGCCAGTATGGTGATCTTACCCAAACTGGCAGGTGACCTTGCGAAAAAAATTGGCAGTACGACGCAGGCGATCGTCCGCGACCTTGATGTACCGGTCATGCTGGTGCCGGCGGAGGAAGACCGTTGATAAGAGCAGTGTGGCTATAAATGTTATATTGACAACAAAACTTTACCTGGGGTATACTGAATATTGTGGCTAAGAGCCGCAATTATTGGAGAGATGTCCGAGTGGTTGAAGGAGCACGCCTGGAAAGCGTGTGTAGTTGAAAGGCTACCGAGGGTTCGACTCCCTCTCTCTCCGCCATATGATATTCAGTCGCCGGAGGCGCGGCTTTTGTTTTTTCTGTCGGACCGCGGCGCCGGGTCTTGCGCAATGTTGACTCATGAACCCTGTCAGGTCCGGAAGGAAGCAGCAGTAAGTGATAATCCGCATGTGCCGTGAGGGTGCCTGGACTGCCGCGGCCCGACAGGAAAAACCATCGTTTTGCCGGGGGCGCATTTGAACGCAGTCAAACGGGCTGCGTTTTTGTTATAATAGTGACTGGGGAGGTGGTAAGAGTGTCATATATAGCCCTTTACCGCAAATGGCGGCCGCAGGATTTTTCCTCTCTGGTCGGGCAGGAGCATATAAAGGCGGCTCTTACCAACGCTCTTTCCGGGGGCAGGGTCGCGCATGCTTATTTGTTTGCCGGACCGCGTGGCACGGGAAAGACCAGCACGGCCAAAATACTGGCAAAAGCGGTGAACTGCCAGCACGGGCCAACGCCTAACCCTTGCAATGAATGTGACAACTGTAAGAGGATAAACGACGGGTCCTCCATGGATGTGTTTGAAATAGATGCGGCGTCTAACCGCGGTATCGAAGAGATGCGCAGCCTCAGGGAAGCTGTGCGTTTTTCGCCGGTGGAGGGTAAAAAACGCGTATATATTATCGATGAAGTGCATATGCTGACTACGGAAGCTTTCAACGCTCTTTTGAAAACATTGGAAGAGCCGCCGGAACATGTGCTTTTTATTTTGGCGACTACCGAGCCGCACAAGATACCGGCTACTATACATTCGCGCTGCCAGCGCTATGATTTTCGTCGTATGGGTGTTGAAGATACGGTGGCAAGGCTCAAAGAGGTGGCTGAGGGAAGTGGGCTTGAGGCGGAAGAAGAAGCGCTTGTCCTTATAGCGGCGCAGGCGGACGGAGGCATGCGTGATGCGCTGAGTCTTTTGGATCAGTGTTCGGTCATGGCCGACGGTGTGATAAAAGCCGAAACCGTGCGCTCGCTTTTGGGTGTAGTAGGGCGCGAGCACTTGCGCCTTCTGGTGAGCGCCGTTGGTCGGCGTGAAGAAGGCCGGAGTCTTGAAATACTGGAGGAAATACTGGCTACCGGCAAGGATGTGCGACAGGCAGTGGGTGAAATGCTCAACTATCTGAGAGCGGTCATGTTGTTTAAAGTAGCGCCGGCTTTTCCAGATATTTATGTGACGGATGACCGGGAAAATCTTTCTGCGGCGGCTAACTTGTTCAGCCACGACCGGTTGACCGCTTCTGGAAAGCGGCTGCACGAAGCGGCGCTGGAGTTTCGTTCTAGCGCTCAACCGCGGATAACTGCGGAAATGTGTCTGTTGGATATTTGCCATATATCTGATGATAACAGGGAAGTGGATATGTTAAAGCGCATAGAGCGTTTGGAGGGTCTTTTGGCCGGACGAACTGCGGAGCCGGAAAAAGCTAAAAACATGCCAGCGGTCGCAATCCAAACCGCCTCAACAGCAGTGCCAAAAGAAGCTGCGCCATCCATTAGGGCAGAACAGGCGGCGGCAATAAACGCCGCGCCGATACCGGAAGAAATAAAACCCGCCGCTTTGTGTGAAAAATCCGCGCCGGATGTGCCGAACGCTGATGAAAGCAGCTTGTGGGAGAGCATATTGGGAAAATTGCTGGCGGAACGGAAAAAATCCTTGCACGCCTGCCTTAACCAAGGCAAATTGGTTTCAGTAGCCGATGGCAAATTGCGGATAGAATTTTCAGCGCTCTTTTCCTGTGAGCGTATGAAAAAAGACGACTACCGCCTGGTGGTGGAAAAGATAGCATCCGAATTGTCCGGACAGCCAACTTTTTTGGAATGTCTGATAGCAGGCGGAGCCGAAAATCCTGTTCTTATGGAAACACCAAAATCGAGCTCTAAAGAGGCAGAAATACCGGCTGCGGTTAAAAAAGCACTGGAAGTTTTTGGCGGCGAGCTGATCAAGATCAAAAAATAAAATTTTTTCCGACAGTTTGTCGGGGGAAGGAAGACGACGATGTTTGGTAATATGGGCAATATGCAGGGTATGGTCAAAAAAATGCAAAAAATGCAGGCCGATATGGCAAAAATGCAGGAAGAAGTAAAGACCAGAGAGTTTGAAGTAACCGTCGGCGGCGGGGTAGTTAGAGTGGTTTCCAATGGAAACAAGGAGCTTGTGTCGGTGAAGATAGACCCCTCGGCAATGAGCGCCGAGGACGTTGAACTGCTGGAAGACATGGTAGTGGCGGCGGTAAATGAAACACGCCGCAAAGTGGACGAGGTATTTGAGCAGGAGATGGCCAAAATAACCGGCGGTATGAAGCTGCCCGGCGTATTTTGAATTAACAGCGCACTATGAGAATGATAGCGCCGCTAGGGCGCTTGTACGAACATTTGCGGAGATTGCCGGGCATAGGTTCTAAAACCGCTTTGCGTTTGGCTTATCATGTGATAGATATGCCGGAAGATGACGTGCGGGACTTGTCGGCGGCGCTTTTGGCTGCCCAAAGAGAGATAAAGAGTTGTCGGCGCTGTTTTAATCTTTCTGACGGGGATTTTTGTGAAATATGCCGCTTGCCGGAGCGTGATCCGGCGCTCATCTGTGTGGTGGAACAGCCGCAGGATGTGGCGGCGTTGGAACGCAGCAGAGGATTCGGCGGACTGTATCACGTTTTGCATGGTGTCTTGTCGCCGCTTGATGGTGTGGGGCCCGATAATCTGAAGCTAAAAGAACTGATTGAACGCGCTGGCAATGATAATGTAAAAGAGGTGATAGTCGCTACAAATTCGAATGTCGAAGGAGAGGCTACGGCGCTTTATATAGCACGCCTCTTGAAACCGTTAGGTGTAGAAGTGACGAGGATCGCTCATGGGTTACCTGTCGGCGGTGATCTTGAATATGCCGATGAACTGACTCTTTCGCGGGCGATTGAAAACAGGCGTAATATGTGACTGGAGGAATTTTTATGTCAGAATTAATGTATCTTGTTGCAGCAGTAGTAATACTTTTTCTCGTGGTAAAATTATTGTCTTGGCCGCTTAGCATTCTTTATAACGGGATAATAGGCGCACTGATGCTGTGGCTCTTGAATTTGGCCGGCTCTTTGTTTTCTTTTCATTTGCCCATCAATATAATAAATTCATTGATTGCCGGGTTTTTTGGTGTGCCGGGTGTGATTTTTCTTATTATAGCCAAACTGTTCTTTGGGTGGTAGGCATTTTATAGCTGGTTAAAAGCGCAAATATAATTTTTGTTATTATCCTGAATTTTTTGATTATTTATAAAATGATATGTAATATACCAGATGTAGTGGTTGAGCAATGTTTTTTTGAATAAAAACAATATAAAAATGTATTTTAATGAAATAGAAAAACAGAAAAAACCTGATAAATACAAGCTTGTCGAAAAAAACGCGCAAAAAAAATTTGTTTGTATACAAAAAATAGCCTTTACAAATCGCTAAAAACTAAAATATAATGTGGTTAGATGATTGCTTAGGTCCGTGGTTGCAAGTCGATGCCAGCCGCAGGCAAAACGATCCACGTAAGTGGCTGAAACAGCCATGAGCATGGTGCGGCCTAGATGTAAGACCTGCCGGGAAAACCGAGAGGGGTAGTAGTGAGGGGCAAATGCCTAATAGCGGACCCTCCAGCAGGCGAGTGTGGGGGAAAAGACCAGGTCGGCTAAGCAATCGTTAAATTAGCGGTTGGGGGGCGAAATCTCATGTCATTCGAAGATAAGACTCTCGTATGTAAGGACTGCAAACAGGATTTCAGTTTTACATCAGGTGAACAGGAATTTTACAGTGAGCGGGGATTTGAAAATGAACCGGCGCGTTGCCGTGAGTGCAGGGATGTGAAAAAACGGGAACGAGAGGTAATGGCGGGTGGTACTCAGCGGGAATTGTTCGAAACCAGTTGCCATGATTGCGGAAAAACTACTATCATACCGTTTCAGCCTCAATATGAAAGGCCGATTTACTGCCGCGACTGTTTTTTCACGCAAAAGCTGCGCTTGAAAAAAGCCCAGTAAGTTTTTTGTAGTGATGCGGTGTTAGCTTTACATATCAGGGCGCTAACTTAGGTTGGCGTCCTTTTTTATTTAGCGCTATATAAATAATAGTGAAATGCTGTTTGGTATCTGCCGTGGTTATGGTATAATCGTTACAAAACATTGGATATATTAAATATAAAGAAAATATTGAGAGGATGATGGTAAGATTATGAGAAAAAGTTTTTGGTCTTTAGTGATAGTTACCGGTTTATTGCTTTCCCTGGCGGGTTGCGGTGGCGCTCCGGCCAAAAAAGCGGAGGAAAAGATTTTGCGTGTCGGTACGGAAGCGACCTTCCCGCCGTTTGAGTTTCAGGATGAAAAAAGCAAGGAATACACCGGCTTTGATATGGATCTTATCCGTGCTGTCGGCAAACAGATGGGCTATAATGTGAAGATAGACAACCTGGGGTTTGACGGGCTTATTCCCGCTCTCGAAGCGGGCAATATAGATGTGATAGCTTCCGGTATGACTATAACTGAAGAACGGGCCAAAAAAGTGGCCTTTACAAAACCTTACTATGATTCCGGCCTGACCATAGTGGTCGGCAAGGATAATAACCAGATAAAAGACTTCCCTGATCTTGAGGGCAAACGCCTGGCGGTACAGATAGGTACTACCGGTGCGCAGGAAGCCGCACGTGTCAAAGGCGCTAAGGTGCGTGAGTTTAATTCGGTGGGAGATACTTTCCTTGAACTCAAAAATGGCGGTGTGGATGCGGTGGTCAATGACCGACCGGTCAATGCTTACTTTTTGACGACCGGCGGCGGTATCGCGTACGCCAAAGAAGTCGGGAAGCCACGTAACGCTGAGTCCTATGGTTTTGCTGTATCAAAGAAAAATGAAAAAATGGCTGCTGAAATGGACAAAGCCCTCGAAGCTTTGAAAAAGAGCGGCGAATACGAAAAAATTTATAGCAAGTGGTTTGGCAAAACTGTAAATTGATCCTTTTGCCTTTGATGTGCTGTTATGCGGGCGCACACCGTGCGCCCGCCTTTCTTAAATTGATTAAATTGATTTTTCGGGGAGAGCTGGATGAATTTTGACTTTTCCGTCATCATAAGATCTATACCGTTGCTGTTGGAAGGCGCGCTCATCACTATAGAAATAACTACTTTTAGTGTGGGATTGGGCGTCTTTATTGGTTTGCTGGTAGGTGTGGCGCGCCTGGCTGGGCCGCGTATTTTGCGTATGTTGGCTGCCGCTTATGTGGATTTTCTGCGTGGGACACCTCTTTTAGTGCAGATCTTTATGATATATTTTGCTTTACCCAATCTTATTGGACAAAGAGTAGATCCTTTTCTTGCTGCGATAGCAGCGTGTTCTTTAAACAGCGGCGCTTATATAGCGGAGATATTTCGCGGTGGTATACAGTCGATAGACAAAGGACAGATGGAAGCGGGCCGCTCGCTCGGAATGAATTGGCTACAGACTATGACCTATATCATCATGCCGCAGGCTTTCAGGCGCATAGTGCCCATGCTGGGCAATGAATTTATTGCCATGTTAAAGGATTCATCTTTGGTGTCGGTCATCGGCTTTGAGGAGCTTACGAGGCGGGGGCAATTGGTTATATCTCGTACTTACGCGTCTTTTGAGATATGGTTATCGGTGGCATTTTTATATTTGATTTTGACCTTTTTGATTTCCCGGTTGACTTCCTTTATTGAAAGGAGGTTGGAAGTAAAATGAGAAAAATGATCGAAGTAGTTGATCTGAACAAGAATTTTGGCAAACTGGTTGCCTTGAAAAATATCAGCTTGTCGATAATGGAGAAGGAAGTAGTGGTGCTGATCGGCCCCAGCGGTTCCGGAAAGAGTACGCTTTTGCGCTGTCTTAATTATCTGGAGGAGCCGTCCAGCGGGCAGGTGATTGTGGACGGAGTGTCAATAGATCAAAAGAGCAACCTTGATAAAGTGCGGGCGGAGATGGGCATGGTTTTCCAGCGTTTCAATCTTTTTCCACATTTGAATGTAATGGAAAATATCATGCTTTCACCGATGAAAGTACGTAATATAAAAAAGAGCGAAGCCGAGGAAAGAGCGCGGTCGCTTTTGGCCAAAGTGGGTCTTTCCGGCAAGGAAGAGGCTTACCCGGAGCAACTGAGCGGCGGACAGCAGCAGAGGGTGGCGATCGCCCGCGCTCTGGCCATGAAGCCTAAACTGATGTTGTTTGACGAACCTACTTCGGCGCTTGATCCGGAGATGGTAAAGGAAGTTTTGGTTGTTATGGAGGGTCTGGCCGAAGAGGGTATGACCATGGTGGTGGTAACTCATGAAATGGGTTTTGCCCGTCATGTCGGGAGCCGGGTGCTCTTTATGGACGCGGGGCAGATAATCGAAGAGGGTAGCCCGGAGGGGATTTTTGCTCAGGCCAAAGAAGAACGGACAAGAAGTTTTTTGTCAAAAATTTTATAAAAAACACAATTTTAATTAATAAAGTTGATTGACATATGTAGTTTACTATTATATACTTTCCATTAGATGCTTTTATAAGTATTCAGTATTTTTATCATAATAGTTGGTGGGAGGCTTTATTTATGCAGGGAAAAGTTAAATGGTTCAGTTCGGAAAAAGGTTATGGCTTTATTCAACGTGACAATGGTGGCGATGTATTCGTGCATTTTTCTGCTATTCAAACAGAAGGTTTTAAAACTTTGAACGAAGGTCAGGATGTAGAGTTTGAAGTTGTCGAAGGTAGCCGTGGACCGCAAGCGGCTAATGTGCACGTTTGCTGAATTGAAAAAATCCCCTCAGCGTTTTAACGCTGGGGGTTTTTGTTTTTATATATGCATTTTTTTTGTAGTCGCAGGCATTGTGTTGTTTTTGAAATTACAAATTTCCGGATGGTTATTATAAGTTGCATTACATAAAAATTCCAACAAATTATTATATTTTAAAATATGCAATAAAATTTACACAAAGGATTTGAGAAAGATTTGGCGAAATAAATAATGTAACAAAGATGCAGAAAGCATTCTTTGCCGAAAACATTTTTAGGGAGGCTGATTTTTAATGGCTATTACAGTACGCGGTAAGAATATTGAAGTTACGCCAGCGCTCCGTGATTATGTGGAAAAGAGGGTGAACAAAGTCACAAAATATTTTTCCGAAGTAGGCGATATTCACGCGGCTTTGACCGTTGAAAAAGGTCAGCATATAGTGGAGGTCACTGTACCGGTGAATGGGATTTTACTGAGGGCGCAGGAAATGACCGAGGATATGTACACTTCGATAGATTTGGTTGTCGACAAAATAGAACGCCAGATCAGAAAATACAAGACTAAATTGATGAAACGTTTCCGCAACGCGGAAAACGCAAACTTTCGCAGCGAACTTGTGCAGGAACATAGCCAGCCGGTTGAAGATGAACGTATAATAAAAACCAAGCGTTTCCCGATAAAGCCGATGACCGCGGAAGAGGCAATTATGCAGATGAATCTCATACATCACGACTTTTTTGTGTATTTTGATGGTGACGAGGAAGCGGTCAGTGTTGTTTACCGGAGAAAAGACGGCGATTACGGACTGATCGCTCCCGCAGTAAAATAAGTGTTCGACAAAAGGGCCGGCCATATGGCCGGCCTTAACTTTTGATTTGAGAAATGTATTTATTGGGGGAGAAAAAGTGGATAATGGCCAATATATTGCCACATTGTGAAAAAAGTGTGACAACTTCCATATAATAGATTTTTTTAGGGATTTCTGGTAAAATACTAAGATGGATATAAATATCTTTATAGTTTAGCGACAGCGCTTAGTTTAGGAGTGATTTGTAAAAATGTTCGGTTTTGTGCAAAAGCTTTTTGGTGATTCTAATGAAAAAGAGCTTAAAAAGATACAACCTTATGCTGATAAGATAAACCAGTTAGAGTCAACGGTGGCGTCGATGAGCGACGCCGCGTTGACAGGAAAGACCTGGGAGTTTAAAAGCAGGCTGTCTAACGGCGAGACGATGGAAGATATCTTGCCGGAGGCTTTTGCTGTTGTGCGGGAGGCTTCGAGGCGTGTTCTTGGGATGAGGCATTTTGATGTGCAGCTTATCGGCGGTGTGGCGCTTCACGAGGGGAAAATAGCGGAAATGCGTACCGGCGAGGGCAAAACTCTGGTCGCTACTTTGCCTGTTTATCTTAATGCCTTGGGTGGAAATGGCGTGCATGTAGTAACGGTAAACGATTACCTGGCCAAGCGCGATAGCGAGTGGATGGGCAAACTTTACCGTTTTTTAGGTTTGTCGGTAGGGCTTATCGTGCATGGGCTGGATTTTCCGCAAAGAAAAGCCGCCTATGCCGCTGATGTGACTTACGGCACGAATAATGAGTTTGGTTTTGACTATCTCCGGGACAATATGGTAGTCAGTACGGATCAGATGGTACAGCGCGAACTTAACTACGCCATTGTGGACGAGGTGGATAGTATTCTCATCGATGAAGCGCGGACGCCGCTCATCATTTCCGGCCCGGGCGAAAAGTCTACCGATATGTATAAAGTTCTGGCCCGCATCGTGCCGAAACTTAAAGAAGTCGAAGATTATACGGTAGATGAAAAAGCCCATACGGTGGCACCTACTGAGAGCGGTATTGCCAAGGCGGAAAAAATGCTGGGCGTGAAAAATCTCTACGAAGGTGAGAATGTCGAGCTTTCCCATCATTTTAACCAGGCGCTTAAAGCCCAGGCTTTGATGCATATAGACAAGGACTATGTGGTGAAAGACGGGGAAGTTATCATTGTCGATGAATTTACCGGCCGCCTGATGTTTGGTCGGCGTTTTTCCGACGGTCTGCACCAGGCAATAGAGGCCAAGGAAGGAGTGCAGGTAGAGCGGGAGAGCCAAACGCTTGCTACTATTACTTTTCAGAATTATTTCCGTATGTTCAAAAAACTGGCCGGCATGACCGGTACCGCTAAAACCGAGGAGGCAGAGTTCCAGAAGATATATAAACTGCCCGTCCTGGTCATTCCGACTAACATGCCTAACTGTCGCGAAGACTTTGCCGATGCGGTCTATAAGAGCAAGAAAGCAAAATACCGCGCGGTAGTGCGGGAAATACTCGAGCGACACGCCACAGGACAGCCGGTATTGGTGGGCACTACTTCTATTGTACAGTCAGAAGACCTGTCGGAGATATTGAAACGCTCAGGTGTGGCGCATAATGTTTTGAACGCCAAATACCATGAAAAAGAAGCAGAGATCATTGCTATGGCTGGTCAGATGAACGCTGTGACGATTGCCACCAACATGGCCGGGCGCGGCACGGACATCGTGCTGGGAGAAGGTGTGCCTGCGCTCGGAGGGCTTCATATCATCGGTACGGAACGACATGAAAGCCGCCGCATAGACAATCAGCTGCGCGGCCGCAGTGGACGGCAGGGGGATAAAGGCTCCAGCCGTTTCTACTTGTCGTTGGAGGATGATCTGATGCGTCTTTTCGGTTCGGACAACATCGCCGGGATCATGGACAAATTGGGCATGGAAGAAGACGAGCCGATTGAACATGCCCTGGTAACGAAGTCTATCGAATCCGCCCAGAAAAAAGTGGAAAACCGCAATTTTGATATAAGAAAACAAGTGCTGGAATATGACGACGTTATGAACCAGCAGCGCGAAGTTATTTACGGCCAACGGCGCAAGATACTTCTGGAGAATGATCTTAAAGAGAATATTCGCGAGATGATTGGCCGCTTGGTCAAAAACACCATGGCCATGTTTGCGCCAAAAGAAGTTTATCCGGAAGAGTGGAATCTGCCAGCGCTTAT
This sequence comes from Acidaminococcales bacterium, assembly GCA_031551525.1. Classification (GTDB taxonomy): domain Bacteria; phylum Bacillota; class Negativicutes; order Acidaminococcales; family JAISLQ01; genus JAVBNN01. The sequence goes on from JAVBNN010000031.1 coordinate 30,957, forward strand.
TGCCTATGCAGAGGAGTTTTATGCACCTGACGGCAAACTGACCGAAGAGGAACTGTCGAAACTCAGCCGGGACGAACTGGAAGAATTGTTGGAACAAACCGCGTTTGGTTATTATGCCGAACGTGAAGACGGCATGGGCAGCGAGACCATGCGTGATCTTGAAAAAGTGGTCATGCTCCGGGTGGTGGACGATAAGTGGATGGAACATCTTGACGCTATGGATATGTTGCGTGAGGGCATAGGCCTTCGTGCATACGGGCAAAAAGATCCGCTGATTGAGTACAAGGTGGAAGCCTATGATATGTTCCAGGCGATGATCGGAGCAATGCAGGACGATATCGTGCGTTATATGTACCGTGTAAGCGTGGTGGCGCGGCCGGCGGTGGAAGACCATTTGCAGCACGCCCAGGCGGTACATGCCGGAGACAGCCCGGAAAGCGTAAAAAGACAGCCAATAGTGAAAAAAGGTGAAATAGGGCGTAACGAGCCCTGCCCCTGCGGCAGCGGCAAGAAATATAAACAGTGTTGCGGGCGCAACTAGATGCTGCTAAAAAATTCATGTAGGGGTTGATGATGTTGCTGATAGCGGAATATAAGCCGCAAATACAAAGTTTGGCGAGGAAACTAGAGGAAATGAGGGATTCACTTTGACGTCGCTCGCAAAGTTGAGCGCATAGCCGAGCTGGAACATAAAATGGGCGCGCCGGGTTTTTGGGACGATCCCCAGGCGGCGCAAAAGATAAATCAGGAAGTTACCGCGTTAAAAGACGAAACCGATACATGGCAGAAACTTAAAACACGTCTTGATGATGTGGAGGCGCTGTGGGAACTGGCGGTCGAAGAAGCGGACGGGAGCCTGGAAGGCGAGATAAAGGACATGCTGGCGGCGGTCGTTGTGGACATTGAACATCTCGAGTTAAATTTGTTGCTGAGCGGTGAATACGACGCCAATAATGCCATTCTCAACATCCATGCCGGCGCTGGCGGTACCGAAGCACAAGACTGGGCACAGATGTTGTTGAGGATGTATTCTCGTTATGGTGAACGCCAGGGCTTCAAGGTGGAAATGATCGATCTGCAAGATGGCGACGAGGCCGGGGTAAAGAGCGCTACGCTGGGGATCAGCGGGCACAATGCCTACGGTTATTTGAGGTCGGAAAAAGGTGTGCACCGCCTTGTGCGTATATCGCCTTTTGATTCTAATGCCAGGCGGCATACTTCTTTTGCCGCACTCGACGTTATGCCGGAAATAGAAGACAATGTGGAAATAGAAATCAACCCGGTAGATCTAAAGGTTGATACTTTCCGGGCCAGCGGTGCGGGCGGGCAGCATATCAACAAGACTGACTCGGCCGTCCGGATGACACATATCCCGACCGGTATCATTGTGCAATGCCAAAATCAGCGCTCTCAGATACAAAACCGCGAGCGGTGTATGCAGCTTCTCCGGGCCAAACTGTTCGAGTTGGAACGCCAGAAAAAGGCCGATCTGCAAAACCAGATCGCCGGGGATTACCAGGCGATAGAGTGGGGGAGCCAGATACGCTCCTATGTTTTCCATCCGTATAATCTGGTTAAAGATCATCGTACAGGTGTTGAGACAGGCAATGTTCAGGCTGTTATGGATGGGAATCTGGATATTTTTGTCGAAGGCTACCTGAAAGACTTGCAGAATAAAAAAGAGTAGGATGCGTGTGCCGGTATATCGCGGTGCGCCGGCCGGAGGAATTTTTGTTGACAAAATATAATTACAGTAAACAGATTTTAATAATTATCGCGATCGGGCTGGTGGTCAGCTTAGGTTTGAGTTTTGGCCGATTTCGGGTGGAACACGCCAACAAGAATGTCGATATGCTTTATGAGTACGAAGAGATAAATTCTCTGGCCAGGCAAACGGGCAAACCGGTCGCCGAGGCTATGGCGCTGTTCAAAGAAAGCGGCGTGACGTCCTTGGTCGTATATGAGGCGACGCTCGAGCGTCTGGTGGACAGGGGCATAGTGAATGTAGCCAGCGGAGCGGAGATACTGGCCAAAAGCCGGGTCGGCCTGTTGATGGAATATACTTGGCACAATCATGTTTCGCGCGGGCAGATACTGCCTGATGAAGTGTATGTCAGTTCGGTGGAAAAGGCCGATTTCGAGGAAATAGAAGAAGACATGGTGGAGCGCTTTGGCCGGGGGCAGGTGCGGGTTATCAGGGAAGACAGTCCGCGCATCCTGGCGGTAAAAGGTGCCTATAAAACGGTCATGGAGCAGCATCTGGGGCTGTTGACGAGCGACATGCAAAGTGTCGTTAAGTACGGGTTCAATGTTGTGCCGCGCCCGACCAATTTTCACGCGGTGACCAGGGAGAATGTGCAGGCGGTATTTTCCCGACTGGATAAAGTAGGGGAGAAAATTTCCGGCATACTCTACATGGGGCCGGAAGTATTGGGCTATCCCGGCGAGATGCCGCTGGTGGCCGCCGAGATGAATAAACGCGGACTTATCCTGGGTATGACTGAACATCCCCTCCAATTGCAGTTTGATAAACAGGCCGGTCTGGTTGATCTGGGTAAATTGGCTAACTACCAGGTGGCGCGGTTATATGTGATAGACAAGGCCGAACAGGAGAAAAAGCTCAATGTGCCGCAGGCGGTGCGCCGCTGGGCTCTTACAGATGAAGAGCGCAATGTGCGTATGAATTTTTTCCGTTCGTTTAAAGAGGTTTCGCCCGGAAAAACACTTTTGGAGACAAATCTCGAATATGTTTCACTGGTGCGCGACGATGTGCTGCGCCGCGGATTTACGCTTGGTCCAGCTGCGGCTTTTCGGGTGTATGAGCCGTCGAGGTTTCTTTTTATACCGGTGATTTTTGGCGCTGTGGCAGCCGGGGTGTTGTATTTGTCCACCCTAACTGCGTTACTCTCTGAACGGCGGCAGAAAAAATTGGTGTTGCTTGCGGGCGCTATTCTTTCCTTGCCGCTTCTTTTTGCCGATGTAGTGGTGATCAGGCAGGCGGTGGCCTTCCTGGCCGCCATTACTTTTCCGGTGCTGGCCATGATATGGCAACTGGAAAACTGGGAAAAACTTGCTGAAGACGAAGACAAGTCGCTTATGAATATAATAAAACAAACTTCCTGGCAGCTGGCCGCTACAGTATTTCTGTCGCTGATCGGCGGTTTTTATGTGAGTGGTATACTCGGGGACATTCGCTTCATGCTGGAAATGGAGATTTACCGTGGGGTAAAGCTGACCTTTTTAATGCCGCTGGTCATGATAACTCTAGTATATATGAAGCGTTACAACGTGTTCGGCGAAGCGCTGGAAAACAAGAGCGGACTGATCGGGCAACTGCGCGAGCTCTTGGATTACCCGGTACAGCTCAAGACGCTGTTTTGCTTAGGATTAGGCGCGGTGGTAGCGTATATCTTCATCGGACGCACCGGACATACGGCAGGGCTGCCGGTGCCGGGACTTGAGATAAAGATGCGTTATTTTCTGGAGGAAGTCATGTACGCTCGTCCGCGGGAAAAAGAGTTCCTGGTCGGGCATCCGGCTTTTTATATGGCAGCTTTTGCCGCCAGCCGCAATTTTCCGCATATTATTCTTTACTGCCTGGTTATTGGCGCGACCATAGGTCAGGGCTGTCTGGTGGAAACTTTTGCCCATATGAGGACTCCTGTGGCCATGTCTTTTATCCGAGCCATGGGCGGCTTGGCTATGGGCGAAGTTTTGGGTGTTATGGCTGTGCTGTGCTTGAGCGCTGGTGTTATCGCCGGAAAAGACCTTATAAGGAGATATTTGGGTGAAGCGTAAAAGCGTCTTGATTTGTGGTTATTACGGCTTTGCCAACGCCGGTGATGAGGCCATGCTGATGGCTGTTATCGAGGCACTGGGCGATATTTCCGCCGAATTGGATATAACGGTTTTATCGGGAAACCCGGAGGAAACGGCTGCCCGGCATGGGGTGAAGGCCATCCACCGCATGAGTTTTTTCCCGATTTTAAAGGCGATGCTCGCTGCCGATCTGGTCATTTCAGGCGGGGGGAGTCTTTTGCAGGATGTGACCAGTCGGCGCAGTGTGTTTTATTACCTGGCGATAATGCAACTGGCAAAGTTTCTGGGTAAGCCGGTCATGTTATACGGTCAGGGCATCGGGCCGCTCACAGGCGATCTGGCGCGCGCTGCCACCCGGTTTGTCTGCCGTCAGGCTGATCTGATAACGGTAAGGGATAAAAAGTCGCTGACCGTACTGAAAGAGTTGGGCATAGACAACTGTCCGGTGGTATTTACCGCTGACCCAGTTATGGCCATGCACCCGGTCGACCGCTTAAGCGGCCGCATGTTGCTGCGGGCCCATGGTATGGAAGGCGCAAAAATACTGGTCGGCATATCTGTGCGTGACTGGAAACACCTTAAGGATTTTAAAGTGGTTTTAGCTCGTGTTGCGGATGAGCTTATTTGTAAGTATGACGCGCGGGTGGTTTTTTTGCCTTTGCAGTATCCGGACGATCTGGCAGTGTCAGAGGAGATAGTGGGGTTGATGGCAGAAAAACGGCAAGTAGCAGTCATAACAGAACGCTGCAGTATCAGCGATTTTCTTTCTTTGGTTGGCAACATGCAACTTTTAGTGAGTATACGTCTGCACGCGCTTATTTTCGGCGCGGTGATGGGCGTACCTGTGCTAGGGTTGTCCTATGACCCCAAAATAGGAGGTTTCCTCGAGGAGATATCTTCGACTCCGGTGGGGGCGCTGGAGGATGTGACGGTAGAGCGGCTGTTGGAACGCATAAAAGAGGCGCTTGGTAACAGCGAAGTTCTCTTCAGGCAGAATGCCTGTGTGGAGAATTTGCGGGCGCAGGCTTTCAAAAATGCCGAACTGGCTATGGGGCTATTGAGAAAGCAGTGAGCGTGAAAGGTGTAAGGACTGCTCTGATTGAAGACTAGGCAGTCGGACGGAAAGGGGTTTTTCTGTTTACCATGATCATAATGAGTGATATAACAAAACGCTATAACAACGGCCTGGTGGCTTTGCGTGATGTGAGCATACATATAAAACGCGGCGAGTTTGTTTTTGTAGTGGGGCCAAGCGGCGCCGGTAAATCCACTTTCATAAAGATGTTGTTCAGGGAAGTCCTGCCGACCGGCGGGAACCTGTTTGTAAACGGTATAAATGTCAGCGCCATGGCAGAAAATGAAGTGCCGCATCTCAGACGCTCCTTAGGGATAGTATTTCAGGACTACCGCCTGTTGCCTGACCGTACCGTACATGAAAATATCGCTTTTGCCATGCAGGTGATCGAAGCGCCTTACCGGGAGATGCAAAAACGGGTGAATACTGTTCTTGATATGGTGGGACTGAGGCATAAATCGCGTGCCTACCCGCAGGAGATGTCCGGCGGCGAGCAGCAGCGGGTGGCGATAGCCCGCGCCATAGTTAATAATCCTTATCTGGTCATAGCGGACGAGCCGACCGGCAACCTCGATCCGGAAAACAGCCGCGACATCATGCGCATATTTACTGAAATCAACAGTGATGGCACAACTATCGTCATGGCGACACACGACAAGGATATAGTCGATACGATGAATAAGCGGGTCATTGCCATAGAGAACGGCAGGATAGCGCGTGATGAAGCCGAAGGAGTATATGGGTATGAGCTTTAGGACCAAGGAGTATTTTGTGCGTGAGGCCATCCACTCTATCAGGCGCAACCGGCTGATGAGCGTGGCGTCTGTTTCAACGGTGGCTCTTTCGCTTTTGATACTGGGGATGTTTACGGTAATGATTTTTAATATGAACAATTTGGCGAATATTTTGGAGTCACAAGTGCAGGTGACGGCCTATCTTTCTGATAAGGCCGGGCAGGAGGAACAGAATGCCCTGGCGGCCAGGATTAAAACGCTGCCCGGAGTAGCCAAGGTAGATTTTATCGGTAAGGGAGAGGCACTAAAACGCTTTACCGAGCGTCTTGGCGAAAGACGGGAATTACTCGATAGTCTGGGCGACACCAACCCGCTGCCAAATTCTTACGAGATACATGTTGATACGCCGGAGCACGTAAAACCGGTGGCGGATGCCGTAGCTAAAATGGACAATATAGAAGACACCCGCTTTGGGCAGGAAACTATTGCGCAGCTTTTTAGTTTAACGAGGATATTGAGGGTCGGGGGTTTTGTGCTTATCGTTTTTCTGGCTTTCGCGGCGTTGTTCATCATATCAAATACCATCAGGATAACGGTATTTTCCCGCCGCAAAGAAGTCAATATAATGAAGTATGTGGGGGCGACCGATTGGTTCATACGCTGGCCCTTTCTTTTGGAAGGGATGGCGCTCGGATTATTGGGCTCGCTGATCGCAGTGCTGCTTTTAGGTTGGTTGTATGGCATGGTGGTCGACAGAATCCACGCGTCACTGGCTTTTATGCCGCTGATACCGCGTTCGCCTATGCTTATGTATATTTCGCTTGGGCTATTGTTTATCGGTACGGGCATTGGCGCTTTGGGCAGCAGTATTTCGCTCAGAAAATTTTTGAAGGTATGACCGGAGGTTTTTTATGAGGGCAAAAAGAAAACTGGTTGCCTTTGTGCTCATCTGTTTTTTGTTGGGGGGAAGTTTGTCTGTCCGGGCGGAAGTGACGGAAGCCGACAAGGCCAAGATACAGGAAAAACAGGTAGAACTTCAGGAAATACAAGGGCAAATGGGTCAAAAGCAACAAAATGTTGAGCAGACCAGGAAAAAGGCCCGCGCTGCGCACGAACAGCTTCGGGAAGTGGAGTCCAGTCTGGCTGTAGCGGAAAAAGAATTGTCTGAGCTGGAGACCAAGCTGAGTGATGTTGTGACTCAGATGACTAAAAACGAAGAAGCGCTGGCTAAAGCTGAGGCCGATCTAAAAGAACGCGGCGAAGCTTACGCCAAACGCGTACGCAATATTTACATGCATGGCCAGATGAACTATCTCGATGTATTACTGGGCGCGCGGGATTTCTCCGATTTTAATACACGGATGGAACTTTTGCTGCGTATAGTGAAAAATGATACCCAACTCATCACCAAGATAAGAAGCGACCAGGCTTTGGTAAAAGCGCAGCAGGAGAAACTCGCCAGCGATAAGGCTGAAATTGGCAAACTGCGCAACGAGAGCGCTGCCAAAAAAGAAGTGATCGCCAGTCAGCGCCAGCAGAGAAAAGTAGTATTTGAACAGGCGGCTGCTGAACGCAACCAGGCTGAACGTGAATATAACGATCTGAGAGCCACGTCCCAGCGCATTACCGATATGATAAGGCGCATGGAGGCTGGTGGTCAGATCATCGGTCAAGGTACGGGAGCCATGGTGTGGCCGCTCCGTGGGGAAATAACGTCGCCTTTTGGCTGGCGAACCCATCCGATATTCGGCACACAAAAATACCACTCGGGTCTTGATATAGGCGGGGACTACGGAGATCCGATAAAAGCCGCCGATGAAGGCGTAGTGATAAGTTCTGGTTGGCTGGGCGGTTACGGCTACTGTGTCATTATCGACCATGGCAATGGCGTGACTACTCTTTACGGGCACAACTCCGAGTTATGGGTAGGTGTGGGCGACCGGGTCGGCAAAGGGCAAACCATAGCTTTATGCGGTTCCACCGGTTATTCGACCGGTCCGCACTGTCATTTTGAGGTGAGAGAACACGGCGAGACAGTTAATCCGTTGAATTATCTGCCTTGATGTAATTTTTTAGCGGTGGACTCCAAGCGGCTCGGAGCATCGCAACGCAATGAGGAGGCGGATGATTTTGTTTAGTAAACGCCAGACATTTTTGGGTGCCATCGCCATCGTTCTGGTTACGTTCCTGATTACGGCCAGTGCGTTTATGTACTACTTTCACCTGGTATCGGGCGATGTCCTGTTGACGGTGAAGTTTTTTCGCGCCTTGCAGATCGTAAAGGCCCGCTATGTGGAAGATGTGCCGGTGGAAAAACTGATGAACGGCGCTATAAGTGGCTTGGTACGATCACTTGATGATCCGCATTCTCTGTATATGGACGGTAAGATGTTCAAGCAGTTTTTAATGGAAACAGAGGGGCAGTTCGGTGGTATCGGCGTTATTGTCGGAGTCAAGGATAACACACTTACGGTCGTAGCTCCGGTGGAAGGCACTCCAGGGGAGACCGCAGGCATCAAGAGCGGCGATAAAATATTGAAGATAGACGGTGAGATAACAAAGGACATGCCGCTTGACATTGCGGTAGGAAAAATACGCGGCCCTAAGGACAGCGCGGTGGAATTGGAGATACTAACAACAGAGAATGTTGAAAAAACCGTCAAAATAGTGCGTTCCAACATAAAACTTAAAACCGTATCAGGACGTAAGCTGGAGGACGGTATCGGCTATATACGCATAAGTATGTTTAACGAACAGACTTACGCAGACTTTGCCAAGCAGTTAGAAACTCTGGACAAGGACGGAATGAAGGGTTTGGTTCTGGATTTGCGCAATAATCCGGGCGGGCTTTTGGACACCTGTGTGCAGGTAGCCGGGCTGCTGGTGCCGAAAGGCCCTGTAGTGTCGATAGTAGGGCGAGACGGTAGCAAAGAAGTGCGTATGTCTGAACTTGCGCAGCCCAAGTATAAAATAATGGTGTTGGTCAATCAAGGTAGCGCTAGTGCGTCGGAGATAGTAGCTGGTGCCATACAGGATACCAAAGTAGGAAAAGTTATCGGCACGACTACTTACGGCAAGGGTTCTGTGCAGGCGGTATTGGGTTTGGACGGTATTTCCGCCCTGAAGCTGACTACGGCGACTTATATCACTCCCGGCGGCCAGAAGATAAACGGTGTGGGTGTGAAGCCGGATATAGAACTTGAACGAGCGGAGAGCTGGGATAACCAGCTAGCGAGGGCAGAGGGTGAACTCGCGGAAGAACTTGCCGCTGAAGAGCAAAACTGATAGTATAAGAGTATAACAAGATAGCGTAAGGCGGGCGTTTGTCTTCCGCCGTAAGGCGACGGATGCACCCGTCGCCTTACGTTTCACAAAAAGGGGGTGGCAGGGTGCTGTCGTTGCCGTTTGGCGATCTCTTTAGGCTTGCGGCGCACAGTTTGCTGCAAGCACTATTCGAACCGTTTTTTTATCTGGTCGTTTTCATGGTCTATTGGCAGTGCCGGACTTTGGCTGAACAGCAAAAGTCCATGTTCGGGCGCGATAATTTCCCGCTTTTGCACGCCACGGTGGAATTCACCGTAAAGGGCATGCTGGGCGGAATATTTGCCAGTATGCTGATATTGTCGACCGGGCTGACGATAAATGATCTCGGCCTTGTCTATTTGTGGCCGCTGGCTATTCTGTTGCTGCTTATCAACGCGCGTTTTTTGTGTTTCGCCTACGCGGGCGGGCTGCTTGCTCTGTCCAATATTATTTTTGGGTGGCCTTACTTGTCGGTGGCTCATTTGCTGGGGTTGGTGGCGATACTGCATGTAACGGAGGCTTTTCTCGTGTTGTCTGGCGGTAAATTCGCCTCATTACCGGCTTATTTTTATCATAAAGGGCAGGCCGTGGGCGGCTTTTCCCTGACCAATTTTTGGCCGCTGCCGCTGATGATGGCTTTTGCTATGAGTCTGCCGGAGGCCGAAGTGGCCAGTATGCTGAAGATGCCCGACTGGTATCCGCTGTTTCCGGTAGCACAGCCGCCTGCCGGACAGATCAGCGTATTGGCTCCTGTGCCGGTGATTGCGGCTTTGGGTTATGGCAGTGTAGCGCTGTCACGTCCACCTGAAGCCAAACGGCGTATTTCGGCACTGCTGCTCTTTTGCTATAGCTTGTGCCTCTTTATAGCGGCCTGGTTGACAACGGTGTACCCGTGGTGGGGGGCGGTGGCGGCCGTGCTGTCCTTTGCCGGGCATGAAGGGCTGGTCTATCTCGATAGACGCCTCGAGTTTCAAAAAGCACCTATCTACACTATAGAGCCGGGATTATTCATAGTGCTGGATACTATATGGCAGATGCCTGCTCAGCGGGCGGGTGTACAACGGGGTGATATAATAACACAAGTGAATGGCTGGGAAATACGAGACGAATATGATTTAGCAGACGCCACACGCTTTTTGGCAGATAGCTTTACGCTTAAAATATTGCGTAAGGGCAAAGAAATAGATGTAACCGGGTGTTTCGTGCCTGCTGAAGAAAAGGTGCTTGGTATCCTCCGTATGCCGGTGATGGGACGGGATGTACTTTTGACTATGCACAGCGACTATTCTTTGTTAAAAAAAGGGTGGCGACGGTTGCGCAAAAAAGGAAAAGCGTCAGAAGGTTGAGCGGATTTATTTCTAACGATAAATTATGTTATAATTAATAGATAATAATTCTCCAAAACTACAAGGGGTAAATTTATGGATTTCAAGTTACAGGCACCATTCTCGCCGACCGGCGACCAGCCGCGGGCGATAGACGTGCTTACGCAAGGGTTGCTGAATGGGAAGAAAACCCAGGTATTGTTGGGCGCTACCGGAACGGGCAAGACTTTTACCATAGCGTCAGTCATCAACAAGGTACAACGGCCCACGCTGGTGCTGGCGCACAACAAGACCTTGGCCGCACAGTTAGCCAGTGAATTTAAGGAGTTTTTTCCAGATAATGCGGTAGAGTATTTTGTCTCCTATTATGATTATTATCAGCCGGAGGCCTATCTGCCACAGACCGATACTTACATAGAAAAAGACGCTTCGATCAATGACGAGATAGATAAACTTCGCCACAGTGCGACCAGCTCCCTTTTTGAACGACGGGATGTCATAGTGGTGGCCAGTGTGTCATGCATCTATGGTTTGGGCGCGCCGGACGATTACTATAAGCTGGTGCTGTCGCTGAGGCCGGGGCAGGAGATAGAGCGGCAGGCCATTTTGCGAAAACTGGTCGATATACAGTACAGCCGCAACGATCTGGTATTGGTACGCGGCTGTTTTCGGGTGCGCGGGGACATCGTCGAAGTGTTCCCAGCCGGCTACCATGACCGGGCGCTCCGGATACAGCTGTTTGGCGACGAAGTGGAAAAAATACAGGAGATAGATATTCTGACTGGTGAAGTATTGGCGTCACGCTCACATATTGCCATTTATCCGGCTTCGCACTATGTCACATCGAGAGAAAACATGGAGCGGGCACTGGTTGACATCGAAAAAGAACTCGACGAACGGCTGAAAGAGTTGAATGAGAAAAACAAGCTGGTCGAGGCGCAGCGCCTGGAGCAGCGAGTACGCTACGACATGGAAATGATGCGCGAGATGGGTTATTGCAGCGGCATAGAGAACTATTCCCGCCATTTGACTATGCGTCAGCCGGGCGAGCCACCGTTTACCCTGCTGGATTATTTCCCGGAAGATTTTTTGCTGGTGGTCGACGAGTCGCACGTCACCATACCTCAGGTGCGGGCCATGCAGGCCGGTGACCGGTCGAGGAAGGATATGCTGGTGGACTACGGTTTCCGGCTGCCGTCGGCATACGATAACCGGCCGCTCACTTTCGGCGAATTTGAAAAGCGGGTGGGAGAGACTATCTATGTTTCGGCCACACCGGCGGCTTATGAACTGGAACGGGCGGAGGCGGTGGCCGAACAGATTATCAGGCCGACTGGATTGCTCGATCCGGCGGTCGAAGTGCGGCCGATCAAAGGGCAGATGGATGATCTGTTGAGCGAGATAAACGGGGTATTAAAGCGTAAAGAACGGGTTCTGGTCACCACCCTGACCAAGAAGATGGCCGAGGGGCTGACCGACTATCTGGCTTCTGTGGGTATTAAGGTGCGCTATCTGCATTCTGATATAGTCACCCTCGAGCGGGCGGAGATCATCCGCGATCTTCGGGCGGGTGAGTTTGACGTACTGGTAGGCATAAACCTCTTGCGCGAAGGGCTCGATCTGCCGGAAGTATCGCTTATTGCCATACTGGACGCCGACAAGGAAGGTTTTTTGCGTTCGGAGACTTCGCTCGTCCAGACGATCGGCCGGGCGGCGCGCAACCAGAACGGGAGGGTGGTCATGTATGCTGACGTGATAACTAAGTCCATGAGAAACGCTATGGACGAAACGACGCGGCGGCGTGATAAACAGGACAAATACAACAAGGCGCACGGGATAATACCGAGGACGATCGAGAAAAAACTGCGCGACCTTATAACCATAACGAAAATAGCGGAAAAAGTTGATGTATATACTGCCAGCAAAGAAATAACAGCAGCTTCGCGGCAGGAACTGGAAAAACTGGCCAGACAGCTGGAAAAGGAGATGCGGCAGGCCGCGCAGGAGCTGGATTTTGAGAGCGCGGCGCTTTACCGTGACCGGCTTATCGAGGTACGAGGCAAACTTTCCGGCAATATTGGAGGAAAACAGGGGAAAAATGAAGGAAAAAATTATCGTAAAAGGCGCTAAGCAACACAACCTGAAAAATATCACGGTAGAGATACCGCGCAATAAATTAGTAGTAATAACCGGGTTGTCCGGTTCGGGAAAATCTTCACTGGCTTTCGATACCATCTACGCGGAAGGGCAGCGACGCTATGTTGAGTCATTGTCCGCCTATGCCCGGCAATTTCTCGGGCAGATGGACAAACCGGATGTGGAATACATAGAGGGCCTGTCGCCCGCCATATCGATAGACCAGAAGACAACCAGCCGTAATCCGCGCTCCACAGTGGGTACGGTGACTGAGATATACGACTACCTGCGGCTGTTGTTCGCGCGTGCCGGTACGCCGCACTGTCCAAACTGCGGCAAGGTGGTGGAGCGGCAGAGCATCGACCAGATGGTCGACCAGATACTGCAAAAGCCGGAAGGTACCAAGTTTATGGTGCTGGCGCCCATCGTGAAGGGCAAAAAAGGCGAGCACCAGAAAGTCTTTGACAGTCTGCGCCGCGCAGGTTATGCCCGTGTAAGGGTGAACGGTGAAGTGCGTGAGCTGGAGGAAGATATTACTCTGGCCAAAACGAAAAAGCATAGTATAGATGTAGTAGTAGACCGGCTGGTCAGGCGGGAGGGTATAAACCAGCGCTTGGCCGATTCTTTGGAGACGGCTCTTTCTTTGGGCGAGGGTATCGTTGAGGTGTTGGCTGTGGACGGCGAAAGTAAGCTTTATAGCGAGCAATTTGCTTGCGTAGACTGCGGAATAAGCCTGCCGGACATCCAGCCGCGCCTGTTTTCTTTTAACAATCCTTATGGTGCTTGTCCGTCCTGTACCGGGCTCGGCATGAACATGGAATTTGATATGGAGTTGGTCATACCGGATCACAAGAAGTCTTTTGGCGACGGGGCGATCGCCGCCATGAGCAAAAATCCCAATTCGTTTTTTATGTGCCAATTGGAAAGCGTGCTGGCTTATTACAAGTACAGTATGGATAGCTGCTGGAACGACTTATCGGCCAAAGTGAAAGACATATTGCTCAACGGTATAGAGGATGAAAAATTTGTTTTTGAATATGAAACATTGTCCGGGGAAACGCGCACTTACCGCACGGGTTTTGAAGGACTGTGGGTGCTTCTCGAACGCCGCCGCAAAGAGGCGATGAGCGAAAGCATACGCCAGGAGATGGAGACCTTCATGTTGGAAACTCCCTGCCCGGAATGCGATGGCGCCCGCCTCAAGCCGGAAGTGCTGGCGGTGACGGTCGGTGGGAAGAACATACGGGAAGTAACCAGCCTTACTATACGCGGCGCCAAGGAATTTTTTGAAGAAATCAAGCTGACCGAGCGCGAGCGGCTGATAGCCGCGCTGGTCTTGAAAGAAGTATTGGCCCGGCTGGATTTTATGGACAACGTGGGGTTGGATTATCTGACGCTCGACCGGGCGGCGGGCACACTTTCAGGAGGAGAGGCCCAGCGCATCCGCCTGGCTACCCAGATCGGCTCGGGGCTGGTCGGAGTGCTCTACATACTGGATGAGCCGAGCATAGGGCTTCACCAGCGGGACAATAGCCGCCTGCTGGCCACGTTGGCCCACCTGCGCGATATAGGGAACACCCTTCTGGTCGTGGAGCATGACGAAGAGACCATGCACATGGCCGATCATATCATAGACATTGGCCCGGGAGCGGGCGAACACGGCGGGTGTATCGTGGCCGAGGGTACGGCGGAAGAGATCATGGCCGTGCCGGGTTCGGTGACCGGGCAATATTTGAGTGGGAAAAAGAAGATAGCCATACCCAAAAAGCGGCGCAAACCAAATGGCAAATATCTGACCATAAAAGGGGCGCGCGGAAACAACCTGAAAAATATCGACGTCAGTTTACCGCTGGGGCTGTTCATCGTGGTCAGCGGGGTGTCCGGGTCGGGCAAATCCACCCTGATCAATGATATACTCTATCAGGCCTTGGCCAACAAACTACACGGCGCGCATTTGCGGCCAGCCGAGCATGACGGGATAGAGGGCCTTGAAAATATCGACAAGGTGATAAATATCGACCAGTCGCCGATCGGTCGTACGCCGCGCTCCAACCCGGCCACCTATACCGGTGTGTTCGATTTTATCCGCGACCTGTTCAGCCAGACGCCGGAAGCCAAGACGCGGGGCTACAAGCCGGGGCGCTTTAGTTTTAACGTGCGTGGCGGACGTTGTGAAGCCTGCCGGGGCGACGGTATGAACAAGATAGAGATGCACTTTTTGCCGGACGTTTATGTGCCCTGCGAAATATGCAAAGGCGCCCGCTACAATAGGGAAACGCTGGAAGTACACTACAAAGGAAAAACCATCGCCCAGGTGCTGGATATGGTAATAACGGAAGCAGTGGAGTTTTTCAAAAACATCCCGCGTATCCACCGCAAACTGTCCGTGTTGGAGGACGTCGGCCTGGGCTATATGAAACTTGGCCAAGCGGCCACTACTCTGTCGGGCGGCGAGGCGCAACGGGTCAAACTGGCGACCGAGCTGTCACGGCGCAGCACTGGCAAGACGCTCTATCTGCTCGACGAGCCGACGACCGGCCTCCATGTGGCGGACATCCACCGGCTGCTCGATGTGCTGCAGCGTTTGGTCGATGCAGGAGATTCGGTATTGGTCATAGAACACAACATGGATGTGATCAAAACCGCCGACTGGGTGATCGATCTCGGCCCGGAGGGCGGCGACCGGGGCGGTACACTGGTGGCGGTCGGCACGCCGGAAGACGTGGCCAAGGTGAAAAAGTCCTATACAGGACAATACCTGAAAGGGATGCTGGGGCGAAAGAAATGATAAGGACGGCAACTCGCCGTATAGTTACAGGTAACAACCATGACCGATAAAAATAATCTGATTGAGGAAAAACTTGCTCTTTTGCCCGCGCAGCCCGGCGTATATCTGATGAAAAATGCCCAGGGCGAAATTATTTACGTGGGCAAGGCGGGCATACTCAGAAACCGGGTGCGTAGCTATTTCCGCGCCAGCGGCCAGGCTGTGCCTAAAGTCGCGGTCATGGTCCCGCGCATCGAGGATTTTGAATACATAGTCACGGCCAATGAGCTGGAAGCGCTCATATTAGAGTGCAACCTGATAAAAAAATACCGGCCCAAATATAACATTCTCTTAAAAGACGACAAGACTTACCCGTATCTTAAAGTGACGCTAGCGGAAGATTATCCGCGTATTTTTGCTACACGCAGGCTGCTCAAGGACGGTTCAAGGTATTTTGGCCCGTATGTCAATGTGGGCGCGATGCACCAGACGGTAAAACTGCTGAGGGAGATATTTCCTTTGCGGACCTGCCGGACGCTTAACGCCAAAAGACCCTGCCTCGAGTATCATATTAAAAAATGTCTGGCGCCGTGCAGCGGGCAGGTAGATAAAGCCGAATACCGCGCCATGGTGGATAATATCTGCCTGGTACTGGAGGGGCGCAGTGACGTTCTTTTAAAACAGCTCAAGACGTCTATGAAGCAGGCTTCGGAACACATGAAATACGAGCAGGCAGCCTGGCTGCGCGACCAGATAATGGCGCTGGAGAGTTTGGGCGAGCAGCAGACTGCGGTCACGGTGGCCGGAGATGCTGACGTTATTGGTCTGGCGCAGGACGAAAGCGGCGTATGCACGCAGGTTTTCTTCGTGCGTAGCGGCAAGATCGTGGGGCGCGACCATTTTCTACTGACGGTCGGGCAGGGTGAAAATGAAGAAACCTTGCTACGGGCTTTTATACAGCAATATTACAGCACAGCGGCTTTTGTGCCCGGTGAGTTAATCCTGCCATCCGCTTTGCCGGACAACGAAGAGGAGCTTTTGTCTGAGTGGCTGGGCTCTTTGGCCGGGCGGAAAGTAAAGTTGACGGCGCCGCAGCGCGGTTTAAAAAAAGACCTGCTTGATATGGCGCTGGAAAATGCCGAAGTTCTGCTCAAGGAAGAAGGACAGCGGGCCAGACAGAGAGAAACGGAGCAACTGGCGGCGGTCGAGCTGTTAGCAAAATATTTAGGGATGGTTAAACCGCCTGCGCGCATAGACTGTTTTGATATTTCCCATACCCAGGGAGCGGAGACGGTCGCCTCTATGGTGGTATTTAAAGAGGGCAAAGAGAGCCGGCGGGATTACCGCCGCTACAAGATACAGTCGGCGGAAGGCAAGCCGGACGACTTCAAGTCGATGGCCGAAGTGACGCTCCGCCGGTACAGGAAGTACGAAAATCTGCCTGATCTGGTGATCATCGACGGCGGGAAGGGGCAGCTCGGGGCCGCGCTTGAAGTGATACGTGGTCTGGGCCTTGAGATGCCGGTAGTAGGATTGGCCAAGCAGTTTGAAGAACTTTTCCGCGAAGGTGAGAAGGACTCCCTGCGTCTACCGAAAGATTCGCCGGCGCTGCACTTGGTACAGCGCATCCGCGATGAAGCGCACCGGTTTGCCATAACTTACCACAGAAAACTGCGCGCCAAACGCAATATGGTTTCCATACTCGACCATATACCGGGGATCGGGCCCAAACGGCGCCAGGCGCTTTGGAAACATTTTGGTTCGCTTAAAGCGATAAAAGCGGCGGAGATAGAGGAGTTGCGGCAGGCTCCGGGCATGGACGCCGGTAGCGCCAGAGCGGTACATGCTTTTTTCCGTTCCCTGTGAACGCCATCAGACATACAAGGAGGTTTGACTAATGAATAAGAAAAAGACGACGTTTTCCGTATCGTATTTCCTCATGGCGTTACTTTTGACCTGGCTTATCAACGATTCCATCATAAAGCCGTATGTAGTCAGGGAGACGGAGGTCACTTACAATACCTTCATTGAGGATTTGAACAAAGGGAGTGTGGCTGAGGTTACGCTGACAGACGACCGCATCCTGTTCGAACTGAAGGACGGGGCCAACAAGGAAGTACCGCGCAATACTGTCCGGGTGGATGACAAAGACCTTATTAACCGTCTTATCGAAAAGAAGGTTAATTTTGCCGGACAAAAAGCCAGTCAGACCGCGCTGGGCACTATGCTGTCCTGGATGCTGCCTTTCCTGCCGTTTGCCCTCTTATACTATTTCATTTATAAAAAGATGAGCGGCGGCGGGCCGGGCGGTGGAGTTATGTCCTTCGGGCAGAACAAGGCGCGCGAGATACAGGGCGAGCTGATGGGCATCAAGTTTGGTGATGTCGGCGGCGTGGGCGAGGCGGAGACCGAGCTCAAAGAGATTATAGAATACTTGAAAAACCCAGCCAAATTCGAGCGTTTGGGCGCTAAGCTGCCCAAGGGCATTCTCTTGGTAGGGCCGCCCGGCACTGGCAAGACGTTGTTGGCCAAAGCTACGGCGGGTGAGGCCGGTGTTCCATTCTTTTCCATAACGGGATCGAGTTTTGTCGAGATGTTCGTCGGCGTTGGCGCGGCTCGTGTGCGCGATCTGTTTGAACAGGCCAAAGCCAAGGCGCCTTGCATCATTTTTATTGACGAGGTGGATGCTATCGGCCAGGCGCGCAATACCGTCGCGGGTTTTGGCAGTAACAGCGAACAGGAAAGCACCCTTAACCAACTGCTGGCCGAAATGGACGGATTTCAGTCCAATTCCGGCGTGGTTATCATGGCGGCCACCAACCGGCCGGAAATACTTGACCAGGCACTGGTGCGGCCAGGACGTTTTGACAGGCAGATACAGGTGGTATTGCCGGACGAGGCGGGCCGTCTGCATATTTTGAAGATACACACTAAAAATATACCACTAGGTGAAGATGTAGACTTGGGACGTATAGCCAAGATCACGCCAGGATTTTCCGGGGCCGATCTGGCTAATATCGCTAACGAGGCGTCGCTTTTGGCGGTGCGGCGGGACGGCGACAATATCAGCATGAATGATTTTGACCGGGCAATAGAGCGAGTGGTGGCCGGGCTACAGAGAAAGACACCGCTGGCGGCCGAAGTGCGTAAAAAGGTGGCTTATCACGAAGTAGGACATGCTCTGGCGGCGTTTTATACCAAAGGAGCAGACCCCGTACACAAGGTGAGCATCATACCGACGGCCAAGGGCGCGCTGGGCTATACCCTGCAAATGCCGGAAGAGGATAAGTACCTCATAAGCGAATCTGAACTCAAAACACGCATGGCGGTCATGTTAGGCGGACGGGCTGCTGAACGGCTGATTTTTGGCGAGGTGTCGACCGGCGCGGCCAACGACCTCGAACGGGTGACTGACCTGGCCCGGCGGATGGTGACGGAATTTGGCATGTCTAAAGAAGTGGGACCGGTACGGTACGCCGCCCCGGCGGCGCAGTATCTCAGGACGGGCTCGGGCGGACGTACCGATCTTAGCCAGGAAACCCTGAAAAATATCGACGAAGAGATCAAGAAACTGGTGGAAGAGGCGCAAAAGAAAGCGGAACAGCTTTTGTGCCAGCACGAGAAGGTGTTGCATGAAGTGGCCAGCGTGTTGCAGCATGAAGAGGTCATTTCGGGCGACAAGATAAGGCAGATCGCGGAAAACGAAGAAAATCTCGATGCGCCTGTTGGGCTGGCAAACTGTAGCGAGGTCGCCTGCACGGAAAAGACAGAAAGTTGATGTGTCTTGGATAGCCATTGTGGTATAATAACACATGAAAAGGTTGAAATTAGTCGATTGACGGGCAGAGGTTTTGCAAGATGGGAATAAAACTTATAGCATGCGATGTGGATGGTACGCTGCTTGGCAGAGATCTTGTATTGTCTGTGGCTACCAGGGATGCGGTTGGTGAAGCTTCCCGCCGGGGCGTGAAGTTTTGCATCGCTACCGGACGCATGTACCGCTCGGCGTTGCCGTTTGCCCGCGCGCTGGGGCTCTCTACGCCAATGATCGCCTATAACGGCGCGCTGATGAAAGACACCGCCACCGGTGAAGTGTATTCAGAAAATCCGCTCGATCTTGGCCTGGCCCGGGAAATAATGGGCTTGTGCCGCGACAATAGCTGGTACATGCAAAAATATGTGGACGACAATCTTTATGTAAAGGAAATAAATGATTTTGCCCGGGCTTATTCGGCACAGACCGGGGTAGAGGTGCTGGAAGAGGGTAGCAGTTTTTTTGACTTGACGGTCGCGCCCTATAAAATGCTACTGATAGCCGCGCCTATAGATGCGGCGGTCATTAGAGAAGAACTGGCGATGTATTTTGGCGACCGTCTGTCCATAACCAGCTCCAACCCAAGGTTTGTCGAACTGGTGCAGCCGGGGGTAAATAAGGGACGTGCTCTGGCGGAGTTGGTCAGGAAGTTTTCCTTGGAGCGAGAGGAAGTTATGGCTATAGGAGACGCACATAATGACCTTGAGATGATCGCTTACGCCGGAACAGGTGTAGCTATGGGCAATGCTCCGCCGGATGTACAGGCGACAGCTGATTTTGTTTCGGCCTCTACCGAAGAGGACGGGGTGGCTTTAGCGCTAAGAAAATTTGTGCTTGATTAGGTCTTTAGTACATACTAGGGGGTTTTCACTTGAAGATCAAAGTCCTGCTGGAAAATACCGTAAGTACAAAAGCTCCGCCCGGACTGACCGGGCAGCACGGATTGTCTTTCTTGCTGGAGATACCGGGTAGTGGGCAGATACTCTTTGATACCGGGCAAACGGAGGTTTTTGCCAACAATCTTCTTTTGATGGATGTCATGCCGGATGCCATAGATTATATAGTTTTGAGCCACGGCCATTTTGATCACTGCGGCGGTTTGCACGCTCTTTTGCGTTTGCGGCGGCTGCCGGTGACGATTTTTGCCGGACCGGGGCTGTTTGCGACGCGCTATTCGCAAAGTGGCGCAATGTACCGGTATATAGGCGTGCCTTTTACCAAAGAACTGCTTTCTTCTTATGGTGCGGAATTTATATTTACCTATGGCCCCAGTCAGATGAGCGAAAATATCTGGGTGAGCGGGCCGATACCCAAAGTGACCGAATACGAAGGAGACACCTTGTCGCTCCTCGATGCGGCCAAACAACCCGACCGGTTTACCGACGAAGTGGCGGTTTATCTCGTCCAGCCGTCGGGACTTACTGTGATAAGCGGCTGTGCGCACCGTGGTCTGATCAATGCGATAAAATATGGACAACAAGTGACCGGTGTGGAAAAAATACATGCTGTAGTGGGCGGTTCGCATCTTGAGTCAGCCAGCCCCTGGCAGATAGAAGAGACGGTAAAGGCACTCTATGAGTTGCAGCCTGATATACTGGCGCTCAACCATTGCACGGGCATGCGTCTGCAGGCCCGTCTGGAGGGGAAATTTGGCAGCAGGTTTATCCCGGCGAACGGCGGTTGCGTGATAGAACTATAAAGTATATTGAGGCTTGCATGATGATGGAAAAAAAACTCTATGATACGTATATGACTATATTGAAAAGCGAGCTGGTCACGGCATTGGGCTGTACCGAGCCGGTGGCGGTGGCGTATGCTTCGGCCAAGGCGCGGCAAGTTCTAGGCAGGATGCCAGAGAAATGTGTGGTGTCTTGCAGCAGCAATATAGTTAAGAATGTAAAAGGCGTCACTGTGCCTAATTCAGGCGGCCTTAAAGGGATAGAGGCGGCTGCCGTGCTTGGTTTGGTGGGTGGCGACCCTGACCGTAAACTCACTATTTTGGAAGCGGTAAGCGGCGAGGCTAGGGAAGCGACCAGACAACTTTTGCAGGAAGATTTTTGCCGTTGTGTACTTTTAGAAGAGGTACCGGGGCTGTATATAGTAGTAGCACTCAGCGCTGGTGACGAGACGACGGAAGTTGTGATCAGGGATTACCATACCAATATAGTCAGTATAGCCAAAAATGGCCGGGAGATATTTACCGCGGAGGACAAATGCTGGGCGGAGGTTAATCCCGGACCGGACAAAGCGCTCTTGAATGTGCGCGATATCCTCACGTTTGCCAGTGAAGTAGAAATGAAAGATATCAAAGAGGTTATTTCGCGACAGATCGAATATAACAGCATTATTTCCAGAGAAGGGCTGAGCCGTCCTTATGGCGTTCAGGTCGGTCGGAGCCTTTTGGCGGACTACGGAGAAAATGATGTGCGTGTGCGCGCCAGGGCGGCGGCAGCCGCGGGGTCGGACGCCAGGATGAGCGGCTGCGCTTTGCCGGTGGTGATAAATTCCGGTAGCGGCAATCAGGGCATAACAGTTACCATGCCTGTAGTGGAATACGCCAAAGAATACGGACTGGAACAGGAAAAACTGTACCGGGCTTTAGTGGTGAGCAATTTGGTGGCCATACACCAGAAAAAGTATATCGGCAGTTTGTCCGCCTACTGCGGAGTGGTCAGCGCGGCCTGCGGGAGCGGTACTGGGATAGCGTATCTTTTGGATTATTCGTATGAAGAGATTTGTGACGTGATAACAAATACTATCGCTACGATCGGCGGCATGGTGTGTGACGGGGCGAAACCTTCCTGCGCGGCCAAGATAGCAGCGGCGGTGGATACCGCGATCATGGCGCTCGGCCTTAGCCGGAAAAAGTTGGTCTTTCAGCCGGGTGAAGGGCTGGTGAAAGAAGATGTGGAAAAGACTATTGCCAGCATTGGTCATATGGGGAGGGAAGGTATGAAAACGACCGACACCGAAATACTCAGGATAATGCTGGAAAAATGACTGTAATGTCAATGCCCGCAGTTAAGGCTGTGGGCATTTTTCATCTGTAGACAAGTTTTTTGTCGGATATGCCGAAGGCGGTGTTGCAATATTTTGCTATTACAACGATAATATATTTATAGAGGTATTTTGCCGTCAACATATGAAGCGAGGTAGTGCCAAAGATGATCCAGCATCCATTTCATATTTTCGACTGTCTGAGGACGCTTAACAACATAATGTTTCCACCGGTGCGGGATTTTACGCTCAGCGACAAGTTGCTGCATATAAATGAACTTACTTTCGGTCGGTATGGAAAAATATGCAAAGACACAAAAAATGCGGCTTGGTTGGAAGTAACGAGACCGGATTTTACCAGTTTTCCCCAAATACCGGGAGAACTGGCCAGTTGGGTAGGAGACTGGGGCGGGCAACTGCCTAACCAGCCGCCCAGGGTGAAACGTTATTATCGTAATAAGGAAGAGTTTTGGGAAGATAAGCGCGGCGCTTTTTCTGCCAAGGAAGACAGCAGCCTAAAAGGCGAACGGTTCGAGGCAGACCCCAAGCGGGTGAAAAGTTGGCGGCACTGGCTGTCTGCCGAATGGTTGCCCTGGGCCAAAGATAATCTGGAGAAATTTAACGCATTGGAGTGTTATGAGCGAGTATGGTTACTTGTTCAGGAATTTGAAAACCGGTCCGATCATT
This sequence comes from Acidaminococcales bacterium, assembly GCA_031551525.1. Lineage (GTDB taxonomy): Bacteria > Bacillota > Negativicutes > Acidaminococcales > JAISLQ01 > JAVBNN01. The sequence goes on from JAVBNN010000031.1 coordinate 53,614, forward strand.
ATGAGCTCCTCTGGTGCAGCGCCATACTTTCCTGGCGGGTAGACGGGGTAGAGATAAAACGTCCGCTTTTGGTGAACAGGCTGGAGGTAGGCTACGACCCGGCGCTCGGGGTATTGCGCTTTTTCCCTGTCAGGACAGGGCTCAGACTGGAATATGATATGCTGTTTGGTGTGCCGGGAGTGAATTTTCCCGCATTGTTCCTGTTGGAGAGGCAACTTTTGGACGAAGGACTGGAACTGCTCGATAACTCTAAGGTGCGTGGTTTTTGCCAGAAGCTGGCCGACGCTGTGGCGCCTGGTTGTCAAGTGCTGGCGGCCGATACTGTGCAGGGGAAGGCGGCGGGCGGGCAGCCGCGCATATATTGTGGTAACCACGTAATCGCGCTATCGAGGCTGGATGCCAGCAAGTGGCGGGGCGAACTGGAAGGCATAGTTGATACTATCGACGGAGGGGGATTGCTCCCCGAGCTGTTCAATCATTATTACCGGCAGGAGAAGCGTGGGCAGGAAATGCCTGAACGCAGCTGGAAGGAAACCGGTCAGACACAGCTTTTCCCTTGGCCGGCTTGCGGTATGCAAAAAGAAGTAGTGCGGCGTTTGGCCGATAACCCGCTGGTGCTGGTGGAAACACCGGAAAATAGCAATAAGGAACACATACTGGCCAATCTGGTGGCGCATCTTTTGGCACACGGCAAAAAGGTGCTTTTAACAGGCGCTTCCAGCCAAAGTCTATGGAAAACCGGCGATCTCATAAACAACGAGTTTACAGAGATCGCCCCCTTGTGCACCTGCGTCACCGGCACAGACCGGGAAAATACTGCAGAACTGCTTTCGTCCTTGCGCGCCCATAACCAGAAAATGAATTTTTTTACCCGGGAAGAAGTGGCTCGCAACCTGGCAGAGTTGCAGACCAGGCTTGGACACTGCCGCAATGAACTGGCGGAAGATAAAAAACAACTTCAGGCCGCGCAATCTTTGGAGTACAGCAGGCGTTTCAATATCGACGGCAAGGATAAAACACCGTGGGAAGTGGCGGCCTGGTTGGCAGAAACGAAGGATAAATTCGGTTATATACTGGATAATATTGGACATGATCAGGAATGCCCGTTGAGTGGTGAAGAATTAGAAAAGTTCTTTGCCCTTTTGGGTAAAATGAGCCCGGAAGACGCCAAACGGCTGAACCTGTGGTGGCCGCCACAGGAAAAGGTCATGGACGCCGGGCGGTTGCGTGCGCTCTTAGAGCAGCTCGAAGCGCTTTACCCGGATAGAAATTTGCGCGAAGAGTTGCTAGCTGATTGCATATACGAATATACGGACATAGTGAATGTGCGCGGTATCCAGTCTGAATACCAAAAAGCGCTGGCGGCTTTGCCGGGGGCGCCGGGTGAATGGCTGGAGTCAGTACTCAAGGATCTCGGCGGCAGCGTGCAAAAACGCCGCATGTGGGAAGACTTGTACCAGTCGTCACTAGGACGCATACAAAAAATAAGTAGTCTGGAAAAAACGCTGAACGATTATACGATTTCCATCCCGGAGGGCAAAGACTTTCAGTTATTGAAGGATGACCTTTATAACCTGCGAACCGAGTTTTATAAAAATGGCAGGCTAAGCATGCTGTTCAAGTGGACGTCAGGGAAAAGCGTCATCAATAATTTGCAGGATTGCTGGATAAATGCCAAAGCGCCGACAACGTTGCAGGAAGTAGAACTTTTATTGGCCTATATAGACCGGGATGATGAAAGCATGAAACTGGCCAATAAATGGAATAACGTGGTTTTTGAGATCGGTGGTCCGAGGCTGGATGAGACGGCGCCGGATTTTTTGGAGAACCTGGAAAAGTATATTGGGCAACTGCGGCAGGTGATAAGCTGGTATCATAATCATTTTGAGGTGTTGCAAAAAAGCTGGGGCATATTCAGGCACAACCAGGCGCCTCAGTGGACAGACCGTTTCTGGTTGGGAGGTATGTTGCCGAAACTCCAGGCCTGGTACCAGGAAAGCAGCATAGGAGAATTGCTGGCGGAACTGGACGGGCAAAGGGGCGTGCTGGAAACGGTAGATAAAGGGGAGAAGGCACACCCGGTCTGCGGTACTTTGCGGGCGGCGCTCGAAGAAAGAGATCTAACGGGTTGGCGGGAGGCTCGCGAAACGATAGGGGAGCTTTCGCGGCAACGAAAAGTATGGGAAGAATTCCGTTCGCTTTATATGCGTTTGGCGGATGTGGCGCCTTTATGGGTGGAAGAGCTTTTCAAGTCCGCTCAACGTTCGGAAGCGGTCATGCCGGAAAGCTGGAAAGAGGCTTGGCTGTGGGCGCGGTGTAAAACATGGCTGAGGAAACATCGCGAAGGCAACAAGCTCTTAGATATGCATGGGCAGTTTGCCGAAAAGCAAAGCCAGGAAAAACTTTTGGCGCGCGAAGTAGCTGCCAGCAGCGCGTGGTACTGGCAACTGAAAAGGATAACTGCGGAAGAGCGCAGGGGCTTGGATTTTCTGTTGAATAAGGCCGACCAGAAATACGGATCGGATATCAATGAGGAGTTGCCGCACGAGTTTTTGCGGGAAGCTGAGTTTTGGCGTATGAGTATGCCGGCCTGGATAATGCCGGTAGATGTGCTTTTGACCACGGCAGGGCCTTTTGACAGGACGTTTGATGTGGTGATAGTAGATTCAAGCGAAAAAATGGATATTTTCAGCCTGTGTCTCTTGCTTCGGGGGAAAAAGGCTATAATAGTCGGTGACAATATGTTGCCGTCCGGTATAAGTTTGGGCGAAGGGCGGGTACCCGCCGCCATGGTATTGGAAAAATCTTTGCTGGGATTGCCTGCGAAGGTGCGTTTTGAGCTGCACGATAGTTTATACGATTTTGCCCAGCGTCTTTTGGATGGGCAAAGCGTTCTGATTAATGAGACGTATGCATATCTTCCGGGAGTGAGCGAATTTGCCAATAAATATTTTTATGGTGGCAAACTCAACCAACTGGAACGCGAGTTGGAGTCTTTGGCGCTAAAGCCGGCCCTGAACAAGGTGTTGCTGCCGCCGCAGCTCACCGGCTCCAGTAATCGTCAGGAAGCTGCGGCGATGATCGACAAAGTGGCCGAAGCGGCAACGCGGTCGGAGTATACCGGTAAGAGCATGTGTGTGTTGACTTTGGGCGATAGCGAGCAGGTAACATTTTTAAGTGAACTGCTTTTGCAAAAATTGTCGGAAGAAGAAATAGTCGCGCATGATATAGGCGTGTCTGTCATCGGGGATTATAGTGGCGGGGCGCGGGACATCGTATTTGTAGGGCTGGTTTCGGCACAATTGGCCGAAAAGGCGGATATGCGGGAAATAAATGCGGCGGTCAGCCTGGCGAAAGAGCAGCTTCATGTCTTTCAGCCTTTTGCTGCGGACAATATTTTTGCCCGCTCATTCAGTGGCCGACTGCTTGCAGTGGAAAGCGTCAAAGCGGAGTCTGGCAACGCAGAGATATGCCGCTTAAACACGGACATCTGCCGCGCGGCTGTGCATAAGGGCTATCGGGCTTTTGCGGGGTATTCCCCGGCCGGGTTTGATTGCCGGATAGATGTGGCTATTGCAAGTGCGGGGGGACGGGTGGCTATTTTTTGTGATGGGTTACGAAGTTCCACGGAGCTTGACCGGATGTTTGCCAAAGAAGAGCAATTGACGAGGGTGGGGTGGCATGTTTATCACGTCAGGGGTTGTGATTTTTATGCCGATCAGGGGAAACTGCTGGACAGGCTTTGGCAATTTATCGAAAAAGTTGGTATAATGACAGTTCAGGAAGAACAGTATTTCCGCAAACGGTGACGTTTTTTATTTGGGGGTAGAGCGTATGGGTAAAGCAAGGTTTTTGATAATAACCGGCATGTCTGGTGCGGGCAAGAGCCTGGTCTTGAAAGTAATGGAAGACCTGGATTATTTTTGCATAGATAATCTGCCTCCTACACTTATCCCTAAGTTTGCCGAGTTGTACAGACAGACTGCAGACTGGTCAAAAAACATAGCTTTGGTTGTAGATATAAGGGTGGGCAGTTTTTTTTCCGAGTTCACCAAAGTTCTAGAGCAGTTGCGCTGTAGCGATGTTCCCTATGAAATGCTGTTTCTTGATTGTGATGATGAGGTTTTGGTTCGGCGCTATAAGGAGACCAGGCGCCGCCATCCTTTGAGTACGGAGGGGCGGATAAGCCACGGTATATACTTGGAGCGCCAGGCATTGGCAGTAGTGAGGGAGTTTGCCACAAATATTATCGATACGAGTAATATGAGCAATGCTGACCTCAGGCAGGAGATAGTTTCGCTGTTCGGGCCGGAAAGCCAGGAAAACCCGCTAAGTGTGACGGTGTTGTCTTTTGGTTTTAAACACGGTATACCGACGGACGCCGATATGGTCTTTGACGTGCGTTTTTTGCCTAACCCCTTTTATGTGGAAGAGCTTAAATACAAAAGCGGAAATACTGCGGAAGTGGCGGAATATATCTATAAATGGCCTGTTACCAGGAAATTTTTGGAGAAACTGGAGGATATGGTGGATTTTTTGATGCCGCAGTTTGCTAAAGAAGGCAAGCAGGAGACTGCCATTGCTATCGGTTGTACGGGTGGTATGCACCGTTCGGTATTTATTGTCAACCGTTTGTCTGACATGCTCAAGATGCGCGGGTACAAGGTGCGCACTGAACACAGGGATATCCCGAAAAATAGAGTCAAAGAATAAGGTGCTTATATGCATTTGATAAAATGGCTGTACCCGGGGCTGGGGCTTAAGCGTTGGCTGGGTTTGTTTCTGGTGGGAGTGGCGCTGTTCAGCGTTGGTATACTAATAGTTTTTCGCAGCAATCTGGAAGGTGTTTTCCAGAGTTTTTTCCATTTTGCGGCGGCGGTTATCGAAAAAGAATATAATAAAAATATATTTACGGTCACAGGATTATTCGGTGTATTGATAGGCGTGCTGATGGCCATTTACGCTGTTGCGCAATTGGGAAAAGCTCTATTCGGGGCTTTTTCCGCCGATGACGATCAAAAGCTGATAGACCGTCTATTTGCGCGTAGCCATCTGGCTAAGGGGCCTGCGGTCACGGTCGTTGGCGGAGGAACCGGGCTGGCTACTTTGCTGCGCGGTCTAAAGCAGATAACCAATAATTGTACGGCGGTGGTTGCGGCGACCGATGATGGAGGTTCCTCCGGACGGCTGCGTGAAGAGCTTGGGATCATCCCGCCGGGCGATCTAAGGAACTGTCTGACCGCTTTGGCCGATACCGAACCTCTTATGTCCAAGCTCATGCAGTACCGTTTTAAGGGCGACAACTCCCTGGGTGGGCATAATTTTGGCAATCTCTTTCTAGCGGCTATGGCGGACATCGCCGGTGATATGGAAGAAGGGCTGAATGCGGCCAGTACGGTATTGAAAGTGCGTGGCAGCGTAGTGCCCTCGACGCTCGATGAAGTGTCGCTGCTGGCGCATATGGCGGACGGAAGCGAGTATAGAGGTGAGACTAGTATCGTATCCGCTGGTAAAAAGATAGAACATATAGATTTGTTGCCGGAAGATGCCGCGGCTACCAAGAGCGCCGTGCGGGCGATATTGGGCGCGGATATATTGCTTTTAGGGCCGGGGAGCCTATATACCAGCGTGATCACTAATCTTTTGGTGAAAGATATAAAGCAGGCAGTTTTAAAGAGTAAGGCGGTAAAGGTATATATCTGCAATGTTATGACCCAGCCGGGCGAAACGGACGGCTATACCGCGTACGATCATGTAAAGGCCATTTTTGACCATGTTGGGGAGCCGTTTTTGGATTATGTAGTGGTTAACAAACAGGAAGTAAAAAAGGAACTGCTGGATAGATACGCGACCCAGGGCGCGTATCCGGTCAAACAGGATAATGGTCGCCTGATGTGCCTGGGTGTTGGGGTAGTGGAGGCCAATCTCATTAGTGAGGACAACCTTGTGCGCCACCAACCGGTACAACTGGCCAAGACTTTACTGGGACTGGTTTACCGTTTGCGGTTGTCCGGCAGTAAGTTCAAAATAGTGGATTATTATTTTGCCCGCAACAGCCTGCGGCGAATAAAAAAGATTATCGAGGGCGATTGAGATGTCCTTTTCTGCTGATGTCAAAAACGAACTGGCCAGGTTGCCGGTGGCCAGCAATTGCTGTCTGGTGGCGGAATTGTCTGCACTCCTCAGGATGGGCGGAGGCATAGTGCTGCGCGGGTTGGTCATGGGAGTGGATTTTGTGACGGAAAACGCGGCGCTGGCTAGAAGGGTGCTGCAAATAGCCAAAAGCAACTACCGGCTGCCGATAGAGGTGGTGGTTACCCGTTCGCGCCGTCTGAGAAAGAACAACCGTTATCTTGTACGCATAGTTCCCGGGCAGGATACCCAAAAAATCCTTGATACGCTGGGCGTGCTGCCCGGCGAAGAAAATGCGTCGCTTGTGAAAACTATAATGCAGGCGTCATGCTGCCGCAAGGCATTTTTGCGTGGAGCGTTTTTGGCGGGCGGTTCGGTGAATAGGCCAGCGGGGGACTATCACCTCGAGATGGTATCCCAGTCGGAAGAGCTGGCGAAAATGCTTTTGAAAATGATGAAAAGTTTTTCTCTGCCAGCAAAAATGACCGACCGCAAGGGGGATTATATAGTTTACCTAAAAGACGGCGGCGCTATCATAGATTTTCTTTCGCTGGCTGGAGCGCACGCGGCGCTGTTGGAGTTTGAAAATGTGCGTATAGTCAAAGAAATGCGCAACCAGGTGAACCGGATAGTGAACTGCGAAACGGCCAACCTCGGGAAAGTCGTACAGGCCGCACTGAAACAGTTGTCGGCGATAAGGTATATAGAAGAGAAAGCGGGTCTTGGTGTACTGACGCCGACTTTGCTTGAAGCCGCCGAACTGCGCCTTGAGCACCCGGAGGCGCCGCTCAGTGAACTTGCGGCGCTGGCCAAGGGACATATCGGCAAAGCGGGGATAAACCACCGCTTCAAAAAAATCGGGCAGATAGCCCAAAATATGGGAATGGACGATGAAGGGGAATAAGAAAAAGGCTGTTTGCCTATTGCTGTTTTTTTTGGCCGGATGGCTGTGTTGGGATTTCTACCATTTTCAAAAAAAGGCGCTGACTGTTTTGGCCTACCATAGTATCATGCGTGAAGCGACCGAGATAAACGGGGAATACAGTATTTCGGAAAAGGATTTTGCCGGACAACTAGCTTGGCTGAGAGAAGCAGGTTATACGCCGGTAAGCCTCGAGGAGGCGGTTCGGGCTAGAAGCAGCGGCGAGGAATTGCCGGACAAGCCTTTGGTGATAACTTTTGACGACGGTTACAGAGATAATTTTTATATTGCCATGCCGGTATTGCAACGCTACGGTTTTTTGGCCACGGTGTTTGTGGTTACTGATTTTGTCGGCACTGATGGTTTTTTGTCCTGGGATGAAGTGGGCGCTTTGGAAAAAAATGGAGTGGTGATAGGCTCGCACACGGTCAGCCACCGCCCCCTGGCCAGCTTGCCGGAAGAAGAGGCCCGGACGGAGCTGGCGGTTTCCCGCCGTTTACTTAAAGAAAGAGGCGGGGTAGAGGTCAGATTTTTGGCATATCCTTTCGGTAGCTTCAATAAATCTCTGCTGTCGGTGGCCCGGGCAGCCGGCTATCAGGCAGCCTGTACGGGACAAACGGGTGTGAATGGTGAGAGAGGGCCGTTGTTGTCTCTCAAACGGGTAACTGTGCCTCAGTCGAAAGATGGTCTTTGGAATTTCAAGGCCCGGCT
>JAVBNN010000053.1:0-29037 GCA_031551525.1 Acidaminococcales bacterium
GCTCCCGTACTTTTGTCGGGTCGCCCCAGTTGTTACTATGTTTTAGCATGTTTTGGGCGTAATTTGCAACAAAAAACGTTTGTTATTCGCTCATTAGATTAAGTTTTAAAACGAAAACTCATGCGGATAAAAAATCATGCCGATATTTTCACCGGCATAGGTGTAGCGAACCAGGCAGGGTTGGTTGCGAATCCGTTCAAAGGTGGCCATGGTGATGCTCTGGCTGTAGCCGGGCGGGGTAGGCGAGTGCTTCAAAAAGCAAGGAGTATCTATTTTGCCTGTGCGTATAAAGCGCTCTATGCCACGGATAGCCTCTTCCGGAGTGGTGGCTATGCTGCCTGAATCAAAGCGGAACAGGCGTTTTTTTTGGCTGTGGCTGTCAGTAACGGCAAATACCGCGACAGAGGGTTTGCCCGGCGCTGATTTTTCAAAAGTTATTTTGTTTATTATATAAAGCCCGGGCAGACTCAGACGTTTGGGTTCGGCCATGGCGGCCACCTCCTTGAGATGATGGAAATGTGGTAATTTTATCGTCAATGGTATTTAGTTTGCAGGATTATTATAACATTTGCCGAAGATTTAAAAAATGTCATGATAGTTTTACAAGGGGATGGGTAATGAAAAAAGCTTTGGTAGTTTTTTCCGGCGGGCAGGATAGCACGACCTGTTTGCTGAAGGCCTTGGCGGATTATGGTCCGGGGATGGTGGAGGCCGTGACTTTTGTGTACGGTCAAAAGCATGAACTGGAGCTTGCGGCAGCTCGCGCCATAGCCCAAGAACTTTCTGTGCCGCATACTATATTGGACGCCGGTTTATTGGGCAAAGTAGCCAGTAGCTCCCTTTTGCGCGGTGACGCGCGGGAAGCCGGCGCGGCTGGCGGATATGGCGAAAAATACCCCGATACTTTTGTTGATGGGCGTAACATGCTTTTCCTGTTGCTGGCGGCAGTTTATGCGAAGCAGCACGGCATAAGCGACATAATAACAGGGGTGGGACAGGCTGATTTTAGCGGCTATCCTGATTGCCGGGATATTTTTATCAAGTCGCTCAATGTAACGCTCGACCTGGCTATGGACTATGATTTTAATATAATTACGCCGTTGATGTGGCTGGATAAAAAGGCTGTATGGCAGTTGGCCGATGGCCTCGGTCGGTTGGAATATGTAAAAGAACGCACACATTCCTGTTACCAAAATGTGGCGGGGGGATGCGGTGACTGTCCGGCTTGTGTTTTGCGGGAACGGGGTTACAAAGAGTATCTTGGGGAAAAGGATTTACAAAAGGTTGCTGGGGGAGGGAGTTAAGGCCATGAAATACCATGTGAATGAAATTTTTGCCTCTTTGCAGGGTGAGGGCTTCAACACAGGGCGGCCAGTGGTATTTGTGCGCCTGGCGCACTGCAATTTGGCCTGTAATTGGTGTGATACGGACTACGAGCAGTACGCGGAGATGGAGCTTCAGGATATACTTGATACAGTTAGCCTATTTTCTATGGACAGCGTTATTTTGACCGGTGGCGAACCGACCATACATGAAGGGTTTGCCGAGCTGGCCGCCGCTCTGAAAAAAGCAGGCTACTGGTTGGCCTTGGAGACAAACGGCATAATTGGACTGCCAGAAGAGGTCGCCGGTTATTTTGATTATGTTGTTGCTTCTCCCAAGGCGGTGTATTCGTATCTTTATGAAAAAGCCAGTATATTGAGGAAAGCAGACGAAGTGCGCATAGTGGTAGATGGCGATATTATGGATTTTTGCCGGTTTATCGAACAGCGGATCGAGGCCAGATGGTATTATCTTTCCCCTAAGGCCGGTATAGACGAGAGTTTCAATGTTCTACAGTCTATTGAACTTTTGGGTATGCTCAACAACAGAAGTGCGGGGAAGAAGTGGTTGCTGTCTTTTCAAACGCATAAGATGGCTCAGATACAGTAATGGCCAGGTTATAATACAAGGCAGAAGACGCCTTGCCGTGGAGGGAAAAGGTTTTGATAGTTATAAAAGAAAGAGTCCGGTTTATAGATACTGACATGATGGGAGTAGTCCACCATGCAAATTATTTTCAGTGGTTCGAGGTGGCGCGGGTGGTTTATTTGCGGGCGGCCGGGCTTTCGCTCCTGGAAATGATGGATAATGACTGCCTTTTCCCGATAAGTGATGTGCGCTGTTCATACAAAGAGCCGGCGCGCTTTGACGACTCTTTGGAGATAACTGCGCGTATGCTTGAGCTCACCCGCGCAAAAATGATATTTTCCTATCAGGTGCGCCGGGAAAAAGACAAGGCACTTTTGGCAGAAGGATTTACGGTGAATGTTTTTACCAATGATAAAGGGCAGGTAACGCGTCTGCCTATGCAATTCTATCAACCGCTGAAAGCCTTTTATGAAGTGGAAGTGGCGGCAGGATCGGCGGGGGCGGAGTGATGGCTTGGTATATATTATGGGGCGTGGCCGGTTTCACCGTAGCGGTAGCGGCTGTAATAGGAGTATATATATTGTTGCAGGGCAATGAACGCCTGGTGATGCGTTTTTCCGAACGCACGCCCTTGGCCTGTGCAGACATAGACGAACACCAGGCAACGCTGTTTCTGTCCATACCAATAGAAAATGAGGGACGGCAGGATGGCATAGTCATGGATGCTTTTGGGCGCCTTTTGCTCCCCAAAGAGCAGTATGACCAGGCGAAAATCGTTCTGAAGCTGGATAAAGAAGACGCTTTGCGCACAGACGATTATTTGCCGGCGTTTTTCATAGAACCGGGGAAAAAAACAACTCTACGCATGACTTTTTTGATAACAACAGATGGCGACATACGCAGCGCGCTCAGACAACTGCCAGACGTGACCGTTGATATATACTGCCACATATCAGGGCGAACCAAGCCGCGCATATATAAAACAGCCCTCATGATCCCGCTGGAAGAGTTTCGGGCTTGCGCCTGGGCAAAGGGGGATGCGTGATGAAAGTGATACCGGTAAAAACCAGGATACTGACGCAAAGAGATGATATAATAGACGCGATAGTCGAATACGCAGGGACTGATATAGGACCAGACGATGTGGTCACGGTGGCGGAAAGCGTGGTAGCAATAACCCAGGGGCGCTTCAAACGGCCGGAAGATTTCGAACCCTGCTTTTTAGCCAAGGTATTGTGTCGGCTTTTTCCGCAGTTTGGCAGCGTATCGGCCTGGCACAGCATGCAGGCGCTTATGGAAGAAGAAGGACAGTTTAGAGTATTGTTTGCGGTAATAGTCGGTTTTTTGGGCAAAGTGGTCGGGCGGCCGGGGTTGTTTTACCAATTGGCCGGAGAACAGGCCAAGCTGATCGACGATGTTACCGGGACTATCCCGCCGTTTGACAAATATGTGGTGTATGGTCCGAAAAATTCCTCCCAGGTGGCGGAAAATATCCGTCTGGCCACAGGCTGCTACGGCGCCGCGGTAGTCGACGCCAACGATCTTAAACGCGCGGCGGTGCTTGGTACGTCGAGCGGACTTAAAGAAGAAGACTTTGTGCAATATATTCTCGACAATCCGTTTGGCAACGACGACCAGAAAACCCCCATAGTTATTTTGAAAGATTTTGCGAAAAAGTCATGAATATTTCTCGACTCGGTTGCAACAGTAAAAAAGTCCGCTTATAAAGCGGACTTTTTTGTTGTGTGTATCCTTTTTAATACAACAGCCCAGCCATAAATTTATCCTCCAAACAGGATTTACGAATAAATACAGGGAATATTACATAACAATCAGTTGTAAAAGGGGTGGTAGGTTTGCTGTTGGGCATAGACGTGGGCGGGACATTTACCGATGCCGTGCTGGTAGAGGGCGGTAAAGTCATAAGCCAGGCCAAGCGGCCGACTACGCATGAAAACATCATGGAAGGTCTCCTAGGTGCACTTGATGCGGTGCTGGCGCTTGTAGAAAATAGGGCGGGACTTGAACGGGTTGCGCTGTCCACTACGCTCATCACCAATGCAGTAGCGGCAGGCAGGCTGCCGGAAGTACTGCTGGCCGTGATGCCGGGACCCGGTGCCAACTGTGAAACGTCTTTTCCAGTGCGGCCGGTCATTTTGCCGGGCTATGTAGACCATCGCGGTGAAGTTGCGGCACCGTTTTTAAAAGAAACGTTGCCTGAAATCATGCCCGGCCAGCCGGTAGCTGTGTCGGGCAAGTTTTCGGTGCGCAATCCGGCTAATGAAAATAAGTTGGCCGAGACCATTTCCAGCCTGGGCATTGAAAATATAGTGATGGGCAAAGATATGTCCGGCGACTTGGGATTTATCAGAAGAACTAATTCCGCCTATTACACGGCGGCTACTCAGGACCTCCTGGGTGTTTTTATGTCGGCTATCCAAACGATCCTGCGGGAAAGAGGGATAACGGCGCCGATCTATATCCTCAAGGCGGACGGTGCGGCTATGCCGCTGGACTGGGCGAGAAAACACTCGGTGGAATCATTTTTTACCGGTCCGGCGGCTAGCGCCTGGGGAGTCAAAGCTTTGCTCGGGCCAGAGAAACGATCTATATCGCTCGATATAGGAGGCACCACCACCGACATTGCTTTTTGGGACAAGACTTTTCCTCTCCTGAGTAGGCGCGGGGCAGTGATAAACGGCTATCCTACTTCTGTGCGTGCCTTGCATCTTAAATCGGTGCCCTTAGGCGGCGACAGCGTGGTCAGGCGTTTCTGCGGGGCGCTGACTATTGGGCCGGACCGACAGGGGGCGGCGATGGCCTTGGGCGGAGGGCAGCCTACTTTGACGGATGCTTTTTTACTGCTCGGGAAGGCTTCTTTTGGCGACCTTGAGCGGGCGGAATACGCTATGGGGCAATTGGCCGAAAGCGGGGAGAGCGCTTTTGTTGTAGCGGGAAAAGTGCTGAATACAGCGGTGGACAAACTGGCGGCAGTAGTAGAACAAATGCTGGACGAGTGGGCTATGCAACCGGTCTATCGGGTAGACGATATAGTGGCAGGCAGTGAGTTTAGGCCACAAGTGCTTATTGGCGTCGGGGGCGCTGCGGTAGGGTTGGCGGAGGCGTTGGGTGAAAAACTTGGCTTGCCGGTCGAAATACCAGAAAACGCTCTGGTAGCCAACGCAGTGGGCGCGGCAGTAGCCCGGCCTGCCATAATGGCCAATTTGCGCGCAAACACGGCTTTGTTGCAGTGCCATATAGCGCAAGCGGAAAAAGCTATAAAAATCGATAAATGTTTTAGCACAAAGGAAGCGGAAAAACTTTTGCGCGAATGGCTGAAAGAAGAGGCCGCCCGCCAGGGCGTACCTTACCACGGCACAGAAACTGTCTGGCAGGAAGAGTTTCCGGTAGTACGGGGGGCGTACAGGAGCGGCGTTATTATCGATCTGGCTATGCAGCTATCGCCCGGCGTTTTGACCGGGGTGAAAGGCGGGCGGGGATGATGAAAACACCTCTTGGGCTAGTATTTTTTCCAGCACTCGACTGGATGATCTCGGAAACCCACCCGGAACGCCAGGAGCGTCTTATCTATACGCGCGACCAACTGGTCGAGGAAGGGCTTTTTGACCTGCCGGTCATCCGCGAATATCGTCCGCGTTTGGCCGGATGGCAAGATATAGAACGTACGCATATCTGCCTGCCGGATGCCAGGAACATCGTAACTGGGGCCCACCGGGTGTCTGCCGGCGGCACTTTGGTGGCGGCGGACGCCGTCATGAAAGGCGAAGTGGCGCGGGCTTTCGCCCTGGTTCGCCCGCCCGGGCACCATGCCATGCGGGTATCGCACGGTAACCGGGGTTTTTGCAACATCAATATAGAAGCCGTGATGGTGGATTATTTGCGGAAAAACTATGGCGTAAAAAAAATCGCCATAGTGGATACGGATGTACACCACGGCGATGGCACGCAGGAGATTTTTTACCACGACCCGGACACGCTCTTTATTTCTTTTCACCAGGACGGGCGAACGCTTTATCCGGGCAGCGGTTTTCCCGAAGAAATGGGTAGCCCCGAGGCTTTTGGCGCGACGCTCAACCTGCCGCTCTTGCCGGGTACGGGCGACATTGGTATACACCGGCTGTTCGACGGGCTGATCAGACCGGTGCTGGATGACTTTCAACCGGAAGTAGTGATAAACTCTGCCGGGCAGGACAATCATTATAGTGACCCGCTCGCTTCGATGCAGGTAACAGCCGAAGGCTATGCGCGGTTGGCCGACAAACTTAAAGCGGATATAGCGGTATTGGAAGGGGGTTATTCGATCGAGGCGGCTCTGCCCTACGTGAATACCGGCATAGTGCTTGCTATGGCCGGTCTTGATTACTCGCGGGTGATAGAACCGGATCGGCGCGGTTTGGCGGAGGAAGACGGGCAAACAAGGGCGAGAGTGGAAAAACTCATAAAAGAGATGGGCGACATCTGGCGGCATCGGGATACTTTGCGCAAACAGGCTATGGATAAAGCCGGTGGGGTTTGGCAGAGAAAGAAGCCCATCTATTACGATACGGACGGCATCAGTGAAACACAGACGGAAACCGCCTATTACTGTCGACATTGTCGGGGCTGGTTGGCTATAGACACTTCGGCGCATGGCTATTCGCTAGGCGAGCAGTCGGCGTTTATCGCCGTAATCTGGCCGGGCAGCTGCCCGGTTTGCCAAAAAGCCGCCTATGACGCCGTGTATAACGCCAAAAAACGGGGCGGGCATAACTACTATCTGGTACAGGATAAAATAAACGACCTGCTTGACAGGATATAGAGGAAGGATAAAAAATGCGACTCGATAAACGTAAAAACAGCCAACTGCGCTCTATTGCTATACAGCGCGACTATATCAAATACCCGGAGGGTTCTGTGCTCATCACTGCTGGCAATACCATAGTTCTTTGTAACGCTACCGTGGAAGACGGTGTTCCGCCCTTTCTGCGTGGCAGCGGTACCGGTTGGGTGACGGCAGAGTATTCTTTGCTCCCCCGCTCCACCAATACCAGGAATGCCCGCGAGGCGGCCAAAGGAAAGCAAAGTGGGCGCACACAGGAAATACAGCGGCTGATCGGCCGTTCGCTGCGCAGCGTGGTCGACCTGACGCTTTTGGGTGAGCGCTCGGTGCTTATTGATTGCGATGTTTTGCAGGCGGATGGAGGCACGCGCACGGCTTCTATAACTGGGGCTTTTGTCGCGCTGGTGGACGCTCTGGCTAAAACGGGCGGGGAAAAAGGCGCGCCCTTTCCGGTGCGGGATTTTCTTTCGGCGGTCAGCGTAGGTATAGTCGAAGAAACCGCTATGCTCGATCTTTGTTATGTTGAAGACAGCGCGGCGGCGGTCGATATGAACATAGTGATGACCGGCAGTGGCAAGTTTGTCGAGGTGCAGGGGACAGGCGAAGAATACTCTTTTAGCCGAAAACAGCTTGACGAACTTCTGGTATTGGGTGAAAAAGGCTGCGCAGAACTGATAAAACAGCAAAAGAAAGCCTTGGGGCGGTTGACCGCCAAGGTCGGTGGACAGATATGAAAGAAGTGGTAGTAGCTACGAGGAATAAGGGAAAAGTAAGAGAATTTGGGCAAATGCTCTCCGGGCTGGGGCTGGCGGTATTGTCTCTGGAGGCTTGGCCGGAGCTGCCGGAGCCGGAAGAGACCGGCGCGACCTTTTTGGACAATGCCGAACTCAAGGCCGCCTACTACGCTAAAGCTACCGGCAAGCTATGTCTGGCGGACGATTCCGGTCTTGAGGTGGCGGCACTCGGCGGCGCGCCGGGTGTGCTGTCGGCGCGTTATGCCGGAGAGCACGGCGGCGACAGGGAAAACAATGCATTATTGTTGAAAAATATGGCTGGGAGCACTGACCGGCGTTGCCGTTTTTTCTGCGCTCTGGCGCTGGTTGCGCCAGATGGGCAGGTGGTGCTGGAAAGCGAAGGGGCCTGCGAAGGAGAATTGTTGTTCGCCGAACGAGGAGAAGGCGGCTTTGGTTATGATCCGTTATTTTATTCACGGGAATTGGGCAAAAGCCTGGCTGAGGCCACGCCGGAAGAGAAAAATGCGGTGAGTCACCGTGGGAAAGCCTTAGCGGCTTTGGTAAAAAAATGGGGTGAACAGCCTTGAGAATAGGTATCGTGGGCGACAGCCACGGCGATCATGCTGCTTTAAGGAGGGTGCTGCACGCCAATCCGCTGGTCGACCGATGGCTGCATACCGGCGACTGGAGCCAGGACGCATGGTTGCTGGCTGAGGAAAGCGGCCTGCCGGTGCTGGCGGTGGCTGGTAATACGGATAGTCCGGACGGACGGGCCAAAGAGGAGGAACTCTTGAATATCTCCGGTTATGAGATATGGTTGATTCATGGGCACCGCTACTTGGCCTACGGGAAAAACGCCTTGATAGAAGAAGCGCGGGAGGTGGGGGCGGATATCGTGGTATACGGTCATACGCATGTTCCGGAAGCCGCGTGGTATGGAAAAATATTGGCCATCAATCCGGGTAGTCCGTCGCGTCCGCGCGGAGGCAGCAAAGCCGGGTTTGCCGTGCTGACGCTACATCCGGAGGAAAAACCGGAGGTAGAGTTTATTTACCTGTAAAACATTTATTTTGCTTGCCAGAAAGCTATCTGATAATTAGAATAGTATATAAGCCATTATTTTTGTTTTGTACATAATTTTGTAAACTAAAATTAAGAGGAGGTTTTTGACATGGGTTTAAAAGAGGACGCTTTACAGTACCATGGAGAACATAACGGTATATTGGGCGTATGCCCCAAAGCCAAGCTGGAAAACAGGGCCGACCTGAGCCTGGCCTATACCCCGGGCGTCGCCGAACCCTGCAAGGTGATAAAAGAAGACAAAGATCTGTCTTTTACCCTGACTTGCCGCGGCAACATGATAGCGGTGGTCAGTGACGGCACTAGGGTGCTGGGTCTTGGGGACATCGGTCCGGAAGCCGCCATGCCGGTTATGGAAGGCAAAAGCGTGCTGTTTAAGTGTTTTGCGGACGTGGACTCCATACCCATTTGCCTTGGCACCAAAGATCCGGCCAAAATCATTGAAACGGTGAAACTGCTGGAGCCCACTTTTGCCGGCATCAACCTTGAGGACTTCGCTTCACCCAAATGCTACGATATAGAAGATGAACTCAAAAAAATCATGGACATACCGGTATTTCATGATGACCAACACGGTACGGCCATAGCAATCCTCTCCGGTGTGGTGGCTGCTCTGCGTTTTGTCAAAAAAGATCTCAAGACCGCGCGCGTGGTAGTGAACGGTTGCGGCGCTGCCGGCAGCGCGGTGGCTCGTCTGCTGGTAGAAATGGGCGCAGAAAATGTGCTGTCGGTAGAGCCGGTTGGCATACTATACGACGGCATCGACGCTCCGCTCAACCGCATACAACTGCAAGTAGCAAAAACTACCAATAAAGAGAAAATAAAAGGCGATCTTACGGTGGCCGCCAAAGGCGCCGACGTACTGATTGGACTGTCCGGCCCCAATCTTTTCTCTAAAGAACTGATGGCCAGCATGAACAAGGACGCCATAGTATTTGGTTGCGCCAATCCGGTGCCGGAAATGACCTACGATCTGGCCAAGGAGGCGGGCGTCAAAGTAGCAGGTACCGGCCTATCGGTATATCCAAACCAGATAAACAACGTCACGGTATTTCCGGGGGTATTCCGCGGAGCGCTCGATGTAATGGCCCGCCATGTCACGGAAGAAATGAAGGTTGCCGCCGTTTATGCACTGGCTAACCTGGTGGCCGACCAAGACCTCCGGGAAGACTACGTGGTGGCCGACGCATTTGACCCGCGGGTGGGCCCGAGTGTCGCCGAAGCGGTAGCGCAAAAAGCTATAGAACAAGGGGTGGCCAGAAAGAAAGTAGCGCCTGGCGTGGTATACGAAAGCACTATGAAGCGCTGCGCCAAGAAATAAGCTGTAAACTAGAGAACGAAAAATAGGGGGGATATTTTTGCGTACTATCAACGCAGCGCAAATAACCGAGGCAGTTAAAAAACTTTGTGTAGATATAAATTATTACCTTACCCCGGACGTCCGTTGTGCGCTCCAAGAAGCGGTGGATAAGGAAGAGTCGCCACTCGGCAAGGAAATAATAGCGACCATTGGCGAAAACGCCGACTTTGCTAAAGCCTCCGACGTACCCATCTGCCAGGATACAGGATTGTCGGTAATATTTTTGGAAATAGGCCAGGATGTGCATATAGACGGCGGTGACCTGAACGAAGCAGTCAATAAAGGCGTGGCCGCCGGTTATATCGAAGGCTATCTCCGGAAATCAGCCGTGGCCGACCCGGTATTTGACCGCAAAAATACCCAGGATAACACGCCAGCCATTATACACACGGAAATAGTGCCCGGTGACAAGCTAAAAATAACCGTGGCCGCCAAAGGCGCCGGCAGTGAAAACATGGGTGCGCTCAAGATGCTTAAACCCTCCGACGGCGTCGAAGGCATAGTGCATTTCGCCGTGGAAACGGTCAGGACGGCCGGCTCCAACCCCTGTCCGCCCATCATCGTCGGGGTAGGCATAGGCGGCACCATGGAAAAGTGCGTCCTTTTGGCGAAAAAATCACTGCAAAGGCCGCTTGACGACCACAACCCAGACCCGCGCTACGCCGCGCTGGAACAAGAAATACTGGAAAAAGTCAACAAAACTGGCGTTGGGCCTCAGGGTCTTGGCGGCACGGTAACAGCGCTGGCCGTCAAGGTTGAGCACTTCCCCACACACATCGCGCAGATGCCCGTGGCTATAAATATCAACTGCCACGCCAGCAGACACGCTGATGTGGTGATTTAGGAGGTGGCGACAATGACGCAAACAATAAAAAATATAACTACACCGCTGACCGATGAACAGATAAAAACCCTTAAAGCAGGCGACAGTGTACGTATCACCGGCACCATTTACACGGCGCGTGACGCCGCTCACAAGCGCATGTCGGATGCTTTGGCTCGGGGCGAAAAATTGCCCATTGACCTGAAAGGGCAAATAATATACTATGTAGGCCCCACTCCGGCAAAACCAGGGCAACCGATAGGCTCTGCCGGTCCCACCACCAGCGGACGTATGGACAAATATTCGCCCAAATTCATGGACCTTGGTATGAAAGGCATGATAGGCAAGGGCCTTCGAAGTCAGGAAGTAGTAGACTCCATAAAAAAGAACGGAGCGGTCTACTTTGCGGCTATCGGCGGCGCGGCGGCTCTCATCGCTCAGAAAGTGAAAGCCTACCAGGTCATAGACTATGCCGACCTTGGCTCGGAAGCGCTGGCCGCCATGACGGTGGAAGACTTTCCCGCGATCGTTGTCATAGATAGTCAAGGTAACGACTATTATAAAATAGGCACTGCCAAATATAGAAAAGACTAACCTATAAGTTTTTTGCCTAAAACCGTGCCGGCTCTTTCCGGCACGGTTCCTTCACTCAAGCTATTTTTATAATACTTCATACACCTTGACAAGGCGGCGTAATTTTTGTAAACTAATGTAGTAATTCGGGGCGTGGCTCAGTTTGGTAGAGCACCTGCCTTGGGAGCAGGGGGTCGCAGGTTCAAATCCTGCCGCTCCGACCAACCGGATTATACGCGGGTGTAGCTCAATGGTAGAGCTCCAGCCTTCCAAGCTGGTCACGTGGGTTCGATTCCCATCACCCGCTCCAATTTTTGCGGCCTGACCCAGTAGCTCAGTCGGATAGAGCAACGGCCTTCTAAGCCGTGGGTCGGGGGTTCGAATCCCTCCTGGGTCGCCAGTATTCATGCGGGTTTGCAAAAAAGCAAATCCGTTTTTCTATTTTATGTACCAATAAAATGTACCAATAGATAAAATACCATGCTTAATAACGAAAAAACGTCGTTAAGCATGGTATTTTCTTGCGCTATATGTTGTATATATTTTCTGGCTGTTCAAAGGCTTCTGGCGTGCTATAATACTGATAACAGGTTGCCCTGGGACGGTTAGCCATCGACATTCTCTACTAATGGTCGGGAATGGGGGTGGTATTGTGACAGTTTTTGAAGCACTATCGCTCATGATTGCGTTTGCGATATTGGTCATAACTATAACAAAAAAGTAGCCGCTCCCATGCCATGGCGACAGCTACTTTTTTGTGGTTAAACTTTGGCTAACCGTTCTGGTTAGGTGACCTGTAGGCGGTGTGTTGACGCACACCGTCTTTTCTATTCCAATTATAGCAAGCGTCAGGCCGTATGTCAAACAATCAGAAACCATACGCACGAGCGGTAGAGTGCTAACTTTTATTGTCTTGCACCGCGTCCGGCTGAAAAATACTGTGCATCGCTTCGGCTGCGGTCTGCTGCATGGTGGGGATAAGGTGACTGTACGTATCAAGCGTCAGAGTTATCGAACTGTGGCCCAGGCGCTCTTGAACTACTTTCGGGTGTATGCCTTTGGCCAAGAGCAGGCTGGCATGCGTGTGGCGCATATTGTGAAAATCTGTTTTGAGATTTTCCCGTTTAACCAACTCTCTGAAATGTTTGGTAAACTTCGAATAATCCAGATTACCACCGAAAGCAGCTGTAAGGACAAGCCCCTGATCCGTATAGAGATCGCCAAGAAGTTTACTATAGTTTTCTTGCCATTCCCGGTACTTTTTCAGTTCGGCGGCCTCATAAGAAGAAATAAGGATTTGTCGGCGTGAGCCTTTGGTTTTTGTCGGGCCAAACAAGCGGCCTTTTTCGCTTGTATTAGCCGCTTTTGTTATGTATATGGACTGTGTTGGGTATCGTCTAAAATTACTTCGCTCCAATGCAGCGCTAGAAGCTCTCCGGCCCTTACGCCGGTTCCGAGTGCTAATAGCAAGCCCATCCGTAAGGTCTGGCACCAGAAAATCTTTGATATATTATCTGTTTCCAGCGCTTTAGCCAAATCGCTATCAAGTGTGGCCATCATATGGGAAATCTGCTTTTGTGTCAAAGGTCTAATCTCCTTGGTAGAAAGTTTTGCTGGAACAGTGGTCCGACAGGGGTTTGCCGTGGTCAATACGCCGATTTTAATCGCCATCTCCAGGCATTGCGTCAAGTATCTTCTTGTTATTCGAACAGTGGAACTGCTCAAAGGCGTCTGATCCTTGCGGCCATTTAGCAAAAGCTGGTTGAAATGCTTCTGCAATTCGAAGGAAGATACCGCAGAAAGAAGAAGATTGCCAAATACTGGCTTTATGTAGCACTCCATGCTACTTTTCATTTTATTATAGGTCTTGGTCCGGACATTGAGTTTTACATAGTTCGTTAACCAGCTATCTATCCAGGCCCCAAGTGTTATTTTATTAGCATTAGCCTTGCCGCTTCTTTTAAACAAGGCCAGCCATGCTTTTCCCCTTTTGACAGCTTCAGCTTGGGTAGAGCCGGAGAATTTCTTGCGAACATCTTTCCCCGTGCGCGGATCCTTACAGTAAAACCGCGCCTCAAAGGTCTTAGTACTTGGATTAAAGAGAACACTACCCTCACCGGGGGATTTTTTAGTTGCCATGATTGAGGCTCCTTTGACTGTTTAATAATCCCAACAGGGTTTCAGGACTTAAAGCCGCCACCGGCAGCGGCTTTAAAAGCCTCTACCGCCGATTCTTTCTTTGAATCACCGCCGCTACCCCGGTTGTTCCACTTATCGCGAATAATACCGCCTGCCGTAGAAAGTCCACCAGTAGCCGCGCCCATTACCATACCGCCAGCAGCGCCCACGGCACCACCACCTGACAAGGATGGCGAACCAGACAGCATACCGGCTGCAACACCCGGCCCCTGCCAGATCAGATAGCCAATAGACAGCACTTTTATCACATAATAGGCCGCTGCCTGAAAATCATTTCCGTTGATATTGTCAACAGTAGCCAGCATGGGTACGCAGGTTTGAGCCATAAAGGCCAATACCATAAGTTTTATGCTAAAAGATATTATGGCGCCGATCGCCTTTTCTGCCAAAAAAGCCGTGCGCGGCAAAGGACCGAAGGGCAACAGCAGTATTGCCAGTGTTGTAACTACGTGGTATTCCAAAGCCGTAATAAAGATTTGAAATGCTACCAGGCTGTAACCGATCATAGCCAACAGCCAGATCAACAGATTGCTCAAAACAGTCATTATTTCACTGAAACCGGCTTTTTTTGCATGGTCAATGAGTGGTTTTAAATTTTTGATTCCGTCTATTACAACTTTTCCGGGGTCTTTTAAATATTCCTCGCCGCCAACTGCCGAAGTAAAGTAGCCGGTGGTTTGGTCAAGCAATTTCGGATAAGTGCTGATTATCCAGTACCACATACCATACTTGATAATCTTTATCGGCAGTGTTTTCATGTAATCCTGCTCAAAATTTATAAAAACAGACCAAAGCAGGTCTATTGTACAAGCCAGACCCAAAACACCCAGGGCAATACCCTGAAAGGTTGCCATCTTTGCCGTGAACGCAGCAATCATTGCGGTCATTATTTCGTTCATATAGTCACCGCCTTAGAAACATAGCTTATTATGGGTAAAACATACAGGCCGGTAATCCAAACCCCAAGAAGATATTTGGCATATAGCTGCTTTTTCTCGTTTGGCCAGTCCATATATTGCAGGCCATATAGCAGACCGGCCAAAGGAAACAGGCCATAGCACCAATAGGTAAGTCCATTCATGCCAAACGCCGCAAATATCTGCAAAAGGAGAAAAGTCGCTACCAAGCTAATTAGGATGAATTTACCTTTCAGTTTATTATTATCTATTTCCTGTGCTTTCAAGCCGATTATTACGCAAGAAATGGCAAAAACTATGATAAAAGATGTTGTCTCCATAAATCAAAACCCCGCTATCTTCAAGTTTTTCACCGGTTCTTCTTTAGGGAGATCCTCGCCCGAAAAATATTTGCTCTGCCGCTCTTTTTCGGCACGCTCTTTCTCGATCTGATACTGTTGGTAACGAGCCACAGCATTATTGCTATCTGACATCATTTGCTGCATTCTCATCATCTGCTGGATCATGAGCGCCGACATTTCATTGGCCGCCTGAAGAACCTGCATATCACCAACTGCATTTTGAGAAGCCTGTTGTAAGGCTTGAAGGCTCTGAACATCTTGCTGTATTTGCTGAACAAGCCCCTGTGACTTGGCAGCGTCCATCATGGCTTTTTCGGTGGAATTGGTCAGGTCAGTTGCGTACTGGCCAAAGTCTTCAAACTTGAAATCCTTCATATCTTCTACGCTTTTATAAAGACCATCCCAGGACTGCTGGAAGTCAGTGCCGAGGCTTTGAACCTGCTGTTGCAAAGAAATAAGCTGTTGCATGTTCGCCTGAATATTGAGGCCGCTATTGGCCAAGACTTCACCCGGCAGCTGTTGAAGACGCTGTATTTCCCTTTGCGCCTGTTCAATCTGCTGCTGAAGCATTTTCGCTGTTTGAAGTCGTGTTTGCAGGTTGGCCGAGTAGTTTGTCGGATCATAAACCGTTTTGGCCAATGCCGGCAACGGTGCCGACATCAGGAATACTGCGCATAGCATGAGCGCTAAAATCTTTACTTTTTTTACATTTTTCATAAATATCTCTCCTGTTTTCCTATGTTTTTAGTAGTGTTGGCCGTTTTTCTTCGATTCTTTACAGCGTGAACGGCATTTGGCTTGTTCTGGGCAAGCCAGGCAGCAGGCGCGGTCTTCCCGTCCAATTTTACAAACATACCGTCCTTTATAGTCCGTCATCTTGGTGAAATCACACTTTTCACAGAGTACAGTAATGTCTTTGGCAGTAATCATCAGTGTTTTCCTTTCTTTGCTATGCCGTAGAGCGTTTGTTTTCATAATCCGCTCGCTCAATGTCGCTTGGCGCTTTTCCTTCGTGAATATCGCTAATAATGGCTGCAACAAATTTTTCGTTATCGACAGTCGGATCTTTGTGTATTTCGGCGTAGATAAGGCCAGCTTCTATTTTTTCAAAAGAAAGTTTGCTTTTCGGAGAAAAAAGCTGGTTAATTTGCCAGTCTGTCAAGCCATGTTCTTTTAGCCTATTTCGAAGAACACCAGTAGGAGAGTTATCAACAGAGGTAGAGTTATCAACAGGCACAGAGCATGATTGTGCTGTGTATATTACTACGTTAGTAATATCTACCTCTTTTTCTTTTATATTATTCTCTTTTCTATTTCTTCTCTGTGTTACATCGGCGTTACATGTTGTTACATCGGTGTTACAATGTAACGCTTGGGGTTTATTCTTTTCACGAAATGCCCTTACTCTGGCGGCACTGTCACCTTCTTTGCCTACATTTTCTGCGGCTTCAGGTAGAAAGATAGAATTGTCAGGCGTAAATTCTGCCAAATTGAACTTTTGGATGAAAAAAAGTGTTGCCTGCACATCTTCAACCGCTTCATCTAACTCTAGTGCGATTTCATCAGCAATATCATCTTCATAGCCAGAAAAAACAATTTCTCCTTCTTTGGCAGCCGCCAACAGCAAAAGGCGCTGGTAAATGATGGTATATGTGTCACCGCCAGCCATTTTTCGCAATTTTTTAATGTGCTTCTGGTTAAAAAAATCAAGCTTCAACCGCAACCAGTAAAATTTTCGTTTACTCATATAGTTTCTCCTATAACGTCAACGCCCAGCCAATCTTCATGACTTACCATAGTAGGTAAACCATAAAGGCAGGCTGGGCGCTCACTTAGATCCTTTATTATGAACATATTATATTTTTTTCTTTCTGCGGCGTCTGGTTATCAGTTGACCAAGTGCATTGCGTTCAACAATTATTTCAGTCACACGGCGCAGCAATGTTGATGCAATGGGTTTTTCTTTATTTGTTTCATTTTCCGGCATACATACCCCCTTATTTTAATCGACAGTGAAATGTGATAGAATTATACTGCTTTAGTATCGTTGGCAGTTGAGTTGGTAGACAAAAATTCGTTGACGAATGCAGCCGGAATGAGAATCTTGGATGCGAGCCGCCTCGATGGAATCTCGCCAGCTCGTATCGATGCGTACACGGCGGTCAAAGATATACAGCCAACTACCTGCTGGAATTCAAAAACCGTATAAAAGTTTTTTACCATGGCTTGAGCTCCTTTCAAGGAATAATATTTTGCGTATTTTTTATCCTAAACCAATAATAACAAATAACATTTTGCGTGTCAATGGTTTTGTAAAAAACTTATTTTGAGGTTTTTATGGTAAATTTTGCTGCTGTTTTAAAATTATTACGACAAAAATATAATATTAAACAAAAAGATATAGTTGATTTTCTTGGAATTCCACTGAGAACTTATCAGTCGTATGAATACGGTAAAGTAGACCCCAATTTATCTACACTGAGTAAAATAGCGGATTATTTCAATATTTCTTTAGACTATCTGGTTGGTCGGGCGAAAATAGTCCAAGAACCCGAAGGTACCATTGAATATGCTTTTGCTGATGACAGTGGGGTTTTAATGGGTGAATTTCAGTATGTTTTTGGCATATATGATCCCGAAAGCTTTAGTGCCAAGTTTTTGTATTTGAAGGAAATCAAGGGCACTTTAATAAAAAAAATCATTAACTCAAAAAGTCAATTCGAGTTTTTGGCCTTAGTCTACCTGCTGAATAACAAATTGCAATTGAATTACGATGCCTTTCAAAATAACGGTGTTGATTTAATCATTGATGCATATGGCGGCTATCAGGAACTAAATACCGGAATGGGGCCGTCTACACCCACGCTTGTTGATAAAAGCTATTGCGCGGAAAAAATTGATAACTGGATAAAGATACCTTTAGAAGAAAAGAAGAAGATATTGGAAGAATGCATGGTCACATCCTGGCCTAATGTCAAGTAGCTAGAGTAAATTCCTAGCTGCTTTGTTTTTTATTTTATAATCAGTTGGTTTTACCAAAGGTATATGTTAAAATACAATCATATTTGCATACTACTAAACACACGAGGTGAACCTAACATGAAAAAACTTGCCGTATTATTTACACTAGTTCTTGTTTTACTTGTGGCTGCTTGCGGCGGGAAGCCTGGCTCCGAATATGAAGGAAAATGGATTGCTATTACTAAAAGCTGGTATGACGGAACAAAAATAATCCGCAAAATGGATATAAAGCGTAATGGTGATAATTTTATTATTACTCCTTCGGTTGAATGTAATGAAGTTGATAGATCGAATAAAGGTTCACAAGATAATGCTCCTTGGAAAGTAACCGAGCAAAAACCTATAAGTGCAACTTTAAAGGATGGCCGCCTTAGCATAATGTCGGAACTTGCTTTAACTTATGTAAAAGACAAAGGTACAATACTGGGATATGAAGGCGAAATCTATGTAAAAGATACACCCGAAGTATTTGCAAAAATGAAAAAAGAATCAGAAGAAAGTTTTCTTGTCCGGCAAAAATTGCCGAAAGAAAAACCCGTTGACATTAAAATTCCTGGATTTTAAAAATCTGAACCGCCCGAAGGCGGTTCTTTTTTATGCCGTCTGTTCGGTTTGAGAATTTGGTTTTTGATTTGCCGCTTTCTTTGAAAAGTTCTCTCGGTGATGGCAACCAAGTTCTATTAACTGGCGCTTTCTTTCGTCATCGGAAAAATAGCTTTTGTCATTCAAAAGCACTAGGCCACCAAGTAAAAGGTCTTTTGAAATATTTTTGTCAAAACCGAATTCGGTGATGATTTTCCCGAAGTCCCAAATGAGTTGAATTTGTTCGTCTGTATAGGTTTCTAAGTCAGTTTTTTGGATTACTTGAAGGCGGTTAGTAAGCTTTTTTATTTCTTCCGGTTCGATTTTTTTCAGAGCGCAAATATCCCGGTCCACGAGGAAGGTTGTTTCAAAATATTTTCCAAGCTCAATAAGATTTTTGGTGCGAATGTCATGGGCTTTCTCGTAGTCGGTTTCGACGGCTTTTTTTGCCTTGTCTTCTGCAGCCGCTAACTGCTCTTTAATTCGCGCAATATCACTTTGGGCTTTAAGAAATTCCTTGTTTTCGACAGAATTTAGATAGGGTTTGAGTTCTTCTTGCTCTTTTTTTGTGAGGGGGGTAAGTGAAACTTTTTTACTTTTTGTTTGTTGAGCCATAGATGGATCACTCCTTAGTTTTTTATGAAAAAACAACTCTTCTTATATTAATCATACGCTGGGGGGTGAATTTATTTCCAGCTTTTTTTCCGCCAATTCTTGTGACATTTTAATGAACTTCTTTGCATATATTCCGTATATTTCATAGTGTGCATACTGTTTATTTGCGCCGGTTGATGGAATACTGCTCGTGGGGGTACGATAGAGGTAGGACAAAAAGAGAGAGGGCGAACAGATACACCGTGCCGGTGTTGTTCGCTCTTCGAGGGCCGGGAACTAAAGGCAGAAAGGCAAAAATTATGGTACAATCGTATTATCACCTGCGCGGACAAATTATCGGGCGCGGACAGAAACAGGCTAAATCTTGTGTAGCCGCAGCTGCTTATCGCAGTGGAGAAAAATTAAAAGACGAACGGCAGGGGCGCATATGCAAATATGACAAAAAAGAAGTGGCTTACAGCGAAATTCTTGTTCCTCAACATGCTCCTGATTGGTGCAAAGAACGTGGTAAACTATGGAATAGCGTTGAAGCTGCCGAAAAAAGTAAAAATGCTCAATTGGCTAGAGAAATCAATATGACTTTGGCGCCGGAATTGAGCCTAGAACAAAATAAAAGTATGTTATTGGAATATGTAAATGAAAACTTTATCAGCCGTGGCATGATCGCCGATGTTAATATTCACAATAAGCCAGATAACCTCCACGCTCACATAATGTTGACAATGCGCGAGATAGATAGAGATGGCGAATGGTTGGCCAAAAGCCGGAAAGAATATATAACAGATGGTAACGGTGAGCGTATCAAATTAGATTCTGGTGAATGGAAATCACGGAAGGTAGATTGTAATGACTGGAATTCAAAAAACACCTACAATACCTGGTGCGAAAACTGGTCTAAAACGGTTAATCGGCATTTAGAAAAGGCTGGATCTGAAAATAGGATTGACCACCGCTCTTATAAAAAACAAGGTATAAACCAGATACCTACAATTCATCTGGGGCCGAATGTAAGCGCTATGGAAAAGAAGGGAATCAGAACTGAGAAGGGGGATATAAACCGGGAAATAAGAGCTAGGAACGCTGAAATAAAAAAAGAAATCGAGCCTATAAAAAGTAAGCTGTCAGAAGCCGAAGACGAAGTTATCATAGCTTTTAATGCCATCATTGAGCGTGCTCGTGAAAAAATGCTTTTGTATCTTTAACACGAAAAAGAAAACGAACGCCAGGAGAAAGCCTTTGAGAAAAAGAAAAAACAGGCTGTGGAACATTTATCGGCGCTAGAAAAAGACAAGATGGCTGAGGCTGCTACATCACACCCATACAGCGATAAAAAGCAAAGTGAAGGGGAAGATTCACAGCACAAAAATACTTCGACTAAAAATGAAAATGAGGCAGCTGTAAATATTTCGCCGGAGTTAAAAGTAGAAAAAATTACATCCGAGCGTCAGCAAGATTACGCCGGTGACGAACGTTCACAAGAACGGGAGGTTGATATATACCAATTGCGCGTAGAAATGGACAAGGCGCTCGGTAATTCAAGGACACAGGAACGTGAAGTAAATGAACGTCTGGATGACATTGAAAGGCGACAAAAAATTATTGAACGCGCTATGACGGATCAAGCCATATATCGGGCAACTTATAACCGTTTAAGCAAGGGTAAATTCAAACAAAAATATAATCTTTTCCGAAAACTGGAGAAAGAAAAAGAGGCCTTAGAAAAAGGCCTTGAAGAAAAGAAATTGGCCGGAATTAATACGGCCGAATTGCCTGAACACAAACGAATTCTTGATATAGAAGCCAAGCAAAAAACTGTTCTGGCTGAAGCACAAGAAATAGCTATTGATTTAAACAAAGATGAAAAAGGGAAGCAAAAAATTGAAGCGGTCCGTAAAAACATAATCAAAAATTATGAGGATCGCAAAAATGACCTTTCTTTTACCAGAGAATTGTTGATCAAGACCAAAGAAGAAATCGAAGAAGGACGCCGGGAAATGTCTGCGCTCAAAAAAGAATTAATGAAAGCCAGAAGTAGTTGGAAAGTTAAAATAAATGATCAACATTTTGCCAAACAAAAGAGCAATATTCAGCGTCAAATTGCAAAAGCCAGCCGCGATCAGGAAGCAAGAGGCGGGCTGTGGGTCAAGCTGTATGATGATCGAGAAGAAGGCGCAGAAAGATAATATGAGGGTTTTTAACAATGAAAGCCGGGTGATTTTTGCTAATACCTTTACAAAAACCCATTGTTACGTTATAATTATCCTATAAAAAGACAGTGTTGCTCGACTGTAACTGGGCCTGGAAAAAGACAGTGTTACCCGACTGTGACTGGGTCTGGAAAAAGACAGCGTTGCCCGACTGTGACTGGGCCTGGAAAAAGATAATGCTGCCCGGCTTTAACCGGGCAGCAAAAAAAGACGGTACAGCTCGACCGTAAATAGAGCGTCAAAAAAGACAGCACAGCTCGGCTGCAAAATGGAGCATTAAAAAAGACGGCACAGCTCGGCCGCAAACTAGAGCGTTAAAAAAGTAGAACAGCCCTGAAAAAAGGCTGTTTTTTTTATTTTTATATTTTTTAAATCGAAGCGATAATTTTTATGATTGTTGCGACAGGCTATCTACTAGCGTCACAAAGAAAATAACCGCCCAGCCTTCACACTAGCGGTTATTTCTTGTAAATAATCTTTAGTTGCGGACAGCCGCCTATCGGCAGTGCCTTTCTACCTAGTATTATAACTGTTTTATGGGGTAATATCAAATCACGAATAATCTTTAGGATAGAGCGATATTTCTCTATCTTTATCCTTTATCAAGATAACAACAGGCTTCTCGCCCGAATTATCATAGACCGTAGCAGAATCGGCAGCTTGCAAGGCTTCTGCCATCAGTTGATTGGCTTTAGCGTGGCGAGAAATTACCTTGTCTTCCGGTACGCCATGCCCTCCACTTTTCACTCTGGTAGCCACACGGTCAACATTGATTGCCGAATGTTCCGTAGTTACAAAAACAAGATGCACATGGTAATTTTTGGCTTTGGCCTCACGCATTGTATTAATCTTGGCCGACGTAGACATTACCGTTTCGGTTACAAAAGATATGCCTTCCATCAGCGCTTTTTGTCGCAAAGCATCAGCTTTATCTGCTGCGAGTATATTTGCTTTACCTAGTTCCTCTAATCCGGCAGTTTGGAAAGTAAGATTGCTTTGGGCTAATAACTCTCTGGTCATATCGTCAGCGTTGATATATAACTTCGGCAAGACACCGGCTTCTTTATATCCAGCTATAAGCGTACTTTTCCCCGAACAGTTCGGACCGGCAAAAATAATAAACAGCGGCTGCGGCATTATTTTTTCTCTCCCTGATCGTATAGTTCTATGTATTCTTTGTGGCCGTCTGGAAATAACCTATATATGCCTTTATTGTCACCATGTGTTGTATACCGCCCCGCCGCATGATGTTCGGCTATGGCCTTTCTAACAGCCTCTTGCGCTATTGCCTGATGTTCTTCAGCTGTCATTCCCCAAAATTTCTTTGCCATGATCCGCAACCCCCTTTGAAAAAGTATCTTAAAGCCATAATTCAGCAGTTTATTGTAAATGCCTTTTATTTCCCCAGCTTCATGATTCGTTTCTCCAAATGCGGATGGGTGCTATGTGCTTCACGCCACCACATAACGAGCCTGTTATTGAGTTTTTTCTCTTCGCCTTTCATCAGTACCAGAGAATCTTTTAAGCCGATACCAAAACCAAGACTATCGGCAAAAGCGTCTGCTCGATACTCCCCACGCCGGGAACTGAACAGACTGAAATAATCCAGAACATTTATCATGATTATATTGGCCAGCATAAGCGGGTAATACCCTATTAGAAGGGGGATAGACAGAAACAGGCTTAATATTCCTGCTCCCAATGCATTAAACAATCTCATTACCTTGTCCAGTACCCATATAACAGCCATCATTATATACTGAACTATCAGTGACGGTATGTAGCTGTACATGGTGGCGCCGCCAATCACAGTATCTTTGTAATGCAGATGACCAAGTTCATGCGCCAGTATCCCCTTTACTTGGTTATCATTTAAAGAGTCCAACAAGTACTTCATAATAACAACTGTCTTGGTGTAACACACAAAGGCATTTATATCTGTGGTAACCCGGTCCACTCTGATATTTAACTTGTCATAGCTATAATCTGTGCCATACTTTTTATTGCTACTGTTTAAAACTTCCTCAAATAGCGGCCTTACCCTTGCCGTTTCTTCAGGAGTAAGTTTCTTCCAGTTTTTGAACCAGGCAACTACAACCTCGATCGGAGAAATAAAAATCAGCATTGAAAACAGCAGACTTATGAAATAAATAATGACAAAAGCCTGCTCCGGCAAAACTGGTTTGTGTGAAAAGAAACCCGCAACAATAAAGTATATAAACATAAGAAATGTGCTGGAAATCGCTATACCAAGCAGTAAAATTAAGAGATTCAGTAACATTGGGGAATCCGTCCTTTGCGTCATTTAAGAGAAGTTCATTGCATTTTCATTGCGGCCTACAGAAAACCGCGCTCCTCTTGATAGCGATTAAGGGGCCTTGAATGTAGCGGCGGCAAGGGCGCCAACGGCGTGCCATTTACCCTTGCAAGCGTAACGGAATGGACCCATAATGCGAAAAAGAGGACGCGGTATTTTCAATTCAAAACCTTATTCCCGGCCCTGATCCTTGTCAGCGGCCAGTTGTTTCTTCCAGGGATTTTCTTTAATGTGTTGTTTGTACATATCAAGGAATTTTGCTACTTCTTTATCCATAGTATCTTCTACCAGTTGAGAAAAAGGCTTAATATCGCCTTTTGTGGCGTAGAGATCCAATGTATTAAAGTAAGCTTCTTTTGCTTCTTTTTTGATGTTTATGGGGGGATAGTTATCCTGCATTAAGGAATAATTCATTAAGAGGCGGCAGGTCCGCCCGTTACCATCAGGAAACGGATGAATTTTAACTACTTCGGCATGAATCCAGGCTGCTTTCTCTATCGGATCTATGCCGGATTTTTCTTTTTCGCGCAGATCCGCAATAAAGAACTTCATACCTTCCCAAACTTCTTTCGCTGTGGCTGGTGGCGTATGAGAAGCGCCAACTATATAAACAGGTACATTACGATAAAGACCACCAAAACCCGGTTGCGGACATACTCTTTCATGTACATCTTTTATAAAGTCTTCGTCTATTATCCGATTGGCCAAGACCTGTTCTTGAATGAATTTGAAGGCGTTATTATGCGCGTCAACTTCCTTGACGTCCTTTAAAGGTACTTCGGACGGTGATATCCCATCTTCAATAACAAGTTTGGTCTGTATTAAAGTAAGGGTATTGCCTTCAATAGCGGTCGAGTTGTGGGTATATTCAACAGCAAAATTTCTTTGCCAGTTATCCAATTCAAAAGGTGATAAGGCAGCTTTTATCTCTCTATATAGTTGTATCTTATCAATTAATTTATCAGCCACAATGATCATCCTTTTACGTAATATCTATGTGTTATTGTATCAAACTTGGTGTTTTAAAATAAAGCATATTATTTTCAATGTCAGACAATACGGAAATCAGCTTAAGCCCCGCTAAAATATTCCGGGTGTTCAACTTTGAGCCGGGCTATTTTGCTATCCATCAACGCCAAAGCTTCTTCAGGCGTCATTTCGCCCTTGGCTATTTTTTCATCTATGACCAGTTCTTCTTCAGTGAAAACAAAACCTTCCAGTTCAAGATCATGCCGAGCAATTTTAACTGCTTTTGCTATATCCATAAAAATCCCTTTTTAGCTAGATTTTTACTGCACTTTTCATGTTTTTATTATATCATAAAACTAATACTAAAACAAATTTCGCAGTTGCTAAAAGCAGTGGTGAATACTGGGTGTTTTAAAGATTTTGTTTTGCTGTAAAAAATTTCCTTGTATAATAATAAGTGAGAACAAAAATACTTCAAAAATATAATATGAACTATGATAAAATACGATTAAAGAAGTAATATCATAATTATATTTTTTTATTAGGGGGATAAAAATGAGCTTTCAAAGCCAGACTATCAACTTATCAAAACTTAGGTTTGATCCGCAAAATCCCCGTCTGCTTACTGAAGTAAAAGCAGGAGACGATATAGATATTATTAACCATATGTTGAGAGAAGAAGGCCTTATAGAGTTAATGGCATCGATTGGCGAGCTAGGCTATTCTGGTGCAGAACCCCTTCTGGTAACACCTGATACATCTTCCTCTGGTTTTTATATTGTTGTAGAGGGAAACCGCCGTCTTGCTGCCTTAAGGTTATTAAATGACCCAGATCTAGCTAAAATACGCAAACCTTCTGTTTCAGAAATCGTAGAAAATGCACGCAATAAAAACATTTTTGAAATTCCATGCATAATTTCTCCAAGTCGCAGTGCCGTTTTAGACTATTTAGGATTTAGACACATCACAGGCGTAAAAGAATGGTCACCGCTAGCAAAAGCTAAGTATCTTAAACAACTATATGATAATAATATAGCAAAAGAACCCGGAAACACACGCAAAGCAATAAAAACACTTGCAGATACTATAGGAAGCAATTCAAGCTATGTTCGGCGTTTATTGACAGGTTTAACAATATCATTATATGCAAACGACAATGCATTTTGGGGTCTTGACCTAGAAGAAAAAGATATAGAATTTTCCGTTCTTACAACAGCATTATCATATAAAAATATTGTGGCTTATCTTGCTATAGAATCAGATGAAGATTTTGAACTATTAAATATAAATAATGATAATTGTAAAAATCTTTTTGATTGGGTCTTCATAAAAAATAAAGATGGAAGATCTCGTATAGGAGAATCACGAAATTTAAAAACACTAAATAGCATAATGGCAGTGCCAACTGCCTTGGAAGCTTTCACTGGTGGAATGAGCCTTAAAGATGCTAGCCTTCTAACATCTGAACCAACAGACTCTTTTATTGCGCTGCTTACTGATGCAACGGAAAAATTGGAAATGGCACATGATTACTTAAAAAATATTAATGAACCAGCGGAAAAGACTTCGTACATTGTAGATGCTGTTTTTAATAATGCTCAAGCAATAAAAGCATTATTCAAAGCTAAACTTGATGAAGTAAAATCTACAAAAGCAGGTACTTAAAGATGACGCAGCCGTATATAAACTTAAAATATAAAGATTGGAGTAAGAATCAAGAAATTTTTCGTTGGGCAGATTTTGTTGAACTCGGTTGTCTTTGTTGTAGGGACAATCTTTTTTCCAAAAATGATTTAGAAATGTTTTATAAACAAGGGAAAGACCTTGCCGGGATATCTTTAAGTGGTCATACTATAGATCAAATTGAAACTCTTTGGCACAAAGCTATAGAAATAATTACATTTCGCTCCCAAAATCCTGTTATAGCAGGATATTATCCGTTTAAGTTTGATGAAGGTAGCATTGTTTGCGATAAACAACATTTTTCGAAAGAAAATATCATTTATATTTTTATGCTTATTTCCTCATATGGAACATTTTTAGACAAAAGCGAACACCAAAAATTTACCACTCTATTTGAACCACTCTCTTATGAAGCTATTAAAAATATTTTCCATCATAAAAATGGTTATACGGAGTGTTGCGGTACTTCTGCTGGCACTTCAGAAAAATTAGTAGATAGGTTGGAAAAAATAGCGCAAAAACTGCGTATTACATTAGACGATGGCTATAAAAAGAAGAATGCAAATAAAAACGCCGGAGATGAAGGAATAGATATTTACTCGTGGCTTAACATTTCCGATTCCAATGGTGGTATTCCTATGTTTTTTGCCCAATGCGCATGCTCCATTGATGATTGGAAGAACAAACAGTCTTCAATAAACCCACAAAGATTAAAAAATATTTTTAACTTTAAACCTAATTTCGATCCAATGGCTTTTATGGTTGTGCCTTTTAGTTTCAGAACGGCAACTGGAGATTGGGAATCATATGACGATTTTCTGGGTACAATACTTATAGATAGGGATAGGATATTGAGCCTAATAGACTTTGAAGACTTGGAACAACAACCAATTTTCCCCAAAATTGAAGCTGTTGTTCTTCAAGCGATTGCCTAGCAAAGCTACAAAAAGTTCTGGCCATTATTCCATTTTTCTGATATACTGGCCACGGGTGATAAAAACATGGCAAAGCTAAAAGCAGTTTCGCTTTTTTCCGGTTGTGGTGGCTTTGACTGGGGTGCCACACAAGCAGGTATTAAAATAATATGGGCAAATGATGTAGATCCATACGCTGCGAGTGCGTATAAATCTATTTTACCCAAAGTACCTTTTACCCTAGGTGATGTGAGAAAAATTGATTGTTTTCCAGAGGCGGATATTTTAATAGGTTGTTACCCTTGCACAGGCTTCAGCTTAGCAGCAAGACGTAGGTGGAAGGAACGCACAGAAAGAAACCTTATGGAGACAGAAGGTAATTTTCTGTTTCGCGAGTTTGTTCGAGCATTACGGCAGGTAAGACCTAAATATTTTTTCGTAGAAAATGTTTCTGGTATGGTCAGCGCATTAGATGGATGGTTCTTTAAACAACAGCTAGAAGAATTCAACCGAATAGGATTTTCAACACAAGTCTCTGTTCTTAGCGCAACAGATTTTGGAGTAGCGCAATCCAGAAAAAGAATTTTTATAGTAGGTATACACAAAGACTTAGTAGATGAAGTATCATATGAATTTCCAAAACCAACTCATGGTATAAACAAGAAAAAACAAATAGTTTCTCTACAAGATATTATAGGCAATATGCCTTTATGGCCAGAAGGGGACTTTTCCCAGGAGAACTTTCATGGTCACTATTTAACCCGTAATCGAAAAAGAAATTGGAATGAACCAAGTTTTACTATAGTTGCAAACGCTAGCCATGTTCCGCTACATCCGCATGGCGAACCAATGATAAAAGTCGGTACTGATAAATGGACACTTCAAGGAGATTTTAATCGCAGACTTTCTTGGCGTGAATGTGCAATGATACAGGGATTGCCAAATACACTTCTTCCCGATGGTAATCTACACGCAAAATATAGAGTGGTAGGGAATGCAGTTCCACCAGCTTTTGGAAAGGCGCTACTAAAACCCATAATTAAGTTTGAAAAAGCTTTCACAGAAAACACAAAGCAACAACAGTAGATAAATTTATACCCACAAAAAACAAAGAAACTATCACCGTTTGCATGTTTATAATTACTCACTCCATACGATGTATGGACCAACAAAATGTACCAATAGGGTATGGAAGATATGAAAATAACGGAAATATAGGAAATAATGGAAAGTAAAAAGTGGCTCTACAAGCGACTATATGAAATATAGGAGTTTTACGGAATTGCCTTAAATGTGCTTCTAAGCCGTGGGTCGGGGGTTCGAATCCCTCCTGGGTCGCCAGTAGATATGCGCCTTTCGCCGGATACGGCGAGAGGCTTTTTTAGTTTAGTGGGGCAAAGGTGGGGCAGTTGGGTTTGTACGCAAAAAAATAATAGCACTTATCCTCATTATCGGATAAGTGCTAGAATATTTTGTTGAGCGCTTCTACCGCCTCTTTTTGCATGTCCGGGAAGAGATGACCGTAAACCGAGATGGTGAATGCTACTGAGTGATGTCCGGCTCGTTCCTGTACTATCTTGGGGTGTACCCCCTGCTGCAGTAGATGCGATATATGAGAGTGTCTAAGACCGTGCAGGGAAAAACGTTCATCCAGGCCAGTTTCTTTGAGTAGCGGCTTAAAATAGCGCGAGGTAAAATTGGACGTATCGAAGGGCTTGCCCCACATATTGGTGAAGATCAGCCCTTGGTCTTCATATTTATCGCCCAGTTTTTCCTTGAATTCATCTTGCCAGTTCTTGTATTCCAGCAGCAGGTCGACGTCTTTTTGCGTCAACAGTATCTTCCGCCTGCTGAACTTTGTTTTAGGATCGGTAAACGCATAGCCGTTGGCGACGGTATAAGACAGTGCCCGCCTGATGTGCATGCATTTTTCTTCTTGATAAAAGTCTGT
>JAVBNN010000038.1:0-13892 GCA_031551525.1 Acidaminococcales bacterium
TGGAATTGCACCGTGGTTCGGTTGGGCGCCCAGTTTATAAGTATAAGTGTATCGACCGCAACCTTAATCTGGTCGGTCATTACTTCCAGTAAACCGCGTGGCTATGGCGGGAGAAATCACAGTCCTTGGCGTCAGGATAAATGCGCTCACGATGAAAGATACGCTGACAAATATCTCTGACAGCATTGCAAACAAGCAGCGAATGTTCATAGTAACAGCGAACACGGAAATGGTTATGTTATGCCAAAACAACGAACAATTCCGTAATATCCTCTGCAAAGCTCAGCTGGTTTTGCCTGATGGCATTGGCGTAGTGTGGGCTGGCAAATATTTGGGCCAGCAGGTACCGGAACGTGTGGCTGGTTTTGATTTAACACAAGAGCTTTTTGCTGTTGCTGAAAAAAAGAAGGCGCGAGTATATTTTTTGGGCGCCGCGCCGGGCATTGCGCAAAAAGCGGCAGATGTTGCGATAGCACAGTACCCAAAGTTAAAAGTAGCGGGGTGTAGGGATGGGTATTTTTCTGCTGATAAAAATCTTGAAATAGTTGACGAGATCAACCGTTCAGAGACGGATATCCTGTTGGCGGCTTTAGGTGCTCCCAAACAGGAAGTTTGGTTGTACGAACACAGCGAAATGCTGCAAGCTAAAATACTTTTAGGTGTAGGCGGTACTTTTGATGTTATGGCCGGAACTGCCATGCGGGCGCCTAAAACATGGCAAAATATGGGGTTGGAGTGGTTGTACCGTTTGCTGATGCAACCGTCGCGTTTTATACGTATGTTGTCTATCCCGCACTTCATGTGCAAAGTGTTGTTCAGTAAAAAGCATTAGACAATGCTTTGCTGGTATATTATAATAGCTTGAGGTTGTCTGATTTTTTTAAAAGGAGCAACTTGTTTTTCATGAAATCATTTATTGTCAAAGATGGGTATGGGATAATCGGTGCCTGTCTGCTTGTGGCAATTATATTGTCTATAGCATTTCATCCTGTGTGGGCGGTTTTACCTTTAGGGCTTGCTTTTTTTATGATGTTCTTTTTCCGCAATCCCACTCGCGATGTTCCATGCGACGATACGCTGCTAATGTCTCCTGCCGACGGCACGGTGATGAGCGTTACACCTATGTATGATGACGAATATCTGGAGGCGCCTGCTGTTAAGGTAACGATCTTTCTTTCGGTATTTGACGTGCATGTAAACCGCAGTCCGATGCGTGGTGAAATAAAATATCAACGATATACCTGCGGAGGTTTCCGTCCGGCTTATAAACAAGTGGCGTCTTTTGAAAATGAACGCCATGCAGTCGGTATCGAGAACGAACATTTAAAAGTGCTTGTCATACAGATCGCCGGCCTCCTGGCCAGAAGGATAGTCTCGTGGGTTACCCTTGGTCATCAACTCGAGCAGGGACAACGTTATGGAATGATAAAATTTGGCTCCAGCACCGAGCTGGTAATGCCAGAAAATGTGAAGGTGCTTGTACAAAAAGGTGATAAAGTCCAGGGTGGGATCACTGTGATAGGGAGGCTGGAAAAATAATGCGGTCGTTTATTCCCAACGCAGTAACCTCTTTAAATCTGGCTTTTGGCGTATTATCCATAATAAAAACTATTGAAAAAGATTTTTTTCTTGCCGGAGTGATGATTTTGCTGGCCATGGTCGCAGATGCCCTTGATGGTCGAGCGGCCCGTTTTTTTGGTGTTAGCGGGGATTTTGGCAAAGAACTGGATTCGCTTTGTGATGGAGTTTCTTTTGGTGTATCGCCGGCTATTCTTTTACACCAGATGTATATGTATGATGCTGGTTTTCTAGGCTTATTCGCTACAGTGATATTTCCGGTTTGCGCGGTACTCAGACTTGCCCGTTTCAATATCAGCACAGATGCGGTTCAGGGGTATTTTATGGGCATGCCGGCGCCGGGCGGCGGTTGTATATTAGCGACTTTTGCCATGGCCGGACTGCAAATCGATCCTGTAGTGGTATCGGTAGGCGTGATAGCATACGCGGTTTTGATGTACAGTAAAGTACGTTACCCCGATTTTAAAGGCAAGGGCAATCCCATTCGTAAACCGTCCGCAGTGATTGCCGGGCTGGTTGGCGCATACCTTCTGTTCTCCTTGCCGATAAAGGCTATTCCTTTCAGCCTGTTTTTTGCTTATTCGATAATGGGTGTTGTTAATTTTTTACATGTAAAATTCACCGATGGCTATTAGTTTGTAGTTAGACTTAAACGTGTATTTATGATATACTTTATTTTGTAAATTTCGCAACAAAAAACTTGCAGTAGAACAAAGGAGAAATTGAATGTTTACTGCCTATGATTATATCATGGTGCCAATCCAGATAGTTATCCTGCTTTTTTCTTTCTACTATTTGGTCATTTCTTTTTTTGGTTTTTACCAACGCAAAGAAAATAAAATCACCCTGCCGGAAAAAACCTTTGCCATTATTGTAGCAGCACACAATGAAGAACAGGTTATAGGGCCTCTTATTGAAAATCTGCAAATGCTGAATTACCCAAGAGATTTTTATGACATACATGTTATCGCGGATAACTGTACAGATAAAACAGCGCAAATATCCCGTGAACATGGTACTCTGGTACACGAAAGATATAACTCCATTGAAAAAGGCAAAGGTTACGCCATGGAATGGATGTTTGAGCGCCTATTTAACATGGATAAAAAATATGACGCGGTTGTAGTTTTCGATGCGGATAATTTAGTACATCCCCAGTTTTTAGTAGAAATGAACAATCGCCTTTGTAAAGGTGAGAAAATAATACAGGGCTATCTTGATTGTAAAAATCCTGATGATACATGGATATCGGCAACCTTTGCCATTTGTTTTTGGGTAGTCGACCATATTTGGCACCTGGCAAAATATAATCTCGGTCTTTCTAGTGTTTTAGGCGGAACAGGCATGTGTATATCGGTAGATATCTTGAAAAAACATGGCTGGGGAGCCACCTGCCTGACTGAAGATATGGAATTTACCATGAAGGCATTGCTACACGGCCAGCCTACTACTTGGGCACACGACGCCATAGTGTATGATGAAAAGCCGCTGACCTTCAAGCAGGCTTGGGATCAAAGAAAGCGCTGGGCACAAGGCCATTTTGATGTGGCTGCCCGCTATATACCACAACTTTTTTCGGCCAGCATCAAGCAGCGCAACCTGAAAATACTTGATGGCATAGTGCATCTTTTGCAGCCACATTTTTTAATTCTATCAGTATTCTTTTTGCTTTGTAATCTTATCAACAACTACTATTATTTTTATACCAATGTTTTTAACTACTATCTTCCTATTGAAGTACTTTCAATTATTTGTATCTGGCAGTATGCTATCCCTTTATTTATTTTGGCTAAGGTGCGCGCTTCAGCTAAAACTTGGTGTTATTTTCTTTTATATCCCGTATTTGTTTATTCATGGATACCTATCACCATTCTTGGTTTTAAAGACAGAAACAAGCATGAATGGAGTCATACGGTACACACACGTAGCTTGACCTATCAGGATATCGTGCAAAAAGATCTTTTGGGTGACAATTTACTGGAAGAAGATTTGGCAACGGCCAAACATATATTATTGGGTAAAAAAGCTATAAAATAAGCTGTAAATAAACACCTCTCGCAATAGGGGTGCTTGTTTTTTTAGAGGGTGTTTATTATAAGCAATAAAGCAAAAATCAACAGCATACATTCTACAATAAAAATAACCGGCCTGGATTATGGCACGCGCAATATTTTTATTTGTTTTGGCAACAGCGACACGGCTACTGTAAAATCAGACCTACACAACAAACGTTTTTCGAATAATCCGTTGGATGTTTTGGCTGTGACAGATATTGTCAATGTTTGTTGCAGAGCTAACCATCACAAAGGAATCTGGTTTTGTGGCTCTGAGCCTTTAAAAAGAGCTGACTGGATAAAACGCCTTGCGAAAACAACCTCTCTTTTGCCGTTTAATGTATCGACTAAAACCCCTGATGTTGAAGCATTAGCAAACTTGTTGCCGGTAGTTAAAAAAATAGAGCTGGCTTTACCCTTGCCAGAAGGTTATGAAAAACAAGATGTCTTGCATGAATTTATCTTGCTGGCATCGCCAAGGGATTTTTTATTAAAACTAGATGTTTCGCTGGCAACAGCCAACCAGGCTGCTGATTTTATCCAAAAAATAACTAGTATCCGAGCAGGCTTTCAGGTTGTGCTGACTAGTCGCAAACATAGTTTTGAGACGCTTATCCCATATTATGACTTGACATCGAGATATTTGCCCCAAATATATATGCAAACAGAAAAACTGTACGAGGTAGCAGATGAAAATACTTTTAAGCAATGACGACGGCATAAGCGCACCTGGCTTGCAGGCACTTTTGCAGCCTTTGCTAGAAGCTGGACATGAATTGCTAGTAGCTGCACCAACCAGAGAAAATAGTGCGTCCAGCCATGCGATAACCGTGCATGACCCTATCTTTGTAGACGAATATGAATTTTGTAACCCTGCCATACGTGGCTGGTCTATCGGCGGACGGCCGGCGGATTGTGTAAAGATGGCGCTAGAGGTACTTTTGGCAAAGCCGCCTGATTTGGTAGTATCGGGTATAAACAGGGGGCCCAACATGGGCCTCGATACTATTTATTCAGGAACTGTGAGTGCCGCTATGGAAGCCAGCATCCACGGCGTCCCGGCTATGGCGGTATCACTCGACAGCAGGTCACGCAAAGCCGATTACCGGGTGGCGGCCGACATAACAGTAAAGCTGGTCAATAGTTATGCGCAGTTTCAACTGCCTGCCACAAGCATGCTCAATGTCAATATACCTGCAGTAGAAGGCGATAAAATAAAAGGCATCAGAGTGGTGGGATTAGGTGAGGTGGCCTATGACAATATTTTTGCCGCACGCAAAGACCTGCAGGGGCGCACCTATTATTGGCTGGGCGGAGAGATCATAACCGAGGTAGGACAGAATCTTTCGATAGACGTTGATGCAGTGGGAAACAATTGGGTGTCTATCACGCCATTGCAATACGATATGACCGATTATAAAGCGTTGAACAATATAAAAGATATTAAAATATAGGGCAGTTTATACTGTCCTTTTTTATTATGTGTTATAATAGTAAGATAATAAAAAAGGGGTACTGTTATGTTTGAAATGGCTGTCATAGGCGGTAGTGGTCTTTACTCGCCTGATATGTTGAAAAACACCGGTGAAGCTGAACTTAATACACCGTATGGCAAAGTAAATTACTTTCATGGTGAAATCGCTGGTCAAAAAACTGTTTTTTTACCTAGACACGGTAAAAGTCATAGCGTGCCACCACATAGGATAAATTATCACGCCAATATCTGGGGGTTAAAAAAACTAGGCGTAAAAAATATTATCGCCAGTACAGCGGTCGGGTCTGTGAACGCCAGCATGGAAGTGGGAACACTGGTCATCCCGGATCAGCTTTTGGATTTTACTAAAGGGCGTTCTTATACTTTTTTTGACGGTAGTAACGGCAAGGTCGTACACGTAGATGTGACACAGCCATATTGCCCGACGTTATCCCCGGTTCTTTTCGAGGCGGCTAGTTCGGTCGGTATAAAGGCTCACGGTGAAGGTGTGTATGTTTGTACAGAGGGGCCGCGTTTTGAAACTGCGGCTGAAATAAAAATGTATAAACAGTTGGGTGGTGACATCGTCGGCATGACTGGCATTCCAGAGGCTATACTGGCCAGGGAAGCCGAGATGTGCTATGCAGCATTCTCTTTGGTCACAAACTTGGCGGCAGGTATTTCACCAACCAAACTCAGCCATACGGAAGTATTCGAATGTATGGAAGCTACCAACAGTAAACTGGTTTCTTTCCTGGCGGATGTTTTGACGAAGATCGCGGCATTGAGCGATGATGAGTGCGACTGTCGGCATGCACTCAAAGAATTTGGTGGTTTTAAAATATAGCAGGATGGTAAACTAACTACATGCAAACCATGAAATGGGAAGGTGACCGCCTTTTCATCCTAGATCAAACAAAACTGCCCGGACGTCAGGAATACATAGAGTGCGACAAATACCAGCGTGTGACAGAGGCTATATGCCGCCTTGAGGTGCGCGGCGCTCCGGCTATAGGTGCAGCGGCAGCGTTTGCCCTGGTACTGGCCGCCCGGCAATTTGCACAAGAAAATACTGAAAATTTTTGGCGTAAAATACAAATAGCCAAAGAAGAACTGGCGGCTTCCCGCCCCACGGCGGTCAATCTTTGCTGGGCGCTGGAGCGTTTGTGGAGCTTGATTAATAGCAAAGATATTCAGCCGGTGTGCGTGGCGGCGTTGTTGGAAGAGGAAGCATCCCGGATATACCAGGAAGACATTGATGCCAATAAAAGTATCGGCAGGTATGGCGCCGCTTTGTTGCCGGGAAAAGGGGCCGTACTGACCCACTGTAACGCCGGTGCTTTAGCTACTTGCGGCTGGGGAACGGCGCTCGGCGTGATACGCGAGGCATTCAGCCAAAATAAAGTAACCATGGTTTTCGCCGATGAAACGAGACCGCTCTTGCAGGGGGCCCGCATAACGGCCATGGAACTTATGCAGGATAAAATCCCCGTGACGCTTATTACTGACAGCATGGCCGGCTGGGCCATGAAAAAAGGACTCATCCAGTCGGTGGTCACCGGAGCGGACAGAATAGCTTTAAACGGCGACTCCGCCAACAAGATAGGCACTTATGCGCTGGCCGTGCTGGCCAGGGAACACGGTATACCTTTTTATATAGCGGCTCCTGTGTCTACGATAGATTTTTCCATAGTGAATGGAGATGCTATCCCTATCGAGCAGCGGGCGCCCGCTGAAGTAGCTTGTTTTTGCGGTCTGGAGACCGCTCCGCAAGGTGTTACCGTCTACAACCCGGCTTTTGATGTGACCCCACATGAATTTATTACAGCCATAATAACCGAACAAGGTGTTTTACAAAAACCATTTAAAAAATCCATAGCGCAGTTAAAAGAAAAAATATCATTGCAGGGGGAAAAAACGTGAAAAACAGTATGATAAAAGATATTGGCCTTGCGCCATCCGGTTGGCAAAAAATAAATTGGGTCAAAGAATATATGCCGGTATTGAAAAATATAGAGGCAGACTTTATTAAAACGCAACCTCTGGCTGGCAAGAATATGGTAGTTACCATACACCTGGAGGCCAAGACCGCCTATATGGCGCTAGTCTTGAAAAATGCCGGAGCCAATGTGGCTATAACCGGCAGTAACCCGCTTTCCACCCAGGACGACGTAGCTGCGGCTCTGGCCGACGCTGGTATCCATGTATATGCTACTTATGGTTGCAACGAAAAAGAATATGACGAATATATAAGTCGGGCGCTCGATATCCGCCCAGACCTCATAATCGATGACGGCGGCGATTTGGTAGCTCAACTGCACGGAGAGCGGAGCGCTCTTGTTGCGAACGTGATCGGCGGTTCGGAAGAGACTACGACCGGTGTGCATCGTTTGCGCGCTTTGGAAAAGAACGGGCATCTTGAATTTCCCATGATCGCGGTAAATGACGCCTACTGCAAGTATCTTTTTGATAATCGCTACGGTACTGGACAGTCATCCTGGGACGGTATAATGCGTACCACCAATCTTTCCATCGCGGGTAAATACGTAGTTGTGGCCGGTTACGGCTGGTGCGGCAAGGGCGCGGCTATGCGGGCCAAAGGTCTTGGTGCGAATGTCATAGTCACGGAAATAGACCCGATAAAGGCTATCGAGGCAGTGTTTGATGGATTTGCCGTAATGCCTATGCTGGAAGCCGCCAAACTGGGAGATATATTTATAACGGTTACCGGTTGCCGCGACGTTATAACTAAAGAGCACTTTGCTGTTATGAAAAACGGTGCTATACTTTCCAATTCCGGGCATTTTGATGTGGAGATAAACAAAATAGATTTGACCGCTTTAAGCGTTAAACCGCCGTTTGAATCTAGGAAAAACATCATGACTTATACCATGAACGATGGCCGCCGCTTAAACCTCCTCGGTGAGGGGCGCCTGGTAAATCTGACCTGCGGCGATGGACATCCGACCGAGATAATGGATTTGTCTTTTGCCATGCAGATGCT
This sequence comes from Acidaminococcales bacterium, assembly GCA_031551525.1. Lineage (GTDB taxonomy): Bacteria > Bacillota > Negativicutes > Acidaminococcales > JAISLQ01 > JAVBNN01. The sequence goes on from JAVBNN010000038.1 coordinate 8,111, forward strand.
ATCTATGATTTATCTGATAGAAAACAAGGGCAAACTTGAGAACAAGGTTTACAACCTGCCGGATGAACTGAGTCGCCGGATAGCCGCTATAAAACTCTCTGCCATGGGTATGGACATAGATAAACTTAACAAACAACAAGAGGAATATATGGCGAAAGCATAGGAATTGTGATGGAAAAGACCATTGACACAGAACAGGGAATAGTTGATACAGGCAAAAAAATATTAGCCAGCCATCTCGTTGAGGGCAGTTGGGGCAATATAAGCGCCCGCCGCTTGGACGGCACGGTTGCAATAACACCCTCCGGACGAGCGTACGACACACTTGGCCGGGAAGATATTTCTGTCGTGGACGAAAAAGGCCAGGTTATCGGTGGCCGACATAGCCCCTCGTCCGAACTGCCGCTGCATCTGGCGATTTATGCGGCTCGCCCGGATGTGAAAGCCATAGTGCATACACATAGTGTGTATGCCTGTGCCTGTGCTGTGGCACAAACAGCTATTCCGCCCGTCATGGAAGACCTTGTGCAAATAGTGGGGGGAGCGGTTGAGGTCAGCAAATACTGTCTTCCTGGATCGCAAGAGCTTGCTATTGCCGCGGTAGCTGCATTGGAGGAAAAAAACGCAGTATTGTTGGCTAGGCACGGTGTGGTGGCTTGCGGGCGCAATCTTGCTGAAGCGCTGACGGTGGCTTCTATAGTGGAAAAAACTGCCAAAATTTTTTTGCTGGCACAACAGTTAGGCAAAGTCAGTTTGCTGGATGAAGAAGACATAGCTGTTTTGCGTAACTTTTATATTAATGACTATAGCAAAAGACAGCTTGTGGAGGTCTAATATGTCGCATATCCTTATAAAAAACGTGCATACGATCGATAATAATATAGTAAGTATTGGTGTCAAGGAAGATAAAATTGCTTTTATCGGTCAGGATGTGCCGACAGGCTTTACTATAGAGCATACTATCGACGGCAAAGATAAACTTGCCGTACCCGGTATGGTCAATACTCATACCCATGCCGCCATGACGCTATTTCGCAGTTATGCCGATGATATGGACCTCATGGACTGGCTGCAAAACAAGATATGGCCGGCTGAAGCAAAACTGCAAGCTGATGACGTATATTGGGGTACTATGCTGTCGGTTGCTGAAATGTTGCGTAGCGGTACCACGACTTTTGCCGACATGTATTTTTTTATGGACGAAGTCGCCCGTGTGGTTGATGAAACCGGCATTCGCAGTGTATTGTCGAGGGGCTTGACGGGTGGGGATGACAGTGACGGCAAATCGATCGCTGAGAATAAGGATTTTTATAAAAACTGGCAAGGCAAGGCGGACGGGCGCATAACAGTGATGTTTGGTCCTCATGCTCCATATACTTGCTCACAAAAATTTTTAGAAGAGGTAATAAATGCCGCCGCTGATGTAGGGGCGCCACTTCATATGCATCTGTCCGAAACCAAGGGTGAAGTAGCGGAGTGTTTGGCGAAACACGGCAAAACGCCTATCGCCTATATGGATAGCATCGGACTTTTTTCTCTGCCGACGATCGCTGCCCATTGTACCTTTGCTACCAGTGAAGAAATATGTATAATGAAAGAAAAAAATGTCAGCGTGGCTCACAATCCGCAAAGTAATCTTAAATTGGCCAGCGGTGTCGCGCCGGTGCCGGAAATGCTCAAGGCCGGTATTGTAGTTGGCTTGGGGACCGATGGCGCCTCAAGCAACAATAATCTTGATATGCTGGAGGAAGTACGTTTGGCAGCCATGGCACATAAAGCCATAGCCAATGATCCTAAACTGGTGAATGCCCGCGAAGCGTTTGATATGGCGACCGTACAGGGCGCCCAGGCATTGCGCTTGACCGGACTCGGAGTGCTGAGAGCAGATGCAAAGGCGGATATAGTACTGTATGACATGACAAAACCTCATTGGTATCCACGGTTTGACCTGTGCCAGATGTTGGTCTATGCGGCGCAGTCCGCCGATGTACATACTGTTTTGGTGAATGGCAAAATATTGCTTGACGCCGGAAAGCTGACTACCATTGATGAAGAAAAAGTAAAGTACGAAGCTGAGGCCCGCGCTAAAAAACTTACTGGTTACAAGGGTTAAACTTTCTGCTATAATCAAAATTGTTATATTTATGAGGGGGGAAAACAATGGCAAAAATTCTTATGGTAAATGAATTTTCGCCCGGGGTCACAGAATATATACTCGAGGCGCCGCTTATCGCTAAAAAATGTAAAGCGGGCCAGTTTATAATATTGCGTACCGACGAAGACAGTGAGCGTATCCCGCTCACCATCGCAGATTTTGACCGTGACAAAGGAACGATAACTATCGTTTTCCAGGAAGTCGGAAACACAACTCGCCATTTGGGGCAAGATTTTGCGGTGGGCGACGATATACTCGATCTGGTAGGCCCGCTCGGGCAACCTTCCCATATAGAAAACTTTGGTACGGTAGTCTGTGTGGGCGGTGGAATAGGGGTGGCGCCGGTCTATCCAATAGCGCGCGAACTGAAAAAAGCAGGTAATAAAGTTATTTCGATCATTGGCGCACGCAATAAAGATTTGATAATTTTTGAAGATAAAATGCAGGCAGTAAGCGATGAACTGCACATAACGACCGATGACGGCAGTTATGGACTCAAGGGATTTGTTACACAACCGTTAAAAGAAATATTGGCGGCCGGCGTAAAACCGGGCATAGTATTGGCAATCGGGCCGGTAGTGATGATGCGCAATGTAGCGGAAACTACCAGACCTTTCGCGGTGTATACCGTAGCCAGTTTGAACAGTATCATGGTGGATGGAACCGGCATGTGCGGCGGTTGCCGGGTGGTTGTGGGGCAGGACAGCAAATTTGTTTGCGTGGATGGCCCTGAATTTGACGCTCATAAAGTAGATTTTGCCAATTTGCTGCAACGCCAGCAGATGTATAAAGGGCAGGAAAGTTTGGAATATAGCTGCGGAGGTCAATGTAAATGCCTGTAAACAGACATCCTATGCCGGAACAAGCGCCTGATGAACGCAATAAAAACTTTGACGAAGTCGCTTTGGGTTACGATATAGCTACGGCTATTGCCGAAGCTGAGCGCTGCCTGCAATGTAAAAACCCACTTTGCCAGAAAGGTTGTCCGGTCAATGTCGACATACCGGAATTTATAAACCATATAAAAACAAACGACCTGGCTTCTGCAATAAAAACTTTAAAACGAAAAAATAGTTTGCCGGCTGTTTGTGGACGTGTCTGCCCACAGGAAAATCAGTGCGAAAAAAAATGCATCTTAGGGATAAAAAGTCAACCGGTGGCTATAGGACGGTTGGAAAGATTTGCCGCTGACTATGCCCGGGAACACGAACTGAACGGCAAAGCGCCGGAGACTGGTAAAGATAATATGGGCAGGGTAGCTGTCGTTGGCGGCGGCCCGGCTGGTTTGACTGCAGCAGGCGACCTTGCTCGCATAGGCTATGACGTCACGATTTTTGAAGCGCTTCACGAACCCGGCGGAGTGCTTATGTACGGTATACCTCAATTTCGTCTGCCCAAAGAAATAGTGCGCTATGAAATAGAGGCTCTCAAAACGCTTGGCGTGAAAATACTCCCTAACATGGTAGTTGGTAGAAGCTATACAGTACCGGAACTATTGGATGAAGAAGGTTTTGACGCAGTATTCATAGGTACTGGAGCAGGATTGCCGCACTTCATGAAAATACCGGGTGAAAATCTCAACGGTGTTTATTCGGCTAACGAATTTTTGACACGTACAAATTTGATGCGCGCCTATAAATTTCCGCAAGTAGCTACACCTGTATACGTAGGAAAAAAAGTAGCCGTTGTCGGAGCCGGTAATGTCGCCATGGACGCTGCCCGCACATCTAAACGTCTCGGAGCGCAAGAAGTCAGTATAGTCTACCGGCGTTCAGCGGAAGAAATGCCCGCCAGAGCGGAAGAAGTAGAGCATGCTAAAGAAGAGGGGATAATATTTCGCCTGCTTACCAATCCGGTAGCCATCCTGGGTGATGATAAGGGCTGGGTAAATGGCATGGAATGTGTTTTTATGGAACTCGGCGAAGCTGACGCCTCCGGGCGCAGAAGCCCAGTTGAAATAAAGGGTTCCAATTTTATCCTTGATGTAGATATGGTAGTAATGGCGATTGGACAAGGCCCCAATCCCTTAATCCAATCTACTACGGAAGGTATGCAAACAGATAAACGGGGCAATATAGTGGCCGATGAACAGGGACGCACTACCCGCCCGGGAGTTTTTGCTGGCGGAGATATCGTAACAGGAGCGGCCACCGTAATCTCCGCTATGGGCGCAGGTAAAACTGCAGCTGACGCTATACACGAATACATCCAAAATAAACACGGCAACAATTAAATTTTAATATGTAGTAAATGGGGGGAAACAAAATGTCATTAAAAGTAAAACTCGGGGTCTCTGCGCGTCACATCCACCTGAGCCAACACGACATGGAGTCTCTTTTCGGTGCCGGTTACGAACTGAGCAAAGTAAAAGAACTCGGACAGCCGGGAGAATTTTCTTCTGGCGAAAAACTGGATGTAGCTACTGAAAAAGGTATTATCAAAGGAGTCAGGGTTATTGGACCGATCCGTAAAAATACTCAAGTAGAATTTGCATTGACCGATGCGCGTATATTGGGATTGAACCCGCCAGTGAGAGAATCAGGCGATCTAGCTGGTTCACCAGGCGCCAAGCTTATAGGTCCCAACGGTGAAGTCACAATAGCCGAAGGCGTTATAATCGCTGCGCGCCATCTACATTTGGATCTTCGTACCGCAGCCATGATTGGCCTCAAAGACAAAGATAATGTAAAAGTAAGTATCCCCGGTGACCGAGCTATAACATTCGACCATGTTTTGGTAAGGGCAAAGGAAACTTACGCGCCAGAGTTCCACATTGACACTGATGAAGGTAATGCCTGCATGGCTGTAACTGGTCAGGAAGTTGAAATAGCCATAATAAAAAAATAATGCTTACTAACCGGTGTGCAAATCATTTGTATGCCGGTTTTCTACTTGCATTTTACATAATATATATTATCGGACATAAAAAAAGATATGTATATGACCAAATTCAAAGGCTTCAAAGTGAATTGTTTTTTTCGAACACATGTTTTATTATTCTTTTTTACATGCTATAATTATATAGAAGAATTTTTTAAAGTACTTTAGGAGGTTGATGGCTTTGCCTAAATCCAATAAACTTGATCCCACATCGACACTCGATGAACGCCAGACTGCTATATTAAACTTTATCCGAGGGTTTTTACGTGAAAAAGGTTATCCGCCATCTGTACGTGAAATTGGACGGGCTGTTGGGTTATCATCAAGCGCAAGTATACACGGCCATCTTCAAAAGTTGACCGCCGCGGGCCATTTGCAGCGGGATCCATTGAAGCCGCGAGCATTGGAAATAGTCCAGGATTCATATATGCGGCAACAAACGATGGTCCCGGTACCTTTGCTTGGGCGCGTTACCGCCGGACAGCCTATTTTGGCCGAGCAAAATATCGAGGCTACCTATCCCCTGCCTGCCGAACTCATTGGACGCAAATCTAGCGGGGATGAATTGTTCATGCTTACCGTAGTTGGTGAAAGCATGATGAATTCTGGAATATTGGATGGAGATATAGTTTTGGTTCGTCGTCAGAAAACCGCCAATAATGGCGAAATAGTAGTAGCATTATTGCCGGAAGACAATGAAACCACAGTAAAGCGTTTTTATCGTGAAACAGACAGGATACGCCTGCA
>JAVBNN010000035.1:0-4410 GCA_031551525.1 Acidaminococcales bacterium
GTCAAGAAAAAGCAGACATAAAGTTAAGCTTTTTGAATTTCGAATTCTATTGGTGATAAATGCCCTAGGGTTGAATGTATGCGTTTGGTATTGTAGTAAGTTTCTATATATTTAAAAATATCTAAACGGGCTTGTTCAGGAGTGTCGTAATTGGCGCCCTGGACAAGCTCTCTTTTTAATGTTCTGTAAAAGGATTCCATAACTGCGTTGTCATAAGGATTTCCCTTGCGGCTCATACTTTACCTACAGCCATAACGTAACAGTAAAGCTCCAAATCGTTGCGAAGTATATTGTGCGCCCCTGTCAGTGTGAACAATCAAGCCTTTTTCCGGATGTTCGCGGCCAAGTGCCTGGTAAAAGGCGGACATTACGAGACTGTCTTTAATACGGGCATCCATAGACCAGCCCATAACTTTTCTGGAAAAGACATCAATAAATACGGCCAAATAAAGAAAACCCTGTCGTGTAGGTACATATGTGATATCACTTACCCATACTACATTTTTTTGTTTGGTAGCAAACACTTGCGCTAAAATATTTTCTCGTTCATCATACTTTCTTTTATTTGCATGGTAACGATATTTTGTATTAGTACCTTTAGCCAGCAAACCATGCTCGCTCATAAGCCTTGAAATACGTTTAGCGTTTACTTTTACCTGACGTTTTTCCAGAACTTGCTGGATACGACGAGCGCCGTAACGTCCTTTGTGTTCCTGAAATATTTCCTCAATCATTTCTGCTAGAGCTTCATTTTCGATGACACGCCTGCTTTTACGGCGATGTAAATACTCATAAAACCCTGAACGTGAGATTCTCAATACCCGGCAAGTCTTCTGAATGTTGTAGCGTTTTTGATTATCCTTCAAAAACTGGAATCTCACACATTCTTTTGCTTCAAGAAGGCCTGGAACTTTTTTAACAGTTCATTCTCCTCGCGTAAGGCAGCGTTTTCTTTTTGCAGTTTTTTGATTTCATAAGTTGAATTGAAAAGTGCGTTTCCATGGCCTGGAAACGCACTTTCTCCATATTGATCATATTCATTGATCCAACGGCGCAGACTACTCATGCTGCTGTCAATCTCATACACTACAGTTTTTACACAAGCACCAGCTTCTTACGCCATTTTTACTTCGGTATTTGATTTGCTGTGCGCAGTTCGGCATCTTTCTCTCCTTGGGTTTTATTATACTCCAAGGGTGTGCGTTTTTATTGTGTACTACTCCACCGTCACGATCGTCGGGCGCAGGGTGCGCCGAAAAGGCAGCGGCTCAAAATATATCCTGGCTTCAAACATCCGATTCCAGGGCATCTCCACCTGTAACCCAGCAAGGTGTGACTTTTCCATGTACCCGGAGGCCAGTTGGACTATCCGCTCTCGAGCGTTTTCGCCAAGCGACTCCTTAGAACCGTCCAGTTGAGTTCCGCTGATTTTCATGATGCCCAGCACTTCTTTATTAAGAGCGCTGCGCACATTGGCCTGATAGGCCCACTCATCGAGGTAGCGGATGGTTATCAGCCGGTCATGCGCCGGTGTTTTTATATACGGCATCAAAAGCCCCTGCCCGAGAGCATAGCCGATAGTATTGCTGGCCGTATTCCAGCCGGCGTAGGCATCGAGGCGATAGGCTGTTTTATCCTCAAACAGGCCGGTCACCAGAGCGTTAGAGGAACCGTTGGAAAACACTATATCGGCCACTGCTACTTTTTTCCCGCTGTCGAGGGCTTTTTTAACGTCCCTGAGAAAAGCGGCGGTATTTTTATCCATTTCATACGTGTTGGCCGCGCCGCCCGCCTCCTTACTCGAACCCTTGAGCGGAGTATTCACATAAAGAAACATGCTGGCCTGCTCGTCCCGCCGGGCCGGAAAACCCCCGGAAGCGTAAATATGTGACTCGATGGCCTTGCCCACCGGCCCATCTTCATAACCCGGCACCATTTTGCCGCCAATGCCTTTGGCGTACTTTACCGCCACATAGGGTCTCGCCAGCAGTTGGTCGTTGACCGCCCGGTTGAGGAGGATCAGACCCAGCTGGTCGGCGCCCACGAACATTTTATAGTTGTAGAGGTCTTTGCTGTCGGTCGCCTCTTCCAAAAGCCGGGCGTCCTTGTGCGACTGCGAAAAAGGCGCGGTATCGTCCTTGCCCATCACAAAATAGTTGAAAGATCCTTTTTTCATGCTGTTGACCAAAAACTCGTTCACCGCAAGGTTTTTTTGCCTGCGCCCAAGCCAGTCGGCCATGATGTCTTTAGGCAGTTTTTCCGTCAAAGCGGCGAGCTCGGCCTGTTCTTTCTTTTTCAAACCGTCCAGTCCGGACTTATCAGTCAGAGCACTCCAGCGAAATATCTCCGGCCCCCACTTTTCATAGTAAGGCGGCTCCACACCGCCGGAAGAAGCACGCGGAGTGCGCATTATCGTGCTGAATGCGTACAGGCGCAGGTCAAGCTGCTTGTCTTTCAGCCCGGTCAGACGCTGGGCGCGTTTAGCGAGAACGTCCTCACCGTATTCGTGCGTACGCGACGCCACCAGCCCCCCGTAAATGAGCGCATCGGAAGAAACTACCGCCGCGTCGGCAGTAGGCGCTTCTTTTTCCAGCCAGTCCATCATCTTGTCCGGCTCGCCCATCCGGTAGCGCGAAGCGACCAGCTCCCTCGGCGGGATGACTACCTCCCAGCCGGCCGCTTTAAGAGTATCCACCGTGTACTCAAGGCACACCGGACGGTCGTCCATCGGTACGAACAATAATCTTTTTGCCTGAGCTCCGCCAGGCAGACACAGCGCAAATACAGCAACTACGACAAGCATCTTCACAAAGTTTAGCAAAATAATAACCTCCCACTGTTGAAATAGTACCTGCATTTATTATAAAATTGGTACAGCGATATTTAAAAACACCAATTTCGCTTCAGTCAAAAAAAGGAGGCCTATCCATGGCAAAAGTGAATGCGAACTACCTAAAGCTGCCCGGCAGCTATCTGTTTGCCGAAACCAAACGGCGCGCTACCAAGTTTAAAGAAAAAAATCCTTCCGCCGACATCATCAGCCTCGGCATAGGCGACGTCACCCAACCCCTCCCGTCCGCCGTCATCAAAGCTTTGCACGCGGCGACCGACGAAATGGCCCGCACGGAAACTTTCCGCGGCTATGGCCCGGAACAAGGTTACAGCTTTCTCCTCGAAGCCATCGTCAAAAACGACTATGCCGCGCGCGGTATAAAGATCGGCACCGATGAAATATTCGTCAGCGACGGCGCAAAAAGCGATGTAGGCAATATCCAGGAAATATTCGATAAAAAATGCACAGTCGCCATCACTGACCCGGTCTACCCGGTCTACCTCGACACCAACGTCATGGCCGGACGCACCGGCAAACACAAAAAAAGCGGTCTGTTTGACGGCATCATCTACCTGCCCTGCACCTCTGACAACAACTTTTGCCCCAAACTGCCGGACGGGCGGGCTGACATGATCTACCTGTGCTCACCCAACAACCCTACCGGTATGGCGCTGACTAAAAAACAGCTAAAAAAATGGGTGGACTACGCCCGGGAAAACGAAAGTGTAATATTATACGACTCGGCCTATGAAGCTTACATCACCGAGCCGGACATCCCACACAGCATCTATGAAATACCCGGAGCGCAGGAAGTGGCGATAGAATTTCGCTCCTTCTCCAAGACCGCCGGATTTACCGGCACACGCTGCGCCTATACCGTGGTGCCCAAAAAACTCCAAGGCCGCGCCGGCAAAGACAAAGTACGCCTGAACGACCTGTGGAACCGCCGCCACTCAACAAAATTCAACGGAGTTCCTTATATTATACAACGAGGGGCTGAAGCTGTATACAGTAAGGAAGGCCAACTGGAAGTCAGGAAAACCATCGGCTACTATATGGAAAACGCCCGCGTCATCAGAAACGGCCTCGCCACACTTGGCCTTGAAGTGTACGGCGGCATCAACGCACCCTACATCTGGCTGAAAACTCCGGGCGGCATGGACTCCTGGAACTTCTTCGACCAACTTTTAAAGCAGACGCATGTAGTCGGTACTCCGGGCGGGGGATTTGGCCCCTCCGGCAGAGAATACTTCCGGCTCACCGCCTTCGGCAACGCCGATAAAACCAAAGAAGCAGTAGAACGCATAACAGAAAGCCTGAAATTTTAAACCAAAGAGCCGCCCTTTTGGTGAAGTAGTCAAGTAAAAGTAGGCCGCAAAAAAGAGTAAATCAAGGTATAATAAACTGGACATGAAGTTAAGCGCGAAAGGAGTCCAGTTTTATGACAAACAATTTAAACTGTCAGCAGTAAAAATGGCGTAAGAAGCTGGTGCTTGTGTAAAAACTGTAGTGTATGAGATTGACAGCAGCATGAGTAGTCTGCGCCGTTGGATCAATGAATATGATCAATATGGAGA
>JAVBNN010000039.1:0-20096 GCA_031551525.1 Acidaminococcales bacterium
GGTAGTTTAGTTGGTTAGAATGCCGCCCTGTCACGGCGGAGGTCGTGGGTTCGAGTCCCATCCGGGTCGCCATATCGCCGCGGTAGCTCAGTCGGTAGAGCAGAGGACTGAAAATCCTCGTGTCGGCAGTTCGATTCTGCCTTGCGGCACCAGTTTTTAAAAAGGCGCTTTTGAAGCGCCTTTTTTGTATTTTTCTAACTTTAGCAGGATTTTTGCATATGGTTGTTAAATATACAATAAACTGAAAGAATTACGAGGAGGCGTCATTTTGGATCAGGGAAAAAACCTTTGTTCAGTATGCGAAGCTGTGCTTCCGGAACTCGATGGCATGATATATTGTCCGTATTGCGGCATGCCGGTGGCAGAATCGGATGAAGCGGAAGGGGCCGGCGTTCTGCCAGAAGATGTGACCAGTCGGGCAGCTGGGCAAGATGAGGCCGTTGTTGAAAACCGCAAGCCGTTAAAAGAAGGTCAAATGGCTGCTAGGGAAAAGTATAAAGCTTTGCTGTTGGCGGAAGCGGGCGTGAAAATGACGCTGCCGGAAGATATTTATACGCTGGTACTCAAGGGCTGCGACAATAAAGAAGTGCTCATTGAGTGTTTAAGTCAAATACTCAACCGGGGAGAAACGGCTATCCGCCTTGCTGTTGGCGGAATGCCGGCCGTGCTGCTTTACAAGGTGAGCCGAGACGTGATCGAACAGGTTGCGGCAGTGCTGCGTGACGTGGATGCTGTATATGCCGTTGTGGAAGGCGAGTTTGACTATGGCAGTCTATACAAGTCGCCGGACTTCGCACGTTTGTCTGAAGGCGGGCGGGCCGCATTAAAACAGCAGCCCAAAGTTTTGTGGTTGGGTGAAAACATAAAATTTGCCAGTGAAAGGGTTCGCTTGGACACGCAAGACGGCTACACTGTTTTGACGGACAACGCACTGTTCTTTTTTGCCGGTGGGCGAGCGGTGGCTATGCTGGCGGCCTATCAGATGGAGGACATGGATTTCTGGGAACAGGAAGAAGAGTTTTTTGCCGAGTGGGTGGGCCGCGATGGGCGCAATTACCGTCTGAGATTTGATAATCAATTGGAATATGACAAGGTGAAGGCGGCTTATACCGTTTGAGTGTATATATAAAGGCAACGCGTGCAAACTTTCGCATGAATACGGTTCTTTTATTGGCACATTCGCGGTTTTCGCAGCGCCAGCCAGCCGGAGAATCGGAAGAGGAGCGCAAAACTGCATTTTTAATATGACCTGCAGGCATCCGTGGTAATGCGTGACCATTTGTACATGTCTTGTTCGGTCCTGATGAGCGGCTAGATAGTTGAGTATTAAGTTTGTCCACTCCCACGCGCGTTTGTTTCACGTGAAACAAATGCGCGTGCTTAATAATATTTTAGGCTGATAGCTATTTTTCCTTTTATCTATTTGACCGTGTGGGCAAGTTGTGCTATTTTTATTATTAAGTTATTCATGTTAAATATCTGGAGGGTGAGAGTATGAGTAGTGTAAAAATACCCAAAGCGTTGACCTTGGCGGGTTCTGATGCCAGTGGTGGCGCGGGTTTGGAAGCCGACCTGAAAACTTTCCAGGAATTTGGCGTATACGGCATGACCGCAGTGACGGTCATCGTTACCATGAGCCCTAAAGACTGGTCGCACGGCGTACATCCTATCGATCTGCCGGTAATTGCCGAACAGATGGATACTATACTAGAGGGCGTTGGCGTTGATGCCATGAAGACCGGCATGTTGGGCACGGTAGAGATAATAGACCTGGGCGCGTCTTATGTCAAAAAGTATAATATTGATAATCTTGTCGTCGATCCGGTCATGGTTTGCAAAGGCGCAGATGACGTCTTGAATCCCGGCACGGTCGACCACCTGAAAAAAGCGTTATTGCCTCTGGCCAAAGTTGTTACTCCCAATCTTTTTGAAGCGGGGTACCTGAGCGGCCTCGGCACGATAACTACGGTAGACAGCCTTAAAGAGGCCGCCAAGCGCATCCAGGCGCTTGGTGCGCAGTATGTGCTGGTCAAGGGCGGCGCCAAACTTGATACTCCTCAGGCGATAGATGTATTGTATGATGGCAGAGATTTTTGCCTGCTGGAGGGGGAAAAAGTTCAGTCGACCTGGACACATGGCGCGGGGTGCAGCTATTCGGCCGCTGTGGCGGCGGGACTGGCCTGGGGAAAACCGGTGAATGAAGCGGTAGAGGAAGCGAAAAAATTTATTACCGCTGCGATAAAAGGATCATTTCCGTTAAACGAATTCGTTGGTCCTCTGGATCATGCAGCGGCCAGAAGGTGAAAGTGTACTTGGGTTGACACTTTTCAAAAAAACGCAAAAAATATCTTGCCTATTGACATAGTTTACTGACAATGGCATAATGATAGTAATTTAATCGCCATATACAAAAGTGATGATTGGGAATAAAAGCCTGCAACCGCAGCAAAGAGAGCCGGAGTAGCTGGGAACCGGTGTGCGTCCAGACTGATTAGATCACCCATGAACTCATCTGTGAAAGGATATTTTCCGAGTAATGGTATGCGTCTCCCAGACGTTATCCTGGGCGCTGGTTGTTGGACCGGCGGAAAGAGGTATAAACCAGGGTGGTACCGCGTATTTGCGCCCCTGTCCGTAAGGACGGGGGTTTTATATTTTATTCGGGAGAAAACATGGGTGAAGGAGATTTTTATTATGACAGGGATATTGAAAGTCGTCATGCGGAATGAGGATACAGCTCTACCGCGTATTTTGCGGGTTATAAACAGGCAGGGTTTTGCTTTGCGCAAGCTGGCGATGCAGCCCTGTGAAGACGAGCGCTATCTGGAGATACAAATGGCGCTGGATTGTCCGGAAATACCGTTGCGTCTGGTACGTCTTTTACAAAAACAGGTACCGGTTTTTGCCGTACAGGTACAGCCGCCCTCCATCCAGATGGCTGTTTGACAGAAGGGGGATATTATGCGGATTACAGGTGCGCAGGCAATCGTCAACGTATTGCTGGAACAAGGTGTAGATACTATTTTTGGTTATCCGGGCGGGCAGGTCATACCGCTTTATGATGCGCTTTATGACGCGCCGTTAAAAAATGTTCTGACGGTGCACGAACAAGGCGCTATACATGCTGCCGACGGTTACGCACGGGCTAGTGGCAAGGTGGGCGTTTGCATTGCTACGTCCGGGCCGGGCGCGACTAATATCGTTACAGGCCTTGCTACGGCTTATCTTGACTCTATACCGCTGGTTGCGATTTGTGGACAGGTAGCTACGCAGCATATAGGACGCGACTCTTTCCAGGAAGTGGACATAGTCAGTGTTTCTTTGGCTATAACTAAATACAATACACAGGTGCGCTCGCCGGACGAGCTCATCCGCACATTGCGCGAAGCGTTTGCGGTGGCGCGTAGTGGCCGACAGGGGCCGGTTCTGGTGGATATACCGTCAGATATTCAAAAAGCATTGGTCGAATGGTATGAAGAAGAGGTCGACGAAGATGATGAAGACGTAACTCTTGATATTGGCGCCGTTAAACAGGCGGCGCAGCTAATTGCCAACGCCAGAAAACCGATCATGCTGGTCGGCGGTGGTGCAGTGCAGGCCGGTTGTGACTGGTCAATCCGGGAGTTGGCCGAAAAGACCGGTATGCCGGTAATAAGCACGTTGATGGGATTAGGCGTATTTCCCGGCAACCATCCGCAATTTTTGGGTATGAGCGGGATGCACGGCCAAAAAGCAGCCAATCTGGCTGTGAGTAATTCGGATGTTGTGGTAGTGGTCGGCAGCCGCTTCAGCGAGCGGGTGACCGGTGATCGTGACAAATACGCTACCAGCAAAAAAATCATCCAGTTCGACATCGACCCGTCGGAATTGGATAAAAACGTCACCGTCGCGCTCCCTATAGTTGCGCATCTGGCCAATGCCATGGCGACGCTCGCCGAGCTCGTGGACGTGCGGCCGGATATAACTGCCTGGTGGGAAGACATAAACCGCTGGCAGCAAGAACACGCGCCAAAAGACGATGGACGGCTGACTCCGCCTTGGCTTATGCGGACGCTTACCGAAACATTCAAAGACGGGGATACAATTTTTGTTACTGACGTAGGGCAAAACCAGATGTGGGCGGCGCAAAACTTGTGCCTCACTACGCCGCGCAGCCATTTGACTTCGGGGGGTTGCGGGACTATGGGCTTTTCTATGCCGGCCGCGTTGGGAGCCAAACTGGCCAAGCCACAGGCCCGTATCGTCCAGATTGCTGGCGACGGCGGATTTAAAATGACAGGCATGGAGCTTTTTACCGCAGTGCAGGAAAAGCTGCCGATGATAAATATAGTGCTGAATAACCAGTCTTTAGGCATGGTCAGACAGTGGCAGCATCTGTTTTTCAATAAACGCTATTCGTCGACAATTTTGCCAGTTTTTGACTTTCTTGCTTTTGCCGCTTCCTGTGGGGCTGACGGAGAAAGGGCAGCGACCAGGCAGGAATTCCTTGACGCGTTGGAACGCGCCAAACTGGCGGATGCGCCGTATCTCATCGAAGTTACTATTCCTGGTGAAGAAATGGTCGATCCAATGGTAGCGCCGGGTTCGCCAATAAATGAATTTGTGAATGTGGGCAGTTGAAAGTGTCGGCAGCATTTGAGTGCTGCCGGTATTTTTATGCCCGCAATACGGTGGCTGGTATTGTATGAAAGTTAATATACATGATATAATAAAAAAACATTTAACTTGCTGCTGATGTATATGAATAGAGCTGGATACTAATGATGCGTTATTGTCAAGAAGGAGCCGTAAAATGTTCAAAGACCAAGTAATATATATGCGGGTGCGAACAACTGTGTTTTTGTTGCTGGTCTGTCTTACTTTGGGCTTTACCAGTATATATTTGGTTTCCAGCAATTCTTACGATCTGTTTTTTTCGCAACACGTAAAGGATTCGCAGAACACGTTAAATTCTTTGCGTGGCTTGATCAATGGTGAAAAATACCGGGAAATGTTTAGTATGCAAGACCCCACACAGCATCCAGATTATGCGCACTACCAGGAAATACTCAATGCCTTTGTGGAAAAATCCACGTTTATTTCCTATTGTTTTACCATCCATTATGATAAAGGCGGACTTGTATATGGGCTGGATGGTGAGTTTGCCAAACGCGACACTGTAATGGTGCGCAATGAAGATTTTTATTTATTTTTTTATTATGAAAACGGTGCGTTAACGGTCGATAGCGGAGAGGGAACAAATAGCGCAGATTTTGACTTTAAGCCGACCGGAACAAAGAAAAGCCTGCGGGCGCGTATGGCGACAAATGCCGACGGGCAAACAGTTTTTTCACTGGACAATGAAAAACTAATATCGTTTTCCGAAGTAAATGGGATAATGGCGGTGTTTGCTGACGGAAAACGGATAACGGAAAGTAGCCGACCGTTTTTCACCGAAATTGATATTGCCGGTCAAAAATATAATACTTTAGTTTCTTTTAGCAAAAGCGGTGCATCGCTGAGTTTTCCCAACGAGCCATTGTTGGAGTCGCCCAGGGAACGCGCATTTTATAGTAAAGCATTGGCCGGGATAGCCGATAACGACAAGTATTTTTTTTATGATGATTCATCTGGTAAAATGTTAAGTTTTTATACGCAGTTGTATGATAAATCCGGCCTGATAACAGGTTTGTTGTGTAGCGAAATTGAACAAAAATGGTTGGATGAGCACAGGGAAGAGATCTATAAGAATACAGCCAGGGTATTTTTACCGGCATTTTTGTTATTGTTTTTGCTGTTGCTTGTGTTGTTCGAACATATGTTGATAAAACCATTCAAAAATATTTTGCATGGTTTGAGTTTAGAGATGGCGGATTGTGCGTTGGGTTTAGAGAACGGCGCAGGCGCCAGAGACAGTATAGTCCCGCCCGCCATGGAAGAGACGGGCTTTAGTACGGTGGGGCTTTCCCTTGAAGATGCGGTACGTTCATATACCAACGAAATAAAGCGTTCCGCTTTGCAGGATGGGCTGACCAGCTGCAACAACCGGCAGTATTATCAGCAGGTGGTGTTGCCGCGCCTGAAAGAACTTTTGGTTGGTACGGAAAAGGTTTTCGGCATAGTGATGCTTGACATAGACCATTTTAAGCAGATCAACGATACGTACGGCCATGCGGCCGGGGATGAAGTGTTGACCAGCCTTTGCCAGAATATACGCAGCCATATCCGGACGGATGATGTATTTATGCGCATGGGCGGTGAGGAATTTCTCATAGTGATGAATGTCAATAATATCAACATACTGGGGGCGCTCAGCGATAAGATCAGGCGGGATATAGAAACCAGGAACATGACTGTGCAGGAGGGCAAGACACAGATAAAATGCACCTGTTCGTTTGGCTATACTTTGCTGCCGGTGTTTTCCGGCCACCGGACAGCCTTGACGGTCGAGCAAACGCTGGAACTGGCCGACCTGTGTCTGTACCGGGCGAAGAAAACCGGCCGCAATAAATGTGTGGGCATAAACGCCAGGCCGGTAACCAGCGTGGACGGATTTTCCACCACTTCTCTGGATGAAAACGTAGAAAAAGGATTTATGGAGATAGTATCTCCATAAATCCTGACGGGTGAACAAACAGCGGGCGGTATGCCCGCTGTTCTGTTATAATAAGGGAGAGAAACGAAGGAAGGTTTTGGCAAGATGAAAAGACTTATCGTCAACGCCGATGATTTTGGTTTCAGCACAGGCTGTAACCGTGGTATAATCAGCGCTTTAAAAGAGGGCATAGTGACCAGCACGACGATAATGGTTACCGGTGAAGCATTTGTGCCTGCGGCGGACTGGGCAAAGAAAACGGCGGCTCCGGTGGGCCTGCATTTATGTATTACTTATGGCCGACCGGTTGCCGCTCTGAAAAAGGTGGCCAGCTTGCTTGACAGCCGGGGTTTTTTCCGGCGCCCGGACAAACACACACAGCCGGATCCCATAGAAGTGGAAACAGAGTGGCGGGCGCAGATAGAGAAACTGCTCGAGCTCGGTGTAAAGCCCGATCACCTCGATAGCCACCACTATATGCATGAAGTTTTGGGGGACGAGATACTGGCTTTGGCGGTAAAGCTGGCTAAAGAAATTTCCGTGCCATTGCGCCAGACTACGCCGGTGGGGCGGGAATATTGCCGCCGGGCCGGCGTGCCAACCACAGACGTGTTTACCCGTGAGTTTTATGGTGAGGGGGCAACGGTGGAGCGGCTGACTGAGATATTATACAGGCCGTGGGAGGGTGTTATGGAGCTTATGTGCCATCCGGCAGAAACCGACCAGATGCTTTTGGAAAAAAGCTCGTATACAATCCCGCGCAGCTTAGAACTGGCCGCACTCTTGTCGGCAGAGGCGCGGCGCGTGGTACGGGAAGAAAAGATAGAACTGATAAATTTTTCAAGTTTGGGAGATAAAAATGTTTGACACTCATTTACATACGCATTTTTCCGGCGACTCCGCCATGACCTTCCAGGAAGCGGTGGTTGCGGCGGACAAAAAGGGCGTTTCGGTCATAGTGACAGAGCATATGGACCTGGATTACCCGGATAACCCGGAAACTTTTGTTTTCGATCCAGCGGAGTATTTCCAAGAACTGGGCCCATTTCGTACTGATAAAATCCTCTTGGGCGTGGAACTCGGGCTGCGTCCGGAATGCCGGGAAGAAAACCGCCGCATGGCGGCCAGCTATCCTTTTGACGAAATAATCGGTTCTATCCACGTGGTAGACGGAATAGACATATACCGCCCACAGTTTACCCGTGGGGTAAGTAAAAAAAGCGCCTATGGGCGCTATTTGGCGAGTATGCTGGAATGTATAGGGGGTTTTGACGGTTTTGACAGTTTGGGGCATGTTGATTATATCTGCCGCTATGCGGCGTATGAAGATAAAGAACTGCATTTAACAGAGTTTTTTGACGAATGGACAGCGGTCTGCCAGTCGCTCATCAATAGCGGCAAGGCGCTGGAAATCAATACCCGGCGCCTGGAGCTGCCGGAGGCCGTGGCGTCGTTGACCAAGCTGTACAGGCGCTACCACGAACTGGGCGGGCGGCATGTGACGATAGGCTCGGACGCGCACAGGACTGGAGACATAGGCAAAAACCTGTCGGCGGCATGGCAAATGGCTGAAGGGCTTGGCCTTAAGCCGGTATACTTCAAAAACCGCCAAATGGAATACGACAGGAAATGATCAGGGGTGTAAATTGCCGTCACGACGCGCTTTGCTAAAGAAAAAGAAAAGTGTGGTCAGAAAAACAAAGGAAGCCCATGGGCTTCGGGCGTACAAATAAAACGGCCACAGAACCCCTGCAAGCAATATGAAGGCGGCGGCGGAGACTGTATAGAAAAAGGCTTGCTGCCTGTTTCCGGCTACTTGGGCTTGCCGGATACTGCGGATAGCAGTTACGGTGTAGCGACAGGTTGGCAATGCCGAAAAAAAACCGGCCAGGCAATAAAGGATGTCGCTCAACATATACGGTACCTCATTATATCTTTAGTAATACACCTCCCATTATACCGTAAATATCTTTTAAAATCCCACGGTAAAAAAGGGGTTTTTTTATTTTCGTTGAATATAATTTGTACAAGGCAGTCTGCGGCTGCCCAAAAAGGGGGTTGTATCATGGGGATATTTGCAAAAAAGGCGGCGGAAGCGGCGGGGAACAACTTTAAGAAGTCCATAAATTGTGCTGAAACTATTGTAAAAACATTTGACGAATTGTGCGATCTGGGAGTAGGCAAGGCGGTGCGCTTGGCGAGCGGGTTTGGCGGCGGAATGGGCCATGCAGGCGATTTGTGTGGGGCGTTGGCCGGAGCTGTCATGGTGCTGGGCGCCTTTAAGGGGCGTCCCAATCCGCCGGAAGGCGACCGAAAAGACATTTATCCTTTGAGCAAGGAGTTTCACGGGATATTTGTAGCGTCGAACCAAGCTACCGATTGTGATGATTTGCGAAAATTTGAATTCGGTACACGCGAACAAAATGTAAACTGCCTGAAGCTGGTAGTCGGCACCGCCGAATTGCTGGGACAATTCCTGGTGGATAAAGGTTTGGTCGAAGACAAGTAAGACAAGACAAAGAGGTGAGATAAGTGGCGAAATATATTATTGTCGGCGGTGTAGCAGCCGGCGCGGCTTTTGCGGCAAAAATGCGCCGGCTGGACGAACGCGCCGAAATGGTTTTATTTGAAAAAGGGCCACACGTTTCTTATGCCAATTGCGGTCTGCCTTACCATGTGGGCGGAGTTATCGAAAAAGAAGAAAGCCTGCTTTTGCACACGCCCGCCTCGCTAAAAGCCAGAATGAATGTGGACGTGCAGGTAAATACCGAAGTACTTTCCATAAATCGGGCAAATAAGAGTGTTCGGGTAAAAAACCTCATTAGTGGTGAAGAAAAAGACTATCGCTATGACAAGCTGATGCTTGCGCCTGGCGGTACGGCTATCAGGCCGGATATCCCCGGCAGCGGCCTGCCGGAAGTTTTTATCATCAAAGATGTGGTAGATACTGTAAATATCAAAAAATTTGCTGATGAAAAAAAGCGCGGCCATGTGACAGTGGTGGGCGGCGGATTTATCGGCCTTGAGATGGCGGAAAACTTTCATGCGCACGGTTTTGAGGTTTGCGTACTGGAAGCATCGGAACAGGTGCTTCCGCCGTTTGATTATGAAATGGCCGCTATCGTGCACAATCACATGCGGGATAAAGGCATAGATCTTCGCCTCGGGAGTAAACTTAAAGCTATAGTCAAAAGCACTTCCGGTCTTGAGCTGCAACTGGACAAGGGCTTGCTGCATACGGATTTTGTTCTTATGAGCATCGGCGTGCGGCCTTTGACGCAGCTTGCTGTGGCGGCCGGGCTCGATATAGGGGCGACCGGCGGCATAAAGACCAATCAATATATGCAAACTTCCGACCCGGATATTTACGCGGCGGGCGACGCGGTAGAAGTGACCAGTTTTGTCACCGGGCGTCCGCAGCTGGTGCCTTTGGCGGGTATAGCCAACAAACAGGCGAGGGCGGCGGCTTTTCACATAGCCGGGCGGGCGCGCAAAGTGTATCCGGTGCAGGGTACGGCAGTAGTGAAGGTGTTCGACCTGACGGCAGCAGTAACGGGTAGCAATGAAAAAACGCTTAAAAACAATAACATAGCTTATGACAAGGTATATCTCCACCCGCTTAACCATGCGGGATATTACCCGGGCGCCAGCCAGCTTAGTTTGAAGTTGCTTTTTTCAAGGGACAATGGATGCATTTTGGGCGCACAGGTGATAGGAAGAGAGGGCGCGGACAAACGCATAGACGTCCTGTCGACGGCCATGTTTGCCAACTTGACTATACATGATCTGGGTTTTCTGGAGTTGGCCTATGCTCCGCCCTATTCCGCCACGCGCGATCCGGTCAATTTTGCCGGCGACGTGGCCGTGGAAGTGGTAAAAAACGCTTATCGACAGTTTTTCTGGGATGATTGCGACATGTTGGATGAAAACAAAGTCTTTCTGGTAGACGCCCGTTCGCCGGGTGAATATAAAAAGGGGACCATCGGCAAGGCGGTCAATATACCTTTGCCGGAGATACGTGCGAGGCTGGGGGAATTTCCCCGCGATAAAGATATATACATTTTCTGCCTTTCCGGTTTGCGCAGCTATGTATCAGCACGCATATTGAGCCAGGAAGGGTTTACCGTCTACAACCTCAGCGGCGGTTATACCAGTTGGGAGATAGCTGACCGGGACAGGAAAGCAAGAGCTGATTAAACGAAGGAAAAATCCCGCAAAAAATGCGGGATTTTTTTGCTTTATCCATATATAATAAAAAGCAACGATGGCAGGCAAGGAGACGGGTGTTTTGGAGCAGATACTAAAAAATTTTTTACTGACAAAAAAAGATTTGCTCAAAGAAGCCGCCTTGTTTTGCGCAGACATGTCAGCCGCCCGCGCCGGACAACAGTCGGGCCTTGCCATGTTGCCGTCCTATCTTTCTTTGCCTTGCGGCAGTGAACAGGGCGAGTTTTTAGCGTTGGATTTTGGCGGCAGCAATATTAGAATAGCGAGGGTATTACTAGAGAAACGCACAGCCACTATTGTGCGGCAGGAAGTGAGGCCGCTGACTTTTTTTGTTGAGGCCGGGGCAACGAACAGTGAGCGGCTTTTTGATCATATTGCTGTTTTTATCAATGTTTTTTGCGGAAACAAGGGCGGCTTTTTGGGGCACACCTTTTCCTATCCAGTAAAACAAGAGGGGGCTAATTGCGCAAAACTGAAAGAATGGACAAAAGAAGCCGCTTTTGTAGGCGGCGAGAGTGTTGATATAAATCAGACCTTGAGTTTATGTTTAGGCAAATTAGGCCGTGCAGATATAAAACCGGTCGTTCTGTTGAACGATACCACGGCAGTGCTTTTGGACGCGGTATATCGGGGCAATGTCCGCATTGGGATCGGTAGCATCTGCGGCACAGGACACAATAGCTGCTATTATGATCCCGGCTCTGGCATGGTTGTAAATATGGAAAGCGGTAATTACAGGCCTTTTTTCCGCAATATTTTTGATGATCGGTTGGATGCGGCCAGCAATCACCCCGGCCGGCAATGCCTTGAAAAGATGACTGCGGGGAAGTATCTGGCTGAATTGGCCGGTCTTGCAGCGAGGGAAGCCGGATTAACAGGTATAAATATAAATACGACAGAAGAACTGGCCGGGTACCTTGGGAAAAAAAATAAGGCAACACCTTTGGTAGAGGCAGTATTACGCCGCTCGGCCAGGCTTTTGGCCGCCGAATATCTGGGTACGGCAAACTATCTCAAACAAAAAGGACTCGTTATGGATGGCATAGCCATAGACGGTTCGGTTTATAACAAAATGGCGTTTTTTCAGAGTGAACTGAAAAAGGCTTTGGCCGAAATTTTTGAATGTCCGCCGTGCCTGTGGCCAAGTGAGGGCGCTTCTATCACCGGCGCGGCTGTTGCTGCTGCAAAATTCGCCAGGCAGGACTGGACTTAGTCGCAAAAAAGTGTTAAAATCTTAATATAATTGCCTTTTTTTACGATATATAATCACGTGACATAAAATGAAGAAAAGTTTATTCGGGATGCGGAAAGGGATGATTTTTTGGAACTTTCGACACTATTAGGTATACCGGTTGCCAGTGCGGCCGTTTTGATCGGTATGGTTTTAAAGGGCGCAAGCCCCGGCATGTTGCTGAATCCGGCCTCTATCATGATAATCATCGTAGGAACAACCGGTGCGGTGCTCAATGCTGTACCCATGCATACGTTCAAAAACATACCGGCTATACTAAAAAAAGTATTGAACAAACAGGATCTCATTCCTATATCCGTTTTGGCAAGTACTTTTGTCGACTTTTCCCAGGTAGCCAGGCGCGAAGGATTGCTGGCGCTTGAGGGTCGTCTGAATGAAATAAAAGATTCGTTTATGCGTTCCGGTCTTGGCATGATGATAGACGGCCTTGATGCGGAATTCATCCGTGACGTCATGGATGCTGAAGTAGCCGCCATGCAAGAGCGGCATCGGCATAACGCAACTATTTTTTCACAGGGCGGCATGTATTCTCCAACGCTGGGTGTTTTAGGCGCGGTTATTGGTCTGGTTGCGGCGCTCGGAAATCTGAGTGATATCGACCAGCTGGGTCATTCGATTGCGGCGGCGTTTATTGCGACGATGTACGGTATATTCGTCGGCTATGTCATTTGTCATCCTATTGCCACCAAACTGAAAATGCTCAGTGAAGAGGAAGCGGCGGTAAAACGGATTATCATTGAGGGCATATTATCCTTGCAGGCAGGTGATTCCCCGATAGCGGTGGAAGCAAAACTCAACGCCTTTTTGCCGCAGTCCGAGCGCAAGACATCTTCGGGCAAGGAGTGAATTAGATGGCCAGAAAACAACACCATCCACCCCACGAAGAGCACCCGGACGAAACATGGCTGGTTCCTTATGCCGACCTTCTGACTTTGCTGTTGGCGCTTTTTATCGTGCTGTTTGCAACCTCGAAAGTAGATTCGCAAAAATTTGCCCAGATTGCCTATGCCATGCAACAGGCCTTGGCCAACCCCTTGAGTACTGGCGGCGGGTCGTCTATACTAAATAGCGGCGGCGGCCCCGGGATCATCCCTGGGGTGGGCAGCGGGCCGAGTTCCGCCGGGATGAGCCCGGAAGAGCTGGAAAGCGCGCAGTTGGCTAATGCCAGGCAGCAGATCGAGAGTTTTATCAAAGACGAGCATATGGAACTGGAACTGGAAACGGTGCTGGCCGACCAGGGGTTGATGGTCCGGGTAAGAGACAATGCGCTGTTTGCTTCGGGTAGTGCGCAGTTGTTTCCGAATTCGATGCGTTTGGCAGGAGTTGTGGCGAACGCCTTGGCTAAAATACCGCAAAACATACTTATTTCCGGGCACACCGATAATATACCAATAAATACGGCACAATACCCCTCTAACTGGGAACTCAGTTCTGCGCGCGCAATAAGCCTGATGAAAGCTATGCTGGCTGCTACGCCGGGGCTGCAGCCCGGACGAATGAGCGCGATAGGCTTTGGTGAATACCGACCGGTTGCCCCGAATAATACAGAAGAGGGTCGAGCCAAAAACCGCCGGGTCGAAATACTGATCCAGAGACACTATATCCGTGGCGAGAAAGTAGAAAACTCTTTAATAAATCCCTCCACGTCACCAACTTCAGGTGCGGCGGCGCCGACAACCCCATAAGCAGAAAAGCAGGCGTTCCCAGCCTGCTTTTTTATCTCGCTAAACGCAGCTAATACCCCCGCCGCTTCAGGCGGGAAGATAAAACGGCGCAAGCTCGACATAAGTGCGGCTAAGATGCAGGTGGAGTAAAACTCCGCCTGAATCAGTCTGCGTTATCATTACACCAGAAAAGGCGGTAGCATAATGAAAAAACTGGTGAGTTGTTTTGTGCTTTGTTTTTGCCTTTGGGCGCCCGGCTTTGCCGAGGCCGGCCGGTCGACTGCAGATACCAGCAGAGCGGAGAGTTTTGCCAAGTATTACGGCCTTTTGCCGGATGAAGAAGTGCAAAAAAGAATCAATGACCTTGGGCAGAAGCTGATAGCCGCGAACAGCCTCAATCCGGCTGACTTTAGTTTTGCCGTGATCAATTCGGGAGAAATAAACGCAGTCACTTTGCCCGGTGGATATATATATGTGTTCAAGGGTCTGGTGGATTTTATGCCGACAGACGACGAACTGGCCGCTGTGATAGGCCATGAAATGGGTCACGTCATGAAAAACCATATAGCGCGGCGCGAACGAGAGCAGCTCTTCACGGCTATTTTGGGCGCTATTTTAGCCGGGCCGCAGGGGGCGATAGCCGCCAATGCGGCGCTGGCTTCACTTCCTGCGTACAGTCAGCGAGATGAACGTGAGGCCGATGATTGCAGCTATAAGTATATGATGGGAGCCGGTATGAATCCATATGCTGTGCTGGTAGTCATGAATAAACTCGGCGATACGGAAAAGTCCGGCGTAGAAAGCAATTTCGCCCAACATCCGAAACCGGCCGAACGGGCGGCGCGGATAGAAAAATATATTCAGCAGCAGGGCATAACGCCGGTCGTGGTGAACGAACGCGGTCGGGCCAAGGTTACGGACGGCGACTGGAGTTTTGCCATAGAGAGACCGGACGGCGCGGATAAACCGTTATACAGGGGGTGGCTGCTGGCGGGAAATTTATATGTAATTGCCCGGGCCGGAGTGCCGGACGCCGATAAATTCATCGTTGTGGAACAGCCGGACAATGCGCAGATATATTACGATGGTCATCTTGTATATAGCGTGGGAGAGCTGGATGTTTTGGCGGCCAATTCGGCATCGCCGGCACAACAGGCCGCCGTATGCGTCGAACAACTGCGTGCATGGGCCATGCGGCTCGCAACAAATAGCTCCGCAAAAAAGTAACGGCATGGCAAGTGAAAGGAGCAGCGTTGCAAATGTGAAAAAGTGGGCGCTTTTAGTGTTGCTGCTTTGGGGGACTGTGTTCCCGTGCGAAGCCTGGTCGGCAGCAGACACGGCGGCAGGTACAAAAATCGCTGCACAGCTGGAAAAGAAATATGGTATACTGCAAGACGAAAAACTTACCGGGCGGGTAATTAACATCGGCAGGGAGCTGGCGGCCGTTTCTAAATATGGGTCTTTGGAGTATACGTTCAAAGTTCTCGATAGCCGGGCAGTAAATGCTTTTGCCTGTCCGGGCGGCTACATTTATATTTGTAAAGGCATGCTGGGCTTGGCGCATTCGGATACGGAACTTGCCGGAGTGCTGGCTCATGAAGTGGCCCACGTGACACCCGCGGGTACGACCGATGACGAATATGCGGCTGACTTCGACGGCTTTCGGCTTCTTGAGGACGCCGGCTATAACCCCTATGGCTTGTTTGTGGTGCTGGACAAGCTGGGGAGAGAATATCCCAAAAGCAAGCGGCGCATAGCCAGGTTGTCAGCATCACTCAACGCGGCGGGGGCGCGGATGCACGTTAGTGAAGTCCAAGGAAAAGGGATTTTGACATTTGGTGATTGGCGAATGGAGATAGATGCCCGGCTGGGTACATATAAGCCTCTGCACCGGGCATGGTTATTGGCCGGAGAATTGTTTTTACTGAAAAACAGTAACCAGACACAAGAGGCGGTTTTTGTTACACGGCTGGAAGGCGAAGTTGCGTACTTATACCATGGTGATAGGCTAATTTATACAGTGCATCAGGCGGATGTGCGAAAAAGCGGCCTGGGGAGTCTGGCGGAACTGGCCGGGGGATATGCCGATAAATTAAATGTCTGGGCGACAATGGTTGTCGCGAAAACAGCGGATAAGTAATGAGGTGTTGTTACTGGGCGGGTAGTACCACCCAGTTTTTTGTTTGTCCATATTTATTTTCCTTCTCTGATATAAGGCAGGAATATTCAGTCAAAAGAGCGA
The DNA here is from genome assembly GCA_031551525.1 of Acidaminococcales bacterium. Classification (GTDB taxonomy): domain Bacteria; phylum Bacillota; class Negativicutes; order Acidaminococcales; family JAISLQ01; genus JAVBNN01. Next base: position 15,960 of record JAVBNN010000039.1, read on the forward strand.
ATTATAAATGATATATATTTACTGTTATTTATGAATATTCTGGTTGGCAGCGCGGCGGGAAGGTGGTCTGGATGTCCTTTTTAAGCCAGTTTGACCGTTATTTATTTCTTGAAGGAAAACATTGTGAACTGTACCGTTATTTTGGCGCCCATCCGGCCAAGGTTTCCGGCGAGAGTGGAGTACAGTTTCGGGTTTGGGCCCCTAATGCCAAAAAAGTCGTGGTAACGGGTGATTTTGACGACTGGCAGGCCAGGCGGCATGTGATGAAAGATGAGGGCGGCATATGGGAGGTATTTGTACCGGAAGTAAAAGCCGGCACGCGCTACAAGTATTCCATCACCGGTGCGGATGGAAAAAGGGTACTTAAAGCTGACCCGTTTGCCGTTTCGGCAGAGCTGAGGCCTGGTACTGCCTCTATCGTAAGAAGTTTTAAGGGCATGCAGTGGACTGACGCGGAATGGCTGAGCGCGCGTTCAACGAATTCGCGCGAACGTCCCTTAAATATCTATGAAGTTCATCTTGGTTCCTGGCGACATACCAGGGAAGGCCAAATTCCTACCTATAGGGAACTGGCGGCAAGTTTGCCGCAATATGCAAAAAAAATGGGCTATACCCATATCGAAATAATGCCTCTTAGCGAGCATCCGCTTGATGCGTCGTGGGGTTATCAGGTAACGGGTTATTACGCGCCGACCAGCCGTTATGGCAGTTTGCGCGATTTTATGAAGTTCGTCGACTGCTGCCACGCCGAGGGGGTCGGTGTGATAATGGACTGGGTGCCCGGGCATTTTTGCAAAGACGAGCATGGTTTGAGGGAGTTTGACGGCAGTTATTGTTACGAGCCGGAACATCCTTTGCGACGGGACAACGAAGGTTGGGGTACTTCCTATTTTGATTTGACCAAGCCGCAAGTGCGGAGTTTTCTCATATCTAACGCCTGTTACTGGCTGGAAGTATTTCATTTGGACGGATTACGAGTGGATGCCGTAGCCAGTATGTTATACCACGACTATGCCCGTGCAGGCGGCCACTGGCTGCCCAATGAGGAAGGCGGACGGGAAAACCTGGCGGCTAAAAAGTTTTTGCAGGATCTCAATACTATCGTATTTGGACGCAACCCCGCCGTTTTGATGATGGCGGAAGAGTCTACCTCTTACCCCATGGTCACCTGGCCGGTGCACGACGGGGGCCTTGGTTTTAACTACAAGTGGAATATGGGCTGGATGAACGATGTTCTTGACTATATGGAGAAGGAAACCATGCATCGCCGCTGGCATCATAATAAAATAACCTTTTCTTTCATGTATGCTTTTTCCGAAAACTTTGTCTTGCCGTTTTCCCATGATGAGGTGGTGCATGGGAAAAAATCACTTCTCGATAAGATGCCGGGGGATTATTGGCAAAAATTTGCCAACTTGCGGCTGCTTTTAGGTTATATGACAGCCCACCCCGGGAAAAAACTTTTGTTTATGGGACAAGAACTGGGGCATTTTATCGAGTGGGATGAAAAACGCGAACTGGACTGGTTTTTGGTTGATTATGAAAAGCATTGCGCTCTACAACACTATGTAAAAACACTCAATCATTTTTATCTTGCGGAAAGTTGCTTATGGGAAATAGACAGCGGCTGGCAAGGTTTTAAATGGCTGGAAGCAGACGATAGTCAACACAGCATAGTTACTTTTTTGCGTTTTGATAAAAGGGGGCGCCACTTAGTGGTGATATGCAACTTTACCGAACAGATAAACGAGGGTTACCGTGTGGGTGTGCCATGTCTCGGCGCTTACCACGAGGTTTTCAACAGTGACACGGCGGAATTTGGCGGCAGCGGCGCGCCCACGCGCCAGATACTCATTGCCAATCCGATAGCACAGAACGGTCAAGAGTATTCCCTGATGGTCAGAGTTCCGCCTTTGGCGGTCATATATTTAAGGTCCGGAGTAGATGAGGAAGGTGGCTGAATATGCAAAGAAGAGAATGTATCGCAATGCTGCTGGCTGGAGGCCAGGGCAGCCGGTTGGGGGCGCTGACCAAAAATCTTGCCAAGCCGGCTGTTCCCTTTGGCGGCAAATACAGGATAATCGATTTTGCGCTCAGCAACTGCTATAATTCCGGTATTTACACCGTGGGCATACTTACCCAGTACAAGCCGTTGGAGCTGCATACTTATATAGGTGTTGGCAGTGCCTGGGATCTTGACCGGCGGGCCGGCGGGGTGTATATTCTGCCGCCTTACGCCAGAGAAGGGGCGGCCGACTGGTATAAAGGGACTGCGGATGCGATTTACCAGAACATAAATTTTATCGACAGGATGAACCCCGACCACGTAGCTATCTTGTCGGGCGACCATATCTACAAGATGAACTATGCCCGTATGTTGGCTTTTCACAAAGAAAAGAAAGCGGACGCCACCATCGCGGTCATCAATGTATCGCTTGAGGAGGCTTCACGTTTTGGCATCATGAGCGCAGACAAGAACGGCCGGATAACCGAATTTGCTGAAAAACCCAAAAAACCCAAGAGCACGCTGGCTTCTATGGGGGTATATATCTTCCATTGGCAGGTATTAAGACGCTATTTGCTGGAAGACAGCCAAAATAACGACAGTGAGCATGATTTTGGTAAAAATCTTATTCCCCAGATGTTGGACAAAAAAGAAAAACTGTTTGCCTGTCCCTTTACAGGCTATTGGCGGGATGTTGGTACGGTGGAGAGCTACTGGCAGGCCAGTATGGATCTTTTGGCGGATGAGCCGGAATTTGACCTCGACGATCCCGAATGGATCATCGGCTCGGCCAATCTTTCCCTGCCGCCGCATTATATCAGCAAAAAAGCCAGCGTGACGCGTTCGCTGATAAGTGAAGGCTGTCAGGTATACGGGCAGGTGGAAAACAGCATACTCTTTCCGTATGTGATCGTGGAAGAAGGCGCTATCGTTAAAAACTCCGTTGTTATGGCGCGCGGGCGGATAGGGCGCGGGGCGCGGGTGGAAAAAGCTGTTATGGGTTACAAGACTTATGCCATGCAGGGTACAGAGGTCGGTTCTGGCAGCCCTAGTGCAGAAGTAACGATATTTGCCGGAGAGACGGGCGGGTTTGGTGACAACACCGGCGGCAGTATGGAGTAAAGGAGGTAGGATATGTATAAAGTAATGGGTCTGATAAATCTGCATGAAAACCCGGAGCATTTGCAGGAGCTTACCTCGATAAGGCCGCTGGCGGGAGTGCCGTTTGCCGGCAAATACCGGGTAGTGGACTTTGTTCTTTCAAACATGGTAAATTCCGGCATTTATACTGTGGGCATGCTGATGCCAGAAGAGTCGAGCACGCTCATCGGACATCTGCGGGCAGGCAAAGAGTGGGATCTTGACAGGAAACACGATGGACTGTTTCTTTTGACGCCGATAGCCGGTAAAAGAACGCCGCTCATGGGGACAGGTGATATAGATTATTTTTCGCAGCACCTTGATTATTTGACGGATGCACAGAAAGACTATGTAGTAGTCAGTACCAGTCAAATGGTCTGCAATATGAACTATCGGCCAGTGGTGGAACACCATGTAAAGAGCGGTGCGGATATAACTTTGGTGTCGCGGCGTATGGAGAAGGCAGAGACGCGGCATCCGGGTTCAGTCATGCTTACGGTCGATGACAAGGGATGGGTTAAGGATATGGAGATAGACCCACCCGCTACCGAGAGCAGGGAGATGCATATGCGGATGTGCGTGCTACGGCGCCAGCTTTTGATCGAAATTATTGCCTATGCGATGAGCCGTGGCGGTGGCGACTTTGTCCGGGAAGTGCAGCGCAATATATCGCTTTTGAAAGTAAATACAGTGCGTTTTAGCGGTTATGCCGCGAATATGGCGACAATCGGAAATTATTATAAATGCAGTATGGATCTCTTACGACCGGCAGTCTGGGAGGATCTCTTTTTTGCCAACGGACATATACATACTCAGACTAAAGATTCCGCGCCGACCAAGTACCGGCATGACGCAGTCGTGAGGAATTCGCTTATGGCGAATAATTGCAATATCGGCGGAAAAGTAGAGAACAGTGTGGTTTTTCGTTCGGTGTACATCGACAGCGGCGCCGAGGTGAAAGACTCCATCATTATGCAGGACTCGCGTATCGG
>JAVBNN010000042.1:0-16099 GCA_031551525.1 Acidaminococcales bacterium
CTCTTCTTCCGGCGGGAAAGCATTTACCAGAAGTTTCGTGGCGAATATGAATATAGCTATAACAAGGAACATCGCCGGCAGAGCGCCGATCATCATGAGAACTGCTGCAAGTACTGTGTTACTCATGTCACACCCCCAACATCTTCTGCAGGGCCGGGATGAGCGCGAGAACTATGCCCGCGGCCACGACAGAGGCTACCTGACCGGCCACGTTGACGCCGATCGAGTGCTGGATGATAAAGTTGGTCGGGTCTTCTTTAAGAGCCATCTTCGCGATGACGCGGCCGGACATCGGGAAGGCCGATATTCCGCAGGCGCCGATCATCGGGTTGATTTTCTTTGAAGAGAACATGTTGAGTGTTTTGGCGAACAAAACGCCGCCCACAGTGTCAAATACGAATGCAACAGCGCCAAGGCCCATGATCATGAGTACCTGGAAGTTGAGAAACTTATCGGCTTCCATAGTCGCGCCGACCGTGATACCAAGGAGCAGGGTCACGAGGTTCGACAGTTCGCCGGAAGCACAGTCAGCCAGACTCGGAACGACCTGAGCTTCTTTCAAGATATTGCCAAACATCAAAGCGCCGATCAAAGCAACCGAGATCGGCGCAATAACGCCGGCTACGATAACAACCATGATCGGGAAGAGAAATTTGGCTTTTTGGGAAATAGGTTTTTCACCTTCATAACCCATTTTGATCTTACGTTCTGCCTCAGTAGTCATGAGCTTAATAACCGGAGGCTGGATAACAGGCACCAGAGCCATGTAGCAGTACGCCGCGACCGACAATGGTCCTAGCATGTCCACCGCATAACGGCTGGCGACAAAGATGGTCGAGGGGCCGTCCGCCGCGCCGATGATGCCGATAGCGGCAGCATGGTTGAAAGAGAAGCCGAGCATGGTAGCGGCGATAGCGGTAGCGAAGATACCAAACTGGGCGGCTGCCGCGAACAGCATGACGCTCGGATTACGCATCAGCGGCGCAAAGTCGCACATCGAGCCGATAGCAATAAAGATCAAGACCGGAAAGAGTTCGTTTTTGATACCCATGTTATAAAGTAAAAAGAGAAAGCCTTCTTCGCCGGGAGTCTTGGTGACCGCCGAAGAGAAAGGAATGTTGGCCAGTATGGCGCCTAATCCCATCGGCAACAAAAGAGCCGGTTCGTAGTCTTTCCAGACCGCCAGGTAAATAAGAACGGCGCCGATAACCCACATGATCATCATGGTCGGGTGTTCATATAAGCCGATAAAACCCATGAGCATTTCGTCAAATAGAGACGCGACTAAAGTTGGATCCATTTTCATCCTCCTGTGTTTTAAGTACATGAAACAGATGAGTACCGTATGAGAGTTTTTCCACCTCCCCGTGTAAATATGTGCCGGTACAAAATCCATGTCAGCATCCGGTGGATTTGAGCGCCTGACGTCCGGCGCGGCGGCGCGCCAATTTTGCGGCTTGGATTTATTCAGCGAAATCAGATTAATTACCCGTAAAAACCGAATGCTTATCAACCTTATTGTAAAAAAAATTCATGCCTTTTGTCGATTTGCATAACAAGATAACAAAAACAAGGCGTAAGATACTGTTTTTTATAAAAAACATAAAGTATAATTAATACAAAGTATAAAGTAAGAAAAGACAAGTTAGCAATACCTTGTCTGGGAGCGGTATATTTGATGCAACCAGCCCTTATCCATGTATACAAGTAAAGAAGTTCGGGGAGTGGTTTTTTGCTTGAGACTAGTTATTTGGCCATGCAGCATATCTGGTTGGGCCTTTCCTTTTTAATACTGGCTATTTTTGTTTTGGATCAAATGAATATTTTTCGAAGCGCCATGTTGGACGCGGATGACTCTTATCGCGGAAAACTTTTTCTTGTCGTGCTGTTTTCACTTATTGGCGTAGGTGGTTTTTACTGGGGATTTCAGATAAATGGCGCCATCATAAACGTCAAAGCGGTCGGCGTTATTGTGAGCGGTCTTTTGGGCGGGCCGGTGGCAGGGAGTGTTACCGGGCTCATCGTGGGCTCTTACCGTTCCGTATTTATTGATACTTACAGCGTTATCGAGAGTGGGGGAACCACCATACTGATGGGGGCGGCGGCCGGTTTTCTATCGTATTATGTTAAGTCTAAAAAACGTATGTGGCCCTATGCTTTGGCGATCGCTTTTTTTCTGGAAACTGTCTACATGCTCCTTTTACTCGTTTTCATCGAGCCTTTTGACAAGGCAGTTGTTTTAGTCAGCCAGATTGCCCCCAGTATGATTTGCGCCAATACACTGGGCGTCGGGATCATTATCCGTATATTGGAAGACATTTACACCCGTGAAGAAAAAATAGAGGGAACGGCGACCAAGACAGCGCTCTATGTAGCTAGTTTGACTATGTCGGCCCTCAGTAACGGGCTGGACGAAGAATCTGCATCAGAGACGGTAAATACGATAATAGGGGCAGTGGACAATTTTGATTGCGTCGCGTTATTATCTAATAAGAAAATATTGGCACTGGCGGCCAAAGATAAAGAAAAAAAAGACCGGCTGGCGGAGTACCTATCTGCAGCCATGGCAAAAAGTTTTTTGGGGCGGGATAGCACAATTTTTCTCACGCAGGAAGGTTGGCTGGAGCGCTTTATCAAGGCAACCGGGGCAGGTACTATACGGACTTTTTATCCGATAAAAAGCAGGGTTGTCGTGCCGATATACGATGGCAACGCACAGGTCGGGTATCTTTTCCTCGGTAGCACCGTGCGTGTCGCACTGTCAAATTTTGAGCAGGAACTGGCAACAGGATTGGGCAAACTTATTTCCGCGCAAATAGAAACAGGCAAGGTAAAAGAACAGGCTAAACTCTTGGCAAATGCAGAAATAAAGGCGTTGCAGTCCCAGATAAATCCACATTTTCTATTCAATGCGCTTAATACTATCAGCTTTTATTGCCGGAAGCAGCCGGAAACGGCCAAACGTCTTCTGACCGATCTGGCCGACTATTACCGGCGGAATCTCTCGGATACCAATATTTTTATACCTTTGCAACAGGAACTGCAGCACATAAACGCCTATACCAGTATAGAACTGGCCCGTTTCGGCGACCGCCTCGCTATACAGTATGATATAGGGCAGGATTGTGCATTTAAAGTACCGGGTCTCATTTTGCAGCCGCTGGTAGAAAACGCGATAAAACACGGTATCTTTCCCAAGGCCGAAGGCGGTAGTGTAAGGATAAGGGTCATTCCTTGCGGCAGATATTATGAACTAAGCGTGGAAGATGATGGAGTCGGCATGAGTGCGGAGCAACTAAAAAATATCTTTTTTTCAAAAAAGGGGGGCGAAAGGGCTTCAATTGGTTTAGGCAATGTACACAAACGTCTGCTTAGTATTTACGGGCCGGATAATGGCCTTACAATACAAAGTGAAGAAAATAAGGGTACGATCGTTAGCTTTCGCATCCCGCTGGAGGAGGTTATAATACATGGCGTTACGGATATTGATAGTTGACGATGAATTACCGGCACGTGAAGAAATGAAACATATATTGGAAGATATAGGCAATATCGAAGTGGTGGGTGAGTGTGCAAACGGGCAGGCGGCGCTCGATTTTCTGGCGAAAAACAGGGATGTCGACGCAGTGTTTCTCGACATAGAAATGCCGGTACTGGACGGCCTGGCTACCGCAAGGAAAATAAACGAACTGCCGGATCCACCGAAACTGGTGTTTTCTACAGGTTTCAGCCAGTTTGCGGTACAGGCCTTTGAACTCGATGGTACAGACTACGTTATGAAGCCTTATAGCCAGAAACGGATGGAGATGACTATTGCCCGTCTGACGCGCGGTAAGGAGCAAAATGAAAAAGAACCGGCAGGTTACCATAATAATGTCGTTTTGCCCAATAAACTGGCCGTATGGCATAATGACCGTCTGCTGGTGCTGGATCCGAAAGAAGAGATAATGCTTATTAAGGTAGAAAAGCGTAGAAAAGCGCTTTTTTACACGAAAAGAGGGATACTGGAGTCCGGTATGCCACTAAAAGACATAGAAGAACGCCTCTCGAACAGCGGTTTTTTGCGCATACACAAAAGTTATATAGTAAATATGGATAAAGTGCGTGAAGTGTTGCCCTGGTTTAATGATACCTATCTTTTGGTTGTAGAAAACTGCGAACAGGAAGAGGTGCCGGTGTCACGGCATTTTATGCAAAAATTCAAAAGCGTTCTACATACGGATATCAAAATGAAAAGAGAAAAATAACTGTAACGGCCAAGGCTCTCTTGGCCGTTACAGTTTTTCTATCCATACTGTAATCAGTACTGACAAATTTGAAATTTTATGCTAAAATCAATACAAACTTGTTTTATATAAAAATAGTTCTTAAAATACATTATGAATAGAAAAGGGGCGATCAAAGTGGCGACAGGAGAGCTTGTCGCGGCCCTGGTGGATAATGTCCGCCAGCATGCGCCGGAAGCGGTTCTGTTTTTGTCTGTGGGGCTAGGGTATCTTCTTGGCAAAATAAAAGTAGGGCCAGTCCAGCTTGGCGGCGTATGCGGTACCCTTATCGCAGCGCTTACTATTGGCCAGCTGGGTTTTTCTATTGACCCGAGCGTAAAAAACCTGTTTTTTGCTATATTTATTTTTGCTCTCGGTTATGCGGGCGGGCCACAGTTTTTTGCCAATCTTAACGCCAAAGGCCTCAGACTAGGTCTTTTATCTGTTATTGAAGTGGTGTCGGTCTTTTGCCTGGTCATGCTGGCAGTCTATATTTTTAAACTGGACGCCGGTACAGCTGCCGGTTTGGTAGCGGGATCGGCGACCGAGTCGGCAGTCATAGGAACAGCCAGCGAAGCTATTTCACATTTGCCGATAAGCAAGGAACAGGTGCTTGAGATGCAGTCCAACATTGTGACCGCATACTCGGTCACTTATCTGTTCGGCCTGTTGGGCATAGTAGTATTTACCAGCCAGATCGGCCCCATACTGTTGCGGGCCAACCTCAAAGAAGAAGCGGAGAAACTCTGGTTGGCCATGGGCGGCGGCAACCAGGAAGATAAAGGGGCGGAAGAAAAAGTCATATCTTCCATCTATGAAGTAACCTTTGGCGCAGGCAGGACGATAGATGAGATCATCAGCCTTCTGGGTGCGCGTGTGCGCGTGGAGAAAATACTGCGTGACGGTAAAGAAATCGAAGTTGAACCTGGCGTCCGCCTGCAAAAAAATGACAGGATACTTATCATAGGCGACAGCGGCAAAGTAGTGAACGCCGGGGCGGTCGTAGGCGTAGAACGTGCCGATGCAACGGGGTTGAACTTCGTTGTCGAATACGAAGAAATAATTCTGACCAACAAAAAACTAGTCGGTAAAACCTTGGGTGAGATACAAAAAAACGCAGATATTTACGACCAGTTTAAAGGCGTGTATCTTACCGGTGTGCGCCGCGGCGATCACTGGCTGCCGCTGGTGGGCTCGCTTGAGCTGGCGGCGGGCGACACCATCAGACTATACGGTGATCCGGAATCTATCGACCAAGCATCTGTGACCATCGGCAAACCGGTAAAAAATACCGACCGGACAAATTTCGTCTTTACCGGGCTCGGTATAGTCTGTGGTATGTTGCTGGGCAGTTTCGGGATACATGCCGCCGGGATATTTATCACGCTCGGAACAGGCGGCGGAGTACTGGTTATCGGTCTTATCTGGGGCTGGTACCACGCTAAAAACCCCTATATCGTAGGTATACCGGCTGCCGCGATAGAAATCATGAAAGACATGGGTCTGTCAGTTTTTATCGCCTGTGTAGGCTTGTCGGCCGGTCCGGCCGCGCTCAAGCTGGTAATGCAGTACGGACTGATACTGCCGATGATAGGCGTTTTCATCACACTGATTCCCGCCTTGCTTTCATTATTTATCGGGCGCTATATATTGAAACTGGAAGTTCCTGTGGTACTCGGAGGCATTACAGGCCAGCAGTGCAGCACTCCCGCTTTGAGCGCCGTACAGGCCGCCGCCGGCAACTCTACTCCCATCATGGGCTACACTATCACCTATGCTTTATCCAATGTGCTGCTGCCTTTACTGGGGCCGATCCTAGTCGGTGCAGTCAGTTTAGTGAAGTAGCAGTTTTTTGAACGGCGTCTGGCGCTGTTTGGGAAAAATTTTGAAGAGGTGGCCTTTGACATGGAAGCTATTTACTTATATATACATGAAACATTTGCCAAGTCGCCGGAATTCGCGGTGTTTTTATCCTTGGCGGCCGGCTTTTGGATAGGCAAATTCCGCGTAGGTTCTTTCCAACTGGGCGGTGTGGCCGGTTCACTTTTGGCGGCGGTGCTGTTTAGCCAGTTTGGTGTCAATGTCAACAGCATAGTCAAGTCGGCATTATTCGCACTGTTTATCTATGCCGTGGGCTTTGACAGCGGCCCGCGCTTTTTCCGTTCGCTGGGGCGGCATAGCATCAGGGAAATATTTTTGGCGCTTACAGTGGCGGCCAGCGGCCTTATCACCGTAGTAGTGATGGCAAAAGTGTTCAACATAGACAAAGGCATGGCGGCAGGCCTTTTGGCCGGAGGCATGACCCAGTCGGCCATCATCGGAGTGGCAGGAGATGCCCTCTCGAAACTCGGCCTCAGTGCGACGGCCCTCCAGGCCATGCAGGCCAATGTAGCTATCGGCTATGCCGTGACCTACATGTTCGGATCACTGGGTGTTATAATTTTCTGCTCTACTATTTTACCCAAACTGTTCGGACATACGCTCCGTGAAGATGCGATAGCGGTGGAAGCCGAAACCAGCCAGGGGGTAGCCATGCTGGAGGAAGGCCAGGAATTGGCCGTAGAAGATCTGGTGGGGCGCACCTATAAAGTACGCGTAAACGGCTTTAAAACAGTAAACGAACTCGAGAATGCTGCCGCAGGAACAGCCAGGGTGGCGGTAGAAGGAGTGAAACGCGGCAAGGATATCTTGCCGGTAACCGGTGTGCTGGAACTTTTGCCGGGAGATTTTGTGCTGGTGGTCGGCAAGCGTTCGGCGGTAGTAGCAATAGCCGGACGGATTGGCCAGGCGGTCAACAATATTGCGGGCCTCGAACTTACTATGCAGAAAATGAGTGTCGTAGTCAGCAATGAAGAAATAGCCGGCAAGTCCTTTTTGGAATTGATGAAAAAAGCGCGTGAAACACGCCAGGGGGCTTTTGTGCTTAGCCTGGCGAGGGGCGGAACAACCCTGCCGCTAACGGAAAGCCTGACGGTAGAAAACGGCGACGTCATGACTATTTACGGTACGGAAAAAGAGGCCAAACGCCTGGCCGTCAAGCTCGGTTACGCAGTGACGGTGAACAATAAAACCGACTTTGTCTATATGGGAGCAGGCCTCGTCATTGGCCTTCTGATCGGACTTATCAACATAAAGATCGGCAGTATTCCCGTCACCTTGGGGAGTGGCGGTGGCGTGTTGCTCTCGGGCCTCTTTTTCGGCTGGTACCACAGCCGTCACCAGAGTTTTGGCAATCTGCCGGCGGGTGCATCCCAGATGCTGCGGGATTTTGGCCTTGCTGGGTTTGTGGCCGTGGTGGGGCTTGACTCCGGACTGCAGGCGGTATCGACTGTAAAAGACCAAGGGATCAGCATATTCCTCATCGGTGTAGTTGTGACCACTATGCCACTTATCATAGGCGCTTTAGTTGGGCGTTACGCCCTTGGTTATAAAAATGTGGCAGTATTGGCCGGCGCACTGGCCGGGTCGCGCAGCTCCAATCCGGCACTTGGCGAAGTGCTCAATGCCGCCGGCAACTCTGTACCGACGGGGTCTTTTGCTGTTACCTATGCATTAGCCAATGTCTTTTTGACCATGTTGGGCATATTTGTTGTGGCCCTGGTTTGATGAATTTTTATTGAAAAAATGTGAAAAATAGACAATATTCACAAAAAGTAGTAAAATAAACAAAACTTCACCAAACCCTCACTAATGTTTATCAAAGGAGCTGTGCATTGATGTTCAAGAGTATCAAGACCAAGATGATGGTATTTTTCCCTGTGCTGATAATTATCAGCGGATTGGCTTTGAGTTGGTTCATCAAAACCGACTATCACGATCTTTTGATATCGGCTTTGGGAAACAGGACTAAGGTGGGCGCGGAGAAAGCGCTGTCACTGGTAGATGCCGAAGACTTTAAAAAAGTGGCGGCTGCCGCTCAAAAGGCAGTTGGCAATGACACAGCTAAAGAAGCGGTCATGAAAATGCCGGAATATACAAAGCTGCACGAAACCCTTTTGAATGTACGTGAAATGTCCGGCTTTCAGTTTGTTTTTACGATGATACAGTTGCCGGACAAGACTTTTCTCTATATAGTGGATGGAAATGCTCCTGAGAGTGAAGACTTTTCCGCGCCGGGCGATGAAGAAAAAAATGACGAAGGCGCCACCCGGGCTTTGACAGAAAAAAAACTTATCACCGGTGAATTTGCAGATGAACAGTGGGGATTTTCTATCGCAGCCTATGTGCCGATCGTAGATAGGTCAGGCGCTATAGTCGGTGTGCTCGGTATAGACTACAACGCTGAAGAAATAAGCAAAATGGTCACTAAGATAAACCGGGAAGTCATCATAGCGGTGTCTGTAATACTACTCATATCGCTCGGTTTGAGTTTCCTCTTTGCCCAGCGCATAGTAAAACCCATACTGGCCTTCAGTCAGCATGTAGATGTAGTGGCCCAGGGCGACTTCACCAAAAAGATAGAAACAGACGACCAGGGCGAGATCGGGCATCTGAGCCAACAATTCAACAAAATGACTGAGAACCTCAGAACCCTTATAAACCAGATATCCGGTTTTTCCGGCAAACTGCTCGACTCTGTGCACCAGTCTATTTCAACTACGGACGAAAATGCCCAGGCGGCCAACCTGATAGCCGAATCAACGGTCGACTTGGCCAGAGGATCCAGTGAACAGTTGGACAAAGTAAAAACCACGCTCAGTACCGTGGAAGAAATGTCTCGCATAATAGATAAAGTGGCAGAAAACGCAAAAACAGCTGCCAACATATCCACCGAAACGGTCAATTCGGCTACTGAAGGCGCGACTGCAGTAGAAAGCGCCATGAAACAGATGAACAATATCGCCCAAAGCGTGAACAACTCATCTACAGTAGTTACCCGCCTGGGCGGACGCTCAAAAGAAATAGGCAACATCATCCAGGTGATCGCCGACATCGCCAACCAAACCAATCTTCTTGCGCTGAACGCCGCCATCGAAGCGGCCCGGGCAGGCGAACAGGGGCGAGGCTTTGCTGTAGTAGCCGAGGAGGTCAGAAAACTGGCCGAACAGTCGCAAAACTCCGCCACCCAGATATCCGGCATGATCAAAGAGATACAAGCCGAGACCAGCGAGGCGGTCAACAGCATGCAGGACGGCAACCGCCAGGTGGAAATCGGGATAGAAGTAGTCAATGACGCAGGGAAGCGATTCAAAGATATAGAGGCGCTCATTGATAAAGTTGCGGAACAGGTGAACGGTATATCTGGCTACGTCGAGGATGTGTCCAACGGCAGCGGCAAAATACTGACAGCAGTAGAAGCGATCGAAACGGTCGGGCAGAAAAACATGGAACAAACCAACAATGTTTCGGCAGCCGCCCAGCAGCAGTCGGCCTCGACAGAAGAACTGGCCGCGCTCAACCACAGCCTCTCCAGCATGGCGGAAGACATGCGAAAAGCGATAAACCAGTTCAAGGTTTAACAGATAAAAAATCCCTCAGCTGTGGCTGGGGGATTTTTCTCTCTAAAAACTTGCCTCAATTTAGAAACCTACATCAATAAGCGCCGACACGCCAACGCCCTGTACCCGGTTGAACTTGAGCGGGTTGAGGCTGTCGCTCGGAATGAGCGCCCGCACGCGCACACTGCCGAGGACTCGCCCTTCCAGTTGAATAACGCATTGTGTTCGGTCAACCTGGCTGGAACTGCCGGTGATCTGCACGGCGCCTATTTGTTTGCCGGCGCCCATGCTGACGATAGGCACCACTTTAGTGGCATAGTCGTTGCCCGCGCCTTTTTGCAGAGTGATGCTGTTTATGAAGTCGTTTATCTGCTTGCCGAACTGCGTTACCACGAGACCTATACCGCCCACCTTGAGTACATCCCCGAGGACGCTGGCCTGTGTCACAGCCGGTACGGAAAACGCAAGAAGCAACAAAAGAACTATGCCAGTGCGCAATTTTTTCATGAGTATCCCTCCAGTGTTTTTCTTTCCTTATAATATAATTCGACAAAAGCGCGTCTAGTCCTTTCACATACACATACGCTACAGCGGTGATTGAAACGCACTCTGCTTTCACGACTATTTTCTGGCGTATTGTGAAGCGGCCGACGTCTATGGCGAACTGAAAACCCGACTTAAAGTACAATATAAACAAGAGTGTGCTGCCTATACAGAAGTGAAATCCGGGATTATAAGTGAGTACACCGATGTGGCCTGCGTGGAAAACAGCGAAAAATACAAACAAAAAAAAATAGCGCTCCTAATCGTTTTCCGCAAAGCACGTGGGCGGTCATAACCAGGCTTTTTTATGTAAAACTATTGACACTATTTATACTGCATGCTAGAATCTTTATATGTCTAAAAGACATGGTGGTTGTGGTGAAGTGGTTAACACGGCGGATTGTGGTTCCGTTATACGAGGGTTCGATCCCCTCCAGCCACCCCATATTTGGGGCGTAGCCAAGTCGGTAAGGCACGGGACTTTGACTCCCGCATGCGTTGGTTCGAGTCCAGCCGCCCCAGCCAAATGTGATCCACTAGCTCAGTCGGTAGAGCACCTGACTTTTAATCAGGGTGTCCCGCGTTCGAGTCGCGGGTGGATCACCATTTTTTTAAAATAATACAAATAAATGCTAATATAAACACTAGACCAGAGGCTGATGACCTCTGATTTTTTTTGTTCGCTAACGGTTGCCTGGTTCATAGACTTGGGGGGGGTATTGATTTTGCCAGACAATCCATAGAGATGCACCAACAGCAAAATGGATATAGCGCGTAATATATCGGTGATTGACCACAGCAGGGTTGTCAAAAAAATATTTGTTAGATAAAATATGGTTATGAAAACTAGCATATGCACTACTGTTATATTTGCAAAAAATTCTGACCGTGAACAGATATTTAGCCCTTTTACTATAAAAGATTAAAGTTTACTGAGAGATTTTAATAGTGTTAAGTTGCATTTTTCAAGTAAACACTGAACGGGAGGATTTGCCGGAATGAACGCTTTGCAGAGGCTTGCCAAGAATTTTATACCACAAAAATGGCTTTATATATATTATAGGAGGAGAAACAAAAATAAATTTACCGTACAAGATAAAATCCACATCTTAGAAGTGCATTTGACTGAACACTGCAATTTGAATTGTGCCAGTTGCGCACATTTTTCTGTATTGGCCAAAGAAGAATTTCTTGACCTGAAAAGCTTTACCAGAGATTTTACGCGACTTTTCAAGCTGTTTGGCGATAAAATAGGAAAAGTGCACTTGATGGGTGGAGAACCGCTTCTTCACCCGGATTTGCCTGTGTTCATGAAGGTCGCTCGGGAAAGCTTGCCAAATACCGACATACATATAGTTACCAACGGTTTGCTTTTAGAGCGCCAGAGGGACGTTTTCTGGGATGCATGCAGGGAAAACAAGGTCGATGTAATGATCTCCAAATACCCGATCAAACTAAATATCGAAAATATATTTTCTATTGCCCAAAAAAAGTGTGTCAACGTGCAATTTTATGCTAATACCGGTAAAAAACAGTTGGAATTTAACCTGGTGCCGCTAGATGAAAGCGGTCGGCAAGATGAAGCAATGAGTTTTACCTTGTGTAACAGGGCCTGTTGCAATTCCTTGCGGGCCGGACGGATCTATCCTTGCGCTACCGCGGCGCATATAAGGCACTTCAATGAATATTTCGGAAAGAATTTTGAAATTGTGCCGGAAGACTACATTGATATCCACGAAGTAAAAAGCCGGGACGAAATCATGAAATTCCTGACGAAGCCTATTCCTTTCTGCCGTTATTGCAACATTAAGGAGAAAAGCAGCAATATGACATGGCGCACAAGTAAAAAAGCTATATCTGAGTGGATATAAAGTGCGGCGGTTTCGGTTACACCATATTTGGGGAAGTATGAGTCTATTTGGGAAACTTTGCCAAAGGCCGCTGGAGGTTTTGACATGGAAAAAATACTCTTCGTAGCTTTGGGCGGAGGCCTTGGCGCTTTGACGCGTTACTTTGCCTCGCTGTGGTTTGCTGCGCGCTTTGGCATTGGTTTCCCCTACGGGACACTGTTTGTCAATATCGCCGGTTGCCTCATCATCGGCTTTGTTATGACCATGGTCACCGAGAAAATGACCTTTTCTGAACACTGGCGTTTGCTGACGGTCATCGGCTTTGCTGGAGGGCTGACTACCTTTTCCACCTATAGCTATGAAACATGGATGCTTATGCAAGAGGCTAAAGTTCTCCCCGCCCTCACAAACGCGGTTTTGAATGTGTTGCTCGGTTTTGGCGCCACCGCGCTAGGGGTGTTTGTCGCGAGGAATTGTTGAGGTTGCGGAACCATAGATAAATAGCATAATGATACATATGATAAAAACATCGGGGAAAATCTCCGGTGCGTTTGCGGTGGAACGGGTAAAGGAGAAAAAACTTTTCCGGCGAATGTATTAATATTAAAGTAAAACTAAAAGAGGCGGGGAAGCGCGTTCGCTTTCTAACGTAACGAAAGGCCGCGCCATATGACCGACATAGAGTTTTTATTTAAAAATCGCAAAGTAGACACCAAGCGCCTCTTGGCTTTTGGCTTTGCCAAGGTGGGGGGCGTATATCGCTATACCACAGGGCTTTTAGACGGGCAGTTTGAAATGACGGTATCTGTGACTAAGGAGGGAGCGGTAGCGGCTGAGGTGATCGACAGCGCGTCCGGGGAGAGTTACGTTCTGCACCTAATTGACCGTGCGCAGGGCGCGTTTGTGGGACAAGTCCGGGCCGAATACCGGGAGGTGCTTTCTGCGGCGGCCAGCGCCTGCTTTGAAACAGAGGTGTTTAAAAGCGCAGGGGCGAGGGCGGTCATTCGCTACGCCCGGGAACAATACGGCAACCAGCCGGAATTTTTGTGGGAGCGTTTTCCCGATAACGCGATCTTCCGGCGGCAGGACACAAAAAAGTGGTACGCCGCTCTTCTTACTGTGCAAAAGAGCAAGCTGGGCCTTGACGGAGACGGCACGGTCGAAATCATAGACCTCCGGGCCAAGCCGGAAGACGTCGCAATGCTGGTAAACAGCAAGACCTATTTGCCCGGCTTTCATATGAATAAGAAACACTGGTTTACGGTTTGCCTCGACGGCGCTGTACCGCTGGCGGATATATTTGCCCGGATAGACGAGAGTTTTGTGCTGGCGCTAAAGTGATGAGGCCGGAAAAAGACGCCAAAGGAGAGATGTCTGTTTTTTGCCTTAGTAAAATAAAAATATAATTGTAAATACTTGCGTAACTATGCTAAAATATAACGGTACATTTGGTATGTGAAGGAGGAAGCGGAGTGGGCACAGCTTTAATGGTAGTAGACGCGGTAGTAGCGATACTTTTGATTGCGACGGTCGTCATGCAGTCCGGCAAAAGCGCGGGACTTGGCACGATAGACGGCGGCGCGGAGAGCTTTTTTGGCGGAAAGGCCAAGGGTCTTGACGAGATGCTCTCAAAGGCAACGATGGGTTTGGCGATAGCTTTTGCCATCATCAATCTGATATTGGCCAAACAGTCGGGCATTTGACCCGGCTTCAATAGTAAAAATAATTTTCTGCAAGTGGAAGGAGCAAACAAGTCTTGGAAATACAGCTTTTTGTGTCAATACTGGTAGGTCTGGCTGCACTGTTTTTCGCATTTGCCCTCAGTTCTGCGATCGGCCGCGCTGACGCCGGTAACGACCGCATGAAAGAGATCGCCGGGTATATCCACGAGGGATCCATGGCATTTCTCAACCGCGAGTATAAATATCTCGCTGTATTTATCGTTGTTGTCGCCGCAGTCATCGCGGTATGCCTGAGCGTCAAAACAGCCGCCTGCTTTGTGGTGGGCGCTATATTTTCGATACTGGCCGGTTATTTCGGCATGCAGGTGGCCACCAAGGCCAACGTCCGCACGGCGGAAGCCGCCCGGACTGATATGTCCAGCGCGCTCAAGATCGCCTTTTCCGGCGGCGCCGTCATGGGTATGTGTGTGGTAGGTCTTGGTATAGTTGGCTTAGCCATCGCTTGCTATGTATTCAATTTTGATGTCGCAATCGTTACCGGGTTTGGTCTTGGCGCCAGCTCGATCGCGCTGTTTGCCCGTGTGGGCGGCGGCATCTACACCAAGGCCGCCGATGTCGGCGCCGACCTCGTCGGCAAGGTCGAGGCGGGCATCCCCGAAGACGACCCGCGCAACCCGGCTGTTGTTGCCGACAACGTGGGCGACAACGTGGGCGACGTGGCTGGCATGGGCGCCGACCTCTTCGAGTCTTATGTAGGCGCGATCATCTCCGCACTTACCTTGGGTGCTATCGTTTACAAAAACGGTGAAGGCATCATATTCACCTTTCTCCTGTCTGCGGCGGGCATCATCGCCTCCATCTGCGGCGTTATAGTGGGCCGCGGCAGCAAAGGCGGCAATCCGCAGGCTGCCCTTAACATGGGTACTTACGTAGCCGGCGGTCTGACCATCGCTGCGGCCGCGTATCTAAGTTCGGATATTTTCGGTAACCTTAAACCATTCTGGGCGATAGCCGCCGGCCTTATTGTCGGCATGCTCATCGGCAAGATCACCGAAATATACACCTCGAGCGACTATGCATCGGTCAAAAATATCGCCCACCAATCACAGACCGGCGCGGCCACTACCATCATTTCCGGCCTGGCGGTCGGCATGTACTCCACCTTCTGGCCGATGGTCTGCATCTGCGTAGGTGTGTTGGTAGCTTTCTTTGTTATGGGTGGCGCTCAAAACCCCACCATGGGACTTTTTGGCATATCCTTGGCCGCGGTGGGCATGCTGTCCACTACCGGCATTACGGTAGCGGTCGACGCCTATGGCCCGATCTCGGACAATGCCGGCGGTATTGCCGAAATGGCCGAACTGCCCCCTTCCGTGCGTGAAATCACCGACAAACTCGACTCGGTCGGCAACACCACCGCCGCTATCGGCAAAGGCT
Source organism: Acidaminococcales bacterium (assembly GCA_031551525.1). Lineage (GTDB taxonomy): Bacteria > Bacillota > Negativicutes > Acidaminococcales > JAISLQ01 > JAVBNN01. The sequence goes on from JAVBNN010000042.1 coordinate 15,216, forward strand.
TTGCCATCGGCTCGGCTGCGCTTACAGCTCTGGCGCTATTTTCTTCCTATGCAGAAGTAGTGCAGCTCAAAGCCATTGACCTACTAAACCCGCTCACCCTGACCGGCGTATTCATCGGCGCGACGCTGCCATTTCTCTTTTCCGCTATGACCATGGAGTCGGTCGGCAAGGCGGCCAATGAAATGATCGAAGAAGTGCGCCGCCAGTTCCGCGAAAAACCAGGCATCCTCGCCGGTACGGAAAAAGCGGATTACCGCACCTGCGTTGATATCTCGACCACGGCGGCCTTACATGAAATGATGCTGCCCGGGATCCTCGCCATTGTGGCTCCGCTCTTGGTCGGTTTCGCCTTCGGTGCGGAAGCCCTTGGTGGCATGATCGGCGGCTCGCTATCAGCTGGCGTTCTGATGGCCATACTCATGGCCAACGCAGGCGGCGCATGGGATAATGCCAAAAAATACGTAGAATCCGGCGAATACGGCGGTAAAGGCAGCGATACCCACAAAGCCGCGGTCGTCGGCGATACGGTCGGCGATCCCTTTAAGGATACCTCCGGTCCGTCTATGAACATACTCATCAAACTCATGACCATCGTTTCCCTGGTCTTTGCGCCGCTCATCGCTTCGCACGGCGCGATAATCTCCAACATCTTCCTTAAATGATAACTATGATAATAAAACAACCCCGGCTCTGTCTGTATGAACTGCACCCCAAAAGTTAGACAGTGTGATACACTGAAAAATGAAGTAGTCAAGTAAAAGCAGACACAAAGTTAAGCTTTTTGAACTTCAAACTCCACTGGCGATAAATACCCAAGGGTAGAATGTATGCGTTTGGTGTTGTAGTAAGTTTCTGTATATTGAAAAATATCTAAACGGGCTTGT
>JAVBNN010000052.1:0-20371 GCA_031551525.1 Acidaminococcales bacterium
CGACCAGCGTCAACTTCTGGCTGGGACTCATCCCGGGGGCGATCTCCGCGTACTCGAGCTCCTCGGGCGTCGTAATGCCGATGTTCCTGCCGCTGGTACCGGGCCTTATGAAAGAAATCGGCGGCGGCAACCCGATCGCGATGATTTCTTCCATCAACATCGGCGCCCACCTTGTTGATACTTCCCCGCTGTCCACCCTCGGCGCTCTGTGCATAGCCTGCGCGGGCGAACATGAAGACAAGGGCAAACTCTTTAGGAAACTTCTTATCTGGGGTCTGTCGATGTCCTTGGTAGGCGCGATCGTCTGCTATGTATTCTTCGGTATACTCGGATTCTAATTTACCAATTGCCTTAAATTTGCAAAACCCGCCCAAGTTAACTCTTGGGCGGGTTTTTGACTTTTGTAGACAGAATATAAAACAAAAATATAGTTTTGTAAAAGTAATTTATTAATTTACTGGTTTAAAAAATAATAAATTACTATATTTAAATTTTATTAAATTTAAATATAGTAAAGGGTTGGCTTTTTAACCCCCTCTATAAAAGGCGTATTAGTTACTCTGTAAGATTAAACATAAAAAAAATAAAAATTCTAACGAGTTTTTTCGACAATAAACTACAATAAATTTATTGGTAAATTAAGTAAAAAACAGTATGATTTTCAAAAAAGCGCTTTATACTAAAATAATGTAAAAGCATGGTCATTTCCCATTGCTTTATCTAGTAGACGCAGTATCGTCATCACTGGTTTTACAAGGGAAGATATGGTTTAAGTATTTGTTTTATGTTGAGGGCAACGGTGTGTTGCTGTAAACCATGGATGTTCGAGCGCTTCAAAAGGAGGGGTGTCCTGGCACGGCAATATATTTATGTTAAAAAACAAAGCTGTATTTGTGGTGGCGCCTGTGCTTTCGCTTGAACTGGCGGACAGGCTCCGAAGTAGTAGGAGGAGTATAATGGATTTAGCTTTAGTGAGTTCTCTATTCGATGAAATGCTCATGGGTTTCATCGGCCTTGCCAACAATCCTACCGTGGTCGTTATGTGGGTCATTGGCGGCATCCTTATTTATCTGGCAGTTTGGAAAGACTATGAACCAGCGCTCTTGTTGCCGATGGGATTGGGTGCCATACTTGCGAATATTCCCTTTTCTTCCGCAGTGGTAAAAACACCTGGTGAAGAAGGTTTTCTCTTTTTGTTGTACAACATGGGTATTAAAAATGAATTGTTCCCTGTTCTGATTTTTATTGCAATAGGTTCCATGTGCGACTTTGCTCCACTTATGAGAAATCCCAGTGTTATGCTGTTTGCGGCGGCCGCACAGTTTGGTATTTTTGCCACCGCTATCGCAGCTACCGCGCTGGGTTTTTCTTTTAATCACGCTGCCGCGATTGGCATCATCGGTGCAGCGGACGGTCCTTCGACCATTTTTGTCGCCAGCCGCTATGCAGTGGATATGCTAGGGCCCTTGTCGGTTGCGGCATACTGTTATATGGCACTGGTGCCTGTTATCCAGCCTCCGGTCATTAGAATGCTGACCACCGAGGAAGAGCGCAAGATAAAAATGGGTTTTGAAGGCGAAAAACCCATTTCTCAAAAAGCCAAATTCCTTTTCCCGATCATGGTCGTTATCGTAGCCGGCGTTATCGCTCCGATCTCGGTTGCTTTGATCGGCGCCCTGATGTTTGGCAATATCCTAAAAGAAGCCCAGGTCGTTCCGAGTCTTGCGAACTGTGCTTCTAACGAACTGTCGAATCTCGTTACTTTGCTCCTTGGTATTACGGTCGGCGCGACCATGGAAGCGGACAAGTTCCTCAACTTCCAGGTGCTTTTAATTATGGGCCTTGGCGCGGTTGCCTTCGTATTTGACACCGTTGGCGGCGTCATGTTTGCTAAAGTGCTCAATATGTTCTCGTCAAAGAAAATCAACCCGATGATCGGAGCCTGCGGCATATCGGCCTTTCCGATGTCCGGCCGTGTCATCGCGAAGATGGCCTTGAAAGAAGACCCGACTAATTTCATTATCCAGCACTCGATCGGCGTAAACGTGGCCGGTCAGGTAGCATCTGTTGTGGCCGCGGGCATAGTTCTTGCACTCATTCCGGCCCTGCAGAAGATGTTGGGGGTGTGACATGAGCAATACAGTACTTGCAGCCTGTCTGATGATGCTAGGAGCTTTGCCCGCAATGTTTCTCGTCATAGCGATATTCATTTTTGCCACTAAACTTCTGGTAAATGCTTTCCCTGCCGAAGAAGGGGAATAATCCAGCCGTTTTGCGGTTCATAAATTTCGTTAGTTAAAGGAGATATAATATGGAGATTTCAACTGCCGCCTGGGCATCACTTATCGCCTTGGGCATCGTTGTCGCTATTTCCTGTGTGGATGAAGATCTGCACGTAGGTTTTCTGGCCATTGGTTTTGCTATCATCGTCGGCGGCGTTTTTGCCAATATCACCGGCGCAAAAGTCATGGGCTTCTTCCCGACCGGTCTTTTCATGATACTGGCCGGCGTTACCTTTATGTTCGGCCTTGCCTCCACTAATGGCACGATGGAAAAGCTGACTGCTTATTCTGTCCGCGTATGTAAAGGTAATAATGCTATGATTCCGGTCGTAGTTTACATCATCACTTCCATCCTGACCACCATAGGACCTGGCAACATAGCTGCCACCGCCCTTCTCGCACCGGTCATGATGGCTATCGCTACCCGTGTCGGTATGTCCGCCTTCCTGATGACCCTTCTGGTCGTCGGCGCCTCGAACGGCGCGGCGTTCTCGCCGTTTGCCCCGACCGGCATCATTGCCAACGGGATTATTGCAAAGACATCCGCTTCGCTTGGCATACCGGCCGATTCACTGAACGCTCTGGCCTGGAAGATACACTTTAACTCCATGGTCGCCCAGAGTTTCGTCAACGTTGGCGGCTTTCTTATCATGGGCGGTTGGACCTGGGTAGCCGCTCAACGCGGCAAGAGTATGGATATAGATGAACTGGCGCCAAAACCCGAACCCTTCAACAAACAACAATGGATGACTATTTGGGCTGTTATCATCCTTATCCTTCTGGTAGTTATACCCGGCCTGCCTTTCATGAAAGGCGTACTCCCCAAATACATTACGAATATGCTCTCTAATGTTGGGTCGGTGGCTTTTGTTCTTTCGGGCTTCCTGCTTCTCTTGAAGGCCGGTGATAGCAAAGCCGCTATCAAAGCAATGCCCTGGGGCGTTATAATGATGGTCTGCGGCGTTACCGTCCTGATCGAAGTTATGGACAAATCCGGCGGTTTGCGCGCCCTGGTCAAAATGATCGGCGCTATCTCCAACCCGACCAGCGTCAATTTCTGGTTGGGCCTTATTCCGGGCGCGATCTCCGCATATTCGAGTTCGTCAGGCGTCGTAATGCCGATGTTTCTGCCGCTGGTGCCGGGACTGGTCAAAGAAATCGGCGGTGGCAACCCGATCGCTATGATTTCCTCCATAAATATCGGCTCACATCTTGTAGATACTTCACCGCTGTCCACTCTCGGCGCCCTTTGTATAGCCTGCGCGGGTGAACACGAGGACAAAGGCAAACTCTTTAGAAATCTTCTCATCTGGGGTTTGTCCATGTCGTTAGTAGGCGCTGTTGTCTGTTATGTATTCTTTGGTTTGTTTGGCTTATAAGACATTTGTTTATTCCGTCCGGGCAATTGCCCGGGCGGTTTTTTTTCTTGCTTTTGCTGTGAAGGAGGGATATACTGTAATTACAAAAATGACTGTCTGGTCAGTCAAGTTAAAAATATATTACTTTCATTTGTGTGCCAAACCAAGGAGGAACCATGGACAAGACGTCGTTTCCCACTTTGCAAAAAGACAAATTGAAAGGACTTACCCGTCAGCAGCAGACAGTTTTGCGGCGGGAGGCTATACTCAAAGCCGCCTTCCAGGAATTCACCCAAAAAGGTTTTGGTTCGACCCGGATGGAGGATGTGGCTCGCTGCGCGGGAGTAGGAAAAGGCAGCATATATCTGCATTTTTCCGACAAGGAGGCACTGCTGGAAGAACTTATAAAAGAATATATATTGCCACTAGTGCCTCGCTTCAGTCCGACTGCCGCCAACCGGGACATACCGGCTAAAAAACTGCTACACAGTATGTTTAGCCGTCTGATCGACCATATAACAAGGGGAGAAACAGCCGGGCAGGTGCTGTATCTTATCATAAGCGAAGGGGCGCGGTTCCCGCGCCTGGCCGAGATATACTATCAAACCATCATAACGCCGGGGCTCGCGACCTTGACGGCTGTCATACAGCGGGGGATAGAACGCGGGGAAATAAAAGATAAGCGGCTGGCCGAATGTCCGCAGTTATTGGTGGCGCCGTTGTTTGTGAGTCTGATTTGGACAAAACTGTTCTCACCTTATAAAAAACTGGATATGGATAAACTGCTGGCCCTGTCGCTGGACAGCTTGCTGGGCGAAGCTGGGGAGGATGATAGGCATGGATAAACAGCATAAAATAGCCATTGTTGCCGTAGTGCTCGTGGCCGCCGTTTGTGCCGGAGCATATTTTTTCCTAAGGCGTACCGATCCGGCCATTACCGCCACCGGTATGGTGGAAGTGACCCAGGCCGACCTTACGCCTAAGGTGGGCGGCTATTTGGTGCAGCGCAATTTCCGGGAAGGCGACGAGGTGAAAAAAGATACCGTACTGGCCCGGATAGATAAGACCGATTACCAACTAGCCTATCTGCAGGCGCAGGGGGCGTACCAGAGCGCGGTATCCAAGCTGAAAGACCTCGAGGCAGGATCGCGCGACGCGGAGATCGCCAGTTACGCGGCCTCCATGAATGCCGCGCGTCTGACGCTGGAAAAGACGACTTCGGATTATAGCCGTTTTGCGAAACTTTATCAGAGCGGCGCCATTTCCCAGCAGGAACTGGATAACTACCGCCTGGCCATGACTAGTGCCGAGGGCAATTACAAGCAAGCCGTTTCAGGTTATCAACTGGCGGTAGAAGGCAGCAGGGTGGACGCCATAGAAGCCCAGCGGCATACGGTGGAGCAGCAGGATGCGGCGCTGCAGTCAGCCCAGGCACAGCTTGGCTATACTGATGTGAAAAGCCCTCTATCGGGGAGGGTGCTCAGCAAAAATTACGAAGCGGGAGAATACGTGCAACCGGGATCGCCACTAGCTACGATTGGCGATCTGTCTGATTGTTGGGTGAAAATATATGTGCCGTCCACTCTCCTCGGACGGGTGCGGTTCGACCAGGCGGCCGAGGTGCGGATAGACTCTTATCCCGGCAAGGTGTTTATAGGTAAGGTCAAAGAAATAGCGACTCAGGCCGAATTTACTCCACGCCAGACGATAACCAAGGACGAGCGGGCCAATCTGGTATTTGCCGTCAAAGTGTATGTCGACAACCCGGACGGCATATTCAAACCGGGGATGCCTGCCGAAGTGCGCCTGCCATGATCATCCGGGCGGACAATGTGAAAAAATCTTTCGGACGGGTGGAGGCATTGAAGGGCATTTCGCTCTTGATCAATAAAGGGGACATATTCGGACTGGTTGGGCCGGACGGCGCGGGCAAAACCACTTTTATCCGTACGGTGCTGGGCCTGTATGAGGCGGACAGCGGACAGCTAGAGCTGCTGGGCGAAAAAACGCCGGAAAAGGTCAAAAGCAAAATCGGCTATGTGCCTCAATTATTTAGCCTGTACCAGGATATGACGGTATGGGAAAATCTTTCTTTATTCGGCTCATTATATGAAATATCCGGCGAACTGTTTACCGCGCGCGCCAATGAACTGCTGGCCATGACCTGGATGGATGCGTTTAAAGACCGTTTAGCCGGAAATCTTTCGGGCGGTATGAAGCAAAAACTGGCGCTGGCGGCTGGTCTCCTGCACCGTCCGGACCTCTTGATCCTTGACGAACCGACGACCGGCGTCGACCCGGTATCCCGCCGAGAGTTCTGGCAGTTGCTCTATCGGCTGAATAAAGAAGGGCTCACCCTTGTCGTATCGACACCTTATATGGATGAAGTGGAGTTATGCCACCGCCTGGCGTTTTTTCATCAGGGTGAAATACGGGCAGTGGGTTCTCCGGCGGAACTTTTGTCCCAATACCCCTATAAACTGTTTGCTTTGTCGGCGGACGGACTACGCACACTTTTGCCGCGTTTTAAGTATCTGCCGGCCAAGGAATTCTACCTCTACGGGGAAGAAATGCATATAGCGCTTGGCAAAGAGGAAGAATTGGCTTTGGTCAAAGATTATTTGGCTAAGGCTGGTATAGCAGGGTATTCATTATCACCTATCCAGCCGACGCTTGAGGACCTGTTCAGCGTTCTTAGCGCGAAAGAGGGCGGTGGAGCATGAACATCGCTATTGAGACCCGTGGGTTGACCCGCCGTTTTGGTGAATTTACTGCCGTCGACAAGGTGAGCCTGACCTTGCATGAGGGTGGGGTATACGGTTTTCTGGGCCCGAACGGGTCGGGCAAGTCCACGACCATACGCATGCTGGCCGGGCTGCTGCTGCCTACCAGTGGCGAGGGACAAGTGCTGGGTTTTGACATATTGAAAGAAAGTGAACGCATAAAAGAGCAGATAGGCTATATGTCGCAAAAGTTCAGCCTATATACTGATCTGACCGTTTTTGAGAACCTCGATTTTTATGGTGGCTTGTATAGCCTGAAAAAGGCTGAACGGCGGACGCGTATAGCAGAGATAATGGATTATGTCACTCTGGCGCCTAAAAAGGATGTTCTGGTGGAAAACCTGTCGGGCGGCTGGCGGCAAAGATTGGCTCTGGCCTGCGCGGTCCTCCATCGTCCCCGCCTTTTGTTTCTTGATGAAGCGACCAGCGGCGCCGATCCTGCCACCAGAAGACTGTTTTGGCAGCTTATCTACCGGTTTGCCGCAGAGGGTACGACTGTTCTCGTTACCACGCATTTTCTCGATGAAGCGGAGCATTGCGATGCTATAGCTTTTATCCATAACGGCAAACTGGTGGCGCACGATACGCCAAGGATATTAAAAGCGTCTTTGCCGGGGACGCTCTATCGCATAGCGTCGCCAGATCCGTTGTCTTTACTGGAAGAATTGCGCGGTAAAAAGCTGCCGCTGCTCGATTCTTATATACACGGGCAAAGCGTGCGCATAAGGCTGCCGGAAGACTGTCTGCCCCATATAACCAACTACCGGCCGGATAGAATCATGCCTTCCCTCGAAGATGTATTCATACATCTGGTGAGAGAAGGGCGTTTGCATGATACGCAAGGAGGTCAGCCATGACTCGTCTCATCGCAATCATAAAAAAAGAATTCATCCAGATGCGCCGTGATCGGGTGACGTTAGTCATAATGGTGCTCATACCGCTTTTGCAGACGCTTATTTTTGGCTTTGCCATAAATACCGACGTCAAACACTTGCCGGCAGTTGTGTTTGACCAGTCGCTGTCCAAGGAAAGCAGGGAATTTTTGGATGCCCTGACCGCGACCGAATATTATGATATACGCCATGTGGCGAACAGTTACCGGGAGGTCACCGACCTCATCCAGGCAGGATCCGTCAAGGCGGGGGTGATAATACCGCCCGACTACGCCGCTAATTTGAAAAACCGGCGCGGTACTTCCGTGCAGGTAGTGGTGGACGCGACCGACTCTATGGCGGCTTCATCGGCCATAAGTACCGCGCAGATGGTCGGCCAGCAAAAATCCCAGGAAATAACCACTCAGCGCCTCACTGCCGCCGGTTTCAACATGGACAAACAAAAAACGGCGATAGATGTGCGCATACGCCCCTGGTACAACCCGGACTTCATTACCGCCTGGTATATGGTGCCGGCTATCGGCGGCATGATCCTCACTATCACGATGATGATACTGACCACCCTGGCGATCATCAAAGAACGGGAAAGAGGCACACTGGAGCAGCTCATCGTAACGCCTTTGAAAACGTATGAGCTGATGCTGGGTAAGATATTGCCCTATGTCATCATTGGTTATATGCAGCTGACTATTTTGCTTTTGACCGCGGCTTTTGTTTTTGAGATACCGTTCAGCGGCAGCATACCGCTACTTTATTTTTTGACCGGTTTTTTCATCGTAGCTTCACTGGGCTTGGGACTTGCGGTATCCAATGTAGCCAAAACACAGATGCAGGGTGTATTGATGAGTTTTTCCCTTATCATGCCCAGCATGCTGCTGTCAGGTTTTATGTTTCCGCGCGAAGCCATGCCCAAATTTTTCTATTATACCGGCTATTTTATACCGATAACCTACTATCTCGAAATAATACGCGGCATCATACTGAAAGGGAACACTATGGCGTATTTGTGGACGCAAGTAGTTGCCTTGTGTGTATTTATAGCGGTAGTGCTGACTATCAGTGTTGCCAGATTCAAAAAGCGGCTGGAATGATTGTGGTTGTTTGCAGAGGCCGGGGTTGTTTGGTATATTGATAAGAGAAAACTTTGCTGCGCCGAAGAAAAAGTTCTTTTTACGGAGGATATTTATATGCAAAACTGGCCGGATTTTATAAAAGAACATTTTAGTAAGGACGTGCCGTTTATCCAGTTTATGGGGATTACCGTGGAAGAAACAGATACCGGCTATGCCCGGCTAAGCATGCCGCTCAAAGAAAGTATGGGCAATACTTATGGCATCCTTCACGGGGGTATATGCGCGGCGCTGGTGGATACGGTGATCGGGATAGCGCTGCGCACGCTGAAGTTTAAAATATTGACCGTGGAGACAGGCACTACCTACCTGGCGCCGGCCAAACTTACCGATAGATTGTACGCCGAAGGGCGGCTGGTGAATGCCGGGAAAAAACTGCTGCACGCTTCGGCGGAAATAAAAAACCAGGATGGTAAAGTTCTTGCTACCGGACGCGCGATATACTACATCACCGGAGAAGATGACGGAGTATACAGATAAAAAAGGCGGCCAATAAGGTATGTAACCTTATTGGCCGCTTCGTTTAATCAAGCACTCTTTCTACGACAACGGCTACACCCAAACCGCCTGCTATGCACAAAGTGGCTATTCCGTAGCGTACATTTCTTTTTTCCATGGCATACAGCAATGTTACCAGTATTCTTGCTCCCGAGTTGCCTATTGGATGTCCCAAGGCTATTGCGCCACCATTAACATTTATGATATCCATCCGTTTTTCCAAGCCGAGTTCTTTTATTACCGCCAATGATTGTGCGGCGAATGCCTCGTTCAATTCGATGAGGCCTATATCGTCTAATGTGAGGCGGGCCTTTTTCAAAGCCTTCCTAACTGCCGGCGCCGGTCCAATGCCCATGATTTCCGGTGAGACGCCAGCAGATGCTTGTGCCAGGATGCGTGCTTTCGCTTGCAAACCAAGTTCTTTGACTTTTTCGGCCGATGCTACTATGAGGGCGGTTGCGCCATCATTTCTGCCGGAGGCGTTGCCCGCTGTTACCGAGCCACCTTTTTTAAATACAGGTTTTAAGGCGGCAAGTTCTTCCGCGGTGGTCATGCGCGGGTGTTCGTCGATTTCAAAAAGAAGGTTTTCTTTTCTCTTTTTTATCGGTACTCCGATTATCTCGGCCTTGAAGGCCCCCTCTTTTATAGCCCGGTCGGCGCGTCGCTGGCTCTCCAAAGCAAAGTCATCCTGCTCTTTGCGTGAAATGTTATACTTTTCCGCCAAATTTTCCGCAGTCATGCCCATTGTCAAGTTGCCATATATGTCTTGCGGCTGCGAACAAGGTTGACTCTCGGTGTTCGGGTCGACCAACGCGCCATTGCCGGCACCGTAACCGTAACGGGCTTGTCTTAAGTAGTAAGGCGCACAGCTCATGCTCTCAACACCGCCAGCAAGGACAATATCCGCATCGCCGCATTGTATCATTTGCGCTGCATTCATTACCGCTTGCAGACCGGAACCGCACTGACGGTGTACTGTGTAAGCCGGAATTTCTATGGGAAAACCAGCTGTCAGGCCGGCCAGTCGAGCTATATTCGGCTGATCGCTGGATTGCTTGGCATGACCAAGGATTATTTCGTCAATATCGGCAAGTTGGACGCCGCTTCTTTTTACTACTTCACGCATAGTAAGGGCGGCAAGTTGTTCCGGCTGGACGTCTTTGATGGCGCCGCCCAATTTGCCAACAGGAGTGCGTACGCCCTCTACGATTACAACTTCTCTCATTTTTGAACCTCCAGACTTTTAAAGTAAAGTTTTTCTAAAAAATGCAGGTTAAGTCTATAGAACAGTAGATACAGAAGACTATTTCTTTTTGCCATCTGCATCATACTCATATACGCCTTTTCCGACCTTCCTGCCAAGGCGGCCAGCCTTTACGTATTGTACGTGCAACGGACAGGGGCGGTATTTGTCGCCCATCATTTTTTGCAGGTATTCGAGACTTTTGAGGCGGGTGTCAAGACCAACCAGGTCAATCATTTCAAAGGGTCCCATGGGATGATTGAGACCAAGTTTTACCGCTTTGTCGATATCTTCCGGGCTGCCCACGCCTTCCAGCAGCATGTTGAACGCCTCATTGCCGATGACCGCATTCAAACGGCTGGTGACAAAACCGGGAGCTTCTTTTATCTTTACTGTTTCTTTGCCGATGGATATGCAAAAATCTTCGCAAATGTCATATGTTACAGTAGCGGTTTCAAGACCGTTTACCATTTCAACCAATCTCATCAGATGAACAGGGTTGAAAAAATGCAGACCGATGACTTTTTCCGGGCGGTCGGTTACGGATGCGATTTCGGTGATGCTTTGCGAAGTAGTATTAGTAGCCAGAATAGTTTCTTTTTTGCAAAGCGTGTCAAGTTTTTCAAATAATGGTAATTTTATCGCGAGGTCTTCCGGGGCTGCTTCTATGATAAGGTCGACAGCAGCCAAATCTTCAAGTTTGGTGGTAGTGAGGATATTTTTCAGTGCGACCTCTTTTATTTCCGGCTTGGTTTTGCCCTTTTCTACACCTCTGGTCAGGTCTTTATCGATTATTTTTAGCGCAGCGGTTAGCGCATTGTCAAAAACATCGTACAAAATAACTTTATAACCGGCCATGGCACTTACTTGCGTAATGCCGCGCCCCATTATTCCAGCACCGATGACGCCGACTGTTTTGATGTTCATAGTATAAGATATCCTCCTGTTTTAAATTTCTATATTGCAGGCGTTGTTAAGTATTTTTTTGGCGTCGGCCATGATCTCCTCTATTATCTCAGAACAAGGTTGTATTTTGTTCAGTAGACACAAGGTTTGCCCTACTTGGATAGTGCCATTGACAAGGTCGCCGGCTACAGCGCCTAGGCGGTTGCTGCCGGTAGCCATGGCATCAAGTTCGGCCTGTGGGGCGCCTGCTATTTCCCGCGCCAGATATTTTTGCGTAAAAGGATTTTTAATGCAGCGCACGCCTGTGCCGCGTGAGTAACCTGTAACCACCGAGTCGGTGTCGGTAGCCTTGACAATTGCTTCTTTAAAGTCAGGATGTGCAGGACTTTCTTTGCTGATCAAAAATCTTGAACCTATCTGCACGCCGTCCGCGCCCATGAGAAAAGCCGCCGCGGCCGCACGCCCGTCGGTGATGCCGCCGGCTACGATAACAGGTATTTTCTTTATGTGCGGTATCACATTTTCCATAAGCGCCATAGTAGTTTGTGTCCCGATGTGGCCACCGGCTTCCATTCCTTCGATGACTATGGCATCGGCGCCGCTGTCTTCCACTCTTTGCGCCAGTTTTACATTGGGTACGACAGGTATGACTTTGATGCCGGCCTGATGTAAAGGCTCTACCCAAGGAACCGGATTTCCGGCACCCAATGTGACGAAGGGCACCTTTTCCTCGCAGATCACCTGGACTATCTCTTTGATTTGGGGTGTCATCAATACTACGTTTACACCAAAAGGTTTATCGGTGAGAGTTTTTATGCGCCGGATTTCTTCGCGCGCCCAGATGGCGTCGCGGCTGCCAAAACCGATAATGCCTGCGCCGCCAGCGTTAGATACAGCTGCCGCCAGTTTTGCGTCCGACGACCAAGCCATGCCGCCTTGAATGAGTGGATATTTTATATTAAGCAGGCTAATAATTCTATTGGCCATTTTGCATGCCCTCCCTCCTTTTTTGTCAAATGGCAGTCGCTACTTTTAACAGCCCTTAAATGCAGGCACCCGCTTTTCTAAAAAAGCATTGATGCCTTCTAAGTGGTCTTGTGTGCCGAAGATGAAAGTCTGTCCCAGCCGTTCAAGATTGAGTGCGCTTCCCAGGTCGGTCTCAAAGCCTTTGTTCATGACAAGTTTGGCGACTTTCAGAGTAAGCGGGCTTTTTTCAGTTATCGCTTTTGCCATAGCAGTGGTTTCGTCAAGTAGCGATTCTTTTTTTACTACCATATTGACCAGGCCGATACGTTCGGCTTCCTGGGCACCGATGATTTTGCCGGTGAATACGAGTTCTTTGGCTTTTGCTAAACCTACTAACCTGGACAGGCGCTGTGTTCCGCCACAACCGGGCAATATGCCGACATTTATTTCTGTTTGACCGAGTTTGGCGTCATCGCTGGCTATCCTGATGTCGCAGCCCATGGCGACTTCCAGCCCACCGCCCAGACAAAAACCGTTGATCATGGCAATAGTGGGCTTGCCCACATTTTCCAACGCGATGACTATCTTGGCTGTTTCGCTTTCAAAGGTCTCCGCCGCACTCCTTGTTTTTAGGGCATTTAAGTCGGCGCCGGCCACAAAAGCCTTATCGCCGGCACCGGTGATGATGATTGCACGGATGTTGTTGTCTGTGTCAAGTTCGCTGAACGCAGCATGCAGCAAACGCCAGGCTTCAAGGCTGAGCGCGTTTCTGACCTCCGGTCGGTTGATAGTTATGACACCTATATGGTCTCTTCTTTCAATGAGTATAACATTTTCCGCCATAGAATGCTCCTTGTTGCGAATTTAGACAGTTGGCTGTAAATTTCGTTACAGCCAACTGCCATTTTCGGTGAATGATATTTTAAAACGGGCTGAGTATCGGCATAAGCGCACAGGTCATTATAACAAGGATGATGTTTATTGGCAGGCCGATCCGCACGTAGTCCATATACCTGTAGCCGGCGGGTAGTGTCTGCGTAACGCAGGGGGTACCTATCGGCGTTGATATTGCATTATTGGCCGAGACAATAACTGCTATGGCAAAAGGAATAGGTGAAACATGAAGTGCGAAAGATATAGGCAGAAAAATGGGTACGAGCATGGCAACAACCGCTGTGTTGGACATAAAGTTGGTAAGTACGGTCGACAATATTATGGCTACGACCAATAATACATACGGTGAGGCGCTGGAACCGCCGAACACCGAAAGCGTTGCGTTGGCGATGACTTTGCCGCCGCCGGAGACATCAAGGCCATAGGCAAAACCTTGCGCTGCGCCAAGGATGATCAAAGTATTCCAGTCCAGTTCTCGCAAAGCTTTTTTGTAGTCTATACATTTTGTAGCCAGCAGTACTGTCGCGCCTGCTAGGCCTATGATGCCGACGTTCCAGACATTGGCTACGAAACCTACTATACAAAGGATCATTACTACGCTGGACAGAACCATCTGCCAGGTGACTTTGATTTCCTCGTCAATACTTTCCGGCGCAGTTGTTTCTCCGACCTGAGGTTCTTCAAAGTTGAAAGTTTTTCTGGCGATGGAATTACCGATGGTAGAACAGTAAAGACAAAAGGCTACACACAATATGACTGTTATGGGCGCCATTTCAAAAAAACCCAACGCACGGGCGCCTTGTGTCTTCATGAGTATTCCCTGCCCGACCAATTGGGCGGTGGAGCCTACCATTGTGATGCTGGCGCCTACCGCGCAAGCCATACCGGCCATGATAGTGATATTTTTAGCTTGTATACGGCCGTTGGAACGGCTGGCGACCGCGGCGATGATGGGCATGAACATTGCTATTACTGCTGAATTGCTCAAAAAACCTGTGAGAGTGCAGCAAAGTACAGCGATTATAAATGTAAACACACGCTCATTTTTGGCCAAAGGACTGTTGGCTATCTTTATACCGATAACACGCGCTACGCCGGTTTCAAACAAGGCGTTGCCAACTATCATCATGCCGGCGACCATCATGGTGACTGTAGCTCCAAAACCATTGGATACATTGGAAAATGGCATTACTTTGGTTACGCCCATTAGTACGCTGGCGGCCATTGCCGTAACGGCCAGCGGTATTTTTTCTAACATGAAAGACACGATAGCGATCACGATGATAATAATCGCAATAGTACTGTTGTCCATATTTTTAACCTCCTAAATAACTTTTTTACGCTCAAATTTTTTGGCTTTCTGGTGTTATATAATAAGCTAGGTTCCGTCCGGAAACGCGACTAACCGACCGTCCCTGCCATGAAGTTGGGTGTTAAAAAAATAAACTTAAAAAAGCTTATTGCTTATAAAAATACAAAAGATAAAAATTGTGAAGTTATCAATGAAAAAATAATAATGGTAAATTTATTTCGCTAATGTATATATTAATTTTGAAAATTCTTAATTTTTCAATTATATTATGCATAAACAACAGCAGGTTTGTAAATTATCAATTTATATATATATTATTAGCTTTACAGTTAATAAGGTGTTGATTTTGAAAAAACACCTATGTTATATTATTAAACAAAGAATGATAACAGAGGTGTTGTTTATGGGCTTGCTGCAGATGCGTTATTTCAAGATGCTGGCGGAAAAAGAACACTTGACTGAAACGGCAAGAGAATTGATGGTTTCAGCCCCTTCGCTTAGCGCGAGTATAAATCGCCTCGAGCAACAATTGGGTTATCGATTGTTTGATCGTAAGGGTAAGCGAATGCAGCTTAACGAATGCGGACATATTTATCTAAAACACGTAAATATAATTTTTGATACTTTGTATAATGCGGAAAAAGAAATGGCAAATGCCACAAACAACAAAAATACTCGCCTGACCGTGGGGATAAGCAGCCCGGTCATTTGGCTGGATGCCTTTCAGGCGTTTATTGAGCAGCGACCGGATATTATGTTGTCACATATGTTGATAAAAGTAGATCAAATGGCGAATCCCTCTTATTGTTCACAGTTTGACTTTATTATTACAGCTAAACACGATTTACCTGAAGGAAAGTGGACTTACGATGTACTAAATTACGATGATTGGCCGTATTTCGCTGTATATCCCGGACATCGTTTCGCTTCGCGCAAGGAAGTAAATTTTATCGAAGGCAAGGATGAGAATTTTATTGCTGTTTCCAAGGGCTACTCCATGCGGCGGTATTTTGATAATTTGTGTGAAATGGTAGGATTCACGCCTAAAATCGTATTGGAATGCGATTACGCTTTACGTCCGAAAATGCTGGCGGCCAAATATGGTATTGTTTTTACGACTTTTTCTGTTGCGCCTACCGGCGATCTGGGAAATGCAATATTTGTAAAAATAGCTGATCCACCTATCCATCGCATGCAGGTGATTTTATGGAAAAAAGACGCGTATCTGTCAAAGAATGCCGTGGCGTTTAAGGAGTTTATGGTGGACTATCATCAAAATATACAAAAAATGGCAAGAGAGATCACCCAATAGATATGCGTATATCAAAACTTGTCTTGGCCACCAATAGGTGGTCAGGACAAGTTTTTTTGTGGCACAAAGCAAATGGGCCGTTTTCTACACATCGTTAACTTTTTTATTAACGATATATAGAGAAATTGATAATTTACAAAAGGTCAAAGCAGACATTAATATAAGATTAAACGCGACCTGAATATTCTAAATATTCTATAAACATCGTATGCTTTCTGGACAACCATGGAGTGAAGAGCTGCCGAAATGCTTATAGTTATGCTGGCGGCATGAATTTTTATTGTCAAAAAATAATAGCGAGGTGGATTGCGTGACAACTGCATTGCAAGGATTAAAAGTTGTTGAGGTTGGCAATATATTGGCGGGGCCATTTTGTGGGACGATGCTTGCCGATTTTGGCGCGGAAGTAATAAAGGTTGAACCGCCGGGGATAGGCGATTTAAGCCGTGGCATGGGCAGGATAAAAGATATGTGGTTCCAGGTTGAAGGCCGCAACAAAAAGACGGTATCGCTCAACCTGAAAAGCACAAAAGGTAAGGACCTTTTGTGGGATCTTTTAAAAGATGCGGATGTGCTGGTGGAAAATTTCCGCCCAGGCGTTTTTGCTAAACTGGGTTTTACTTGGGAGAAAATCCATGCGCATAATCCACGTCTGGTATTTATGAGTTCCTCTGGTTTCGGGCAGACGGGGCCGTATAGTCACAAACCGGGCTTTGACCGTATTGGTTTAGCCATGGGCGGCATGCTCCATATAACAGGTTTTCCTGATGGTCCGCCGATCAAGCCAGGACTTTCTGTGGCCGATTTTTTGACCGCACAGTTTGCAGTCATCGGCGTTATGTTCGCTATTTACAACAGAGATGTCGTTGGGACTGGTCTCGGGCAAAGGATAGACTGTTGTCTGACTGAATCGACTATCAGGATACTGGAGTCGATAATACCGGAATATTTCTATGACGGAACCATTAGAAAACGTATGGGAAATGGCGTGCTTGTTACAATACCTTCGGGGCATTTTCTAACTAAAGACGATCAGTATCTAGTACTTACTGTAGCCGGTGATCCGCTGTTTGCCGAGTTTGCCAAAGGTATCGGTCGCGCCGATCTTTTGGAGAGCGAAGAATACAGCAAGGCGGCAGGACGATCGAGAAATCGCGATGAAATAAACAATATAGCTGAAGAGTGGATACGCAATCATACTATTGATGAATGTCTTGCCGCGTTTGGTGACGAAGTGCCCTGCTGCAAAGTATATACTGTAAAAGATATAGTGGAAGACCCGCATTTTACTGAACGGGAAATGATTGTAGAAGTTCCGACTAAAAAATTCGGCAATATAAAAATGCAAGGCATAGTGCCTAAATTGAATAGAACTCCTGGCAAAGTAGCTTGGGCGGGAGCGGAAATCGGCGAATACAATGAAGAGATTTATTGCGGCAAAATGGGGATGTCTAAGGAAGAGTTGACAAAACTCAAAGAAGAAGGTGTAATCTGAAGTTAGGACATAAAGCAGTTGATGTAAGTACAGATCGGTTTTAGGAGATTGGTTAATATGTTTTCAATGGGGATTGATATAGGTTCGACAGCCTGTAAATCTGTGATAATGCGCGATGGACGGGAGATAGTGGCCCGGGCCGTTGTTCAGCTTGGCACAGGCACCATTGGCGCACAAAAGGTGTTTGAAGATGCTTTAGCCGCCAGCAACATTAAAAAAGAAGATGTCGATGGGCTTTTGGTCACTGGTTATGGGCGTTTTACTTTTAAAGAAACGGAAAATCAAAAAAGTGAATTAAGTTGCCACGCTAAGGGCGTCAGGTTCTTGTTGCCTACCTCCCGTACGATAATAGATATCGGCGGCCAGGATATAAAAGTTTTGCGTTTGAACGTCAAAGGTATGATGGAAAACTTTTCCATGAATGACAAGTGTGCTGCCGGTACGGGGAAGTTTCTTGACGTCATGGCAACTATACTCAATGTCAAGACGACGGAGCTTGGCAGTATCAGTGAACGGGCGACAGATGAGGTCAATATCAGCAATACCTGCACGGTGTTTGCCGAATCCGAGGTGATATCAAAACTTTCTTCCGACGTCAAGCTGGAAGACTTGGTAGCTGGCATACACCGTTCAGTGGGCAAACGAGTAGCATCGCTTGTGTTTAGGACGGGTATTGTTCCGGATGTAGCGATGAGCGGCGGGGTGGCGCTGAATAAGGGCGTGGTTAAGATTTTGGAAGACGAATTAAAGACAAAGATACTGGTTCACGAGGACTGCCAGCTTGCTGGTGCGATAGGAGCTGCGCTTTTTGCCTATGAAGAGTGTATGAAAGCGCGGGAATAAGAAGCAGGAGGTCTTTTTATGTCAGAACAACAAGCAAAGCCAAAGCGCGAGTTGCCAAGGTCGCGCGTTCTGGTCAACGAACAGACGGCTAAAGCATACCGCGATGCCTGGGAAGCTAAAAAAAACGGCAAGCCGATAGGCTGGTCGACGGCGATATTTCCGCAGGAAATATGCGAAACTTTTGATGTGCCCATCCTTTATCCGGAAAATAACGCGGCGTCCGTTGCCGCCAAGCATTTGGGTGACGAGTTAATACACCATGCCGAAGGCACAATGCGCTATCCGATGAATATTTGTTCTTACGCACGGCTTAATATGGCTTTGGCCGATAAGATCAAAGATCCTACTTACAATAAGGCGGATCCGCTGATGCCCATGCCGGATTTTCTGCTTTGCGCCAACAACAGTTGTACGCAGTTGATGAAATGGTATGAAAATTTGTCACGCGACCTCAAAATACCGATCTTTTTCATAGACTGCCTGTACAATTACTATGAAGAGCCACCGGGGCGGCATAAGGTAAAATATATACGCAGTCAGATAGAAAACGCTATAAAAGATTTGGAAAAATTCCTTGACAAGAAATTTGACTGGGACAAATTTCTTGAGGTGCAGGAGCGTTCACAAATAAACAGTAAACTGTTCGACGATATCTGCAACCTTAATATGAGAAAGCCGTCCCCACTCAGCGGTTTTGATCTGTTCAACTATATGTCCTGCATGGTTCTTTGTCGCGGCAAGGAAACCACTACGGAGATATTCGAAAACCTCAAGGCCGAAGTTGAAGAACATATTGCCAACAACACCTCATCCTTCCCGGCCGAGGAGAAATACCGAGTGCACTGGGAAGGCATTGCCTGCTGGCCAAATCTGGGTCACAATCTTAAAACACTCAGAAACTATAATGTAAACGCCGTCATCAACGGCTATGTAACTGCATGGAATGTCGTATATACACCAGGTGACCTGGATTCTATGGCATATGCTTATGCGACTTCCTCGACCAACAGTTTTTCGACCAAGTCGATAATGGAAAAACGTTCCAAGACCATCAAGGATTTTCAGTGCGACGGTATGCTTTGCCATGTCAATAGAAGTTGCAAATTGATGACGTTCCATATTTTCGTCGGTCGAGAGATTGTCGAGGAAAATACAGGTGTGCCGACTTCCAATTTCGATGGCGACCAGTCGGATACCCGAGTATACAATGAAGCCCAGTTTGAGACCAGGGTACAAGGCCTTGTGGAAATAATGCAACAGAACAAGGAGGCGCAATGATGGAGAAATTGAAGTCATTACTTGGTCAGTTGGTCACTGTTGCAGATAATCCGAAAGCGATGCAGGACAAATACCTCAAGGCGGGGAAAAAAGTCGTAGGTTGTTTTCCGGTGTATACACCGGAAGAAATCGTACATGCCGCCGGTATGGTTCCCATGGGGCTGTGGGGCGGGCAGATAAATCCGTCGGTCGCCGGGCAATACGCGCCAGCGTTTACTTGCTCGATAATGCGCTCTTGTCTGGAGTTGGGCATGACCGGCAAATACCAAGGGCTATCCGCCGCTATCATGCCTATGTTGTGTGATACTTTCCGTGGTATTTGTGGCGCGTGGCGCACTGGTGTAAAGGATATACCGCTGGTGGCGTTCATACACCCGCAAAACCGTGATGACAGCGGGGCGTTGGAATTTCTCAAAGATGAGTATGCCGCTGTACAGAAAATGGTTGAAAATGTCAGTGGCGCGGCCATAACGGAAGAAGCGCTGCAAAACAGTATAGGGGTTTACAACAAGCATAGTGAGGTTGTTCGTGAATTTCTGGCTTTAGCCAACGATCATCTTGATGTGATCACACCGAAAGTGCGTCACAGTGTGATGAAAAGCGCGCATTTTATGGAAAAAGCCGAACACACAGAGTTGCTTGAGCAGATAAACGCTGCATTAAAGCAATTGCCGCTCCATAAGTGGCAAGGCAAAAAAGTGGTGCTTACAGGCGTTACTGCCGAACCGAACGACCTTCTCGATATTTTTGCAGAGAACAAAATCGCGGTGGTAGCCGATGACTTGGCTCAGGAGACCCGGCAGGTGCGGACCGCTATACCGGCGGGCGGCAGCGCATTGGAAGGTTTGGCCAAGCAATGGTTTGAACGAGAATCCTGTTCCGTTATCCATGATCGCTCAGGCGACCGGGGCAAACTTGTTGCCAAACTGGCCAAGGATAATAAGGCTGACGGTATTGTTGTCTGTTTGATGAAATTCTGCGATGTGGAAGAGTACGACTATCCCATGATCGCCAATGCGGGTGAAGAGCAAGGTCTGCCGGTGGTATGTGTTGATATAGATCAAAGCACCGAAGGGCAGGAGCAAGCCCGGACTAAGATACAAACTTTTGCGGAAATGATATAAAACTGGGGCGACCGGACAAATGTCCGGTCGCCCCACTTGGTACTATGTTTTATC